>JBGSNQ010000033.1:0-20589 GCA_041739525.1 Pseudomonadales bacterium | reverse complement strand
ATGCGGCAGGGCGGCAATGCGCCGCGCAACCAGGCCGCGCGCGGCGACAAGCGAGCACCCGAACCGCAAGGCGCCGACCGATACGACTCGAGCACCAGCGACTTCGGCGACAACATAGACGACGACATTCCGTTCTGATTCGTCGTTCAGCCGCCGTCATGTGAGCCCAGCAAGCGCCGCGCTCAACCTCGATACAGGCCCACGATGAGCAACCCCGCGCCGAGCGCGAGCAGATACGCGACATACGGTGCCATGCCCGTTCGTTCGATCCATTTCAGAAAGTAGTGGATCGACAGGAACGACGTCACCGCCGCCAACGAGAATCCGAATGCGACTTCGGGCCAGACAACCGGCGCCTGCAACTGCATCGCGCCGATCGTGCCGAGCAGGGTGGTGCCGAAGAGCGTCGGGATTGCCAGGAGAAACGCGAAGCGTGATGCGGCCTCGCGCGACATCCCCAGCAGCAATCCCGCGGTGATCGTAATGCCGGAGCGCGAAGTCCCCGGAACGATCGCGAGCATCTGCAGGCAGCCAATCAGCAGCGCATCGCGCCAAGACACCTCGAATTCGGTAGTGCCCGATCGCGGAATGCGCGTGTCGGCGACCCACAGCAGCAGTCCGAAGCCGACCGTCGTCGCAGCAATAAGGAAGAGTGAGCGCGGGTTCGGTTCTATCCAGTCGCGCAGCAGAATTCCAAGCGCGACGATCGGTAGGGTCGCAGTCAGAACCTGCGCCATCAGCCGCACGTAGACGTCTGCCTGACCTTCGCGGAACCAGTTCCACAGCCCGCTGCTGAAGTGCGCCAGATCGTGGCGGAAGTACCCGACCACCGCAGCAAACGATCCGGCATGCATCGCCACATCGAGCGCAAGGCTTTGCCGCGGCAAGCCGAACAGCACCGAGGGGAGCACGAGGTGCGCGGACGTAGAGATGGGCAGAAACTCGGTCAGCCCCTGCATGATCGCGAGCGAGATGACCTGGAACAGATCCAAACGAACGCCACGGATTAGACGGTGGCCGCAGTCTAGCGACACGAGCGGGTGTCCGACAGGTACGGTGAGGTCGGTGCTAGTGTCATGTCCCGGAAGGCGGCGCACATAACACAGGAACTTCCGGGACACGACACTAGAGCTGCGTGATATGGTTGACCTCATGCAAGCCGAAGCATCCGTTCGCAAAGTAATTCCGCTGTTTCCGCTGGGCACGGTGTTGTTCAGCGGCGGGCGGCTGCCGTTGCGGATCTTCGAACCCCGTTACACCGCCATGGTCAGCCGTTGTCTGCGCGAGAAGTCGGGATTCGGTGTCGTGTTGATCCGCGAAGGATCCGATGCGCGGCTGGGCAAAAGCCCGACTCAGCCGGAAATCTTCAGCGTGGGCACCTACGGCACCATCGTCGACTTCAACACGCTGAACAACGGCATGCTCGGCATCATCACGAGCGGCGGTCCGAAGTTCCGCATCCTCGAAACCACGGAGACGAACGACCATCTATTGATGGGTACCGTGGAATTTCTGCCGGAAGAACGCGCACAGGCAACCGGCGCGGAGCACGCTTCGCTGATCGAAATGCTGCGCGAGCTGATGAAGCACCCGATGGCGCAGAAGCTTGCGCTCGACGTCGACTATCACGACGCGCGTTCCGTATCGTGGCGCCTGTCCGAACTGCTGCCGCTGGAACCCGAGATCAAGCAAGGCTTGCTGCAGATGAGCCTGCCGCGCGAGCGTCTTGCCGAATTGACGCGCATCGTCAGCAACCTGCGCAATTGATCATGGCCCGCACGACACACGCCTCCGCTACCCCCACAGTGATCGACGTCGACGCATACATGCTCGGTCTCGGTCGCAATGCGCGCGCTGCAGCCCGCACGATCGCGGCGGCCGGCACCGGCGCAAAATCGAAAGCGCTGCAGGCGATCGCCGCGGCGCTCGACGATTCGCGAACCGTCATCGTCGAAGCCAATCAACGCGACCTGGCCGGCGCAACCGCTGCGAAGATCGAGCAGCCGTTGATCGACCGTCTGGTGCTCGATGATCGTGGCATCGACCGCATGATCGAGGGCATTCGGGAAGTGGATGCGCTGCCCGATCCGATCGGGGCGATCACCGGTCTCGAATTCCGGCCCACCGGCATACAGGTGGGCCGCATGCGCGTGCCGCTCGGTGTCATCGGCATGATTTACGAGTCGCGGCCGAACGTAACGGCCGATGCCGCTGCGTTGTGTCTGAAATCGGGCAATGCCTGCATTCTGCGCGGCGGCTCTGAGGCGTTTCATAGCAACACCGCGATTGCCGCCGCGATAGCGAAAGGCCTGATCGAAGCGCAGTTGCCGGTTACGGCGGTGCAACTCGTTGCCACCACCGATCGCGCCGCGGTGGGTGCGTTGCTGAAATTGAAGCAATACGTCGACGTGTTGGTGCCGCGCGGCGGCAAGAGTCTCATTGAGCGCGTCAGCGCCGAGTCGACGATCCCGGTGATCAAACATCTCGACGGCATTTGCCACGTTTACATCGACGACGGCGCCGATCTGGACATGGCCATCTCGGTTGCGTTCAATTCAAAAACCGAAAAGTACGCGGTATGCAACGCGATGGAGACGTTGCTCGTCGCGCAGTCGATTGCACCGCGCGTGTTGCCGTCGTTGCGACATCAGTTCGAGAGCGCAGGCGTAGAGCTGCGCGGTTGTGCGAAAACGCGGGTGCTGTTGCCCGGTATTGCGCTCGCGACGGAGGCGGACTGGCAGACGGAGTATCTCGCACCGATTCTGTCGATTAGGATCGTCGCCGGGCTCGACGAAGCGCTCGATCACATCGCCACGTATGGTTCGCAGCACACCGACGTAATCGTCTCTAACGATTACACAAGGGCGCGACGGTTTCTGACCGAGGTCGACTCCGCGTCGGTGATGGTGAACGCATCCACTCAGTTCGCAGATGGATTCGAATTCGGTCTCGGCGCCGAGATCGGCATCTCCACCGACAAGCTGCACGCGCGCGGCCCCGTCGGGCTCGAAGGTCTGACGACGCAGAAGTTCGTCGTCTTCGGCAACGGCGAGATCCGGCATCGTTGATCGGCTTTCTGGGCGGTACGTTCGATCCCATCCACAACGGTCATCTGCATGCGGCCACATGCGCCGCCGCGGTTCTCGACTTGAAGTTCGTCAGTCTCGTGCTTGCAGCGCGGCCTAAACACCGCGCGCAACCGTTCGCAGCGATCGAACACCGTTGGGCGATGCTCCAGCTGGCGATCGAAGGAACGGAGTGTCTGCGCGCCGACGATCGCGACATCAAGCGCGGTACCGCGACGTACACCGTGGAAACGCTCGCCGATGCGCGCGACGAGTACGGCGCACAAGTGCCGCTTGTCTGGTTGCTGGGCGCGGATGCCTATGCGGAACTGCCGACATGGCACCGCTGGCGAGACCTTGTGACGCTTGCGCATCTCGTCGTGATGCAACGACCTGGGCACGCCGCGGAATTGAATACGACGATGCGCGAATTCACCGCGGCGCATCGCGCGGACGTCGGGCACCTGCGAACTCGTCCGGCCGGCCGTGTCGCATTCATCGAGGCGCCGATGCTGAATGTCTCTTCCACCGTTATCCGAATGCGCCTACAGCGTGGAGAGGACGTCGAGCAATTGCTCCCGTCGGCGGTCTCGACCTATATTAAGGAGCACCAACTGTACCGAGGACACTCCTGCCAATGACATCAGTCGCCTGATGAAAGCAGCCCGCAGTAATCCCAAGCACATGGCACCGAACAAGCTGCGCGATCACGTCGTACGCGCGCTCGAAGACCTCAAAGGAAAGGAAATCGTCGCGCTCGACGTTTCCCGCGCCACCAGCGTGACCGACTACATGGTCATCGCCAGCGGTACCTCCAACACACACGTCAAAGCCCTCGTCGACAATCTGCTCGAGTCGTCTCACGCAAACGGCATTCCGTCGGTGGGCGTCGAAGGACGCGAAACGATGGAATGGGTGCTCGTGGATCTCGGCGATGTGGTCGTGCACGTGATGAAGCAGGAGACCCGCGACTTTTACGACCTGGAGCGTCTTTGGTCGGAAGTACCGCGCGCCGAATCGACGGCGTGACCGCCACTTAGCGCGGTCGTCGGGGTGAAGATCCGTTTGTTGTGTGTCGGTACCCGCGTGCCCGAATGGGTCGCAGAGGGCTACTCGACGTTCGCCCGCCGTTTACCGAAAGACAATGCACTGGTGCTGGAAGAAGTTCCCGCGGCGCGGCGTCAGGGCGACGTACAACGATGCATCGACGAAGAGGGCGAGCGCTTGATCGGCAGGATCAACCGGGACGATTGTGTGATCGCGTTGGACGAACGCGGCAGCGCCTGGAGTAGTGTCGTGCTGTCGCAGAAACTTGCGGGATGGCGGCAGGATGGACGCGACGTGGTGCTGCTGGTGGGTGGTGCAGACGGCTTGTCGGACAGCTGTATGGCACGTGCGGCTGGGTCATGGTCGCTGTCTGCAGCTACACTGCCGCATGCGCTGGTGCGTGTCGTGGTTGCCGAACAGATCTACCGAGCCTGGACGCTGCTGACCGGCCATCCGTATCACCGTGAATAGAATCCGCCGGGAATAAATGCCAGTCCGAACCAGCGGACTTTGAACTAGCCGACTTGAACTAGATGGTTGCTTCCGCCCACATCAAGGATCCGAACCGCGAGCAGCGCGACTTCACCAGCCGCGTGATCGCGCTGTTCCTGCTCGCGCTGCTCGCGATCTTCGTGCTGATCGCGCGGATGATTCATCTGCAGGTTGCCGACTACGAAAAATACCGCACCCGTGCGGATCAGAACCGTATTCAGGTTCAGCCCATCGGTCCGCCGCGCGGTCTGATCTTCGACCGCAACGGCGTGCTGCTGGCCGACAATCAGCCGGTCTTCTCGCTGGGTTTGATTGCCGAACAGATCACCGACCTGAACGAATTGCTCGCGGAGCTGCACAAGCTCGTCGAGTTCGATGACCGCGACGTCGATGCTTTCAAGAAGCGCTTTGAACGACGGCGACGCTCGTTCGAAGCGGTACCGTTGAAAGTGGTGCTGTCGGAGGAAGAGATTGCCGCGCTCGCGGTGAATCGCTTCCGTTTGCCCGGTGTGGTCGTGGAGGCACAACTCGTGCGTCATTATCCGCTTGGCAGTCTGCTGGGCCACGCGATCGGTTCGGTGCGGCGTATCAGCGAAGACGACCTCAAGGTACTCGACCCAGTCAGTTACAGCGCCACACAGTTCATCGGCAAGCTCGGCGTCGAACGTGTATACGAGCGATCGCTGCACGGCCAGGTCGGTTATCAGCAGGTAGAGACGGACGCTCGCGGTCGTGTGCGGAAAGTGCTGAACGTGCAACCACCGGTAGCCGGACAGAACCTGACGCTGCAACTCGACGTGCGGCTACAGCAGGCGGCCACCGACGCACTCGGTGAACGCCGCGGTGCGGTGGTGGCGATCGACCCGCGCACCGGCGGCATTCTCGCGATGGTCAGCAATCCGGGGTACGACCCGAATCTGTTCGTCACCGGCATCAGCGCCGCGCGCTACAAGGAGCTGAGCGAAGACCGGCAGATGCCGTTGTTCAACCGCGCCATCAACGGTCAGTACGCGCCGGGTTCCACGTTCAAGCCGATGGTGGCGCTGTGCGGGCTGTCGCTCGGCGCGACCAATTGGGACCGCACGATCTCGGACCACGGCTTCTTCAAGCTGCCGGGCCAGGCGCGCATCTATAGGGACTGGAGCTGGACGAAGGGCAACAGCGGCGGCCAGGGAATCGTCGATCTCCAGCGCGCCATTTACCGGTCGTCGAACGTGTACTTCTTCGATCTCGCGTCGAAGCTCGACATCAACGACTTCGTCTCCTGCGCATCGAAATTCGGATACGGGCGGAATACCGCGGTAGACGTGGCCGATGCGTTGCCGGGACGGTTGCCAGATCCGGTATGGAAACGCGGCGCGAAGGGCGAGCCGTGGTACCCGGGCGATAACGTCAACATGGGCGTAGGTCAGGGCGACGTGCTGGCCACGCCACTGCAACTCGCGACGGTTGCCGCGCTGATCGCCGAGCGCGGACACTGGAACCGACCGCGGCTGCTGCTGTCGAGCGACCAGGCGTTGACCGAGTGGGATCCACCGCCGCCGCTGCCAGACATCACGAACCTGGTATCGGCATCCGATTGGGAACGCCTGATCGATGCAATGGAGATGGTCGTTCATCGCGGCAACCTTGGTTACCAGCAGAGCGGTACTGCGTTTCCGTATATAGGCAAAGACCTGCCGTACCGAATGGCCGGCAAGTCCGGAACGGCGCAGGTCGTCGGCATCAAGCAAGGTGAGACGTACGATGAGAAGGAACTCACCGAATTCCAGCGAAAGCACGCGTGGTTCATAGCCTTCGCACCCGCAGATGCGCCGGAGATCGCCGTGTCCGTGCTGGTCGAAAACGGCGGCGGCGGTAGCGCGTTTGCGTCACCGGTCGCGCGTAAGGTCATCGACGCGTACCTGCTGCCGACGCTCGCGACACCGCTCGTCACAAGATGAGCGGTCGCGACTTCGTTCGGTCGTTACCCGGCGGCGGTGGAAGCCTCACCGCGCGGCGGCTGAACAACATGCACCTCGATCCGTTGTTGCTCGCCGCGCTGCTGGCGGTCATCGCTTTCGGTCTCGTGGTGTTGTTCAGCGCGTTGGGCAAGGACATCGCGACCTTCGATGGTCAGGTGGCGCGGATGCTGCTCGCGCTGGCCATCATGGTCGTTGCTGCGCAGTTCGAACCCGGTGTCTACCTGCGCTGGACGCCGCTGCTGTATGCCGTCGGGATGGTTCTGCTGATCGCGGTGGAATTCGTCGGCGTCATTGCTAAAGGCTCCCAGCGGTGGCTCGAGGTGCCGGGCCTGCCGCGCTTTCAGCCATCGGAAATCATGCGGATTGCCGTGCCGTTGATGGTTGCGTGGTACTTCAACGAACGGCCCTTGCCGCCGAAGTTCAGTCATCTGTGCGTCGCGCTTGCGATCATCGGCGCGCCGGCTGTGTTGATTGCGATTCAACCCGACCTCGGCACGGGCATTCTGGTGGCATCGGCGGGGCTCGCGGTGATCGTGCTCGCCGGATTGCAGTGGCGCTGGATCGGACTTGCGATCGTGGCGGGTGTGGCCGCGCTGCCTGGACTCTGGTACGTGCTGCGCGACTACCAGCGTAGTCGCGTGCTTACGCTATTCGATCCGGAGCGAGATCCGCTCGGTGCTGGCTGGAACATCATCCAGTCCACCACCGCAATCGGTTCCGGCGGCGTGTTCGGAAAGGGCCTCTTCGAAGGCACGCAGTCACACCTCGATTTCCTTCCTGAAGGGCAGACCGACTTCATCATTGCCGTGGTTGCCGAGGAACTGGGGTTGGTCGGGGTGATCACACTGTTGCTGCTATATCTCGTGATCATCGCGCGCGGCCTGTGGATTGCCACGCAAGCGAGGCAGACGTTCGGGCGTCTGACGGCGGGCGGATTGACCCTGACGTTCTTCGTCTACGCATTTGTTAACATCGCGATGGTCTCGGGGCTGCTGCCGGTGGTTGGAGTGCCGCTGCCGCTTGTGAGTTACGGTGGCACGTCGGCGATCACGCTGCTTGCGGGCTTCGGAATCGTGATGTCGATCTACACCCATCGCGGGTGGTGACAGGGAGGTTGCACAACATGCGGATAGCGGCAGGAATCGGTGTAGCCGTTGCGTTGCTGTACGCGCTGTACGGCCTCGCTGCATCCGATTTCAGCGGTCGCGCCGACGTCGAAGCCTATATCAATCAGCTTTCGAAGCAGCAGGGTTTCAGCCGCGAAGAGCTGACCAAGCTGTTCAACGAAGCCGAACGAAAACAGAACATTCTCGACGCGATCGCCCGCCCGGCCGAAAAGACGAAGCCGTGGTCGGACTACCGCGAGATATTCCTGACCGAGTCGCGGATCGCGGAAGGCGTGGAATTCTGGCGGGCAAATGCCGCCACTTTGGCTAGGGCCGAGCAGGAATATTCGGTGCCACCGGAGATCATTGTCGCGATCATCGGCGTGGAGACCCGCTACGGACGTAACGCGGGCAGCTACCGAGTGCTCGATGCGCTGAGCACGCTCGCATTCGACTATCCGCCGCGCAGCGACTTCTTCCGGGGCGAACTCACCGAGTTTCTTTTGCTTGCACGTGAAGAGGGCATGGACCCGCGCTCGCTGACGGGCTCGTATGCCGGTGCGATGGGCTATGGCCAGTTCATTCCGTCGAGCTTCCGCAACTATGCGGTCGATTTCGACGGTGACGGCAAGCGCAACATCTGGACGAATCCGAAAGACGCGATCGGCAGCGTGGCGAACTATTTCCGCAAGCACGGCTGGACCGCCGATGGTCGGGTTGTCGAAGCCGCATCGGTATCCACGCCGCAAGCGGACGCGGTGTCGAACGAAAGCCTCAACCTGCTCTACACCGTGGGCCAACTGCGCGCGCTCGGCGTGACGGTGAACGGCGTTCCGGATGCAGCCGAGGCCGGGCTGTACCGAATGGATGGCAGCGAAGGGCTCGAGTATTGGGTAGGCTTGCACAACTTTTATGTGATCACCCGGTACAACCACAGCAGCATGTACGCGCTCGCCGTTCATCAACTCGCCCAAGCCATCGCAAGCCGTGCAACCGAAGTGGCGCTGGCTGAGCCGGCGACAGGGCCGGTGAATCAATGAGAGTCGGACACGCAGTCCGACTCGCGTTGCTGTGTCCGCTGATCGTCGTCGCCGCGTGTTCAACTACCATCCCTTCTACGAGCGTACCGTCGGGTGACAGCGGCCCTACTGGCCCCACGCCGGACCTGAGCAATCTACCGGACCCGATTCCGCGCGCGGAACCGCCGAGCAGGTACGGCAACAAAAGCCCGTACGAAGTGCTGGGCAAAACCTACTACGTGCTGCCCAACCCGGAGAACTACAAGGAATACGGCAAGGCGTCGTGGTATGGCACCAAATTCCACGGCAGGCGCACGTCGAGTGGCGAGCCGTACGACATGTACAAGCTGACCGCCGCGCATCGAAGCTTGCCGATTCCGTCATACGTTCGCGTGACCAATCTCGATAACCGTCGCACTGCGATCGTTCGCGTCAACGATCGCGGTCCGTTTCATAGTGAACGGATGATCGATTTGTCTTACGCCGCGGCGGTGAAGCTGGGCTTCGCCAATCTGGGAACCGCGCGCGTGATGGTGGAATTGGTCGACGGTACCGATCAGCTGCCAAACAATATCGCCGGGTCGAGCCAGGTACCTGTAAAGACGCCTGCTGTTCCCCCGCCATCATCAGATGCGTCGGTCGCGCTCGCTTCGGTGCCGAGAGAGCCGGGCGTGCCCGATCCAAGCGGGATATTTCTTCAAGCGGGTGCGTTCAAAGACCCGGCCGGTGCAGAGCGTCTTCGCAGCGACCTCACCGAACTGGTGGGGAGTGGCGTGTACGTGCAGCGGATGCCGAGCAACGGCTACTACCGCGTCCGAATCGGCCCCGTTGCGCAGATGAGCGAGGCGACGCGCCTACAAGCGCTGATCGTCAGCGCGTCGCACCCCAAGCCGCTGATCGTCAGGGAATGACGTACAATCGCCGCCGCTTTCCTCTCCTATTGATCTGACCTAACGAGAATTATGACCCCCAGATTACGGATGATCGTCGCGCTTTCTCTTTGGCCATTGCTCGCGCTTGCAGCCGAACCCGCACCTGCCCCCGTAGCAGCGCCCCCGCCCCCGCCGGAGATCAATGCGACCGCCTACATCCTGATCGATTTCGATACGGGTGACGTGCTCGCCGAGAAGAACGTCGACCAGCGCGTGCCGCCGGCAAGCCTGACGAAGATCATGACGAGCTACATCGCGGCGCGCGAAATCGAGTCGGGCCGCATTCATCTCGCCGACGATGTGCCGGTCAGCGTGAATGCGTGGAAGCACGCCGCACCGGAAGAGAAGCAGTCGGCAATGTTCATCCGTGAAGGCACGACGGTGAAGCTTGAGGATCTGCTGCGCGGCGTGATCATCCAGTCCGGCAACGATGCGACCGTAGCGGTGGCCGAGTATGTCGGTGGTAGCGAAGACGCGTTCGTGAACCTGATGAATCAGGAAGCGAAAACGCTCGGCATGTTCAACACACACTTCATGAATTCGGACGGGTTGCCCGACCCGGAGCACTACAGCACGGTGCGCGACCTTGCGACGCTTGCGCGCGCGCTGATTCGTGACCATCCGACCCACTATGCGATCTACTCGGAGAAGTCGTTTCGTTACAACAATATCGATCAGGCAAACCGCAACCGACTACTTTGGCGCGACCGGACCGTCGACGGCGTGAAGACCGGTCACACATCGGAGGCGGGCTATTGCCTCATCGCGAGCGCGATGCGCGATGGCCAGCGGCTGATTTCGGTCGTGATGGGGACCGACAGCGACGAAGCGCGCATGCGCGAAAGTCAGAAACTGCTGTCGTACGGATATCGCTTCTTCGAAACGCATAAGCTGTACGAGCCCGGCGTGATGCTGCGCACCGCCGAGGTCTGGTATGGCCAGGAGAAC
The DNA here is from genome assembly GCA_041739525.1 of Pseudomonadales bacterium. Taxonomy (GTDB): domain Bacteria; phylum Pseudomonadota; class Gammaproteobacteria; order Pseudomonadales; family Azotimanducaceae; genus DATJGR01. Next base: position 10,016 of record JBGSNQ010000033.1, on the reverse strand, counting down.
GAAGTGCAACTGGGTGTTGCGGCGCCTGTGTACGTCACGATTCCGCGCGGCCGCTATGCGGATCTGAAGGCGGAAACCGACGTTGCCCGTGTGGTGAAAGCGCCATTCGATGTCGGCGCATCGTTCGGCGAACTGCGCGTGACGCTCGACGACAAACCGGTAGTGCAGGCGCCGCTCACGACGCAAACGGCCGTTGCAGAAGCTGGCTGGTTCAAGCGGCTATGGCACAGCATCTATCTGTTCTTCCGGGAGCTGCTGAGTTGACCGAGCTTTCGTCCGAAGGTCCACCGCGGATCGAATTCCCGTGCGACGACTATCCGGTGAAGATCGTTGGCGAGAACCGCGACGCATTTGCGGACGACGTGATCGAACTGGTACGTCGCCATGCTCCGGAAATCACTGACGCGCACGTGAAGGTGCGCGCGAGCAACGCCGGCACCTATTGCTCCGTTACGATAACGATCCGCGCGACCGGCGAAGTGCAGTTGCGCGAGTTGCACGAAACTCTGAAATCCCACCCGCTGGTCCACATGGTGCTGTGATGCGTGCGCAAGACCTGGGACGCACCCGCTACATGCCGGTGTTTCAGGCGATGCAGACGTTTACAGCGGAGCGTTCACCCGAAACGCAGGACGAGCTCTGGTTGACTGAACACGAACCGGTGTTCACGCAAGGCCAAGCCGGCCGCGCCGAGCACCTGATCGCGCCGGGCGACATCGAAGTGGTGCAATCCGACCGTGGCGGTCAGGTGACGTACCACGGCCCCGGACAGTTGGTCGTTTACCTGATGGTCGACGTGCGGCGCGCAAAACTCTCGCCACGTGGTCTGGTTTCGGCCATCGAAGATTCGATCATCGACTTGCTTGCTGGTTATGACATCGAAGCGGTCAATCGACGCGACGCACCGGGGGTGTATGTCGGCGGCGCCAAAGTGGCATCGTTGGGACTGAGGATCCGTCGCGGCTGCTCCTATCACGGCCTCGCGCTGAACGTGCATATGGATCTCGAGCCGTTCGGGCGGATCAATCCGTGCGGCTTGATCGATCTGAAAGTGACGCAGCTCGCGGACCTCGGCGGTCCGGATACGCTCGACGATGTGAAGGCGCCGCTGATCGAGGGTCTGATCGAACGTCTGCGGCGATGATTCAGTGATGAATCGGGCACGCCGGATTGCGACGCAACCTTAGCTTATGCCACTCCATAGCGAGTGCATCGAGATACAACACGTAGCCGCTCAGCGCTGTGCCAGTGCGGGTGATCAGCTTCCACGCTTCCATTGCCTGCACGCTTCCGATGATGCCGACGAGCGGCGCAGCCACGCCGTTCTCGGCGCAGTTCAACGCCTCATCGTCACCACGCGGGAACAGACAGCGGTAACACGGCGCGTCGGCAACGGTCGGGTCGAACACCGCCACTTGCCCTTCAGTGCGGATTGCCGCGCCGGAAACGAGCGGCTTGCCGGCCGCAAAGCACGCGTCGTTGATCGCATATCGAACGAGGAAGTTGTCGGTGCCGTCCATCACGATGTCGGCGTGCTCGATCGCGCGAGCCATGTTGTCGCCGGTTAGACGCTCGTTGATCAACGTGAGTCGCGTCTCGGGATTCAACGCGCGAATCGACGCGGCGGCCGATTCGACTTTGGAAATCCCAACGGATCCGGTGTGGTGCGCGATCTGTCGCTGAAGGTTGGAGAAGTCGACAGTGTCGTGGTCGGCGAGTATCAGGTGACCGACGCCCGCCGCCGCGAGGTACAGCGCAACCGGTGAACCGAGCCCGCCCAAGCCGACGATCAGCACAGATGCCGCAAGCAAGCGCTCCTGCCCCTCGATGTCGACCTGGGGCAGCATGATCTGGCGGCTGTAGCGTAGCAGCTGATCGTCGTTCATCGTTGGCCCAGCGTAACACGTTCGTGTCCGGCGACATCCCGGTGCGACGCAATGTGACGGAAACCCGCGTGCTCGAATAGGCGCCTCACGTCGTCCCCCTGATCATAGCCGTGCTCGACGAGCAGATGCCCATCGGTCTCGAGCCGGGTCGGCGCGCCGCTCACAATGGTTCGCAACGCGTCGAGACCGTCCACTCCGCCGATCAAAGCAGATGAGGGTTCACCAACGAGCGCGTTCAGGTGCGTATCGTCGAAACGTATGTACGGAGGATTGGAGACGATGATATGGTATGTACCATTCACCGCTGCGTACCAATCTCCCACACACAGATCCAGTTCGAGGTCGTGCTCGCGTGCGTTGCGCCGCGCCACGGCAATTGCGTCTGCGGATGCATCGGTTGCCGTCACCGAGCAATCGCTGCGTTCCTGCTTTATCGCCAGAGCAATTGCCCCGGAACCGGTACCCAGATCCAGCACGCGTGCCCCTGCGATGAGGCGCTGGAGCGCGAGCTCGACCAGTAGTTCGGTTTCCGGTCGTGGAATCAGTACGGCCGGTGAAACGTGTAATTCGAGGTTCCAGAATTCACGTCGTCCCGTGATGTATGCGACCGGCGTTCCTTCGCGGTAGCGGCGTAGCGCTCTCTCGACACGTTCGAGGTCGCCATCGCCGAGCAACTCGTCACCGTGCGCGTAGAGATACGCGCGCCTCTTGCCGAGCGCATGTGCAATCAACACTTCGAAATCGCGTCGCGCCTCGGCGGAATGGGCGGTGCGCAACAACGCGGCAGGCGTGGTCACGCGACGCCGAGCGCGGCGAGCGCCTCGGCCTGATGTTCCTGAACCAGCGGCTGAATCACTTCTTCGAGATGGCCTTCCATGATCTCGCCGAGCTTGTAGAGCGTAAGGTTGATGCGGTGATCGGTGAGGCGACCCTGCGGAAAGTTGTACGTACGAATGCGCTCGGAGCGATCGCCACTGCCGACCAACAGGCGGCGCGACTGCGCTTGTTCCTGCTGCTGCTTCTGCTGAGCCATGTCGAGCAAGCGCGCCTTGAGTAACGACATCGCCCGGGCGCGATTCTTGTGCTGTGAACGTTCGTCCTGACACTCCACCACGAGTCCGGTCGGAATATGCGTGAGACGCACCGCCGAATCTGTCTTGTTCACGTGCTGGCCGCCCGCGCCGGACGATCGATACGTGTCGATGCGCAGATCGCTCTTTGGAATGTCGATGTCTTCCACCTCGTCGGCCTCGGGCAGAATCGCGACGGTGCAGGCGGATGTATGGATGCGCCCCTGCGATTCCGTTTGCGGCACTCGCTGCACGCGATGTACACCCGACTCGAACTTCAGCTGGCTGTAGACGTGCTCGCCTTCGATCCGGCTGATGATTTCTTTGAACCCGCCGTGTTCGCCCGGCCGCTCGTTGAGGATTTCGAGCTTCCAGCGCTTCTCTTCGGCATATCGCGAGTACATGCGGAACAGGTCGCCTGCGAAGATTGCTGCTTCGTCGCCGCCTGTTCCGGCGCGAATTTCGAGAAAGACGTTTGCTTCGTCGTGCGGATCCTTCGGCACGAGCAGTGCTTTGATTTCGAGTTCCAGTGCGTCGATACGCGTATGCAATTCATTGATGTCGTCCGATGCGAGCTTGCGCATCTCGGTGTCATCGTCCTCGAGCAGCAGCTGCGCGTCGTCGAGTTGACCGCGTAGCGCGGCGATGCGGCGATAGCGCTCGATGATCGGTTCGAGTTCGGAGTATTCCTTCGACAGCGTCGTGAATTTCTCGCGGTTCGATACGGTTTCCGATTCGCCGAGTAGCGCCGACAGCTCTTCGTGACGATCGGCAAGATCATCCAGCGTTGCGAGGATGGACGTCGACAGGGTCATCGGTTGAACGAATCAGTCAGGCTTGTCGAGGCCGTATAATGCGCGAACGTAGTCGAGCATCTCGTGATGGCCCTCGGCGCTCGCTTCACGGATCGCAATCGTGGGCTCGTGAATCAGCTTGTTCGTGAGCGCACGTGCAAACGCCCGCAGAACTTCGTCGGTGTCTTCGCCGTTACTCAAACGCTGGCGGGCACGATCGAGTTCGAGTAACTGCAGCGTTTCAGCGCGACTGCGGAATGTCGTCAGCAAATGCTGCGCGTCGCGGATGCGTTTCTCGCGGAAGTAGCGGTCGGTACCTGCGACGATCAGTTCTTCCGCGCTCTCGGCCGCGCGGCGCCGTTCGCTGACATTTGCCTCTATGATCTCGGTGAGGTCGTCGATGGAATAGAGGTAGACGTCGCGCAGCTCGGCCACTTCGGGCTCGATGTCGCGCGGCACCGCGATGTCGACCATGAACATCGGCCGGTGGCGTCGGCTGCGGATTGCCGCTTCTACCGCACCTTTCCCGAGCACCGGGAACGGACTGCCGGTGGATGCAATCACTATGTCGTGTTGCGCAAGTACGCTCGGCACGTCGGTGAGCTGGATTGCGCGCGCGCCGAAGTTTGCTGCCAGCGAGCGTGCGTTGGCGAGTGTGCGATTAGCGATGGTCATCGAACCGACACCAGCATTGCGAAGGTGTAGGGCAACCAATTCGATCGTGTCGCCTGCACCGAGGAGAAGCGCCGAGTTCTGCGACAGGTCTGCGAAGATCTGTTGTGCCAACGACACGGCCGCATACGCGACGGACACCGGATTGCGGCCGATGTCGGTGTCGGTGCGCACCTGCTTGGCTACGTTCAGCGTGACTTGCGACAGCAGGTTCAATTCGGGTCCAAGCGTGCCCGCTTCGCGCGCGGTGTCGCATGCATCCTTCACTTGCCCGAGGATCTGCGGCTCGCCGAGTACCTGCGAATCGAGACCCGCTGCGACGCGCATCAGGTGACGCGCTGCGTCGCGATCCCAGTGAGCATAGGATGCCTCGCGAATGATCGAGGGCGCGACGTTGCGATAGCGCGACAGCCAGTCGATCAACGCCTCCTGGTCATTCAACTCCGCGGAGCAGTACAACTCGGTGCGATTGCAGGTCGAGAGAATCGCCACTTCGCCGACAGCCGGAATCGAACGCGCGAGATCGCGATGCGCCTGCACGAGGCTGTCGACCGGGAACGCGATACGCTCCCGCAGATCGATGGGTGCCGTGCGAAAGTTGAGGCCGTACGCGAGAATCGCCATCAGGGGGTTCCGACAGAACCGCGACATCATATCAAAGCCGCGCCGGAAATCAGATGCAATGTTTGGCTAACCCGTTATTTCTAAAAGTGTTTTCGAGCGGATGTCGACGCATTGCCTTTTGCGCCGTGGTGCTCGTCACGGTCGCGGGTTGTGCGCTTCTGAAACCCGAACCGAAAATCGGCGCCCCGGAGGTCGGCGGCTTCGCAGTGAAGGGACGCATCGCGGTACGCAACGGCAACGATGGCTTCACGTCGAGCTTCGTCTGGCAGCATGCGGCCGGACGCGACGAGATCGACTTATGGGGACCGCTCGGCCAGGGCCACAGCCGCCTGGTCGGCGAAGCAAACGAGGTCACCGTGTACACGTCGAAGGGCGAGGTCTTTCACGAGCGGGATGCCGACGCGGCGATGCAACGCTGGTTGGGATTCAGCTTGCCGATAGCCGCGCTTACGCACTGGATTCGCGGCGAACAGGCGCCCGGGTATCCGGTAGAAAGGGTGAACTCCGATGCCGCGGGTGATCTCGCGACGCTCGACCAATTGTCCTGGCGCCTCGAGTTTTCCGGGTACCGACCATTCGACGATGGCGCGCGTTTGCCTGCGCGAATCGTTGCCGTGCGCGGAGAAGTGAAGGTCACGCTGCTGCCGGAGCAGTGGTCATTCGGCGCGCAGAACGCGTTTGACACCCTGTAGACCGATCATCAGAATACCGGCCTTTCGCGAATCGGGGGCTCCTTGCCCGCGCGCGACATCCACCTTCGTCGAGTCCATTACTTGGGGCGTCGCCAAGCTGGTAAGGCAGCGGGTTTTGATCCCGCCATTCCTAGGTTCGAGTCCTAGCGCCCCAGCCAAGTCGGACCGGCAGGAACGTCCTCCTATTTCTTTAAAGAAGTGGGTCAGTTCGAAACGTGAGTAACAACAGTTGCCCAACCTGATCGTCTTTGCCGGTAATTCGCACCCGGAACTCGCGAAACGTGTGGCCCATCAGTTGCGGATCGATCTCGGCGCGGCCGATGTCGATCACTTCAGCGACGGCGAAGTCCGCGTCGAGATCCATGAAAACGTGCGTGGGCGCGATGTCTTCATGCTGCAATCGACGTGCGCACCGACGAACGACAATCTGATGGAGCTGATGGTGATGGCCGATGCCATCAAGCGAGCATCGGCAAGCCGTATCACCGCAGTGATGCCTTACTTCGGTTACGCCCGCCAGGACCGTAGGCCGCGCTCGGCGCGTGTTCCGATCAGTGCCAAGGTGGTCGCCGACATGTTGGCCGTGGCTGGTGTGAACCGCGTGCTGACGGTCGATCTGCACGCCGATCAGATCCAGGGCTTCTTCAACGTGCCGGTCGACAACGTGTATGCGTCGCCGTTGCTGGTCGACCATGCGCTGGCACAGCGCTATCCGAATCCGATGGTGATTTCGCCCGACGTCGGTGGCGTGGTGCGCGCGCGTGCCATTGCAAAGCTCATCGACGACACTGACCTCGCGATCATCGACAAGCGGCGTTCGGTTGCGAATGAATCGGAAGTGATGAACGTGATCGGTGACGTCGACGGACGCACCTGCATCATCGTCGACGACATCGTCGACACCGCCGGCACGCTGTGCCAGGCCGCCCGCGCATTGAAAGACCGTGGCGCGCGTGGCGTGGTGGCCTACATCACCCACGCGGTGCTTTCGGGCCCCGCGATCGACCGAATCAACGATTCGGCGCTGGATTCGATGTTCGTCACCGACACCATTCCGTTGTCGGCGCAGGCGAAAGCCTGTTCACGGATCACACAGTTGAGCCTCGACCGGCTGCTGGCCGAAGCGATTCGGCGTGTCAGCAACGAAGAGTCGGTCAGCGCAATGTTTCGCTAGGTTTTAGAAGGTGCGTTCGGGTTCTGGTCGCGGACCCGATACGCGTTTGAACGTGACAACCAGGAGATAACCATGTCACAGCAGATCGAGTTGGTTGCGGAAGCGCGCGCCGACGTCGGGAAAGGTGCGAGCCGCCGCCTGCGTCGAAATGCCGCGATGGTACCGGGCATCGTCTATGGAGGCGGTGAGGCACCGCTGAACATTTCATTGATCGAGAACGATCTCTCGAAGGCGATACAGGCGGATACGTTCTTCTCGCAGATTCTCGCGTTGAAGGTCGCCGGCACGCGTAGCCAGGTGTTGGCGCGCGACATGCAACGCCATCCGGCCACGAACAAGCCGATGCACATCGACTTCCAACGCATCCTGGCGAACCAGGAGATCACCGTTCAGATTCCGTTGCACTTCATCAACGAAGAAGAGTGCATCGGCGTCAAAGACGAGAAAGGCCTGATCACCCACCACATCATCGAAGTAGAAGTGACCTGTCTGCCGAAGGATCTGCCAGAAGCCATCGTCGTGGACGTGGGTCCCCTGAAGATCGGCGACATCCTTCACCTCTCGGATTTGAAGCTGCCCACAGGCGTTGTGCTCGAAGACCTCGAAGGTCTGTCGGACGAAGAGCGTGAAGAGCAGAACGTAGCGGTGGTCAGCGTGCATGCGTCGACGCTCGCAGCCGAAATGGATGCGATGGATACCGCCGCGAGCGAAGCCGCTGCCGCGGGCGCGCCGGCGGAGCCGCAGGCCGAAGACGAAGAAGCGTCGGACTCCGACAAAGGCTGAGCCATGGCGGCGCTGCGTCTCATCGTGGGCTTGGGAAATCCGGGCCCGCGATACGACGGCACTCCCCACAATGTCGGCGCCGAGTTTGTCGAGGCGCTCGCGGTGCGGTTCCGCATCGCGTGGGCCGATGAGCCGAAGTTCAAAGGGCGTATTGGACGTGGACAGATTCTGGGGCACGACATGCGCCTGCTGATTCCGAACACGTTCATGAATTTGAGCGGCGAATCGGTTGGCGCGGTCGCAACGTTCTTCAAATTCGTACCGTCGGAAATTCTGGTGGCGCACGACGAGATGGCATTCGAGCCGGGCGTGATTCGCTTGAAGCGTGACGGCGGCCACAATGGCCACAACGGATTACGCGACATTATCGAGTCGTTGGGCAACGATGCGGGTTTTGCACGACTGCGAATCGGCGTGGGACATCCTGGCCACAAGGATCGCGTGAGCGGTTATCTCACAGGTGCAAAGATGCGTGGCGAAGATCGAGACAAGGTGCGCGACGCGATGACGCTGCCGGACGATTTGCTGGCGTTGATCTGTGCTGGAGAGTTCGCCAAGGCCATGAACCTTCTACACACCGCCGGAAACGGGGACGCTTGATGGGCTTCAACTGTGGAATCGTCGGGCTGCCGAACGTCGGCAAGTCGACGCTGTTCAACGCTCTAACGAAGGCGGGTATCGCTGCTGAGAATTTTCCCTTCTGCACGATCGATCCGAATACCGGCATCGTTCCGGTACCTGATCCGCGCCTCGACCGAATCGCGGCCATTGCCAACCCGCAGAAGGTGATTCCAACGACGATGGAGTTCGTGGATATCGCGGGGTTGGTCGCTGGCGCATCCAAAGGCGAAGGTCTGGGTAATCAATTCCTCGCACACATCCGCGAGACCGACGCGGTTGCACACGTGGTGCGCTGTTTCGTCGACGACAACGTCGTGCACGTATCGACGAAGGTATCGCCGCGAGACGACATCGAGGTGATCGATACGGAACTCGCTCTCGCCGACCTCGAAACGGTGGAACGTGTCTACGATCGCACCCGCCGCACGGCGAATGCGGGTGACAAAGAAGCGAAGGCCATGGTCGCGGTGTTGGAACGAGTGCGGGCGGCGTTGAACGAAGGGAAACCGGTGCGCGCGCTCGCCCTGGACGCCAACGACTCCCTCCGGCTGCGCGAACTACACCTGATAACCGCAAAGCCGGTCATGTACATCGCAAACGTCGACGAAAATGGCTTCGACGATAATCCGCTGCTTGATGAGGTGAAGCGTATCGCTGCAGAACAGGGTGCCGTGGTAGTCACGATCTGCAACAAGCTAGAAGCCGAAATCGGCGAACTCGATGACGACGCCCGCGCCGAGTTTCTCGCCGATCTCGGTATGGAAGAACCCGGCCTCAATCGCGTCATTCGCGCGGGCTATGACTTGCTGAAACTGCATACGTATTTCACGGCGGGGCCGAAAGAAGTGCGAGCCTGGACCATTCCGATCGGTGCGCGCGCGCCGCAAGCGGCTCGAGTGATTCATACAGACTTCGAGAAGGGCTTCATTCGCGCGGAGGTGATCGGCTACGACGACTTCATCGCCTGCAAGGGCGAGCAAGGTGCAAAGGACGCCGGCAAATGGCGGCTTGAAGGCAAGGAATACGTCGTCGCCGACGGCGATCTGATGCACTTCAGATTCAATGTTTGAATTGGAATTGACGCAGGCCGGTTTCTTGACATCACTGGACCATCTTCGGAAAATCCGCAGCCCTTTCGTTCCGTGGCTACGTAGCTCAGCTGGTTAGAGCACAGGATTCATAATCCTGGGGTCGGTGGTTCAAGCCCACCCGTAGCTACCAATAAATCAATTGGTTATCTGTCTTCAGGCGAAGAGTCCCTTCCAATATCTCGCGGTCGTTCCAATATTTTTCGCGGTTGAGCGGTGCAGACTGCCCCCAACTCTTCGTCATCCTTCGAACGGGTCCCAGGATAGGGAGCAAAAACCGCTCGTTGGTGAACAGGGCTCAAGTGTTGCGCGCCAAGAGCTTGTGCGCGCTGTGGCATCACGCGAACGACTGAGGAATCTACCTCACCCACCTGATCGTCGCCGGGGTGATTGGGTGGCCACCTCAGCGAGACGCTTGCAGAGCGCGAGCAGCAATCATGCCGTCACACTCGCCGTCGGGATGTTCGTGATGAATCTGCCGTTCATTCGCATGTAGTTTCGTTCCTGGGTGACGATCGTGGGTCTCGGGCGGCTCGTTTTGTTCGTGCGCGAAGAAATGCGGGATCCGCCGGACGACTGAGACTGCGCGAAGTCGCACACAGTCGTACCCTA
>JBGSNQ010000188.1:0-23853 GCA_041739525.1 Pseudomonadales bacterium | reverse complement strand
CGATCAGGTCGTCGCGGCTCGTGTCGAGCGACAGACCGCAAACCAGCCCGCGCGCTTCGGGACGCCAGTGCGGTGCGCCCATGCCGGTGAACGCCGGCACCACGTAGACGCCGCCCGCCTCGACGCCACTGCGGCGCGCGGCGGCTTCCGTTTCAGCAGCCGATTCGACTATCCGCAACGAATCGCGTAGCCACTTCACCGCAGCGCCGGCAACGAAAATGCTGCCTTCGACCGCGTATGTCGTGCGGCCGCCGATACGGTAGCCGACCGTGGACAGTAGGCCATTCGTCGAACGAATCAGCTGGTCACCGGTGTTTGTGACGAGAAAACAACCGGTTCCATACGTGCTTTTGGTCATACCGACCTCGAAGCAGCCCTGCCCGATCAACGCGGCCTGCTGGTCGCCGGCAACGCCGAGAATTGGCACCGCCCCACCCAGCCATTTCGGATCGGCCACGCCGAAGTCGCCGGCGCAGTCGAGCACCTCCGGCAACATGGTTGCGGGTATGTCGAAGTAGCGCAGCAGTTCGGGATCCCAGGATTGGGACTCGATGTTGAACAACTGAGTTCGCGAAGCGTTCGTTGCGTCGGTGGCGTGCTTCGCACCCGACGTGAGCCGCCAGATCAGAAAACTGTCCACGGTACCGAAGCGCAACTTGCCGCTCGCGGCGCGCGCGCGCAGTCCCGGAACGTTGTCGAGTAACCACGCCACTTTCGTGCTCGAGAAATACGGGTCGATCACGAGACCTGTGGCCTTCGCGATTTTCGCCGCCATTCCTTCGGCGCGAATACGCTCGCACTGCGACGCAGTTCTGCGGTCCTGCCACACGATGGCGTTGTAGACCGGAAGGCCCGTATCGACATCCCAGACGACGGTCGTTTCGCGCTGATTGGTGATGCCTAGTCCGGTGAGCTCATGCGCCTCAATGGCGGCGTTAGCAAGCGCGCCACGCGCCGCAAACAGCGTTGTGTCCCACAACACTTCGGGGTCGTGCTCTACCCATCCGTCACGCGGGAATATCTGATCGAACTCGCGTTGAGCACTTCCGAGAACGCGACCGCGCGTGTCGAAAACCAACGCCCTCGTGCTCGAAGTGCCCTGATCGATCGCCAGTACGCAGTCCACTCACGTCCCTCCGCCCCAAACGCAAAACACAATATCTAGTGGTCGGGAACGCGGCAATAGGCGCAAAAAGCCCGAACGGTCGCGCCCCAAAAGCATGCACAGGACGTGCACCGAACCGTCACAGCTTATCCACAGCTTTGCATCTTGCATTGCGCGGTCGCACCGCATTATCTTGTATTCCCCTCGTCGTCCAACCCAACATGTTGGGGTATGCCCGGGTCATCGGCCCCAGCGCGAACGCGCGAAAAAGCCGCTGAAACCGACCGGGAATGCAGGCTGACAAGGAAGATCGGCGCGCCGGAACCCAGAAAACCGCAAGCACAAGATGTAGTGGTCAGCGCGCAGGGAAAAAACCAAGAAACGCACCTATTTCGGACAGTAGTTACACCGGGGAGTTACGCCAGCAATGCAAACGGACACGCTACAGCGCACCGACGTTGAACAAGACGTTGAACAAGACGTTAAACAAAGCGTCACACAGGATCCTCAACCCGCTTCGCCCCCTTCCGCGTCGATCGCCGCGACCGCGCCGGGTCAGTTGCGGGTGATCAAGCGCAACGGCACGGTCGTCTCGTACGACGACAGCAAGATCGCCGTCGCGATGACCAAGGCCTTTCTCGCAGTCGAAGGCGGCACCGCCGCCGCCTCTTCGCGCGTTCGAGAACAGGTCCGGAGTCTCGTAGACCAGATGAGTGCGACGTTCGAACGGCGCTTCCCGTCGGGCGGCACACTGCACATCGAAGACATTCAGGACCAGGTAGAACTCGCGCTGATGCGTTCAGGTGAGCACAAAGTCGCCCGCGACTACGTACTGTATCGCGACAGCCGCGCGCGAGCCCGTGCCGAGCGCAAGACGGTCGCGAAGCCGACCCAGACCAATCTCACGATTACGCGCGCCGACGGCACCCGCGCACCGCTCGACGTCGAGCGTCTGCGCACCGTCGTGAGCGAAGCGTGCGCGGGCCTCAAAGACGTCGACGGCGAGCGGATCATCGTCGAAGCTCTGAACAACATGTACGACGGCATCTCCGAGAAGGACGTTGCCACGTCGGTGCTGATCACCGCGAGAACGCTGGTCGAAGAAGAGCCGAACTACACGTTCGTCACGGCGCGCATCCTGCTCGACGATCTGCGCGCCGAAGCACTCGGGTTCCTCGGCGTTCAGGCGCAAGGTGCAACCGAAGGCGACTTCCGCGCCACGCAATCGCAGATGCGCGAGGTCTATCCGGTGGCGCTGAAGGCGTTCATCGTTCGCGGCGCCGCGCTCGAACTCGTATCGGCCGACCTGCGCAAGTTCGACCTCGACGCGCTCGGTGCGGCGTTGAAGCCGGAGCGCGACCACAACTTCACCTACCTCGGCCTGCAGACGCTCTACGACCGCTACTTCATCCACAGCAACGACGTGCGTTTCGAACTGCCGCAAGTGTTCTTCATGCGCGTTGCGATGGGCCTCGCGCTCGAAGAAACCGATCGCACCGCACGCGCGATCGAGTTCTACGACCTGTTGTCGTCGTTCGATTACATGAGCTCCACGCCGACGTTATTCAACGCGGGCACTTTGCGCTCGCAGTTGTCGTCGTGTTTTCTCACCACCGTGCCAGACGATCTAGACGGCATTTACCGCGCCATTCACGACAACGCGATGTTGTCGAAGTGGGCCGGCGGCCTCGGCAACGACTGGACGCCGGTGCGCGCACTCGGCGCCTACATCAAGGGCACGAACGGCAAGTCGCAAGGCGTTGTGCCGTTCCTGAAAGTGGTCAACGACACCGCGGTTGCGGTGAACCAGGGCGGCAAGCGCAAGGGCGCGGTCTGTTCGTACCTCGAAACGTGGCACCTCGACATCGAGGAATTCATCGAGCTGCGCAAGAACACGGGCGACGACCGCCGCCGCACGCACGATATGAACACGGCCAACTGGATTCCCGACCTGTTCATGAAGCGCGTCTTCGAAGACGGCACGTGGACGCTGTTCTCGCCGAGCGACGTGCCCGAGTTGCACGACCTGTACGGTCTCGCGTTCGAACACGCGTACACCGAATACGAACGCAAAACCGAATCGGGTGAACTGCCGTTGTTCAAGCGCGTCCGCGCGCAAGACCTCTGGCGCAAGATGCTGTCGATGCTGTTCGAAACCGGTCATCCGTGGATCACCTTCAAAGACGCGTGCAACGTTCGTTCGCCGCAACAGCACGTCGGTGTGGTGCATTCGTCGAACCTCTGCACCGAGATCACACTGAACACGTCGCGCGACGAAATCGCCGTATGCAACTTAGGTTCGGTCAACCTCGTTCAGCACGTCGGCAAAGACGGTCTCGATCTCGACAAGCTGCGGCGTACGGTGCGTACGGCAGTGCGGATGCTCGATAACGTCATCGACATCAACTACTACTCGGTCGCCCAGGCGCGCGCATCGAACATGCGTCATCGCCCGGTAGGCCTCGGCATCATGGGCTTCCAGGATGCGCTGTACGAACTGCGCATCCCCTATAGCTCCGATGCCGCGGTCAAGTTCGCCGACGAATCGATGGAAGCCGTCAGCTACTTCGCCATCGAAGCGTCCAGCGATCTCGCGAAGGAGCGCGGCAGCTACGCGAGCTTCGAAGGCTCGTTGTGGAGCCGCGGCAGCCTGCCGCTCGATTCGCTGCGTCACCTCGAGCGCGAGCGCGGCAAGCAATATCTCGAAGCGAACTACGATTCGACGCTCGATTGGGAAACGCTGCGCCGCAAGGTGAAAACCGACGGCATGCGCAACTCGAACGTGATGGCGATTGCACCGACGGCGACCATCGCCAACATCACCGGTGTGTCGCAATCGATCGAGCCGACGTATCAGAACCTCTACGTCAAATCGAACCTGTCGGGCGAGTTCACCGTGGTGAACCCGTACATGGTGCACGATCTGAAGGCGCTCGATCTGTGGGACAAGGTCATGGTCAACGACCTGAAGTACTACGACGGCAGCCTGAAGCAGATCGACCGCGTGCCGGAGAATCTCAAGCAGCTCTATGCGACCGCGTTCGAAGTCGAGCCGCGCTGGCTCGTCGATGCTGGTGCACGCCGCCAGAAGTGGATCGACCAGGCACAGTCGCTGAACCTGTACATCGCAGGTGCTTCGGGCAAGAAGCTCGACGTGACATATCGGATGGCGTGGATTCGCGGGCTGAAGACGACGTATTACCTGCGCGCGTTGAGCGCGACGAGCACCGAGAAATCGACGGTCGATCGCAGCAAGTTGAACGCCGTTTCTGCTGGCGCGATATCGGAGGCGCTCTCGACATCCGCGAGTGCCGTCACCGCGACTTCGTTCAACCTCGGCGAGGATGCAGCTGAAGTTCCGCTCGCATGTTCGATCGACAATCCCGACTGCGAAGCGTGCCAGTAGCCATCAAGGAGGATGACGAAAATGCTGACCTGGGATGACTACGACGGTTCCGACGACAACAGCGTGCCTGCACCGGTGGTCGCTCGCGCGGCCGCGGAGCAAGCCACTCCGATCAGGCAACAGGAGATCGCAAAGCCGCTTCCGGTCACGGTAGCGGAAGTGGCTATGCCGAAGGCAGTGCCGGCGACGACCCCCGCCGACGCCGGGCGCACGAATCTCGAGAAAGCGCAGGCGGCCGTTGCAGCGCTCGATGCGAAAGCCGAGTTTCGCGCCATCGAAGGCTCGTTAGAGCGGGTCACGGTCGATCAGAAGCGAATGATCAACTGTCGCGCAGATTTGAATCAGCTGGTGCCGTTCAAGTACGACTGGGCCTGGCAGAAGTATCTCGACGGCTGCGCGAACCACTGGATGCCGCAAGAGATCAACATGACGGCCGACATCGCGTTGTGGAAAACCGACGGCGGGCTTTCCGACGACGAGCGCCGGATCGTCAAACGCAGCCTCGGGTTCTTCTCGACCGCTGATTCGCTTGTGGCAAACAATCTCGTGCTCGCGATCTATCGGCTGATCACGAACCCGGAGTGTCGCCAGTACCTGCTGCGACAGGCGTTCGAAGAAGCGATTCACACGCATGCCTATCAATACGTGATCCAGTCGCTCGGCATGGACGAAGGCGAGATCTTCAACATGTACCACGAAGTCCCCGCCGTCGCGCGTAAGGCGTCGTGGGCACTGAAGTACACGCGCGATCTGTCCGATCCGACGTTCGTCACTGGCACGCTCGAAACCGACAAGGCGCTGTTGAAGAACCTCATCGCGTACTACTGCGTGCTCGAGGGCATCTTCTTCTACTGCGGCTTCACACAGATTCTGTCGATGGGTCGCCGCAACAAGATGACCGGTACGTCGGAGCAGTTCCAATACATCCTGCGCGACGAATCGATGCACGTGAACTTCGGTATCGACGTGATCAACCAGATCAAGTTCGAGAACCCGCAGTTGTGGGACGACGACGTGCGCGATTGGGCGTTGCAGATGATCCTCGAAGGCACACAACTCGAAATCGAATACGCACGCGATTCGATGCCGCGTGGTGTGGTTGGAATGAACGCGAACATGATGGCGGAGTATCTGCAATTCATCGCGAATCGCCGGCTGGCGCAGATAGGGCTACCGGAGCAGTTCCCCGGTGTGAAGAATCCTTTCCCGTGGATGTCCGAGATCATGGATCTGAAGAAGGAGAAGAACTTCTTCGAAACTCGAGTGACCGAGTATCAGACCGGTGGCGCGTTGACCTGGGACTGACGCGGACTCGCGTGTAACGAAAAAGCCCCGCAAGCGGGGCTTTTTCTTGTTCGCCTCGCGTGAGATCAGCCCGAGGTTGCGGCATAGTACCGGCGCTGCTTCATGCCATTGGGGAGAATGGTGATGGCGTTGGGGATCTATTCACTTCGTATCGCTTCGATGATCGCTGGAATTTTGATCGTCGCCGCTTGCGATCGACAACCTGCTGCACCGCCGGCCACTGACGCCGCCATGACACCTGCAGCACAAACACCCGCACCCGTGGCTGAGTCTTCTACCGATTCGTCCACCGCCACAGCGATCGCCGCCGCCGTCGCAAATCCGGCCCGACCCGCGGACGACGTTGCGCACGACGCGGACCGTAAACCGGCCGAAACGCTCACCTTCTTCGACGTGAAGCCCGGTGAAGTCGTGTTCGAGTTCGTCGCCGGCGGCGGCTATTTCACCGAACTGTTGTCGCGCACGGTCGGCGACACGGGTCGCGTCGTCGCCACGCGCGAAGATGCGAAGCGCATTGCCGACGGTCGGCTGCCGAACGTCACCGCCGCAGAAGATCGCGAGTGGGGTCTGGCGCCAGATTCAGTGGATCTGATCTTCACCGCGCAGAACTATCACGACGTCGTCAATCTGAAGGTCGAGCGCCCACCCTTGCTCAAGAATTTCCTGATGATTCTGAAACCGGGCGGCATCTTCGCGGTCATCGATCATTCCGCAGAAGCCGGCTCCGCCGATCGCGACGTCGGCACCTTGCACCGCATCGACGAAGCGACCGTCGTATCGGAAATCAAAGCGGCCGGGTTTGAACTCGTCGACACGAGCGACCTTCTGCGAAACCCGAACGACACCCGCACGCTCGCGGTGTTCGATCCGGCGATCCGCGGCAAGACCGATCAGTTCATCCTGAAGTTCCGCAAGCCGGCCGGCTGATTCACCGAGGAGAAACAATGCGCAAGTTAGCAATTTCAGTCGTCGTACTGCTGATACTCGGCGCTCTGGCCTACGCGTTTTGGCCCAAACATCAGGAACCGCCGCCGGTCGCCGACCAATCGACCTTGCGTCAGACGCCCCTCGGTGCAGTCGTTGGGTTCACGGGCAAGTACGGTGCCAACGTGTGGCTCGGCCTGCCGTATGCGGCGCCGCCGGTCGGCGAACTGCGCTGGAAGGCGCCCCGTCCGCCACAACCCTGGACCACGCCGCGCAATGCGCTCGCGATCGGCAACATGTGCGTGCAGTTTCCGTCGCTGCTCTCCGGCGCAGGTCGCTCACCCGACGCGCACGCACCGGTCGGCAACGAAGACTGTCTGTATCTGAACATCTGGGCACCGCCGTTCTCGCCGGACAACGTACCTTCCGGCGACAAAGCCCGCCCGGTGATGTTGTGGATCCACGGCGGCGGTAACAGCATCGGCCACGGCGGCAGCTATTCGGGCGCTCGTCTCGCGACCGACCACGACCTGCTGGTCGTGACGTTCAACTATCGCCTTGGCCCGTTCGGCTGGTTCTCGCATCCGGCGTTGCGCAGCGCCGACGCATCCACGGAGGACAACTCCGGCAACTACGGTTTGCTCGACTCGATCGCGGCATTGCACTGGGTGCGCGACAACATCGCCGCGTTCGGCGGTGACCCGAACAACGTGACGATCTTCGGTGAGTCGGCGGGCGGAACGGACGTGCTCGCGCTGATGGCTTCGCCGCTCGCCAAGGGTCTCTTCCACCGCGCAATCGTAGAGAGCGGCGGGTTCTTCGCTGCGCCGCGCGCCCTCGCAGAGAACTATTACGACGATGCGGTTCCCGGTCACAAGTTCAGCAGCCGCGAAGTCATCAACCGTCTATTGGTCCGCGACGGCAAAGCCGGCGATACCGCGAGCGCGAAGACCGCACAGAACGCCATGACCGACGAACAGGTGCGGGCGCTGCTGCTCGGTACGAACGCAGCCGACGTCATGACGCTGTACGAAGGCGGCGGCCTCGGCATGATCAACGCGCCGCAGATATTCGGCGACGGCGCGGTTCTGCCATTGGAGTCCGACATTACGAAAGTGTTCGCTGACCCGAGCCAGTACAACGCGGTGCCTGTCATCCTCGGCTCGAACCGCGACGAACCGTCGCTGTTCATGGTGCGCGACCCACGTTTCGTCGAAACACGACTCTGGCTATTCCCGCGCCTCAAGGACGAAGCGAGTTATCTGCGGCACGTTCGCTACGGCGCCGACTCGTGGCGTATCGGCGGCGTCGACAACATCGCGACGGTGTTGTCGAAGTCGCAACCGGATCGGGTGTTCGCCTATCGCTTCGACTGGGATGAAGAGCCGTCCGTCATGGGCTACAACCTCGCCACGGCGCTCGGTGCCGCCCACGGGCTCGAAATCGCATTCGTGTTCGGCGAATTCGAAGGTGGACTCGGACTTTCCTATCTCTATCCGCAATCACCTGCGCGTGATCAGCTTTCGAAAAGCATGATGTCGTACTGGACGGAATTCGCCCGGTCAGGCGACCCCGGAAAAGGTGGTGACGGCACCGAGGTGCAATGGCTGCCGTGGGGCACGGATGGAAAGACGACGATCCTTCTCGATACCGCGCCGCCAGGCATTCGCATGTCGTCGGACGTGATCACGGTCGACAGCCTCAAGCAGAAGTTGATCACCGATACGAGCATCACGGATCAGCGCGAGCACTGCGAACTCTATGCGCAGACGTTCCAGTGGCAGTGGTTCGACAACGATCAATACCTGCGCCTCGGCAAAGAAGGCTGCGCCGCATACGACCCGGCGTCGTTCAGACGCCTTTAGAGCGACTGGCATATAGGTGGCTGGATTGGCATCGATCGGCCTGCGAGTAAAAACCGGCAAGGCGATGGCGATCGCAATCGCCGGAGTACAACGCGCGCCGGTGGCGCTTCTTCGCGAAGAGGTCGCTCTTACCGACCGCTCCAACATGGACACGGTGCACCCCTACCATCTCGAGATCGAAGGTCGGCCTGAAGCGCTGGCCGGCGCGGTGCGAACCGCGAAACGCGTCGGCGCAGGGTCGCTGCAGCGCCTCTTCGAAGCCGTTGGAAAGCGGGAACGCATCGAACACGTAACCATAGTCGTAAACACGCACACGCCTCCGGAACGAATCAGCAGCCCTCACATGCGCGCGCACAGCAAAGAAGGCTGGCTGTTCCGCGAAATCTGCGAGCAAGCGGTGGAATCCTGTGGAATCGAACCGCTCACGCTTTCGCTGGACGAAATTGCACTGAACGGACGTGACAACCAGCGCGCCCTCGCGGCGATGGGCGAAGCGTTTGGACGACCGTGGAGTGCCGACTGGAAACTCGCCGCAGCCGCGGCATGGGGGCGTCTGCGCTAACTCTTCTTCTTGTTCTTGTTCAGCTCATAGTTCTCGAACGCACGTTGCACCATCGGCCGGCGCCGGCCTTCCGGCACCTGCAACGCATAGTTCGGATCCTTCTCGCCTTCCGACGACAGTATGTGCAGCGCATGCGCCGCCGAGATGTGCGCGGCGAATCCCTGTTGATCCTGCATCTGATTGACCGCGAGCTTGATCATGCGCAGCTGGAACGGGTCGTTGGCGGCAATTCGATGCGCGTATTCGAGCGTCTCGCCCAGCAACGCAGCGCGCGGCACCACCCGATTGACCAGCCCCAGTTCCGCGGCCTCCTTGGCATCGATGAAACGGCTCTCGTACAACAGCTCTTTCGCCCGGCGTGGATGCACGTCCCACGGAATCGAGAAGTACTGGAAATTCGCTGCGAGGAACATTGCATCGTCCGCCGCAAAGATGACGTCCATCGCCGACGCCACCATCCAACCCGCGAAGATGCAGTAGCCCTGCACCGCCGCCAGCGTCGGCTTCGGCAGCTCTCGCCAGCGCAACGTCTTGTCTACGAAGTGCTCGCGCGAATGTGCATACCGCCCACGCAGGCCGTCTTCCAGCGGGCGCTGCTTTCGATCTTCCAGCTCATCAACCGAACCGAGGTCGTGGCCGCCGGAGAAATGCTCCCCCGCCGCGCACAGCACGATCACCCTTACGTCGCGATCGTCGATCGCTTGCGCGAACGCCGTGTCGAGTTCTTCCAGCAACCGGCGACTCTGCGCGTTGCGAACGTTCGGCCTGTTTGCCGTAACACGTGCCACATGGCCGTCTACGACGTACTCGATGTCGCTGAAACTCATGCTTACCTCGATTCAGCCTGCGGCGGGAAGTGTCCTGATCAGGTCGCCGAGCTTGCGACACGTCATCGACAGCAGCGAGAAATCCTGCGCGACGGCGCGTTGCGGACCGTCGATCGCTGCGCGCCAGCTGCGCATGAACGGATCTTGCCGCGCGATCCAACGCTCTGCCGCATTGGACTCTCCGCCGCCACTTTCTTCGACGCCAATGCGAGCCGCCAGCGCCGCGTGATCGTTCATCAAATCGTCGAGCAGCAGGTCGCGCTCCATCGCCTGCCACAAACTCGACGGCACAACGCGCGACAGCTGGTCGGCGAGCCAATCGACTGACAACGTCGCGTTCAGATCCGCAAAGATCGTCGCCACCGCCTGCGGTGCAGCGCCGCGACGCTCCGCTGCATCGATCACCGGCAGGATCGTCACCAACGCACCTGCATTGCCGCACGACTCCGCTACCTCAGTCGGCACCCCGGCGCGCGTCCATCGTTGCAGCTGATCGTCTCTGCGCGCGCGTCCAGACCCACCCATCAACGCGAGCCGCGACGCCGACAGCAGCGCGATGCTGCCCGCGAAATGTTGTATCAATGCACCGACGTCGAGCGCGTTGCGGCGATGCCTCAACAACCATCGTGTCGCACGTCGCGCGAGTTGTGTGACCTGCAGCAGCATGTCGAGGCGCGTCTCTCCGTCTACCCGCTCCAGCGACTCGATGCTTCGAAACGTGTCGCGAATTCCAAAGCAGCGCGCTGCCGCATAGTAAGCGCGCACGATTTCATGCGGCTCTCCGCCAACGAAGTCCGAAAGGTGCGTTATCGATGAAATTCCTAGGTGATGCACCACATCGTTCGCCACGATCGTCGCGACGATCTCGCGATACAGCCTATGTTTGCGCGTCGCCACGGCATAGCGTTCGCGAATGACCTGCGGGAACTCTTCGAATACCGTCTCCGATATCACTGCGTCGGAATGGACCGGCGAGCTGATCAGCCGTTCCTTGATGTAGGTCTTCGCGTAAGACAGCAGTACCGCCAACGTAGGGTGCGTCAGGCCTTTGCGTTCCGCCAGCACGGCATCCGACGGCACGCCTTCCAACGCCCGGTCGAGCCGTTGCTCCACCTCCATTTTCCAGATGAAGCGCTGATACTCAGGTAGCCGGGCACGAGCGTGTCGTTCCGCGAGGGACAGCGCCTGCGCCTGACGAAAATTGTTGGTCAACACCAGGGTCGCAACGCTCTCGGTCATTTCTTCCAGCAACTGGTTGCGCTGCTTCACCGTCAGATCGCCGTCGGAGACGAGCTGATTGAGCAGGATCTTCAGGTTGACCTCGTGATCGGAGCAATCGACGCCACCGGCGTTGTCGATGAAATCGGTGTTCACGCCGCCGCCTGCAAGCGCGAACTCGATGCGCGCCGCCTGCGTTAGTCCCAAATTGCCGCCCTCGCCGATCACGCGCGCCCGCAACTCGTTTGCATTCACTCTCACGCCGTCGTTCGTGCGATCGCCAACGTCAGCGTGGCTCTCTTCAAGCGCCTTCACATACGTACCGATGCCACCGTTCCAGATCAGGTCGACCGGTGCTTTGAGCAGCAGATGAATCAATTCGTCCGGTGAGCAGCTTTCCACCTCGATTTCGAATCGCGCGCGCATTTGCGGAGAAACAACGATCGACTTCTGTGCGCGCGGGAATACACCGCCGCCCGCCGAGATGAGCGTGCTGTCGTAGTCATTCCAGCCCGACCTCGGCAACCCGAACAGTCGCTCGCGTTCCGCATAGCTGCGCTGCGCATCGGGATCTGGATCGATGAAGAGGTGCTGGTGGTTGAATGCTGCTACCAGCAGGATCGATCGCGAGCGCAACAGACCGTTGCCGAATACATCGCCGGACATGTCGCCGATACCGAGCACCGTGATTGGATCGGCGTTCGCGTCCACTCCTCGCTCGTTGAAGTGGCGTTCCACGGAAATCCACGCGCCGCGCGCGGTGATACCGATCTTCTTGTGGTCGTAGCCGTTCGAGCCGCCGGAAGCGAATGCATCTCCGAGCCAGAATCCATACTCGGCCGACACTTCGTTGGCGTAGTCGGAGAACGTCGCGGTGCCCTTGTCCGCAGCCACCACGAGATACGGGTCGTCGCGGTCGTCGCGGTCGTAGCGGCGTACCCGCTGCGGCGGTACCACCACGCCGTCGACGATGTTGTCCGTCACGTCGAGCAAGCCGCTTATGAACGTTCGATAGCAAGCGACCGCTTCTGTCATCAGCGCGTCGCGGGCAGCAGGCCGACGACGGACGAAGAAACCACCCTTGGCGCCGGTCGGGACGATCACCGCGTTTTTCACCGTCTGCGCCTTGACGAGCCCGAGCACTTCGGTGCGGTAGTCCTCCAACCGATCGGACCAGCGCAACCCGCCTCGCGCAATGGGCCCCGCGCGCAGATGCAGGCCTTCAACGCGGGTCGAGAGCACCAGAATCTCGCTCTTCGGCACGGGCGCCGGAATGTTCGCCAGCCGCTGCGGCGCGAGCTTCAGCGAAAGATGCTCCTTCGGCGCGCCATCAGCGGTCTGTTGGAAGTAGTTGGTTCGATCGGTCGCCCCGATCAGTTCGAGGAGCCGCCGCAGAATCCGGTCTTCGTTCAGAAGCTCGACGCGGTCCAACCGTTCGAGAATTTCTGCATGCAGGGCCGTTCCGTCGCCGCTGCCCTCCGGATCGAAACGCTCGACGAACAACTGCATCAGCAGCCGCGCCGTTTCGGGATGCTTGAACAGAGTGTCGCTGATGAACTCCTGTTCGAAGCCGAACAGAGTCTGTTTCATGTAGCGCGCATAGGCGCGCAGCACGATCACCTCACGCCATTCGAGCCCGCCGACGAGCACGAGACGATTCAGGGAATCGTCGTCTGCGGTGCCATGCCAGACACGCACGAACGTTTCCTCGAAACGCTCCGCCACCGCGGTGATGTCAATAGGAACTCCGGCGCACAGTTCGAGATCGTGAATTGAAATCGTGCGCGAGCTGCCGTTGATGCGGTACGGATGCTCGCCGATCGCGCGTACACCCATGTGTTCGAGCGCGGGAACCAACTCCGAAAGCGGCAGCGGCTCACCGAGATGGAATACGCGCGCGAAGAACATGTCCTCCGGGTCCTCGGGCGCGCGGTAGAGCCGCATCGTCAGATTGCACTGCTCGCTCAGCCCCTCCATCTCCTGAAGATCGGCCACCGCGGCGCGCGGTGAACGGTTCTCGCGATAAGCCGCGGGGAGTTTGTCGAGATAGACCTCTGCGAGACGTCGCCCCACGATTTCGCCGCACTCCTGCAGCAATGCATGACGCACGTCTTGCGACCAGTCGCGCGTCAACGCGACGATGGAACGTTGCAGTTCGTCGATGTCGACGGGACCGTTCATGCCAGGCGGCACACGTATGACGAACTGCAGACGCACCAGAATCGACTCCGAGAAGTACGCGTCGAACGGCGCGTCCTCCGCACCGAGCCTCGCCATCAGCAGTTTCTGAATGTTCACGCGCAACTGGGTGTTGTAGAGCTCTCGCGGCGTGAACACGAGACAGGTATAGAACAGTCCGTATCGGTCACGACGCAGGAACACGCGGGTGCGGCGCCGCTCGTGGATCTGCGTGATCGCCATCGCATTGCTGAACAGCTCTTCTTCGGAGCTTTGGAACAGTTCGTCGCGCGGATAGCTCGCGAGAACGTGCGCAAGGATCTTGCCGTCGAACCCATCCGGATCGAGTCCGGAACGGCGGCGAATGTTGGCGACTTTCTTTCGCAACAAAGGGATCAGGTCGGGACGCTCCGTGTACACGTTCGACGTGTACAGTCCGAGAAAGCCCTGCTCGCCCACCACTTCACCGGCGGCATTGAAACGCTTCACGGCGATGTAGTCCGGATACGCAGGCCGGTGTACCTGCGAGCGCGTGCCGGACTTCGAAAACGCGAGCAGCGTGCGTTCCAGCAGAAACGCGCGCGTATCATCCGGCTGATCCGCCAGCAGGCGCTCCGACGACGGCTCCCTGTTCCGCAATATTCCGAGTTCGCTATCCGGGACCTGCTTGATGGTTCCACCGCCGAAGTCGAACTCGCGATAGCCGAGAAACGTGAAGTTGCCTTTGAGCAGCCACTCGAGAAACGCGATCGACTCTTCTACTTCTTCAGCGGCCAACCGCGGCGGCGCCGCCTTCAGCGACGCGATGATCTCGTGCAGGCGTTGTTTCATGACCGGAAAATCGCCGACGCCGGCGCGGACGTCCTTCAGGATCGCATCGAGTTGCTCGGCGAGCGGCGTCAGCCGTTGTTCCTCCAGCCGATCGATCTCCGCATAGATCATCACCTCTGCACGCGCCTCGCTCGACTGCGGATCGATATGCAACAGATTCCCATCGGCATCGCGCACCGCTGCGAACACTACGTTCTGCAGGTGGTGAGTCACCAAACCCCGATGCGACAGCTCCATCAACACGGAGTCGGTGATGAACGGCATGTTCGGATGCGCGATCTGCACGATGGTGTGCAGCGATGACCAGCCGTCGCGTTCGTATTCTGGATTCTCGACGTCGATGTCGACCGCGTCCCGGGCGCGCCGTTGGAAGTGCCGGAAGCATGCGATCGTCATTCCGGCCGCGTCTTCGGCGTTACGCCCCTCCAGGTCTTCCTGCGCAACGCGTGACCAGAACTGGCGAGTGAATGCAGCCGCGAGGCCGTGCTCGCTGGCATTGAGCCGGCCGCGGATGTGTTCGAGCACGGCCACTAGAAAAGACGCTTTCTTCTGCATCGCAGATACTGTCCAAAGGGGGGACGCGCCAGTATAGGCCGAGTGGACCCGTCGCCGTTCGCTCAGTAACCTGCTGCAAACGCTTCTCGCGACTTCGATCGAGTCACCGTATTGCTCAGCTATCGACACGGCTTTCATGCCGGCAATCTCGCCGACGTACTCAAGCACAGCACGCTGATAGCGGTGCTCGAAGCAGCGATCACCAAGCCTGCTCCACTCATCTACATCGATACACACGCCGGCGCCGGCATGTATTCGCTCCGGGACGACGGCGAGCAATGCGCCGGGATTGCGCTGTTGCACGCAAGCCCGGAGCGCGCACTATCGCGCAACGCGATGCCCGGCAGCGTCACCCGCTACCTCGCCTGCGTGGAATCGTTCAACGCGACGAGCGGAGCGAGTCGCGCGCTCCCTCTTAAACTGCATACCGCGCTGCCGATACGGCGCTATCCGGGTTCCGCAATGATTGCCGCGCAACTGCTGCGCGACGGCGACCGGCTGCTGTTGTGCGAGCGACATCCTGCCGACTACGAAACCCTGTCGGGCACGCTGCGCGCCGACCCGCGCGCACACATCGAATGCACCGACGGATATGCGAAGCTGAAGGCTGTGCTGCCGCCTCGCGAGCGACGCGGCGTAATCCTCATCGACCCCGCATACGAACTCGCCGACGAGCCGGCCCAGTTGACCGACGCACTACAGGCTGCGCTCGCGCGCTTCCGCCACGGCGTCTATCTCGTGTGGTATCCCCTGCACGGGAAGCACGATCCCAGCGTGCTGAAGCGCCGCGTCAAACGCCTCGCGCCACCGAAAACGCTCTGTATCGAACTCGATCCGCGCGGGCCGGCATCGCGCGGCGCCACCGGCTCCGGTCTATTGATCGTCAATCCGCCGTATCAGGCGGTCGCCGAGATCGATCAAGTAGCGACCTTCCTTGGGCGCGCGCTGACACCTGGCGGACGAGCCGTCTGCGAGTGGTTCATTCCGGAGTAAGGTATGGCTCGACCGACGCAACACGACATTGAACAGTTCGATCTCGCGCGTCCGCCCGCCGGGTTCATCGACGATCCGTTTCCCTGGTACGCGGCGCTGCGCGAGTCCGATCCAATCCATCTAAGCCCGGATGGCTCTTACCTCGTCACGCGGTACGAGGACTGTCTGCAGGTGTACCGCAACTCGAACTTCAGCTCCGACAAGCGACGCTTGTTCAAGCCGAAGTTCGGCGCCAGTCCGCTTTTCAACCATCACACGACCAGCCTGGTGTTCAACGATCCGCCGTATCACACGCGCGTGCGCGCCACGCTTGCGGAAGCGCTGAAGCCGAAGACGATCGAACCCACCATCGCGGTGCTCGAACGTGTTGTCGCGCGCCTGCTGGATGAACTCGCCGATCGGTTCGGCGGCGGCAACGACGTCGATCTGATCGAACACTTCGCATCGCGCGTGCCGATCGAGATCATTTCCGGCCTGCTGACAGTGCCCGAAGAAGATCGCGACAACCTGCGCCGCTGGTCGCTCGCCATTCTCGGCGCGCTGGAACCCGAATTGACGGCACAGCAGTTGCAGATCGGCAACGACGCCGTAACCGAGTTTCTCGACTACCTGCGCGCGCTCGTCAAATACCGTCGCTCGCATCCGTCGGGGGCACCGAACGACGTGCTGGCAACGCTAACGGAACTGCACGACCGCGGTGAGCTGCGCGAAGCGGAGTTGCTGCACAATTGCATCTTTCTGCTCAATGCCGGCCACGAGACCACCACGAACCTGATCGGCAACGGCGTGCACTGCCTGCTCACCCAACCCGGTGCGCGAACTCAGCTACTCGAGCGACCCGCATTGATCAAGGGCGCCATCGAGGAAACGCTGCGTTTTGCCAGCCCGAACCAGCTGGGCAATCGGGAAGTGTCGGCAGTCACGGAGATCGGAGGAGTCTCGTTCGAGCCCGGCACGCAGATCACGTTGTGTATCGGTGCTGCGAATCGTGATGCGGCGCAGTTCCAATACCCCGAACGCTTCGACATCGAACGCACGCCCAATCACCACCTCGCCTTCGCGAGCGGCATCCACGCATGTGTCGGCATGTCGCTGGCGCGTATTGAAGGAAAAGTGGCCATCGCCGCGCTGCTCGAGCGTTTTCCGAAGCTGGAAGTGTCGCAACCACCTCCCGTGCGCCAGCGCATCCGCTTCCGCGGCTTCGAACGGCTCGACGTCTCAGCCTCGGGTTGATCGGCCGAACCGCCGGTAGAACCCGGCGTGGGGTGCAGGCAGCACGCCGGCTTCGTTCTCGAGCGTTCGCACGTACCGCGCCGACCGCTCACCCACCTTCGCGTACAACGACTTGGTCAGTTCGGCCGCCGCGCGACCCGGCCATTCCTGCGGCAGCAGCGAATCGGGCAAGTCGGGATCGGTCAGCACGATGCGACGAAACTCGTGAATCAGCAGCGTGCGCATCACGAAGCTCGTTTGCGGGTCGAGCTTCGCTGCGTGTGGAGCCAACGGCTCGAAATCCGCCACGAACCGCCGATACCGCTCGGCGAGTTCCGTCAGGTGCCAACGCCCTTCGGCGAGCTCGGCAATGGCTGCTGAATCGGCCTGGGCGCCCATCACCAGCACTTGTCGTTCGAGTCCCAGCTCTTCGATCAGGTCGGTCAAACCCTGTCGATCCGGCGAGGGCCGCGCGAAAACGCCGGGCGACAACTGTCCGAACCCGATCCAACCGAGGCTGGCTCGCAACGTCTCGCGTGCACTGCCGGAAACGTCGTGCAGGATCGCGAGCGTCCACGTGCCGTTCCAAGCCGGGCGTGCGCTCGAGTACACGCGCGCCGCGGTGCGTTCGTACTCGCGCCGACCATGATCGGTGAACTCGTAGTAACTGCGACGACCGATGCGCTGCACCGCCAGCCACTTGTCCTGCACCAACCGGTACACCGAGGTGCGCGTCGAACGCTCGTTGATCGAAAACAGGTTCAGTAGTTCGATCAGGCTGCCGAGCCACAGGGTGCCGCCGTGCTGCGAAACACAGTCGCCGAACAGCGTGACGATCAACGACTGAGCCGCGGGTTCACGCTGCTTCAGCAGCTGCGCCACCGCGGCTTCGGGCGTGTCGATCTTTTCCCGCCTTCTCACGCGCCCGTGCACGGCTCACACCGCGTCGTAGTCGACCACGACGCGCTTCGAGATCGGATGCGCCTGACATGTCAGGATGTAGCCGGCTGCAACCTCGTCCGCCCCGAGCGCGTGATTGAGATCCATCTCCACCTTGCCTTCGAGCAACTTCGCCTTGCACGTGGCGCACACGCCGCCCTTGCAGGAAAACGGCACTTCCAGACCCGCATCGAGTGCCCCGTCGAGCACGTTCTCGCCGTCTGCCGCCAACTCGAAGCTGATCTCACGCCCGCCCGCACGAACGCGCACTTCGGACAAAGTGCCGGCGAACCGCTCCGCCCGCGCCTGGTGTTTCAGCATCACGGCCTTCGCGTCCTGCGCGGAGGCGTGAAACAGCTCGTAGTGGATGCGCGTTTCGTCGATGCCTTCGTGTCGCAGTCCGCGCGATACCTCGGAGATCATCGCTTCGGGCCCGCACAGGAAGAACTGATCGAACGCACGAATACGAATCAGGTGCCGGTTCAGTTCGCCGCCTTTACGATTGTTGATGCGCCCGTTCAGCACCTCTGCTTCCTGCTGCTCGCGGCTCATCACGTTGATCCATTGCAGCCGGTCCAGGTATGCGTTCTTCAGGAAGCAGAGCTCTTCGCGGAACATCATCGTTGCAGTGCGTCGATTGCCGTACAACAGCGTGACCCGGCTGCGCGGTTCGCGCGCGAGTACCGTCCGGACGATCGACAGAATCGGCGTTATGCCGCTGCCGGCGGCGATGCACAGATAGCTGCGGGCCGCCTCCGGCTGCAACGGCGTGGTGAACTCACCGGCCGGCGGCGCAACATCCACCGTCATGCCGCGCTTGAAATTGCGGTGTATGTGCTCGGAGAACTTGCCGCCATCGATGCGCTTCACCGCAATCGTCAGATCGGCATCGCCCACCGCCGAGCAGATCGAATACGAGCGCCGAAACGTTTCGCCGTCGATCACTTCGCGTAACGTGAGGTACTGGCCGTGTTCGAAGCGGAACGCCGGTGCAGCGTCTTTCGAAAGCGCGAAACGCACCGCCATCGCGTCGTCGGTCAGCATGCGCGTCTCGACGATCGGCAGCTTCACGAACGAATCAGTGCGGCTTGAAGTAGTCGAAAGGCTCACCACACTCCTCGCATCGAAACAGTGACTTGCATGCCGTGGATCCGAACTCGGAAATTTGCGTGACGTGTGCGGAATCGCACTGCGGGCAACGCAGTGCGTCCGGCGGCGCGATGCCGTACGTGCGCAGCGCGTTCCGCGCCGTGCTGGAAAGCCAGTCGGTGGTCCACGCCGGGCTCAAGCGCCGCTCGATCGTCACGTGGTGATGGCCCGTTTCGGCAAGTCGCTGCCGCAACGCTTCTTCCATCGCCTCCATCGCAGGACACCCCGAATACGTAGGCGTCACCACCACGACGACGCGTTCACCCTCCCGGCGAACATCCTGCAGAACACCCAGTTCCCACAAGCTGAGCGCGGGCACCTCGGGATCCATGACACAGTCGAGCAGTGCCCATAACGATTCGTCGGGCGACGCGCGGCGCGCCGCCAATCGCGCCGCGTGCGCGGCCGGCACGATGTCGATGTGCTGTCCACGTGGGTGTCGTGCGTTCACCACTTCTGCCCTGGATATGCGCGTTGCATGAACTGCATCTCGGCCAGCAGATAACCGAGGTGTTCGGTATGCACGCCGTCGCGGCCGCCGCGAATACTCCACGTGTTCTCCGGCACCCGCAGCGTCGCTTCGGCAAACGTCGCAGCCACTTCATCGCGCCAGGCGGGTTCGAACGACGCTCGATTCGCAGCCACACCGGCCGCCGTCAGACGCGCCTCCGCGCCAAACGGCTCGAACAATTCGCGCGTGTATCCCCATATCTCGTCCGCGGCGCGCTGCGCCCGAGCGTGACTCTCGGCAGTGCCGTCTCCCAACCGCAGCACCCAGTCGCGACTGCGGCGCAGATGGTAGGTGGATTCCTTAACGGCCTTCTCGCCGATAGCGGCCAGCGCAGGTTCGCTGGAGGCCGAGAGCGCGGTGAGGAACGGCACGTTGAACGCGTCGACGAGGAACTGGCGCACCATCGTGAAGGCGAAATCGCCGCGCGGCAGCTCGTTGATAAGGACATTGGTGAACGTCCGCGTATCACGCCCGAACGCGATCGAATCTTCGTCCCTGCCATCCGCCGCGACCGTAGCAGCGTGGCCATAGAACATGCGCGCGCGGCCGATGTGATCGAGCGACACGTTCGCCAGCGCGAGCTCCTCTTCCAGCGACGGCGCATTGCTGACCCACTCGGCAAGCCGCTGGCCGAGGATCAGCGCGTCGTCACCGAGCGCAGTCGAATACGCGCAGAGATCACTCGATGCAGCCGTTTGCACTACAGATTGCTCACTTCGTCCGGCACCTTGTAGAACGTCGCGTGCCGATACGGTTTGTCGTCCTGCGGATCGTAGAAGCTCGCGCTGTCTGCCTCCTGCGATGCCACGATGTCGCTGCTCTTTACCACCCAGATGCTCACGCCTTCACCGCGCCGCGTGTACACGTCGCGCGCGTACTCGAGCGCTTGCGCGGAATCTTCGGCGTGCAGGCTGCCCACGTGACGATGGTCGAGACCGCGTTTAGAACGGATGAACACTTCGTATAGCGGCATCTCGTTGGTTGTCACGACGCAACCTCCGCGCGATCGCGTACGGCTCGTTTCGCCCGATACGCGTGCGTCGCTTCGCGCACCCACGCGCCGTCGTCATGTGCGCGCGTGTGATGTGCGAGCCGCTCGCGATTGCACGGACCATCGCCGCTCACCACGCGCTGAAACTCGCTCCAATCGATCTCGCCAAACACGTAGTGGCCGGTTGCCTCATCGAGTCGCAATTTCGGATCGGGAATACGGATGCCGAGAAACTCCGCCTGCGGCACCGATTGATCGACGAACTTCTGTCGCAACTCGTCGTTCGATTGCCGTTTCAGTTTCCACTGCATCGATTGCGCCGAGTGTGCGGACTCGGCATCGTGCGGCCCGAACATCATCAGCGACGGCCACCACCAGCGATTCAACGCGTCCTGTGCCATCGCACGTTGCGCATCGTTACCGCGACACAACGCCAGCATGATTTCGTAGCCCTGCCGCTGATGGAAACTCTCTTCCTTGCAGATGCGCACCATCGCGCGTGCATACGGCCCGTACGAGGTCCGCTGCAGAGAGATCTGATTGACGATCGCGGCGCCGTCGACCAGCCAGCCGATGGCCCCGACGTCGGCCCACGTCAACGATGGGTAGTTGAAGATCGACGCGTACTTCGCGCGCCCTTCGTGCAGCGCGTCGACCAGCGACTCGCGTGTGGCACCCAGCGTTTCAGTGGCGCTGTACAGATAGAGCCCATGACCGGCTTCGTCCTGCACCTTTGCGAGCAGAATCGCCTTGCGTTTCAGCGTGGGCGCGCGGCTGATCCAATTGCCTTCCGGTTGCATGCCGATCACTTCGGAATGCGCGTGCTGCGACATCTGCCGGATCAGATTGCGGCGGTAGGCATCGGGCATCCAGTCTTTCGGTTCAATGCGCTCCTCCGCGGCAATCCGCGCGTCGAATCGCGCCTGCAGCTCGGAATCGTCGCCTTCAATATCGCAAGAAGGGGGCATCGCAGGGTCTCCCAGAAACACCAATTCAGAAGTGATACAGAAATCGTGGATCTACGCCTGATTTCTGAATCATACGGCGGGAGCCGCCCAAGTCAATGCGCGGTGCCGTCCTTGGTGAGAAACAGCGACATTTCCTGCATCACTTCCGCGAGCTCGTCGGCGTGCGACTGGAAGAACGGTAACGCCGGCACCGGCGTGTAATCGCCCTGCCGGTGCACGTCGGCGTCAAAGCCGCCGCTGAGCGGAATGGTCGCAACGAATTCCTTGCTGATGTAGGCGAAACCCGACCATTCACTGGCGATCACGCGCGTGCGCTCCGGCACGGTACGCACCACGTCGAGGCCGAGCGCGTAGTCGGCAGGCGGATTGGTGACGCCGAACGCCGGCAGCAGCGTCGGCACGATGTCGAGATGACTCGTCACCGTATCGATCACGCGCGCAGCCTGGCCGGGAATACGCATCACCAGCGGAACGTGGATCTGCTCGTCGACGAACGCCGAGCCGTGGCCCCAACGACCGTGTTCAAGCAGCTCCTCGCCGTGATCGCCGGTAACGACCACGATGGTGTTCTGCATGAGTCCTTCCGATTCCAGGAAGTCGAGCAGGCGGCCGATCTGACTGTCGACGAAGTGCGCAGCGTTCACGTAGCGATTGCGGATCAACTCGATGTCGCGCTCCGGATTCATCAACGCGTAGTTCATCGCGTCGCCGTACGGCTTTGCGATCGCGTCGGCCTCCGGGAACTGATACGGCGCATGCGTACTTTCAAAGAATAGAAATCGCATAAACGGTTTTGCAGTGTCGCGCCCTTCGAGGCTCGCAATGATGGCGTCCACGTTGTGCACGTCGCGATGCCAGAACACTTCGTCTTCCGAATACTCGTGCCGCCGCTCGCTCGGCACGTCGACGAAGATCGTGCGATCGAACTCGGGATACGAGAACTTCGCGCTGGTGAACACCTCGATGTCGTAGCCGAGACGACCGAGCACGTCGAAGAACACCGGGCCGCGCTGTTGCTCCAGCACGTGCGACCAGTAAGGCCCGTGCAACGAATAGAACATCGTGAACATACCCATTCGCGTGCGATTGCCGCCGCTCAGGTGATGTCTGAAGTGCAGGTTCTCGGCCGCGAATGCCCACAGTCGCGGCATCGTGGTTTCGGTAAGCAGATCGAACCGCATGGACTCGACCGCGAGCCACAACACGTTCGGCGGCGTTGGCGGCGGCACGATTTCGATCGGCTCGCGCGGATAGGCGAGCGTGCCGCGTTGTGAGATCGACCCGATGAGCGCCGGCGCGGGTTGGATACCGATGCGTTTGGCTGCCGAACGGAACGTGACGGGTTGATAGAAAGGGAACAGCCCGGATGCGCGCAACATCTGCCCGTTGCCGGAGAGATCAGCGTAGCCGTACAGCCCTTTGTCGAACAGAACGATTGCCAAAACAGCGAGGGCGATGCGCAAGCGGCGACGCTTTCGCACACTCACAGCGCGGCGTTGCAGCCACGTCAGCAGTCCGAGCACCACAGCGAAGATTGCCGCGATTGCCACAGTCACCGTCAACCAGGTGGCGCGCGATGCTTCGAGCGATGCGATGCCACCGGGCGTGGTGATCAGGTTCCACACGAAACCGTTGATGTGGAACCCGTACAACTCGTGAATGCGCATGTCGGCGAGCAGCGCCGCCGCAACGAGCGTGGCGACCACCGCAAACACCACGCGCATCGTTCGCGCGACGGTCGCTCGACGCTTCGCGCGGCGCTCCAGATAGCCCGTCAGCGCCGCCACAACGAACAGCGGCGCGGCGATCAACAACGCCTGATCGAGCCACGCGAAGAGCACGAATATCGCTTCGAGAGCGCTCGCGGGACGCCACGCGATCGCAAACTGCGCGAGCGCAAGCAATACGATCGCCAGACCGAACACACTCGCGCGCCACAGCAGCGGCGCGAGCGGGTGCTCTGCGCGCAAGGGCGATCCGATTGCGCTCCCAACGGTTGACATACGGTTGCGTTGCCGAAGACTCTCTGCGCCGCGCAGATTACCGCCACCGGAGGATGCTTGCCCGAGATCATTGCCTACGACACCGAACGGGCGTCTGCTTATCACCGTCATCACAACAAGAGTCTGCGCACGCGCATCTCGACCGCGCGCGAACGTCAACTCGTCGGACGCGCACTCGCCACGCTCACGAAAACGGACGCGCTGCTCGACCTCGCATGCGGCACCGGTCGGTTCTGGCCGGTGATCGACGCGCGCGCCTCATCCATCATTGCGGTAGACAACAGCGACGCCATGTTGCGCGAGGCCGTGGC
>JBGSNQ010000040.1:0-7925 GCA_041739525.1 Pseudomonadales bacterium | reverse complement strand
GAGCGGGCGGTGCAGCCGCGGTCGTCGCAGCCGTGGTGGACGCTTTCGCCGTGTCGTCAGCTTTCGAGCAGCCCGACAGACCGATTGCGATCAGAACGAGAACCCAGTTGAGCGCCACTCGCGCCATCGATGTGTGTATACGCACGATCGAGTCCATTCAAAGGCCGGGCGGCGATGGTTCCACGATGGCGCCGGTGTGGCAATCGCCGCAAGCGCGACGACGCGAGAATGGACAACAATGAGCGATCCAACCCGGAGGGATGCAATAGCAGAAGCGAAGGCGGTGCTCGCACCGCTGGCGATTCCGACGCTCGCGGTCTTCTCGGTTCAGATTCCGGTCAAGACGCTGCTCGGCCAACTGTTGAAAGTGCTCGTCTGAAGGCCGCTCACTTCACCGGAATCGGCGTTGCGTGATCCACCGCCACCGCGGTGAGGCTGTTCTCGGGTGAACCTTCCACGACGCGATCCGAGTACGTGAGATAGACGAGCGTATTGCGCTTCGCGTCGACCATACGCACCACCCGCAGCTTCTTGAACACCAGCGAAATTCGTTCGCTGAACATCTCTTCCTGAAGAGGCAGCTTCTTAGCGAACGAAATCGGACCGACTTGCCGGCATGCGATCGACGCTTCCGCGAGATCTTCGGCGACACCCACCGCACCTTTCACACCGCCGGTCTTCGCGCGTGATACGTAGCAGGCAACGCCGGCCACTTTCGGATCGTCGTACACATCGACCACGATCTTGTGATCGGGGCCGACGAACTTGAACACTGTATCTACTTCGCCGATCTGCTCGGCGCGCGCAGTCACCGCAATCAATAAACACACCACCATGACCAGCTTCTTCATCAGATGCCTCCTTCGGCCGGTTGCAACCAGAGCGCTCGCCACCCTTCCGGGCCGAGTCGCCGCAACGTTGCGATGTTCGATTCGTATATCGCCGCCGCGTCCGGCACCGACGCCACCGCACGATCCACGCTCGCCTGTCGCAACAGATGCAACATCGGAAACGGCGAGCGGTTCGTACAGTTCTCGACGTCGTCGGGCGACGTGTCGGCGAACTGATACGCCGGATGAAAGCTCGCGATCTGAATGACGTCGCCGAGATCGAGTGCATCGAGTGTCGCGTCCGCGATGTCGAGGAAGTCGTTGTAGTCGAGGAAATCCTGCAGCACGTGCGGATGAATCAGCAGCGCCGTTTCGCACTCCGACGCATCGACACGGTGCAAGCGCCTCAACTCGACGTCGAGATCCGCCACCAGCTCATCCGTGCTGCGCGCGGCACTGACCACACAACGAACGCCGCCTGTCTCGAACACCGAACGCGCGAACGGACACAGGTTCAAACCTATCACCGCGCGTTCGATCCAGCGCCGCGTTACCGCAACGACCCGCGCCTCCTCATCCACCGTCATGCTCGCTTCTATCCACGTTTACGCCGTGCGGAGATTACGCCGCACTGCGTGCCGCATCGACAGGTGTATCGCGTCTGCAAGTTCAGTACAGTCGCCTCTCGCCACTGCCGGAGGTCCACATGCGCCCAACTACGCTAACGCTTTTCGCTGCGGCGATTTCCGTAGCGCTGCTGACGCCGGCGGACGCAAGCGACGCACAGACGCCGAGCCAGATCGCACGCAAGCAGATCGACGCCGTTGCAGCACGCGACTGGCCAACGCTGCGCACCCTCTATGCCACCGACATACGCTACGTGGATCCGAACGGCGAATCGCGCGGCGTTGACGCGGCCATCAACGCACTCGAACGCACGCTGAAACCGTTCGGCGAAGTGAAGGTGGCCATCTCGAAAATCTACGAAGGAAAAGACTTCGCCGTGGCCGAATGGTCCACCACCGCTATCAACTCGGCCGAAATCACCCTGGCCGATGGCAGCCAAACCGGCCCCACCGGCAACGAAGTGAAACTCGACATCGTGACGATCTACGACATCAAGGACGGTAAGATCGTGTCGGAGCGGAATTACTACGACGCGCTGAATCTATATGGGTCGTTGGGGCTGCTCGGAGATTGATTGTTGGGAGAACCCGAGAGCGGGTTCGTGACGGCTGATCGGAGCGCTGTGGGCGCTCGAGCCATGCATGGCCGCTCAGTTCGACGTCACACGTCGGCCGTGCTTGCAGAATGCTGTCATGATTGTCACCATGCGTTCATGGGCGTTCAACTGACAATCCGGGACGTTCCGGAGAAAGTCCGCGACGAACTGGCGGCGCGCGCAGCACTGCAGGGGAAATCCATGCAGGAGTATGTGCGCGGCGAACTGGAACGTATGGCATCACGGCCAACTGTCGACGCGTGGCTCTCGGCCGTTAGGGAACGCAAGCTCGCATCCGGTCGCCGAATTCGGCGATCGACAGTTTTGAGAGCACGCGACGCGGATCGCAAATGAGTATCGTCGTCGACGCGACGGTGCTGATCGCCGCGCTCGTGGATTCCGGCAACGACGGCATGTGGGCGGAATCGATCATCGCGAACAACGACCTGATCGCACCCGAGCTGGTTCTGGTCGAGACGACCAACGTGCTCCGGCGGATGGAGCGGCAGCGCGAGGTGTCGCGAATAGAAGCGACGAGCGCGCAGCGTGATCTGATGCGCCTCGACTTGGGTCTGTTTCCATTCCACCCGTTCGCCGAACGGGTATGGGACCTCCGCGCCAACCTGACCAGCTACGACGCGTGGTATGTCGCGATCGCAGAGCGCGTGAACAGTCCGCTGGCAACGCTGGACCGTCGCTTGACCCGGGCGGCTGGACCGACCTGCGAGTTCGTCCTGCCGGCGTGAGCCCGTTGGTCGTGGCGCTCGAGCGCGCCGGGCTCGCCGTCTGGTGGGACCATCACCTCGGCGCCGGCGAGAGCTGGGACCGGTCCATCGAGCAACCGTTGAAACGCGTTTCACCTTCCCCTAGTGTCGACCCCTCAACGCGGGGAACGGGAACATGCAATTCAAAGAGCTGAGTTACGAGATGGATGGCGCCGTAGGCGTCATTACGCTGCGTCGGCCGGAGGCGATGAACTCGCTGACGTATACCTTATATATGGAGCTGGAGGATGCGGTGCGATCGTCCAGCGCTGCGGCGTTGATCATCACCGGCGAGGGGCGCGCGTTCTGCGCCGGCGACGACGTCAAACAGATTCTCGGCGGCACCGCGGGACCACCGGCGGAAGCAATCGAGCGGGGTAAAAAAACCGGTGGGCTTACGCCCGCGGCTGATGCGTTGCTGCATACCGACATTCCGGTGATCGCTGCGATCAACGGGCCGGCCGTCGGCTGGGGCATGGAACTGGCGCTGATGGCGGACATTCGGGTCGCCTCTGAGCGTGCGAAGTTCGCCGAACTGTTCGTGGTGCGCGGGCTGTGTTGCGACGCGGCCGGGTTGGGCCGTTTGGCGCAGATCGTCGGCCGTGAATGGGCGGCAGAATTGCTGTTCACAGGCGAAGTAATCGACGCCGAGAAGGCGAAGGAAATCCGCCTGGTGTCGCGCGTAGTGCCGCACGAACAATTACTGCCTACCGCGATGGAGATCGCGCAGAAGATTGCCGCGAATCCGCCGCTCGCGGTGAAGGCGTTGAAGGCAGGGCTGCGTCGCACGCTCGACCCAGATTGGCGCGACACGGGCGCATGGGCGATCGCGCGAATCTCCGAATTGCGCAAGACGGAAGATTCAAAAGAAAGCGTCCGCTCGTTCCTGGAGAAGCGTCAGCCGAAGTTCGTCGGACGCTGACGCGCGCCTCGCTACGCTCGTTAGGAAACACTGAATGACCTGGTTACAGCCGGTTACACTGAAGGGCGCGCGGGCCACGCTGGCGCCGCTCGACCGCAGCCACCACGACGATCTGCGCGAAGCGGTCGCCGACGGCGAGCTGTGGAAGTTGTGGTACACGAACGTCCCCCAACCCGACTGGATGGCGGCTGAAATCGATCGTCGGCTGAAGCTGCAAAGCGACGGGTCGATGCTGCCGTTCACCGTGATCGACAATACGTCCGGCAAAGCCGTGGGCATGACGACCTTCATGAATGTCGACGCGCAGAACAAACGCGTCGAGATCGGTTCAACCTGGTATCGCAAAAGCGTGCAGCGCAGCGACGTGAACACGCAGTGCAAGCTGCTGCTGCTCGGCCACGCATTCGAAACGCTCGAATGCATCGCGGTCGAATTCCGCACGCACTTCTTCAACCATCAGAGCCGCCGCGCCATCGAACGTCTCGGCGCAAAGCTGGACGGCATCCTGCGCAGCCATCAGCGTGCGACGAACGGCACGCTTCGCGATACGTGCGTATACAGCATCGTTGCCGCGGAATGGCCCACCGTTAAGTCGCACCTGACGTTTCAGCTGAGCCGCCCGCGCGATCACTGATCCTTCGGGATCATGGAGCGAGAATCGCCTCGACGTCGTCCAACAGCTGCGGCTGCGATACCCATTCGCCGGGTCTGCCGGTGAACGGTTCTGCCACCAGGAAGGGTTGCCGCAAAAAGCCGAGCAATCGGTGTGTTCGCGCGATGTCGCGGTCCGACGCAGTTCCGTCCGGAGTGCCGAACAGCGCGAACTCGGCATCGATGGCCGCGTAGCGTTGCAGCAGCGCTCGAGCACATGTCGCAACCTCCACGTGTCGTGCCCCGGCCTTGCCAGTGCTCAGCAGATCCGACATCGATACCAACGGATCAATCGAGGGGAAGAGCAGCTTCTTCGCCCGACGGCGATCGAGCACGATTTGTGCCTTGTACGGCGCAGCGAGCTTCGTCCACACGGCCTCGCGCTTCTCCGGGAACGGTGTGACGACCATGGTCGTGATCGAGCCGGAACCGCGCCTGGCCGAGAGCCGCACCAGGCTCGCATCTACGTCGCTCTCGAAGCCCGGTTCGCACAACAACACGACCAGCACGTTGCAACCCTCGTCGCGCAGCGCTTCAGCACGATCGATCCCTGCCGCGAATGCGTCGCGGCGTCGCTGCGGATTTGCGTCGAAGTCGACGAGACAGCGCTCTACGCGCGCACCGAGACCCAACTCCGCCATTTCGGCTTCCCAATCGCGCAGATCGAAGGGTCGTTGCGTGAAGCCGGTCCACAGCGCGCGTCCGCCGTCGCGCACGATCATCCTCTTGCACAATTCCCCCAGCAGCACCGCCATTCCGACGCCTGCCATGAACGGTACCCGCACCAGACCGCCGCGGGTGATCGGCGCGAACAGATCGAGCGCTTTGATTCCGGTGCACCACATCTCACCGGCCGAAACGTCGGTGTGCTGTCTCGACGGAAGAGCGTCTGTCACCACACGCGACTCGATCAGCGAAACGAGCGCGGTGTGGCCATTCGCGTTCGCCCAATCCGCCGGCATGCGCCCACGCAGGTCGACTGCGTCGATGCGTGCACCGTACTCCAGCAATTCGATCGCAACCTCGTAGTGGCCGCGCATCGCGGCGACATGCAACGGCGTATTACCGGATGCAGCCACGATGTTCGGGTTTGCACCACGGCGCAGCAGTTCGCGCAGATGTTCGACACGATCGAGCAGCGCGGCCGCCCAGACCGGCGACTCCGCCGTGGCGCAGCCGCAGATCCCGTCGACATCGGCGCCGGCGTCCAGCAACAACGTCTGCATCGCGATGTCGTTGCGTTCGATCGTGGTGAGCAATGCGGTGGCGCGCGACGCGAACGGCAACACGCCGTCGTAGACGAGGCTGGGTTCCCATTGTTGTTGCGCGTGCGCGAGTTCCGGCGTGCGCGCCAACATCTCCCCGACACGGTTCCTGTCTCCCGCGCGCAGTGCGATGAAGAACGTCACCTCGTCGGCGAACACCCCGGTGCGCGACGGTCGCAGCGTATCGATGGTCTTCTGCATGAGCGGGTCTCCTTCTTCACGCAGCCGCGCTCGTGCGCGACGCAGTCGTTTCTTCACGGTCGAGAGCGGAAGTTCCAGAAAATCTGCGAGCGCGGGACCTGAGACCTCGGCGAAGTAGTGCAGCGCCACGACCAGACGCTCTTTCGCCGGCAGACCTTCAACCGCAAGGCGCAACCACTCCGCGCGTTCGGCCGCGGCGATTTCGGAATCGGGATCTGTGATGGCAACCGAAAAGTCGTGCACAAATTCGAGCGGCGCGAGAACCATGCGCGGTCGACGCGTCACACGGTCGCAGTGTTTGACAACGAGTGTGCGCAACCACGCTGGAAACGCCACCGGTTCCCTCAGGTCTCGCAGGTGCAGATGGGCGTCGAGGAATGCCTCTTGTGTAGCGTCGCGGGCCAGTTCGATCTCGCCCAGCCAGCTGAAAGCCGTGCCTACTGCGAGATCCTGGAATGCCACGACGAGTTCGGCGAACGCCGCCAGGTCGCCGTGTTGGGCGCGCTCGACCACTGCAATGTACGCCCGGTCGGCCACGGCAATCCGATCGCTTACTGTGTTGCGAATAAGACCCCATCCGGGCGGGTCGGGATACCGGTGCGACCGAAAGAATCAGCGAATCGGACCTCGAATGGGTCCCCGAATGGGCCCCTGAACGGGGCCGAACGAGATCAAGCCGAGCAGCCAGCACCGAACGTGCCGCCGAACCGTGGGATTCTCGCGCAATCTCGCGATCGACTGCCTCCAGCCACCCGACACTTCGCCGGCGAATTCACGCTCGGCATTGGCCGCGGCTTCGT
Source organism: Pseudomonadales bacterium (assembly GCA_041739525.1). Lineage (GTDB taxonomy): Bacteria > Pseudomonadota > Gammaproteobacteria > Pseudomonadales > Azotimanducaceae > DATJGR01. Next base: position 1,270 of record JBGSNQ010000040.1, on the reverse strand, counting down.
TGCGCAATTCGCGTGTTGCGTGGCGTCGTTCCATGACGCATTGATAGCGCGATAGCAGACACTTCCCGAAGCGGCCGACGATGACATTCGTGTCAGCAGAATCAGCACGAGAATGTAGGCATAAGCCGCGCCGGCTTCACGATTGCGTTGGCTCCTCCGCCGCTGCATGGTGCATCCACTCGTTCATTACATTCGTCCATCACAGAAGGCAAAGCGCATGTCCAATCCCAGACTCGAAGGTCGCGTCGCAATCATCACCGGCGGCGCCAGCGGCCTCGGCCGCGCAACGGCCCGGCGTTTCGCAGAAGAAGGCGCCGACCTGGTGCTCGCGGATCTGAATCCGGACCGCGGTGCTGAAGCGAAGCGCGAGATCGAAGCGAGCTTCAACCGGCGCGCGGTATTCGTCACCGCGGATGTGGGTCGCGAAGAAGACATCGACGCACTGGTGCGGCGCGCCGTCGATGAATTCGGCCGCATCGATTGCGTGCTGGCGGCGGCCGGCGTGTCGAACGCGCACTATGTCAGCGGCGAAGTGCGCGCGCGTTCCGAAGATCCCACCGCCAACCATCTGATCAACAAACCGGTCGCCGACTGGGAGCGCGTGCTGAAGATCAATCTGACCGGCGTGATGCTCACCGACCGCGCAGTGGCGCGGCACATGATCGAAGCCGGCATTAAAGGCAGCATCATCAACATCGCTTCGGTCGCTGCGCGCGTGCCGCTACCCGGCGGAGCCGACTACAACGTGTCGAAGGCGGGCGTCGAGATGCTGACGAAGGTGCTCGCCATGGAACTTGTCGGCCACGGCATCCGCGTCAACGCGATCGGCCCCGGCTTCATCGAAACGCCGATGACGCAAGGCATGCGCGACGACCCCGAAGGACGCCAGATGATGATGGCAATGACGCCGATGGGGCGCTTAGGCAAACCACTCGAGATTGCGAACACCGCAGTGTTCCTCGCCAGCGACGAGTCGTCGTACTTCACGGGCCAGACGTTGTTTCCGAGCGGCGGCATGATGGTGTGAGGACGTAAGGATCGGTATTCGAGCGGTGAGCCGCGCCCGTCTTGAATCGAAGCTCGATCCCACGACATGGAATCGAGCTTCGACGCAGACCTAGAGAATTAGTCCTTCTCGAACCACCGATAGATGAAGCCGGCGAGAGCTGCACCGATGATCGGCGCCACCCAGAACATCCACAGTTGTGCGATGGCCCAACCGCCTACGATGAGCGCGGGGCCGGTGCTGCGCGCCGGGTTCACCGAAGTA
>JBGSNQ010000038.1:0-32314 GCA_041739525.1 Pseudomonadales bacterium | reverse complement strand
GAGGCAGACACTGAACGCGATGAAGCGGTTGCACGCAGCCGCGGCGCGCAGGAACCGCGCGAGATGGTGCGCGTGTCGGCCGGTTTGCTCGAGCAACTCGTCAACCTCGCCGGCGAGGCCAGCATCATCCGGTCGCGCGTCGAACAGGGCATGAACGACTTCAGCACGTCGCTCGAAGAGATGGAGATCACCATCGAACGCGTGCGCGAACAGCTGCGTCGCCTGGAGATCGAGACCGAAACGCAGGTGCTGTTCCGCCACGAGATCAACCAGGGGCAGGACTACGAAGAGTTCGACCCGCTGGAGATGGACCGCTATTCCCAGTTGCAGCAGCTGTCGCGCTCGCTGTCGGAAAGCGCCTCGGACATGCTCGATCTGAAGGAGACGCTGGCGTTCAAGGCGCGCGAATCCGAAACGTTGTTGATCCAGCAGGCACGCGTGAACACCGAGCTGCAGGAAGGCTTGATGCGCACGCGCATGGTGCCGTTCAACCGGCTGCTGCCGCGGTTGCGACGCACGGTGCGGCAGGTGGCGCGCGAGCTCGGCAAAGAAGTCGACTTCCATGCGTACAACGCGGAAGGCGAACTCGACCGCAACGTGCTCGAACGTATGGTGCCGCCGCTCGAACACATGCTGCGCAATGCGGTGGACCACGGTATCGAGCGCGCGGAATTCCGCCGCGGCTTCGGCAAACCGGATGTCGGGCGCATCGACTTGCGACTGTCGCGCGAGGCCGGTGACGTCGTCATCGAGATTTCCGACGACGGCGCCGGCATCGATGTGGAATCCGTTCGCGCGAAAGCCATCGAGCGCGGCCTGATGGCGGCCGACGCGAGGCTGCGCGACGACGAAGTGCTGCAGTTCGTATTCGCGCCGGGTTTCAGCACCGCGAAGTCGGTGACGCAGATTTCCGGCCGCGGTGTCGGCATGGACGTCGTGCACAGCGCCGTGAAACAGCTCGGCGGCGGCATCACCATCATGTCGATGCCCGGCAAAGGCACGCGCTTCACGGTTCGGTTGCCGTTTACCGTGTCGGTGAACCGCGCCTTGATGGTGTCGGTGGGCGAGGATCAATACGCGATCCCGTTGAACACGATCGAAGGCATCGTGCGCGTGTCGGGCGCTGAACTCGAAAGACTGTATCGGCCCGACGGCGGCGGCTTTGAATACGCGGGTGTGCCATATCGCGTGCGTTATCTCGGAAGCTTCATCGGCCGCGACTATGTGGCGCTGTCAGATCGCGGTTCGGTTCCGGTGGTGCTCGTCCGCTCGGGCGATCGCGCCGTTGCCGTACACGTCGATGGTGTACAAGGCAGCCGTGAAATCGTCGTGAAGAGTCTTGGCCCGCAGTTCGCCGGAGTCGGCGGTATTTCGGGTGCAACGATTCTCGGCGACGGCAGCGTGGTCGTAATTCTCGACCTGCTCGCGCTGATTCGCGCGCAGACTGCACCGATCTACGCTAACGGCATGCCTGAGGCGGCAGCCGATCGACCCACGTGCGTGATGGTCGTCGACGACTCGGTCACGGTGCGAAAGGTCACATCGCGTTTGCTCGAGCGCCAGGGAATGGACGTAATGCTCGCGAAGGACGGCGTTGAAGCCGTTGCGATGCTGCAGGAACGACGCCCGGACATCATGCTGCTAGACATCGAGATGCCGCGTATGGACGGTTTCGAAGTGGCGCGCCAGATACGTCACGACGATCGATTGTCGAATCTGCCGATCGTGATGATCAGCTCGCGCACCGGCAGCAAACACCAGGAACGTGCGGAAGAGCTCGGCGTGAATCGCTTTCTCGGCAAGCCGTTCCAGGAGAACGAGCTGCTCGCGACGATCGCAGAGCTCGTACACTAGGAAACCGAACAAATGGCGGCGCTTTTGGCACCACAGGACGCAAAGGAACTTGCATGTGTGATGATTCCGCTCGCGGACTCGCACCTGTTGCTGCCAAACGTGACGATCGCGGAAATTCTGCCGTGGCGGCGGGTGAAGCCCCTGGCCGATGGTCCGAAATGGTGCCTCGGCCTGCTCGGCTGGCGTGGCGAAACGGTGCCGGTAATTCAGTTCGAAGCACTGAATGGCGGAGAGTTTCTGGGCGGCGGCCGAAGCCGTTGTCTGTTGATCATGAACCGCGCGCGCCGCGCTACGGGTCGTGCGTTCTACGGTCTCGCGTCATCGGGACTGCCGCGCATCGTGCATCTCTCCGACGACGATCTGCAGAATCGGTCGGTTCGTCTTGGGCCGGCAGAAGTTGCGGCGCTGCACGTCGGCACGGAAACCGCGGTCGTTCCGAACCTCTCGTTCATCGAAGAACAACTGGCGATGTTGCCGTAGCCGTCTCTGTGAGAGCGGCCTGACGGGCCCGTCAAGGCGCGTCCCAACCCCATGACTGTCGCAACACGGCGAGCGCTGCCAGCGGCGCGGTGTCTGCGCGCAGAATGAATCGGCCGAGGCCTATCGATAGCGCGCCGTTCGCCTGTGCAGAGGTGCGTTCGGCGTCACTAAAGCCGCCTTCGGGCCCGACCAGCAACAGCGTATCGGTTAGCGGCGCTGCGCCGGACAATGGGGGTGCACCCGGGTCGAGCAACAATATCCGCGCGCCGAGCGATGCCTGGAACAGCGCAGGCAGTGTCAACGGAGCATGCAGGATGGGCAGGCGTAGTCGACCGCATTGTTCCGCTGCGCTTTCGAGGATGCGTTGCCAGTGTGTCTCGCGTCGTATCACGCGCGGCCCCTCGATGTGCACTTCGGTGCGCTCCGTTTCGAGCGGCCAGATGTCCGTGACGCCGAGTTCCGTCGCTTTCTGCATCACGAAATCGAATCGCTCTCCTTTGATCAATGCTTGCGCGAGATGTAGTCGCAGGCGCGGCGGCGGGTCGTGCTCCGTTGCGGCGCCCACGTGCACCTCGCACGCTCGCGTATCGGCGTTTTGCACTTCGGCCTCATAGCCGTTGCCGTCGCCGCTGAACAGCAATACACGGTCGCCGCGGCGTTGCCGCAGCACGCGACACAAATAGTGGGAGCGATCGGGATCGAGCGTAAGCGAACTGTTCGGTGCGAGCTGCACGTTCACGTGCAGCCGCCGCTTAGCCATCGGATTTAGTTGCCATCAGAGAGCGTCAGGCGGTCGAGCACCGCTTGCGTCGGCGCCGCTTGATTGAGGGTGTAGAAGTGCAGCCCCGGCGCGCCGCCGTCGACCAGGCGCTGGCACAGCGTCGTCACCACATCGGCGCCGAACGCTCTCAGCGATTCGTCGTCGTTCTGATAAGCGGCGAGCCGGCTGCGGATCCAGCGCGGAATCTCGGCGCCGCAACCGTCGGAGAATCGCACCAGGTTCGTGTAGCTCGTGATCGGCATGATGCCCGGTACTACCGGCACATCCACCCGGGCACGGTCGACAAAATCGAAATATGCGTCGGCGTTGTAGAAGTACTGCGTGATCGCGCCGTTCGCGCCGGCCGCGACTTTTTTGCGGAAGTGTTCGATGTCCTGATCCGGCGACGGTGCATCGGGATGGACTTCCGGGTACGCCGCGACCTCGATCTCGAAGCGGGATCCCGCGTGCTCTCGCAGCAGCTTCACGAGGTTGATTGCGTAACTGACGTGACGCGGGTTGCCGAAGCCTGACGGAATGTCGCCGCGCAACGCCACTATCCGGTCGATGCCCAGGCCGACATAACGATCCACCAGCGCCTTGATTGCGCTGCTGTTGTCGGCCCCCATCGAGAGGTGCGGCGCTACTTCGAGCCCGGCCTTGGAGAGACCCGCCACCGCCTCGAACGTGCGGTCGCGCGTAGAGCCGCCGGCACCATAGGTGACGGAATAGAACACCGGCCGGTTACGCTCGAGCGCCGCGGCGGTCTCGAGCAGCGCGATCTGGCCCTTATCGGTCTTCGGCGGGAAGAACTCGAAGCTGAGCCGGAACCGCCGTGACGTATTCATCGCTTACGCGGCGCGCGCAGCCTCGGCCAGCGCCGCGGCTTTGTCGGTTCGCTCCCAGGTGAACTGCGATTCGGTACGGCCGAAGTGGCCGTATGAAGCGGTCTTGCGATAGATCGGCTGCTTCAGATTCAACATGCTGATCAGGCCGCGCGGACGCAGATCGAAGTGCGCGCGAATCAGCTTCATGACCGTCTCGTCCGACAGCTTGCTCGTGCCGAAGGTGTTCACGCTGATCGAAGTCGGTTCCGCCACGCCGATGGCGTAGCTCACCTGAATCTCGCAGCGATCGGCAATGCCGGCCGCGACGATGTTCTTCGCCACGTAGCGCGCGGCATAGGCAGCGGAACGATCGACCTTCGACGGGTCCTTACCGGAAAATGCGCCGCCGCCGTGGCGCGCCATGCCGCCATAAGTGTCGACGATGATCTTTCGGCCGGTGAGCCCGCAGTCGCCTACTGGGCCGCCGATGACGAATTTGCCCGTGGGGTTGATGTACACCTTCGTGGTTTTCGTCATCCAGTTGCCGGGCAACGTCGGCTTCAGGATCTCTTCGCGTACCGCTTCGTGCAGATCTTTCTGTGAGATGTCCGGATCGTGCTGCGTCGACAACACCACCGCCTCGATGCCGAGCGGCTTGCCATCTTCGCCGTAGCGGAACGTCAGCTGGCTTTTCGCGTCCGGCCGCAGGAATTTGCACTTGCCGTTGCGCCGCACCTCGGCCTGTTTCTGTACCAGACGGTGCGCGTAGGTGATCGGCGCCGGCATGAATACGTCGGTTTCGTTCGTGGCATATCCGAACATCAAACCCTGATCGCCCGCACCTTGTTCGTGGTCACCGGTTTCATCGACGCCCATCGCGATGTCGGCCGACTGTTGGCCGAGCGCATTGATCACCGTGCAATCGTCCGGATTGAAACCGCAGGCGATGTCGTCGTAGCCGATGTCTTTGATGACCTGGCGTACGAGCCGGTCTACGTGGACGTCGGCGCGGGAACGGATCTCGCCGGCCACCACGACGATGCCCGTCTTGATGAGCGTTTCACACGCGACGCGCGACTCGGGATCTTGCGCGAGCATCGCATCGAGCACTGCGTCCGAAATCTGATCGGCCATTTTGTCCGGATGACCTTCGCCGACCGATTCGGAGGTGAATACGCTGTAATCCGCCATGGAGTTTCTCTGAGCCCAAAGGCTGGGAATTCTAAGGGGTTACGCGGTCCTACGGTGTAAAAAATTGCGTTGCCGAAGTGAAGCAACGACAATGGCGGCCCCGTCGCTCCCCACAATTTCTATGCCCTCCCGAACGGAACGAGCCAATGCGATCCGCGCGTTGGCGATGGATGCAGTGCAGCAGGCCAACTCGGGCCACCCCGGCGCGCCGATGGGTCTCGCGGACGTCGGTGAAGTGTTCTGGCGGGAAGTGCTGAAGCACAACCCCAACAACCCCGCGTGGTTCGATCGCGACCGTTTCATTCTGTCGAATGGACACGCTTCGATGTTTCTATACGCGATGCTGCACCTGTCGGGGTACGCGGTATCGATAGACGACATCAAGCGTTTCCGTCAGTTGCACTCGAAAACAGCGGGGCATCCCGAGTATCACGAGTGTCCCGGTGTCGAAACGACCACCGGTCCGTTGGGACAAGGGCTCGCGAATGCCGTCGGATTCGCGCTGGCCGAACGGGAGCTGGCGCGCGCGTTCAACCGCCCCGGCTATGAGGTGATCAATCACCGCACGTGGGTCGTGGCCGGCGATGGTTGTCTGATGGAAGGTGTTTCGCACGAAGCCTGTTCGTTCGCCGGCACGCAGGGCCTGAGCAAACTCACCTGCATCTACGACGACAACGGCATCTCGATCGACGGCGAGACGAAAGGCTGGTTTACCGAGGACGTCGGCGCGCGCTTCGAGTCTTACGGCTGGCACGTGATCCGTCACGTCGACGGACACGATCCTGCGTCCGTCGCGGCCGCATTAGCGGAAGCGCAGACGCAGGACAAGCCGACCTTGATCCGCTGTCGCACCGTCATCGGCTTCGGCTCGCCGAACAAACAGGCCACGGCGGAGGCGCACGGCGCGGCACTCGGCCCTGACGAAGTCAGTCTGGCGCGGCGCACGCTGAACTGGAGCTACGGCCCGTTCGAAATACCCGAGGCCGTCTACAAAGAGTGGGACTGTCGCGACGCGGGTGCGAAACGCGAAGCCGGCTGGAACGCGCTGATGGACCGCTATCGCAGGGCGTTCCCCGATCTTGCGCGCGAACTCGACCGGCGGATTGCGGGCGATCTGCCGAAGAACTGGAGCGCGGCGCTCGATGGCGTCACGCGCGCAGCGCAGACCACACTCGAAGATCTCGAAACCCGCAAATCGTCGCAACGCTGCCTGAATGCGATCGCGCCGACGCTGCCGGAGCTGATCGGCGGTTCGGCCGACCTGACAGGCTCGAACAACACCGACTGGAAGGGCTGCAAGGTACTCACGCACGAAAGTGCCGGTAACTACCTGCACTTCGGTGTGCGCGAGTTCGGCATGACCGCGCTCTCCAACGGCATTGCGTTGCATGGCGGCTTTGTCGTGTTCTCGGCAACGTTCCTGATGTTCATGGAATACGCGCGCAACGCGGTGCGGTTGGCGGCGCTGATGGGCATCAGGCAAATACTCGTCTACACGCACGATTCGGTGGCACTCGGTGAAGACGGCCCCACGCACCAGCCGGTGGAGCAACTGACGAGCCTGCGTACGACACCGAACCTGTCGACATGGCGTCCGTGCGACACGGTAGAAACGGCGGTCGCGTGGCGCGCGTCGGTTGCTCGCCGAAACGGCCCTACCGCGCTCGTGCTCACTCGTCAGAAGACCAAAGCGCAGCCGCGCTCGGAAGCCGCGTTCAATGCCATCGAGCGTGGTGGATATGTGCTGGTGGAAGAAGCGTCGAAGCTGCAAGCCATCGTGATTGCGACCGGTTCGGAAGTGGCACTCGCCGTGGCCGCGGCCAAGAAACTCGCCGACGAGGGCACAGGGGTGCGCGTCGTATCGATGCCCAGCACCGACGTGTTCCTTGCACAGGATGCTGCGTATCGCGAGTCGGTGTTGCCCGCGGCGGTGCGCGCCCGAGTAGCAGTGGAAGCCGCGCATCCGGATTACTGGTATCGCTTCGTGGGCCTCGACGGCGCCGTGGTCGGCATCGACCGTTTCGGCATGTCTGCGAAGGGGCCGGATGCGATGGAAGCCCTCGGCATGACGACCGATCACGTTGTGGCCGCGATTCGCGGTTGTATCAAATCCAGTAAATCGGGCGGTAAATCGTGAACGTACGTGCAATGACCGACTTGCCGCTGGCCGGTAAGCGGGTGTTAATTCGTGAAGATCTCAATGTGCCTGTGAAGAACGGTGCAGTGACCAGCGATGCACGCATCGTCGCAGCGCTGCCGTCGCTGGAACGCGCCCTTGCAGCGGGTGCAGCAGTGATGGTGGTGTCGCATCTGGGGCGTCCCACCGAAGGGAAAGACGCGAGCAGCGAACCGCAATTCAGTCTCGCTCCGGTCGCCGCGAAGTTGAGCGAATTGCTGAAGCGAGAAGTTCCGCTGGTCAGCCGCTGGATCGACGGCGTAGACATTGCGCCGGGCCAGATCAAGCTGCTCGAGAACGTGCGCTGGATCGAAGGTGAGGGCGCTGACGACGATGCACTGGCGCGGCGCATGGCAAAGTTGTGCGATGTGTTCGTGATGGATGCATTCGGTACCGCGCATCGCGCGCAGGTGTCCACACATGGGATCGCAAAGTACGCGCCCACGGCCTGTGCAGGTCCGCTGCTGGCCGCCGAACTCGATGCACTCGGTCGCGCGCTCGCGAATCCTTCGCCGCCGATGTTGGCGGTAGTCGGCGGCTCGAAAGTATCGACGAAGCTCGAAGTGCTCGACCGGCTGTCGGAAATCGCCGACGCAATCATCGTCGGCGGCGGCATAGCCAACACGTTCATTGCGGCGCAAGGTCACAGTGTCGGCAAATCCCTGTACGAACCGGATCTGCTGGATGCGGCGCGCCGAATCGAGAAGAAGGTCGAGATTCCTTTACCGGTCGACGTGATGACCGCGCCGAGCCTCGATGAGTCCGCGTCGGCGACGTTGCGTCTGATCGACGAGGTGCGTGCCGACGAGATGATTCTCGACATCGGCCCTGAAACGGCACGACGCTTCGCGAAGCAGCTCATGGGCGCGGGCACGATTCTTTGGAACGGTCCGGTCGGCGTATTCGAGTTCGATCAGTTCGGCGAAGGCACGCGGGTTCTGGCTGAAGCCATTGCCGAAAGTTCGGCTTTCTCGATCGCCGGCGGCGGTGACACGCTGGCGGCGATCGAGAAATATGGTGTCACCGACGGGATCTCGTACATCTCCACCGGCGGCGGTGCGTTCCTGGAGTTCGTGGAAGGAAAGCAGCTTCCCGCAGTCGAAATACTCGAGGCCCGCGCGCGGGCCAATTGATCAGGAGTTCATCATGTCGTTGATCAGCATGCGTCAACTGTTGGACCACGCCGCGGAGAACGACTACGGCGTGCCGGCGTTCAACGTCAACAATCTCGAACAGATGCGCGCCATCATGGAAGGCGCTGCTGCGACCGACAGCCCGGTCATCGTGCAAGCGTCGGCTGGTGCGCGCAAATACGCAGGCCCCACTTTCCTGCGGCACCTCATCCTCGCGGCAATCGAAGAGTTCCCGCAGATTCCGATCGTCATGCACCAGGATCACGGCGCGTCGCCGTCGGTATGTCAGCGCTCGATTCAGCTCGGCTTTTCCTCGGTGATGATGGACGGCTCTCTCAAGGCTGATCAGAAAACGCCGGCTGAATACGAATACAACATCGACGTGACACGGCGCGTGGTCGACATGGCGCACGCCTGCGGCGTATCAGTAGAAGGTGAACTGGGCAATCTGGGCAGCCTCGAAACGGGTATGGGCGGCGAAGAAGACGGCGGCGGTCACGAAGGTTCGCTCGACATGCACATGTTGTTGACCGATCCGGAGCAAGCCGCGGATTTCGTCAAGAAGACGCAGGTGGACGCACTCGCGATCGCAATCGGCACGTCTCACGGTGCGTACAAGTTCACGCGCCCGCCCACCGGCGACATCCTCGCAATCGGCCGCATCAAGGAAATTCACAAGCGCATTCCGAACACGCACCTCGTCATGCACGGTTCTTCGTCGGTGCCGCAGGATTTGCTCGCCATCATCAACGAATACGGCGGCGATCTCGGAGAAACGTACGGCGTGCCGCTCAGTGAAATCTGCGAAGGCATCAAACACGGCGTGCGCAAAGTGAACATCGATACCGACCTGCGTCTCGCCAGTACCGCGGCGTTGCGCAAGTTCCTCGCGTTGAACAAGAAGGAATTCGATCCGCGCAAATATCTCGCAGAGACGACGAAGGCGATGACGAAAGTGGTCGTCGAGCGCTACGAAGCGTTCGGCACTGCGGGCAAGGCGTCGAAGCTGAAGCCATTGCAGCTCGAAGACATGTTCAAGCTGTACGAGAAGGGCGCACTGGACCCGGTCGTCAACTAACGTCACCGTCGTGATCGATGTCGGCTTCGATCCGCAGGCGCTTCGCACCTCGCTGAAGCTGTTAGTTCCAGGGCAGCGGGCGATCCTCACTCCGCAGGAGGATCGCTATCTGCGCCACTACGGCATCCATTTCGGGGAATCGCACGCCGGCATCGAACACTGGTTCGGCAAAGTGCCGAGCGCCAGCCACGAGATCGCTGCACACTTGTGGCGGCCGCGCGAAGCGGTCGGAACGTCGGTGGTGGTGCACGGCTACTACGATCACGTCGGCTTGTACAGGCACCTGATCGAGTATCTGCTTGAGCGCGGGCAGGCGGTTTTGTCGTTCGATCTTCCAGGCCATGGATTGTCGAGCGGCGCGGCCGCAACGATAGAGACGTTCGATCACTACGTCGAAGCGTTCGATGCCTGTCTCGCTGCGCTGGGCGCACACCTGCCGAAGCCGTGGCAGCTTTACGGGCAGAGCACCGGCGGCGCGATCGCCATGGAGTGGCTGTTGGCGAATGGAATGGCGCGCACGACTTCGCCGTTCGCCCATGTGATTCTGTTGGCGCCGCTGGTGCGCCCGGCGTCGTGGTCTACCGCGCGGTTCCTCTACCACGCCGTGCGACACTTCGTTAAAGAACGGCCGCGCGGTACGAGCGACAACGCCGATAACGCCGAATTCCTGGCGTTCCTGCGCGAAAACGATCCGCTGCAAGCCACAACGTTGCCCGTTCAGTGGGTGACCGCGATGGTGCAGTGGATGCGGCGCTTCGAGGCGTATCCGGCGACCGACATCGCGCCGCTCATAGTTCAAGGTCAGGCCGACAAGACCGTCGATTGGCGCTATAACATGAAGGTGATCGAGCGCCTGTTCGAACCGCAAATCGTGTATTTGCCCGAGGCCCGCCACCACCTGGTGAACGAAGCGCCGGCCCTGCGTGTGCGGATGTTCGCAGCGATCGATCGATGGTTGGCCGATACTAACGCCGCTCTTTCAGTGGAGGATCGAAGATGATGCGTTTCCCTGTTCTTCTGGCAATCGTCGTGTCTGCATGCCTTTCGGCGAGCCTTGCAACGTTGAACGCCAATGCTGCAACGCCGACGAAGGCCGCCGACGAGTTGTCTTATGACGGATTGCAGCGCCGCGACACGAAAGTGTTCGAGCACCTGTGGGTGCGCAAATACTTCGACGTTCGCAGCTACAAGAAGATCATCTTCAAGGCGCCGCACATCGAGTATCGACCCGTCATGAAGGGCAGTGGCGACGACGCGGCCGGATTTCCGTTGAATCAGCGGCAGAAGGACTCGCTGTTCGAGATCGTCAATAGGGCGTTCCAGTCCGAACTCGCCAAGAGCACTAAGTTCACGCTGACGACCGAACCCGGCCCCGACGTTCTGATCATTCGCGGCGACTTGCTCGACGTGGTGTCGTTCGTACCGCCGGCCGCCAGTGGAAAAGGTGATCTGCTCAGCGTTGCCGACATCGGGGAAGCGACGCTCAACATGGAACTCTACGATTCGATCTCGGATGCGATCGTGGTGCGCGCGCTCGAACGCGTTTCGGCGAAACACGACGCAGGCACGCCTCCGACTACCGCGGCCGAGGCAGTGCAGCGCACCGCAACCCAATGGGCGACCATCCTGCGCGAGCGCCTCGACGCAGCCGCGAGCATTCCGATGAATCAGTAGAACGTCAGCACCTCGGACCCGCCGGCGTTAGAACAGCACGCGGGTTCTGATGGTGCCGTCGACGGTACGCAACTTCTCGAGCGCGAGCTGGCTGTGCTCCGCTTCGACGTCGATCACGACGTAACCGATCTCCGCATTCGTCTGCAGATACTGCGCGGCGATGTTGATGTTGCCCTCGCCGAACACGCGGTTGATGTGCGACAGCACGCCGGGCACGTTGCGGTGAATGTGCAGTAACCGATGGCTCGACGGATGTGGCGGCAGCGCCACCTCGGGGAAGTTCACCGCCGACAGGGTGGAGCCGTTGTCGCTGTAGCGGATCAGTTTGTCGGCCACCTCCGACCCGATGTTCTCCTGCGCTTCGGCCGTACTGCCGCCGATGTGCGGCGTGAGAATCACGTTGTTGCACGCGAGCAGCGGCGACACGAATGGATCGTCGTTCGACTTCGGTTCTTCCGGATAAACGTCGATCGCCGCGCCGAGCAGGCGATTTGCCTGCAGCGCTGCCGCCAATGCATCGAGGTCCACCACATTGCCGCGCGACGCATTGATCAACACAGCTGTTTTCTTCATCAGCGCGATCTCGCGCGCGCTGATCATGTTGCGCGTGGTCGGCAACTCCGGCACGTGCAGCGTCACCACGTCGCTGGTCGACAACAATTCGTCGAGCGAATCGAGTTGTCGCGCATTGCCCAGGTTCAATCGTTTCACGGCGTCGTAGAACTGCACGTGCATGCCGAGTCCTTCGGCCAACACGCCGAGCTGCGAACCGATGTTGCCGTAGCCGATCACGCCAAGTGTTTTGCCTCGAATCTCGAAACTCGCCGTCGCGCTCTTCTGCCAGATGCCCTGTTTGAGCAGTCCGTGCTTTTCCGGAATGCCGCGCAACAACAGCACGGCTTCGGCCAGCACGAGCTCAGCAACGCTGCGCGTGTTCGAGAACGGTGCGTTGAACACCGGCACGCCGCGTAGCATCGCGTCTTTCAACGCGACCTGATTCGTACCGATGCAGAAGCAACCCACTGCGATCAGCCGCCGCGCTTCCGCGAGCGCAGCTGCCGTGAGCTGCGTGCGGCTGCGGATACCGACGATGTGCGCGTCGGCCAGCGCGTGTGCGAGTTCGTCGCCCTGCAGTGCGCCCGCTTTGCGTTCGATGTTCTCGTAACCCGCGGCGTGAAATCGTTCGAGCGCGGACGCGTGCACGCCTTCGAGCAGCAGAATCTTGATCTTGTCCTTGTCGAACGACGTCTGGCTCATCGGATGCCTAAGCGGGGTGCCCGCGAAAAAGGCGCCTATACTAGCGCCTCCGCAGCCGTCCTCAATCGAACATGATCGATGCACTGAATGAATTGCTTTCACCGAAGCGCGTGCGAACAGACGCTGAAGCGCTGGCATCGTGGGGTTGCGACTGGACGCGCAGTTTCTCGGTGGCGCCGTCTGCGATCGTCTTTCCGGAAAGCGTCGACGAGGTCGTTGCGTTGGTGCGTGCCGCGAACGAACGGCGCTGGTCGCTCGTACCTTCCGGCGGCAGAACGGGATTGTCGGGTGGTGCGGTTGCATCGAACGGCGAAATCGTCGTTTCGTTCGACCGCATGAACCGCATTCTCGATTTCAACGAAGCCGACCGCATCGTGCGATGTCAGGCGGGCGTCGTTACCGAAACGCTGCAGGACTACGCGGCGGAACGCGGCCTGTTCTATCCGGTCGACTTCGCGTCGTCCGGCTCGAGTCAGATCGGCGGCAACATTTCCACGAACGCAGGCGGCATCCGCGTGATCCGCCACGGCCTCACACGCGACTGGGTTGCCGGATTGAAGGTGGTCACCGGCACCGGCGCTGTGCTCGATCTGAATCATGGTCTCGTGAAGAACGCGACCGGTTACGACCTGCGCCATCTGTTCATCGGTTCCGAAGGCACCCTCGGTTTCGTCGTGGAAGCACAGATGCGACTCGCGAAAATACCGCCGCCGCAAATGGTGATGGTGCTCGGCGTCGAACACTTCCCCGACGTTCTGAAAGTGTTGGCGCGTTTCCAAGGTGCGTTGACGTTGTCTGCTTTCGAGTTCTTCTCCGAACTCGCGCTGCAGAAAGTCACCGCGCATCGCAAGTTGCGCCGGCCGCTTGATCAGGCCGCTGCGTTCTACACGTTACTCGAATTCGACGCCGGGAACATCGACGTCGCGCTCAAGACGTTCGAAGCGTGTGTGGAAGACGGCTGGGTGAACGACGGCGTGGTCAGCCAGAGCGACGCACAAGCGGCAGAGCTATGGCAGTTGCGCGAAGGCATTTCCGAGAGCATCTCGCCGTACACGCCGTACAAGAACGACGTGTCGGTGCGCATTTCGGCAATGCCGGAATTCCTCACGCAGGTCGACCGCATCGTCAACGATGCATACCCCGATTTCGAAGTGTGCTGGTACGGTCACATCGGCGACGGCAACCTGCACCTCAACATCCTGAAACCGGCCACGCTCTCGATCGACGACTTCTTCGCGAAGTGTCATCACATCAGCCCGCGCCTCTTCGAAGTCGTTTCCCGGCACGACGGCAGCATTTCCGCCGAACACGGCGTCGGCCTGCTGAAACGCGACTTCCTTCAGTACAGCCGCAGCGCGGAAGAAATCACGGCGATGCGCGCGCTCAAGGCGATCTTCGATCCGAACGGCGTGATGAACCCCGGCAAGTTGTTGGTGTGAATCACGCCGAGCGGTTCGCGCGCTAGAAGAACACGAACGCTCTAACCACCAGGTTCTTGCGGCACGGTGCATCTTCCGGCGCCGTGGGATCGACGCAGGCCGAGTGGAAGGACCAGCGCGACACCGAGCCGTCGGTGATCGAGTCGTAACACTTCAGCATCGACACTTCATTCGGCTTCTGCTGCGGGACCCAATACCACTCGTGGTTCGGTCGATAGGTGAAGCGCGTTGTTTCGCCCACGCGGTCGTCGTAGATGCGGTAGTTAGTGATGTAAGGCTGATCGGCGAACGACGGCCATGCGCACAGCACGAACGGATTCTGCTGCACCGTCTCCATCGGCTTCGCGAGATTGATCGAGAGGAAACGTCGCGACATCTTCGCCTCGGCTTCTGCTTCGGTGTAGCGCTGCTCGCGGCCGAAGTTGCGCAGGTTCTTCGTCAGCAGTTCGCGACAACGCACACGGCCGCTGTTGTCGTTCAGATCGTTGTGCACGAGGTAGGCGTAGTTCGCGTTCACGCCCGGGTTCTTGTTCGCCTGGTCTTCCCGGCGGTCGCCGGTGTAGTCCTTGTTGAACACGTCGTGGTTGTACACGAGCGCGTCGGTGGCATCGGGGTAGAACTCGAGCAGCAGCTTCTCCATCTCCGGATAGAACACGCGCTCCACTTCATGCGCGTCGTAGAAATTCGTGCACTTCGACTCACAGTGCGCGAGGGCTACGCCCAGCTTGTCCATGCACTCCGCGCTGAACGGCGAAAGCCCGGAGTAGTACTCACCGATGCGTCGCGCGTCGCGCAGTACCTGCGGGAAGTAGAGCGCACGCCGAACGGTGTCGCGCTCCTCTTTGCGCAACCGCAGCGCTTCGGTTTCGCGCGCCGGATCGCGCCACAGCGCGTTCGATGAAACGATCGAATACGACGGTTCTTCGTGCACGGAGTAACGCAGCGGCAACGCAACACCGCCTTCGGGTGCAACGATGCCCTTGGCGCGAATGTACTCCACGCACTCCGCATGGCTGCGGAATCCCAAACCCCACTGCGTCTCGATCGGACCGGGCGGTGCGTTCTCGATCATGTCGATCACGGCTTGCCCGGTGCCGGTGTCCAGCAACTTCAGTGCGTCTGCCGTCGCGAGCGTCGTACCCGCGTCGCCGTCGCGGTCGAACGCCATGTACGAAACGCCGCCGTGCGCCGCGATCGGCGGCGGCTGGCCGGTTGTGAGCTGAAAGGGAGGAACGTATGCGGACGTGCTGGGCCGCGAGGGCGCCTTCGGAGACTTCGCCTGGGTTTGCGTCATGGCATTCCTTCCTATGAAGGGCATCGTTGGACTGAGGAAGTTGCCAAGCGCGCGTTCCCAGGTCAACGGTACTTGCGGCCTGACGATATAACGCGTCGTTTGGAGCCGCTCGTGCGCGTTCAGGCGCGTTGGGTGAGTGGCGCGATGCCCGCGCGTTTCGTGGTGAACGCGGCAATCAGCGCCAACGAAAGGAACCCAATCCGCGCGAACATCGAAACGTCGGTCTCGGCGTTGACGCGCGTGGACGTCTCGATGTGGATGAAGAGCCACACCGAATTGTCGATGAAGTGTGCGAACACGCTCGTCCACAGACTGTTCGTGCGGTAGTAGAGGTATCCGAAGAGCAGGCCGCCGATCGTCGTGAACACCAGCAGCATGACACCTTGCACCAGGGCCTCTGCGAGCGTCGCCTGGCCAAGAGCAAAGCTGCTTAGCGGCCATATGAGGTGCGCCGCGGCGAACAGCAGCGCCTGCGCGAGGTTGGCCTTCCAGAACGACATCGTCCGCATGAAGCGCGGCAGGATGATGCCGCGAAAGATGCTCTCTTCGGCGAAGGCGTTGAGAACCTGGCCGGCCAGGTACAACGACACGAACATCGTGCCCGCGATCAAGGCACCGTTCTTGTCGACGATGCCGAGCACCACGCGCGGAATCTGTCCGTCAGCGCGCAGCGTGTAGAACCCGATCGCATACAGGCACGCGAAGATCGCCAACAGACTCACTGCGCCGATGCCGAACGCGTACGCGAAGTTGCGCGCGTGCAGACCGATGCTGTCGAGGCGCTCCCGAACCGTGCGCAGGAACAGGAACACCAGCAGCAGTCCGAGCGCCTTGGACAAGATGGTGGGGTCCGGCCATGAATCCGCTTGAAGCACGAGCAGATCGAGCGCACGCAACGCAATGAGCGCAAGGGTGAAGGCCGACGCGATGACGATGGGTGACATGTTCGGGTCGCGATCGGTCGTCAAACGGTTGATTGCCGCAGAATCTTCTCCATGGCCTTCCCCTTCGCAAGCTCGTCTATCAGTTTGTCGAGGTATCGAATCTTGTGTCTGGGCATCCTCTGAATCTCAGATCTGCCGAACGCCGCTCGCGCCTGCCACGATCACCACGTCCGCCGCCTGCGCCGCGAAGATGCCGTTGCAGACCGCGCCAACGATGTTGTTGATGCGCTGCTCCATCGCGGGTGGGTCGATGATGTGGAGACCGTGCACGTCGAGGATGATGTTGCCGTTGTCGGTCACGTAGTGTTCGCGGTACACCGGCGTGCCGCCGAGCGCGACGAGTGCGCGCGCCACGAGTCCGCGCGCCATCGGTATCACTTCAACCGGCAGCGGAAACTCACCCAGAATGTCGACCAGCTTGCTGTCGTCGACGATGCAGATGAACTCACGCGCGGCGGCGGCAACGATCTTCTCGCGCGTGAGTGCTCCGCCGGCGCCTTTGATCAGTTGTTTGTGCCGGTTCACTTCGTCGGCACCGTCTACGTACACGAGCACTTCGTTCACGGCGTTCAGATCGAGCACGCTGAAACCATGCCCGCGCAGGCGCGCGGCCGAGGCTTCCGAGCTCGAGACGGTTGCGTCGAAGTGACCGCGCAGGGGCGCCAATGCATCGATGAAGGCGTTGGCGGTTGATCCCGTGCCCACTCCGACGATGCTGTCATTGCGCAAGCGTGGTTTGATCATTGCCACTGCCGCCTCTGCTGCGGCACGTTTGAAAGCGTCTGCGCTCATCGTCGTATCACTCGTAATTGAACGGGTAGCCGTGTGGACGGCATAGCACTCCCCCTTTAGTATGGCGCGGCTTCGTCGCCCGGCCCTCCCGATGCTCGAACGATACGTCAAGAAAATCCTCGCTTCGCGCGTTTACGACGTCGCGATCGAAACGCCGCTACACGAGGCGCGTTCGCTGTCGCGTGCAGTGAACAATCGGGTGTTCCTGAAGCGCGAGGATCTGCAGAGCGTTTTCTCGTTCAAGCTGCGCGGAGCATACAACAAGATGGCGCAGCTCTCGGCCGAGGATCGTGCGCGCGGCGTGATCGCGGCGTCGGCCGGCAATCATGCGCAGGGTGTTGCGCTGGCGGCGAACCGACTCGGTGTGAAGGCGCACATCGTGATGGGTCGCAACACGCCCGACATCAAAGTGTCGGCGGTGCGCGATCTCGGTGCGCGCGTGATTCTGCACGGCGACAACTTCGACGAAGCGCGCGATCACGCGAATGAACTGATGGCCAAGCACGGCTACATCTTCGTGCACCCGTTCGACGATCCCGACGTCATCGCCGGGCAAGGCACTGTCGGAGTGGAAATTCTCAATCAGCACAGCGCGCCGTTGCACGCGATCTTCGTTCCGGTCGGCGGCGGCGGGCTCATCTCCGGCATCGCGGCATACGTGAAGTATCTGCGCAGCGACGTCAAGATCATCGGCGTCGAAGCGGATGGTTCGGCGTGCATGCACGCGGCGCTCGCTGCGAAACGGCGGGTGACGTTGCCGCGCGAAACCCTCGATCAGTTCGCTGACGGCACCTCAGTGGCGCAGGTCGGCAAGGAGACCTTCAAGCTCGCCCGCCAATTCGTGGACTCGGTCATCGTCGTAACGGTCGATGAAATCTGCGGCGCGATCAAAGACATCTTCAACGACACCCGTTCCATCGCCGAACCATCCGGTGCACTCGCTGTAGCGGGCATGAAGAAGTATCTCGCCGCGACGAAGGTGGTCGATCAGCACCTGGTTGCCATCGTCAGCGGTGCGAACGTGAACTTCGATCGGCTACGCCATATCTCGGAGCGCTCCGAACTCGGCGAGAAACGCGAGGCGATCCTGGGCGTGACCATTCCGGAGAAGCCCGGCAGCTTCCGCACGTTCTGCCGCACGCTCGGCAAACGCGCCGTCACCGAGTTCAACTATCGCTACGCCGATGCGGCGCAGGCACGGGTCTATGTCGGCGTGCAGATCGTGCCTAACGGCGATCGACACGAACTGATCGACAGTTTGCTGAAGGCCGGTTATCCGGTCGAAGACATGACCGACAACGAACTCGCGAAGATGCACGTACGGCACATGGTCGGCGGACGTGTCACCAGCGGGAAGTCGGAGATTCTGTACCGCTTCGAATTTCCCGAACGCCCCGGCGCGCTGCTGACGTTCCTGCTCGAACTCGGCGAGAAGTGGAACATCACCATGTTCCATTACCGCAATCACGGCGCCGCTTGGGGGCGCGTACTGATCGGCTTCGAAGCGCCGCCCACCGCGCGTCGCGAGCTCGCTCGCTTTCTCGATCGCATCGGCTACCGTTACTCGGAAGAAACGGATAACTCTGCGTACCAAATGTTCCTGCGCTGATGCCGCGGCTGCCTCTCGACATCGAACTCGACGTTACGATGCGGCGTCAGCCGAACGAGACGACGTGCGGCCCCACTTGCCTGCACGCGATCTACGACTACTACGAAGACTCGATTGCGCTCGAGCAGGTGATTGCGGAGACGCCGATGATCGACAGCGGCGGCACGTATGCGGCGTTCCTCGGTTGCCATGCGCTGAAGCGCGGTTACGTCGCCACGATGTACACGTGGGACCTCATGGTGTTCGACCCCAGCTGGTTCACGCCCGACGCGCCGCCGCTGGTGGAGCGTTTGGCGCAACAGGCCGAACTGAAAACCGATCCGCGCGTACGTCTGGCATCGCGTGCGTGCGGCGAGTTTGCCGAACTCGGCGGTTCGATCCGTTTCCGCGATCTGACGGCGCCGTTCCTGCGCGGCATTCTGCGGCGCAGCGTGCCGATGCTCGCCGGACTCAGCTCTACCTATCTATACCGTGTACGCCGCGAGTTCGGTCCGAACGACAAACCCGACGATCTGCGAGGCGAGCCGGCCGGCCACTTCGTGGTGCTGTCGGGTTATCACCGGCAGGATCGTCTGGTGCGCGTGAGCGATCCTTATCTCGCGAATCCCGTATCGAGCGAAGTGCATTACTGGGTGAACATCAATCGATTGATCTCGTCGGTGCTTCTGGGCAACCTCACTTTCGATGCCAACATTCTGTTGATCACGCCGCGCAATGGAGCTGACGCCTCGTGAACCTGCTGTTCGTCGTCAATAATCCGAAGGACTGGCCGCTCGAAATCCCCGGCGTCACCGTCGTGCCTGCGCGCAGCTATCTGACGGACGCGCAGTACTTCGAAGACCGCTCGGCGAAGGTGTTCAACCTGTGCCGGTCGTACAAGTATCAGAGTGCGGGCTATTACGTGTCGTTGCTCGCCGCAGCGCGCGGGCAGCATCCGTTGCCGAGCCTCTCCACTATTCAGGATCTGCGCTCACCCGGTGTAGCGCGGTTGCTGTCGGAAGATCTCGAAGAGCTGATGCAGCGGACGTTGAAGCCGCTGACGGTTCACGAATTCTCGATGAACATTTTCTTCGGCCGCTGCGGCGACGCGGCATACGACACACTCGCGTGGAATCTGTTCGGCATCTTCGAAACGCCGTTGCTGCGTGCGGAGTTCGTGCTGCGCGACGGCGAGTGGCAACTGAAATCGATCCGCGCCATCGGCGCAAGCGAAGTGCAGGAGTCCGACCACGAGTTCCTGCTCGCGGCGGCAGCGGACTATTTCTCCGGCAAACGCCGCCGGGTACGGCGCCGTCCCCAATCGCGTTACGACCTCGCCATCCTGCACGATCCCGCGGAGGCTGAACCCCCATCGGACAAGAAAGCGCTGGAGCGATTCGAAGACGCGGCCGAAGGGCTCGGCTTCGGCGTGGAGTTCATCACGAAAGACGACGTCGGCCGCGTGGCGGAATTCGACGGGCTGTTCATCCGCGAGACCACTGCGGTGAATCACCACACGTTCCGCATCGCGCGCCGCGCCGAGGCGGAAGGTCTGGTCGTCATCGATGACTCGAACTCGATCCTGAAATGCACGAACAAGGTGTATCTCGCGGAACTGCTCACGCGGCACAAGATCGCCTGCCCGAAAACGCTGGTGGTGCACGCCGATAACATCGACGACATCGTGCCGATGCTTGGCTTGCCGGTCGTGCTGAAGCAGCCGGACAGCGCGTTCTCGAAAGGTGTGACGAAGGTGGAAACCGAAGAGGCGATGCGCGCCACGGTGAAAGAGATGCTCGCGCAATCCGAACTGATCGTTGCGCAGGGTTTTCTCCCAACGGATTTCGACTGGCGCGTCGGCATCATGGATGGCCGGCCGCTTTATGTGTGCAAGTACTTCATGGCGCGCCGTCACTGGCAGATCGTCCGCCACAGCGCCGAAGGCGGCGAGGGTGACTACGGCGCGTGCGAAACGCTTGCGGTGGGCGAGGCGCCGAAGGAAGTGATCCAAACCGCCTTGAAAGCGGCGAACCTGATCGGCGACGGTTTGTACGGCGTCGATCTGAAGGAAGTGGGCAACCAGCCGTACATCATCGAAGTGAACGACAACCCGAGCATCGACACGGGCTACGAAGACTCGGTGCTGAAGTCGGCGTTGTATCGCGAAATCATGAGCGTGTTCCTGCAGCGCATCGAAGCGAAGAAGCGCGGACGATCGCCGGCATGAGCAAGTTCCTTTCAGCCTTCTCCGCGTTCGGCATCGAAATCGAATACATGATCGTCGACCGCACGACGCTCGATGTTGCGCCGCTGGCCGATCGTCTGCTCGCCGAGGCCGCCGGGGAGCTCACCGAAGAAACCGAACAGGGCGAAATCGCGTGGAGCAACGAGCTTGCGCTGCACGTGATCGAAGTGAAAACGAACGGACCGCGGCCGCGCCTTGACGCAGTGGTTGGAGACTTCCGTTCTGCGGTGCAGCGCATCAACTCGATACTCGAGCCGTGGAATGCGCGCCTGATGCCGGGCGGCGCACACCCGTGGATGAACCCCGATCGCGATACGCATCTGTGGCCGCACGGCAATGACGCGGTGTATCGCGCGTACGACCGCATCTTCGGTTGCCAGGGACACGGCTGGTCGAACCTGCAGAGCATGCACATCAATCTGCCGTTCAAAGACGACGCCGAGTTCGGCCGTTTGCATGCCGCCATCAGAGTGCTGCTGCCGATTCTGCCGGCGCTCGCCGCGAGCACGCCGTTCCTCGATGGACACGACACCGGCTTCGCCGACGCGCGTATCGACGTGTACGCCGGCAATCAGCGCAGCGTGCCGTTGATCACCGGCCGCGTCATTCCGGAGCCGGTACGATCCGAAGCGGAGTATCACGACGTCATTCTGCAACCGATGTTCCGCGCCATCGCACCGCACGACGTCGACAACATTCTGCAGTTCGAGTGGTTGAACTCGCGCGGCGCCATCGCACGCTTCGACCGTCACGCGATCGAAATCCGCGTCCTGGACTCGCAGGAACATCCGGGCGCCGATCTCGCGATCGCACAGCTCGTGATATCGACCGTCGAATGGCTCTATCGAGGCGCAACACTCGACGCGGCGGACGCGCTCGACACCGACGCGCTCGCCGCCATCCTGCAGCAATGCGTGAAGTACGGGGAAGCTGCGCGCATCGACAATTTGGACTATCTGCTCGCGCTCGGGATCGACAGTGTGCAGACCGCCGGCGAGGCGTGGCGTGCACTCGCCGCGATGGCACAGCAGAAACTCGCACCGCACCGCGCAGCGCTCGATGTGATTCTCGATGAGGGCACGTTGTCGACGCGCCTGAAACGATCCGTTGGCTCCAACATCACCGCCGCTTCGCTGCTCTCCACATATCGGCACCTTTGCGACTGTCTCGCAGAAGGTCGGATGTTCCGTGCCGGCGTCTGACGTCGGACTCCTCTTCACGTGCGAACACGGCGGTAATCGAATACCGCCCCGCTATAGAAAGATGTTTGCGGCGCACCGCGCGTTGCTGGATTCACATCGCGGTTGGGATCCGGGTGCGCTTGCCGTAGCGCGCCGGTTCTCGAAAGCGTTCGCTGCTCCGCTGGTCAGCCACACTGTGTCGCGCTTACTCATCGATCTTAATCGCTCCGAACACCATCGTTCGCTGTTCTCGCAGATTACGCGAGCGCTCCCAACGGACGAACGCGAGCGTATTCTGAACGACATCTATCGGCCGTATCGTGCGCGGGTGGTTGCACATGTCGATGACGCGATCGCGCGTAGCTTGCGTGTAGTGCACATCTCGTCGCACTCGTTCGTGCCGGTGCTCGACGGCGAACGCAGACGCGCGGACCTGGCGCTGCTATACGACCCGTCGCGTCGCGCCGAGCGAACGTTCTGCGACGCGTGGCTCGCCGAGCTGAAGCGGGCGCTGCCCGAACTCGCACTGCGCCGCAATTCGCCATATCGCGGCAACACCGACGGACTCACCACGGCGTTGCGTCGGAGATACCCGGCGAATCGTTACGTCGGCATCGAAGTGGAGATGAATCAGCGGTTCGTGAATTCCCGCGAATTCGATTCGATCGTGAGTTGTCTCATCGAAAGTCTGCGCGGATTGCTGCGCACCTAATGGTCACAGCGCGTCGTCGGCTACCTCGTCATCGCCGAGGTGTTTGATGTACTCGTCTTCGAACACGAGCTTCTTCGTGTCGGTGATTCGGTCGATGTACAGCACGCCGTCGAGATGGTCGAACTCGTGCTGGAACACCGTGGCGAGAAAGCCCGTCAATTCCAGCACGCGCTGTTTGCCCTTGAGATCCTGATACGTGACGCGCACGTGTTGAGGGCGCTCGACGTAACCGCGCAATCCCGGCACCGACAGGCAGCCTTCCCAGAATCCGGCGCTCGCGGGATTCACCACTTCGACTTTCGGATTCGCGAACACGGTAAGCGGCATCGAAGGCATATCGCCATAACGTCCGGGTCCACCCGGCACATCGATGATCGCAAGCCGGATCGGCTCGTCCACCTGGGGCGCCGCAAGTCCGATGCCGCCCGAATCCTTCAGCGTGTCGACCATGTCGACGAGCAGTCGTTTGATGTCGTCGCTCGCGAGTTCTTTGGGCGTGAGCGTGCGCGCCACCTTTCGCAACGTCGGGTGACCCATGCGGATGATCTTGCGTACTGCCATCAACGAGATCCTTCGGCCATGAAGCGGCGCCCGCGTATCGTAAACCCCCGCGCGGCGCGTTCGGTAATCACGGCGTCGAGCGGCACGTCCCACGGCTCGTGTACCAGGCCTTCGTGGTGCTGTAGCTCGTGGGCGAGACCGACCAGCAATGCGTGCCGATTCGCACCGAAGGTCGCGTCGTAGTAACCACCGCCGCGGCCGAGCCGGATGCCGGCATCGTCGAATGCGACGAGCGGCACCAGCACCACGTCGAGAACGGCTGTTGGCACTTGCGCGGCCGATGCGGTATCGGGTTCGGGAATGTCGAAGCGATTTCGGACGATCGGCGTGTCCGACGCGTACTCGTAGAACGAGAGCTGCCGCCCGCGCTCCACCACGGGCAACGCCAGGATCTTGTTCGCGGCCAGCAATCGTTCGGCGATCGGACTCGGGTCGAGTTCGCCGTCGCTGGGTGCATATACCGCGAAGCGTTTGAACGTGAGCATCAGGCGCGATGCGACGAAACGTCGTGCCGCCGCTTCGGCGTGCAGCTGTTGAACGGCGCGGGAGAGCGCGCGACGCGCAGTGCGAAAGCGCCGCCGCAAGGAAGCGCGAGACGCAGGAGTCATAAGAAAATCTCCCGGAGGTGCCGCTGTTCGGTTTGCCCTGAACCGTATTGGTCCAAGGCGGAGACCCGAGCGACGTCATAGGCTTCCCGCGTGAGCGGATGTGCGCACAGACGCCAACGTCAAAGTCTCCTTAGTTACTATAACGGCTCAAGGACGACCCCGACTGGCGAACACCCCAGGAGACGCAGCGAGTATATCCGATGCGATGCGCAACGATCCCGTTGCACCGAACGCGCGAGGGGTTTAAAGGTGTGGGTTTTGCGAACGGATCGATAGCGACGCCGATGTGCGTCGTAGCGTGCTAGAAGCTCAGCTGCTTCGCCTCCGTCAGCGCGCTGTCGACTCGCTGCGCGAGTTCGCCGACCTTCCGCTCGATCGTATTCGCAACCGTGTTCTTCTCGTTGCGGATGCGCAGCAGATCGTTGGCGATGTTCAGCGCGGCCATCACGGCCATGCGGTCCAGCCCCAACACTTTTCCTGAATCGCGAATGCCGCGCATCTGCGCATCGAGATAACGGGCCGATGCAGTCAGCTCGTCGACCTCGTCTTCGGGGCAATTCACTTGATATTCTTTTTCGAGGATTCGCACGCTAACGGTCGTGGACGGTTGCGGCATCTAGTCCTGCTCCAGTGACTTCAATCGGCTGATCATCGACTCGACCTTGCTCTTCGCCAGTTCGTTCTTTTCGATCAGTTTGGCGCGTTCCGTGCTCCAGGTATTCTGCCGGCCCCGTAGCGCTCGGTTTTCGCGCGACAGCACCTGGCACAGCTCGATCAGCTCGGTCACCTTGCGTTCTAGCGCATCCAATTCGGTTACTGACATGGGGGCGTTTTTGGGATCGACGGACGGTTGCGACTATAGAGACTGCACAAATGCGGGTCAACGCGGGCGGGGCCGCGAAAGCCCGTCAATTCAGGCGTTTGGTGATAGCATGCCCGACCAATCTTCACGGCCGACGATCTCGTGAGCGCCTTCTCCGAACAGCTCTGGAATCTGCCCGCGGGCTTGAGTGAATCGCTTCTGCACGGTGCCGTTTGCGGCTTGTTGTGCGGGGCGCCGGAGGAATCGTTTGCCAATCAGCGCCGCGCCCTCACCGACCTGTTGGCCGATGCGTCGCGGATGGAAGAAGAGGAACTCGACCGCTTCATCGAATACGCCGCGGACGATCTGTCGTCGCCCGAACTGACCTTCGAACCGCTGCTGCCCGGCGACGAGTTTGTGATGAGCGAGCGCATCGAAGGGCTGTCGCAGTGGTGCGACGGATTTCTGACGGCGTTCGAAGAGTCGGGCGGAGAGCTTGACGACGATGCTGCGGACGCGCTCGAAGACATCGAGCGCATCGCCGAGGTCGATGGCGACGACGACGAAGACGAATTCGACTTCTTCAGCGTGGCCGAGCACCTCAAGGTTGCGGTGCTGCTGATTCACGACTCGGCGCACGCTAGGGATGAGGAGCCGGACGACGATGAGTCAGAATGAGTATCAGCGCCGCCGTCAGCAGCTGATGAAGTTGATGGCGCCTGGTGCCATCGCGGTGCTGCCGTCGTCGAAACTGCTGATCCGCAACCGCGACACCGAACACCTGTTCCGCCAGAGCAGCGACTTCTATTACCTGACCGGCTTCGAAGAACCGAATGCGGTGCTGGTGCTGGCACCGGGGCGCGAACACGGTGAAGTGATCCTCTTCTGCGAAGAGCGCGAACCCGGCCTCGAACAATGGACCGGCGAGCGCATGGGACCCGACCGTGCATCCCAGATGCTCGGTGTAGACGACGGTTTCCCGATCGGCGATCTCGGCGACATCCTGCCTGGCCTGCTCGAGGGTCGCGAAAAGGTGTACGCGAACTTCGGCGAATATCCGGAATTCGACCGCGACATCCTCGGCTGGGTGAAAACGATCCGCGGCAAACAGGTGCACGGTGCGATGCCGCCCGGCGAGTTCCTGGTGTTGTCGCATCTGCTGCACGACCTGCGCCTCTACAAGTCGGCACATGAACTCAAGCTGATGCGCCGCGCGGCGGAGATCACCACCGGCGCGCACGTCCGCGCCATGCGCACTGTTCGGGCCGGTGGCACCGAGGCCGGACTCGAAGCGGAAATCATCTACGAATTCATGCGCAACGGCGCGCGGCACGCCGCGTATCCGTGCATCGTCGGCGCCGGCAAGAACGCGTGCGTGATGCACTACGTGCGCAACGACGGGCCGCTGAAGGACGGCGACCTGGTGTTGATCGATGCGGGCTGCGAATACCAGTACTACGCCTCCGACGTTACGCGCACGTTCCCGATCAACGGTAAGTTCACTGCCACGCAGAAAGCCGTTTACGAATTGGTATTGCGCGCGCAACTCGCGGCGATTGCGACAATGAAGAAGGGCACCGGCTTCAACGTGCCGCACGAAACGGCAGTGCGCACGATGACGGAAGGGCTGGTGGAACTCGGCCTGCTCGACGGCGAAGTGGACGAGCTCATCGCCAACGAAAGCTACAAGCGCTTCTGCGTGCACAAAACCTCGCACTGGCTCGGCCTCGATGTGCACGACGTGGGCGACTATCGCGTAGACGACGCGTGGCGCACGTTGGAACCCGGCATGGTGCTCACCATCGAGCCGGGCATCTATATTCCCGACGACGATTCGGTTCCCGCGAAATACCGCGGTATCGGCGTCCGCATCGAAGACGACGTGCTGGTAACGCGCGACGGCCACGAAGTGCTCACCGCCGCCGCGCCGAAGACCGTCAAAGAGATCGAGGCCGTGATGCGCAAACCGATCAAGCCCGCGCCGCAGTGGGCGACCTGACGTGTGACGTTCTCGTCGCCGGCGGCGGCCTCATCGGCGCCAGCGCGGCACTCGCCTTGTCGCGTCGCGGCTTCAAGGTGGCGCTGGTCGATCGCGGCGAACCGCCAGTCATGAAGGGTAACTTGGGTTTCGACGTCCGCACCGTTGCCGTGAACCCTGCTTCTGTCGCGCTGCTCACGGAACTCGATGTGTGGCGCGCATTCGCGCCGTGCCCGTTCACCTGCGTGTACGCGTGCGAAGAGCGCGGCACGCGGCACATCGAATTTCTCGCATCAGAAGTGGATCGCGCGGAACTCGGCTGGATCATCGAAGTGAGCCCGTCAGTGGCGGTGTTGTGGGCCGCGATCAAACGCCAGAACGACATCGCGCTGGTCACCGGCAGCATCGAGACTGTGGATGCGAGTTCGAGTGGCGTGAAGTTGCGCGCGGGCGATACGGAGATCACCGCCCAGTTGCTGATCGCGGCGGACGGCGCGAACTCGTCGATCCGCACCAAACTCGGCGTAGGTGCCGGCCGGTTCGAAACGCAGCAATCGGCCATTGCTACGGTGGTGGAGATCGAGCGCGATCACGGCCACATGGCGTGGCAGTGTTTCCTCAAAGACGGTCCGCTCGCGCTGCTGCCGTTGCCGAGCCGCGACGGCCGCTTCTTCAGCTCCGTGGTGTGGTCGCAGACCGACGCCGTAGCGCAGCAATTGATGACGTTGGACGACGCCGCGTTCATCGCGCGGCTGAATCAATGCATCGATGCGCGCTTCGGCGCAATCCGTGCGGTGGACAAACGCTTCAGCTTCCCGCTAGAACAACTCGTAGCGAGCAGTTTCCAGCCGGCGCCGCGCGTCTTGCTGGTAGGCGACGCCGCGCGCGTGCTGCACCCGCTCGCCGGCCAGGGCGTGAATCTCGGATTCGAAGATCTGAACGAAATCCTCCGCGTGGCAACGCACGTGAAAGCCGCCGATCTCGGCAACGACGAACTGTGGCAAGGCTTCGCGCGGCGCCGTCGCCTGCGCGCGGAAGTCATGGTGCGGGCCATGGACGCGTTCGCTGCTGCGTATCGGCTGTCCGATCCCGGCCTCAACTGGCTGCGCAATGTTGCGGTGGATCTGCTCAATGCTGCGCCGGCGCTGAAGCGGCAGCTCATGAAGGAAGCACTGGGCTTCGGCATCTTCGCTCCGCCTCGATAGTCGATGCCGCCCGCGCACTGACAGCGCTGCAGCCGTCTCGTTAGAATGCCAACCCCCGTGACTGGACCACTTCAATGGCGCTAGAGCGCACACCTCTTTTCGATACCCATGTCGCGTCCGGTGCGCGGATGGTCGACTTCGGCGGTTGGGAAATGCCGCTGCACTACGGCTCGCAGATCGAAGAGCACAAGGCGGTGCGCACCGCGGCCGGCATGTTCGACGTATCGCACATGACCATCATCGATCTCGACGGCCCCGGCGCGTTCGCCTATCTGCGCAATCTCACCGCAAACGATCCCGCGAAGCTCACCGAAGCAGGCCACGCCCAGTACGGCGTGCTGCTGAACGACAAAGGCGGCGTGGTGGACGACCTGATCGTGTATCGCCGCGCGAGCGGCTGGCGCGCGGTAGTGAACGCCGCCACGCGTGCGAAGGTTCTCGCGTGGTTCAAACAGCACGCGAGCGCCTTCGACGTGAAGATTCAGCACCGCGGCGATCTCGCGATGATTGCGGTGCAAGGTCCCGAAGCCGTCGCGAAGTTCGAACAGGTGAGCGGCGTGCGCGGCGTGCAGGAAATGAAGCCCTTCAAGGAGTTGGAGCGCGGTGAGTGGATGGTGGCCCGAACCGGCTACACGGGCGAAGAAGGTGTGGAGGTGATGCTGCCCGCGGCCGAAGGCATCGCGCTGTGGAAGAAACTCGCCGACGCGCGCGTTGCGCCGTGCGGCCTCGCATCGCGCGACACGCTGCGGCTCGAAGCCGGTCTCAACCTCTACGGCCAGGACATGGACGAGACGAACGACCCGTTCGAATCGAACCTCACGTGGACCGTGGCGCTCGAACCCGCCGATCGAAATTTCATCGGCCGCGCCGCAGTGGAAGCACGCAGAGCAGCCGGCGTTCCTCGCAAGCTCACCGGTCTCGTGCTCGATGCAAAAGGCGTGATCCGGCACGGCCAACGCATCGTCACGGAGGCGGGTGAAGGCGAGGTCACCAGCGGTATTTTCTCGCCGACGTTGGGTTACAGTATCGCGCTGGCGCGCCTGCCTCGGGCCGCCAAAGGGACTGCACAAGTGGACATCCGCGGCAAACTCTTACCCTGTCGGATCGTGCGCCCGCCGTTCGTACGCAACGGCAAGAAAGTCTTCGAATAATCTTCTGATAAAAGGACGAAAGGGAGTTTTTGATGAGCGAGTTCCCCACCGAGCTGCGCTATGCGAAATCGCACGAATGGGCGCGGCTCGAGGAAGACGGCACCGTAACCGTGGGCATCAGCGATCACGCGCAGGGCGCGCTCGGTGATGTCGTGTATGTCGAGTTGCCTGAACTCGACGTGGTGGTGGAAGGCGGCGAAGAAGCGGGCGTGGTCGAATCGGTGAAGGCCGCATCCGACATATACGCACCCATCGGCGGCACCATCATCGCCATCAACGAGGTGCTCGAAGACGCGCCGGAAACCGTCAACCAGGATCCGTATGGCGACGGCTGGTTCTTCCGCATTCAGCCCACCGATGTTGCAGACCTCGATTCGTTGCTCGACGCCGAGGCTTACGCGGAAGTGTGCGAGAGCGAAGAGCACTGATTCGAAGGCGCTCGCGCGAGGCGCACTCATTCGAAGTGCATTGGTTCGATGAACGCCCACGAGAAGGGCAACACCCGGGAGGTACTTCTTGGATACCGAACCGATTCGGGTATTCCTGAGTACCACCGCGCTCGACATCCTCATCAAGATCGCCGCCGCCATCCTGTTCTGGGTGGTCGGCCGGTGGATCATCAATCGTGTGGTGTCGGTGGTGCGCGCCGGCATGAACCGCAGTGCGGTCGACGCGACGCTCACGCAGTACCTCGGCTCGATCGTGGGCGTCATTCTCAACGTCGCGCTCGTCATCGGCATACTCGGCTACTTCGGCATACAGACCACCTCGTTCGCCGCACTGCTCGCCGGTGCAGGACTTGCCATCGGCGCCGCATGGAGCGGAATGCTCGGCAACTTCGCTGCCGGCGCATTCATGCTGGTATTGCGGCCGTTCAAGGTGGGCGACTTCGTGTCGGTGGGTGGTGTTACCGGCACCGTGCACGAACTGGGTCTGTTCGGCACCGTCCTCATCACGCCGGACCACGTGCTCACCACCGTGGGTAACGGCAAAGTGTTCAGCGACACCATCCAGAACTATTCGGCATTGCCGGTGCGTCGCGTGGATCGCACCGCGCAACTCCCGGCCGGCGTCGACGTTGCCGATGCGATGGCGCGCTTGCGCGCGGCGGTGCAGATGATTCCGAACGTGGCCGAGTCGCCCGCGCTCGAAGTAAACCTGCTCGACGCTAACCTCAGCGGCCCGGTGATCTCGGTGCGGCCATACGCCCACACCGATCATTACTGGCAGGTGTACTTCGACACCAACGAGGCCATCACGCGCATAGCCAAAGAAGCCGAATGGCCAATCCCCATGCAGAGTTCGCGACAATTGGGCCGGGCTTGAGCGAGGCACGCCCGCCAATAGCGCTTACGATTTTCCGGCAACGCTAAGGTAGAGTACGCGCTTTGCGCGCGGTCCCCGGCGCGCACCCCGTCAGACCCACATCGAGCCCTCAATGCCATTCATTCCGCATACGCCAACTGACGTAGACACGATGCTAAAAACCATCGGCGTCCGCGCCATCGAAGACCTGTTCGACGAAATCCCCGAAGCGCTGCGTGCCGGCACGCTGAAGCACGTGCCGCAAGGCCGCGGCGAAATGGACATGCTCGCGCTGCTCGGCGAACGCGCCGAACGCGACCGCGTCGATCTCTGTTTCGTCGGCGCCGGCAGCTACGACCACCACATTCCGGCCGCCGTCTGGGACATCGCGCAGCGCGGCGAATTCCTCACCGCGTACACGCCGTATCAGGCCGAAGCGAGCCAGGGAACGCTGCAGCTGATCTACGAATACCAGAGCATGATGACCGCGCTCACCGGCATGGACGTGTCGAACGCGTCGGTCTACGACGGCGGCTCCGGCCTGGCCGAGGCTGTGCTGATGGCGGTGCGCGCCAACAAGAAGAACAAGTCGCGCCACGTGGCGATGCCCGAGACGGTGAACCCGCGCTTCCGCGAAGCCACGCACGCGATCGTGCGCAATCAGCAGATTGAGCTGACGTCGGTGCCGATGACGAAAGACGGCGTCATCGACATCACCGCGTTGAAGAACCTCGCAGATATTCCGGTCGCGCTCGTCGTGCAGCATCCGAACTACTTCGGCCGTCTCGAAGACGTCGACACGCTGGCAGACTGGGCCGCCGAGAACGGCGTCGCGCTGATCGCCTCGGTGAATCCGTTGTCGCTCGCGGTACTGAAGCCGCCGGCGGAGTGGGGCAAACACGGCGCCGACATCGTCTGCGGCGACGGCCAGCCGTTCGGCATTCCGATGGCGTCGGGCGGACCGTCGTTCGGCTTCATGTGCTGCAAGATGGATTGGGTGCGCCAGATGCCGGGACGCATCATCGGCCGCACCGTCGATCTCGAAGGCAAGACCGGTTTCGCGCTCACGCTGCAGGCGCGCGAACAACACATCCGCCGCGCGAAGGCGACGTCGAACATCTGCACCAACCAGGGTCTGCTCGTCACCGCCGGCACCATCTACATGGCGATTCTCGGCGCCGACGGCCTGCAGCAGGTCGCCAGCAAATCGCATGCGAACACGAAGGCGCTTACCGATGCGCTGACGAAAATTCCGGGCGTGTCGCTCGCATTCGACGGACCGTTTTTCCACGAACGCGTTGTGAAGCTTCGCGTGGAGGCGGCGAGCGTCGTCGAACGTCTCGCCAACGAACGCATATTGATCGGCCATCCGCTCGGCGCCGAATATCCGGAGCTCAGGAACCATCTGCTCGTGTGCGCTACAGAGAAGTACGGCGCGCCGGCGATCGAGCGCGCCGCCAAGGCGCTGACGGCCGTGCTCGGGGGTGCGCGATGAAGAAGAATGAACAACCGACGATTTTCGACATCGGCCAAGCCGGCCGATCGGCGCCTGCCCAGCTTCCGGGTGAGGGCTCACTGTCCGGTATTCCGTCGTCGTTGCTTCGATCGAAGCCGCCAGCGATGCCGGAAGTCTCCGAACTGCAAGCGGTGCGCCACTACACCAATCTGTCGCGCAAGAACTTCTCCATCGAGACGCAGTTCTATCCGCTTGGCTCGTGCACGATGAAGTACAACCCGCGCGGTACGCATCGCGCCGCGAACCTGCCGGGCTTCCTCGGCCGCCATCCGCTCGCCCCCGAGTCGCACAGTCAGGGCTTCATGAGCTGCCTCTACGAGCTGCAGGAAATCCTGAAAGACGTCACCGGCATGCGCGCCGTATCGCTCACGCCGATGGCCGGAGCCCAGGGCGAGTTCGCCGGCGTCGCGATGATCCGCGCGTATCACGAAAGCCGTAACGACCACGCGCGCACGGAGATCCTGATTCCGAACGCCGCGCATGGCACAAACCCGGCGACTGCATCGATGTGCGGCTACGCCGTGCGCGAAGTGCCGGTGAAGGCCGACGGCGACGTCGACATC
>JBGSNQ010000176.1:0-7653 GCA_041739525.1 Pseudomonadales bacterium | reverse complement strand
GACCGCCGGGCGCGGCAGGCGTTCGGCCGAATCGCGGCGCGGGTCGTGCGTGGCGTAGCGTTCCTGCGGTCGGATGCTCCAGTGTGCTGAACACCTGGTTGTGAGCGATCTGCGGATCTTCGTGCAGTTCGGTGAGGCGACGCGCCCTGGCAAAGGGCACGTCTTCCGCGGCGAACCGCTCGGCCGCTTCGGCAAGCGAGAGTTTGCGCGACGCGTCCGCCATCTCGCCGCGCAAAACTTCCAGCAGCGCCGGACGGTTGCGCTGACGAGCGGTTAATGTCGCAAAGCGCGGATCGTCGCCGAGGTGTGCACAACCGAGCGCACGACACATGCCGTGGAACTCGTCGTCCGACAGCGTCATGGTGGTGGCCCAGCCGTCGCGATACTCCGCAACGTTGCCCGATGCTCCGACCGGCGGGCGCGCATCGACCCCTTCGCCTTGCAGGATGAGGTCAGCCGCCGTATCGGGCCACAGGAATGCAATGGCCGTATCGAGCATCGATAACTCGATGTGCTGCCCCTTGCCGCTCTTCGAACGTTCGAGCAGCGCGGCCGTGATCGCCTGGAAACCGGTGTAGGCGGTCAGCTTGTCGAGAATCAGCTGATTCACCTGCTCCGGCTGATCCGGATGTTCGAGGTGAATGCGACCCTGCGTAGCAGCGATGCCGGAATAGAACTGAATGATCGGATCGTAGGCGCGTTCGCCGGCGCGCGGCCCGGTTTGACCGAAACCACTGATCGATAGATAGACGAGCTTGGGATTGAGCGCGCTCAGTCGTTCGTACCCGAGTCCCAGGCGTGTGATCACGCCGGGGCGGAAGTTCTGGATGACGACGTCCGCGCGTTTCGCCAACGCTTCCACGATGCCGCGACCTTCTTCGGTGCCGAGGTGGAGCGCGATCGACCGCTTGCCGCGGTTGATCACGTGGAAGAATCCGGAGAAGCCGTTCCGGCTGCTGCCGACGTGGCGTTGAATGTCGCCGACCAGGCGCTCCACCTTGATGACGGAAGCGCCTTGGTCAGCGAGCAGGGCACCCGTAAGCGGCCCCGAAACGATGGCCGACAGATCGAGTACCGAAAAACCGGCCAGCGGACCGGGCATGTCGGCTTAGCCGAAACCGCGCATCGGATTGATCGGCGGCCACGCTTCCTTGCTGGCCAGAATCTTCTCGCCGATGTTCTTCACGGACCACGGGGCGTCGGCCTGATCCTTCGATGCAATCGGCGTGATCTGCCACGACAGCAGCGAGACGTTGTTGCCGGCGACCAGGAACTGCCGGCCGCTGACTTCTTTCGCTTCGTCCGTGCACAGCCACACTACCGCCGGCGACACCTTCTCGGGTGGGAACGCATCTTTCGCCTGTTCCGGCAGGATGTCTTCGGTGAGCCGCGACATCGCGGTAGGCGCGAGGATGTTCACGGTGATGCCGTACTTCACGCCTTCGAGCCACAGACAACGCATGAATCCTGCGGTTGCCGCTTTCGCCGCGCCATAGTTGGTCTGTCCGAAGTTGCCGAGCAGACCCGACGTGGAACTCGTCATGATTATGCGGCCGCCATGACCTTGCTCGATCATCTGGTCGTACGCCGCTTTGGTGACGAGATACGTGCCGCGCAAATGCACGTTGATGATGATGTCCCACATGTCGTCGGTCATGTTTTTGAACGACTTGTCGCGCAGGATGCCCGCGTTGTTGATGCAGATGTCGATCTTGCCGAAGGTCTTCACCGCGGTTTGCACCATGGCTTTGGCTTGCGCCGGATCGGCGACCGAGCCGTAATCGGCGACGGCTTTGCCGCCGGCGGCTTTGATTTCGTCGACCACCTTATCGGCCATGTTGTGGCCGGCGCCGGTGCCGTCACGTGCACCGCCGAGATCGTTCACGACCACGGACGCGCCTTCCTTCGCCAACAACAGCGCGTGGGCGCGCCCCAAACCACCGCCCGCACCCGTTACCAGAGCGACCTTGCCATCGAGCATTCCCATCAGAAAACCTCCCTATATATAGGTATGTGTTGAATCGTGAGCCATAAATTGTGCGACGCAACAGTCTATGGAAATAGGTTGCTAAGGCAAGGGAGGAGCTTCGGTTCGCGGCGGGCGCAGGGGAATGTCGGTTCGGACTCGCTCTAGCCGTCCCTGGTCGCTCGAGCGCGGCCATCCATGGCCGCTTACGGTCCTCACCGACATTCACCCACGTCCGCCTGGGTTCGCGCTGTCATCCCATGCCCTCGCAGGAGCTGGGGTTTGCACCAACGCGCTAAAGCGCGTTGGTGCGGAACGCGCGCGCAGCGCGCGTTCATCCCTCTCCCAGAACGACGGCGTGACCTCGATGCATGAAGGTGACGGCTGATCGGCGTGGAGGGGCATGTCGCGGCCATGGATGGCCGCGCCTTAAGCGCCCATGGATGGCTAGAGCGGCCCCGGAACGTCGATCAGCCGTCGCCCACCCGCTCAACTAACACAGAGATTCACCTCAAATGAGCCACCTCATTAAGGCTCACGACGTTCCGTTCACCCGACCTCGCACAGAGAAATCGGTGAATGCTCGTGTAGTTCGGTTCGAAGAAAAGGCGGGGGACCAT
The DNA here is from genome assembly GCA_041739525.1 of Pseudomonadales bacterium. GTDB lineage: Bacteria > Pseudomonadota > Gammaproteobacteria > Pseudomonadales > Azotimanducaceae > DATJGR01. The sequence continues at coordinate 5,067 of JBGSNQ010000176.1, read as the reverse complement.
GCGCAGCACGTGGGCTGCCCACACGTTGATCACGCCGCCGTGGCAGAACACGGCGACGCGTTGCCCCTGATGACGCGCGATGATCGATTCCAGCGCGCGAACCACCGTGTCCTGGAAAGCGAGGATGTCGACTTCCTCGTTGTAACGGCCGTCGACGAACGCTTTCCAGGCGGCGTAGTCGGTGCGTTTCAGTTCTTCCATCGGAATGTAGCTCGACGTGTGACGATCGAACTCCATGATGCCTTCGTGGAACTGGATCGAGTGTCCGCTGAGGGCGACGTAGGCCAGTGCGGTTTCCTTTGCACGCCGCATCGGACTCGAGAACACCGTGTCGATCTTCTCGGCGGCGAGCCAGCGCGCAACTTTCGCCGCCTGTTCGAGTCCGGTCGCGGAGAGCGTGGGATCGGCGGTGCCGGACGCGACCTGTTGCCGTTCCGGCAGTGCGTGGCGGACGAGGATCAGTTCCATGGAAGTCTCTGCTTAGGGCGACGCGCGCAAGCCTAGCGATGGCCCAGCAGCGAAGCCAGCCGAGCATGGTCACCCGCCGCGGACACTTCGGTTTACATGCGCGGAAGCGCAGGGCAGCATGGCCCCTCACTTGGATCACGGCAGGGATCATGTTCAATCTGGGCGCAGTCAGCGAGGCCATTGCGGCGGCATTCCCCGATCAGGAAGCAATAGTGTTTCGTGATCGTCGCATCACCTTCGGCCAGCTGAACGAGCGTACGCGACGGCTCGCCAACTATCTGTTGTCGCGCGGCCTCGGTGTGCGAAAGCCGCGCGCGGAGCTGCAGCGATGGGAGTCGGGGCAGGACCAGCTCGCGCTGTATCTCTTCAACGGGAATGAGTACCTCGAAGGCATGCTCGGCGGCTACAAGGCGCGAGTGGCGCCGTTCAACGTCAACTACCGCTACGTCGAAGAGGAACTGGTCTATCTGCTGAACAACGCGCGCGCACGCGCGATCATCTATCACGCGAACTTTGCACCGCGCGTTGCTGCGGTTCGCGCCAAAGTTCCGTCGTTGGAAGTGTTCATCCAGGTGGCGGACGAATCGGGCAATGCACTGCTACCCGGCGCCGTGGACTATGAAACCGTGCTCGCGCAAAGCTCGCCGGACGTTCCGAAATCGGAGCCGTCGCCCGACGACCTGTACATCCTCTATACCGGTGGCACCACGGGCATGCCGAAGGGCGTGTTGTGGCGGCAGGCCGACATTCTGGTCGCCGCGCTCGGCGGCCGTGCGGCCGACGGAAAAATTCTCGAGTCGCTCGACGAATACGTCGAACGCGCGAAGACCGTCAGCATGAAGATGTTCCCGGCCGCGCCTTATATGCACGGCGCCGGACACTGGGTTGCGTTGTCGGCGCTGCACCAGGGCAACACGGTGTTCATCCAGAGCGATGTGGAGCGGCTCGATCCTGCCGATATCCTGTCGTTGATCGAGCGCGAGAAGATCAACTTTCTGCAGATCGTCGGCGACGCGTTCGCACGGCCCATCGTCGATGCGATCCGCAACGGCAACTACGACCTGTCGAGCCTCGGCATCATTCTTTCGGGCGGTGCGCCGCTGAACGCGTCGATCAAGGCGGAAATTCTCGACCTGCTGCCGAACGTGATGATCATCGACGGACTCGGTTCGTCGGAGGCGGGCGGGCAGGGTTCGCAGATCAGCAACAAGATGACTGGCGCGAGCACGGGCAAGTTCGTGCCGGGTCCCGACAACGTCGTGGTCGACGAAGCGCTCACCACCGTGTTGCCACCGGGCCACGAGGGCATGGGCTGGTGGGCGAAGCGCGGCTTCGTGCCGCTCGGTTATCTCGACGACGCCGCTAAAACCGAGCGCACGTTCGTGATGATCGGCGATACGCGATTTTCGGTGCCTGGTGATCGCGCACGACATCTCGCTGACGGCAGCATTGAGCTGCACGGCCGCGACTCGGTAACGATCAACTCCGGCGGCGAGAAGATCTTCGCCGAGGAAGTGGAGCACGCGTTGAAGCATCATCCCGCGGTGTACGACGCCGTCGTCGCCGGTCGGCCGAGTGAGCGTTGGGGGCAGGAAGTGGTCGCGGTGGTGCAGTTGCGCACCGGCGCGCGTGTAACCGACGTCGAATTGGGCGACGAGTGTGCAAAACACATCGCGCGCTACAAGCTGCCGAAGGCCTATGTCTTCCGCGATGCGATCGTGCGCAGCCCCAGCGGGAAGGCCGACTATCGATGGGCGAAGGAACAGGCCACTGGTTCGGCCCAGAAGTAATCAGAAGAAGTAATCAGCAAAAATCAGGGGAAGCGCGATGGATCCGTTGTTCGATTTCACCGGCAAGGTGGTTCTGGTGACCGGCGGCAGCCGCGGCCTCGGCCGCGAGATGGTATTGGCGTTCGCCGAACGCGGTGCCGACGTGGTAATCGCGAGCCGCAAGCTGCAGGCGTGCGAAGAAGTGGCGCGCGAGGTCGCCAAGTATGGCCGCAAGGCGTTGCCGATCGCCTGTCACGTCGGCCGTTGGGACGAAGTCGGCAAGCTCGCCGACGCGGCTTACGAACGATTCGGGCGCGTGGACGTGCTGGTGAACAACGCCGGAATGTCGCCGCTGTATCCGGCATTGGAAGACATTTCCGAGGAGCTGTTCGACAAGGTGGTCGGGCTCAACTTCAAAGGACCGTTCCGTCTATCGGCGCTCATCGGCAGTCGCATGGCGAAAGGCGATGGCGGCTCGATCATCAACATCTCGAGCACCGCGTCGCTGAATCCGTCGCCGACGTCGGAGCCGTACGGTGCCGCAAAAGCCGGGCTCAATTCGATCACGCGATCGTTTGCGTTCGCATACGGCCCGAAGGTGCGCGTGAACTGCATCGTTGCCGGACCGTTTCTCACCGACATCGCAAAAGCGTGGGACATGGAAGCGTTCAACAAACTCTCAGCGCCCCGGTTGGCGATGAAGCGCGGCGGCGAGCCGAACGAGATCGTTGGGGCGGCGCTGTATCTTGCGAGTTCGTCGGCCAGTTTTACGACGGGCACGCTGGTTCGTGTCGACGGTGGGACACCGTAAACAAAATTCGTGTTTGACGACGGTGCGTCCGCGATGGGGCTGCTAGTCTACAAAGACGTTCGAGAATTCGTTCGAGACTTCGTTCGAGATCGAGACCCAACCCGACGATGGCGACTGTGGCAGACGAACTGATCAACAATTCGCTGGACGATGTCATCGTGCTGCTCGAGCGCGAGATCGAACGCCTGCAGTTGTCGCTGGAGACGATCCGCCTGTCGAATCACCCCGAACGCACCGAGTTGATCCGTTGGCACATCCGCACGCTCGACGAGCGGCAGGATGCGCTCGATCAGATGAAGGCGTTGCTTCTCGAAGCGCCGGCGAAGCCGCCCGCAGATTAGTGCGATCTCCGCCGCGGCGTTTTCACAACGGTGCGGCTCGATTGCGGTAGCGGTTCGCGACGCGGTTTCTTGCTCGGCATCGCTCGCGCCATCAAGTCGTTTTCGACAGCGGTCATTTCCGCGTCGGCTTCGCGAAGAATCTGCATGAACGTCAGCGCCGCGGGAGACGGTGTGCGGCCGCGCCGATAGAAGCGGCACGGACGGACGAGCAGCGGCAACGCGTCGACGTCGAGGCGCGCCAATCGCCCGATGGCGATTTCATCGCGGACCATACCGAACGTTGCGGGCAGAACCGCGTCGCTTTGGCTGACGATTTCACGCGCCAGGCTCATCGAATTCACCTGAATCGTCGGCTGGAACTCCCCCGTTTGCGGGTCGAATTGCCCCGATGCTCCGTTCGCTTGCGCGAACTGCGCTGCGTCCCCGCCCATGTGTCCTGAGACGATCGGATATTTCAGCACCTGAGCCAGCTCGAGGTTCTTCTTCCCCGACAGCGGATGCCCTGGGCGACAGACAAGGAGTACCGGGTGTGGCTCGAGCGCCTCGATCACCAGCTTCGGCTCCTTACCGACCCTCGCGCTGGACGCGACGCCGACGTCGTAGCGAGCTTCCACCACGCCCAGTACCACGTCGTGCGCGTCCATCGTTTCCACGCGGATGCTGAGACCGGGATGTTTCGCCAGCAATCGAGCTGCTACGCGACCGACCAGCGACTCGCTCACATAGGGGCCTGCCGCAACGCTGAGTGAACCTACGTGCAATCCTCCCAGCAGATCGATCTCGCGCTTGATCAACGCGGCATCGCCGATCAACTGGGTGCCACGTTCGATCAGCAGTTTTCCGAACGCGGTCAGTTCGACTCCGGTCGTCAATCGATCGAAGAGCCGCACACCGAGGTCGCGCTCGAGCGACGCGATGCTGCGCGAGAGCGCCGGCTGCGTGATGTGAACAACTTCCGCGGCGCGCGCGAAGTTGCGTGTTTGCGCCAAAGCGAGGGCGTGTTGGATCGGCGTCAGATCTCTAATCATCGGGCGAGGATATCAGAGTCATTCGCCCGCGATGCGCGGCGCGCATCGAACCGATGTCCAAGGGGCATTGGACGCTGAGCGACCACCGCCATCAAGCTGCCAGCCTTCTCGCATCGTTGCTGGCGTCAAGTCCTCAGGCTGCGGGTTCGCTTTGACAAATCAACAAGGGACATCCGATGGACATGATCTGGCCGCTGATCCCCAGCTTCGTCGGGGGCTTGTTGATTGGCGTCGGCGCGAAGCGGGCGATGCGCACCACTGCGATCGTTGCGGGGATCGCCATCGCCATCCTGGCGCTGTTGGCAAAGTTCGGCGTCGACAGCGGCTCGCTGGACGAATGGATTCGCAGCAGTTCCAGCTGGATCGGCGATCACGTCGAAGGAGTCGGCCGCTACCTCGCCGCATTCCTGCCTGCGGCCGGTGCGGCCCTGGCCGGCGGCGTGGTCGGGTTTCGCAGATAACGGGTTCGATCGCAGAAACAAGTCGAAGGACGGGAGAAGCGCATGTCGTTGACAAAGCGTAGTGCCGCGGAATTCATCGGCACATTCTGGCTGGTGTTGGGGGGTTGCGGCAGTGCAGTGCTGGCCGCTGCGTTTCCGCAGGTGGGTATCGGTCTGCTCGGTGTTTCGCTTGCGTTCGGCCTGACGGTG
>JBGSNQ010000174.1:0-30930 GCA_041739525.1 Pseudomonadales bacterium | reverse complement strand
CTGCTGCCGCGCTTCGGCGTGTCCACGCCGGCACCGGCCGCGTACGGCCTGCGCGGCCGCAGTCCGGCCACGCGGCAGTCGTTCATCGTCTGCGACGAGCTGACCGATCATGTCAGCCTGTCGACGCTCGCGAAGAACTGGCACAACGTACCGCCATCCCCGGCGTTCAAGCGTCAGCTGATCGCCGCCGTTGCCGAATTGACCCAGGCCATGCACCGCGCCGGTGTCGTGCACCGTGATTACTATCTCTACCATCTGTTGCTGGACGAGAAGCAGTTGGAACTCGGCAGAGTTGCGCTGTCGTTGATCGATCTACACCGCGCACAGTTGCGCCGCAGAATTCCCCCGCGCTGGCTCGTCAGAGACCTTGCCGCGCTGTTGTTCTGGTGCCTCGACCTGCCGATCACGCGCCGCGACCGGTTGCGGTTCATACAAGCCTACGAGGGTCGGCCGTTGCGCATCGCGCTGAAGGAAAACGGCCGCTTCTGGATGCGCGTCCAGCGTCGTGCGGTCGCGCTTTATCGCAAAGGTCAGCGCAAAGGACTCGTCGCGGATCGTTACGTGCCGGGCGCGTTCGATGATTGACGCATCCATAGTGGAAGCCGCATCCGCTGTCGTGTTGCAAGGCGCCGAACTCGCCCGCCTCGGACGAGCGCTCCCTGAAACCTACGATGTGTCCGTGATCACCAGCGCGGGAACGATCACTCTGCATTGCGAATCCGTGCTGCGCGTACTCCCCGGAAGACGCATTGTTGCGCGTTCGATTGCCGACGGTCGCACGGTACTCGCGAAACTCTTCGTCGGATCACGCGCGGCGGTGGAACGTCAATGGGAGGAGCGTGGCCACGCCGCTTTCGTGAGGGCGGGTGTGCCTACGCCGGAGATCGTCGGTCGCGGCGCGGTAGCCGGCGGTGGCGAAGCGCTGTTGTTCGAATTCCTCGAGAACGCGACACCCGCCAACGAGCTGGACCTGCCGCAGACGATGCCGATTCTGGCGCGATTGCATTTGCACGGCGTGGTTCAAAACGACCTGCACCTGGGCAATCTGCTGCGTACCGATCGCGGCCTCTTCCTCGTCGACGGCGGTGGTGTCAGCGGTATGGGCATGGACAAGCCGTTGTCGCCGCGCGCGAGCATCCGCAACCTTGCGCTCTTTCTCGCGCAGTTCCGCATTCGTTCCGAGAGCGGCTTCGTGGCGGCGTGGCACGCCTACTCGGTAGCGCGCGGCTACAAGACCATCGATGCGGAAGGTCGCGAACTGATAGAAGCGGTGCATCGCGCGCGGCGCCTAAGGGTGCGCCATTACCTGCGCAAGGTGTTGCGCGATTGCACCGAGTTTCATGCGGAACAGCGCTTCAACCGATTTCTGGTCTGCGACCGGGCCTCTTTCAAAGGCGCGGTGGCCGAGATGATCGAGAACATCGATGCGCAGTTCGAACGCGGTTTCCTGATCAAGGCCGGCAACACTGCGAGCGTCGCGCGGTTGTATATCGACGGTGAGGCATTCGTAGTGAAGCGCTACAACATCAAGTCGTGGCCGCATGCGCTCGATCGTATGTGGCGCCCGACTCGTGCACAGCGCGCGTGGCAGAACGCCCATCGGCTGCGCGTGCTCGGGATCGCAACGTTTCAACCGATCGCGCTGATTGAACACCGGTTCGGTCCACTACGGCGCGATGCATATCTGGTGATGCGCGACGTCGGTGGCGTCGATCTGCGCGAGCGATTCGCCAACAAGCACATTCAGGGGCTGGTCGGGCTGTTCTCCGACCTCTCTCGCGCCGGGCTCGTACACGGCGATACTAAAGCGACGAACTTCATCGATGCCGACGGTGCGATCCATCTGATCGACCTCGACGCGATGCGTGCGCCGCGCACCAAGTGGGGTCTGCGGCGTGCAGTTAAGCGCGACCTCGAACGGTTCGTGGCGAACTGGAAGGACAGCGCGACAATCCGCGCCGCGCTCACACGCGCGTTCGTGCCGCTGCTGACGAACCCGGCACCGCGCTCTCGATGATCATCCTGGGATTGTCCGGGGCACTGAATCACGATCCGTCGGCCGCCTTGCTGATCGACGGCGAAATCGTCGCTGCCGCGGAAGAAGAACGTTTCATCCGAGACAAGCACGCGAAGAATCGCATGCCGCTGCATGCCTCGCGCTTCTGCCTGGAGTTTGCGGGAATCGATGCGTCCGACATCCACGCAGTCGCGTTTCCGTATGCACCGGTTGGCCTCGACACGCCGGCGCGCTGGCACTATGCGAAGCGTCACTGGTACGCGCCCGATCGTGCGCTCGATGCGCTTTTCAACGGCAACCGGCGTTATCGCCGCAATCGAGGCCGCGTAATCGAAATGGGCACGGCGCTCGGCATCGACTGGACGAAGACGGAATTCGTGCCCGTGGAGCATCACCTTGCGCACGCATCGAGCGCGTATCACCTGTCGGGGTTCGCTGAACGCACCGCGATTCTCGGTGTAGACGGCAAGGGTGAGTACGCGACGACGTTCTTCGGCTATGGCGAAGAAGGCCGAATTCACAAGATCAAGGAACTGTACGATCCCGACTCGATTGCGGGCGTATACGGCGCGCTCACTGAGTATCTCGGCTTCGAGATGCTCGACGGTGAGTACAAGGTGATGGGGATGGCTCCGTACGGAAACGCCAACAGGCACGACCTGTCGCGGCTGTTTCGGTGGACCGCGCGCGGCGAAGTGGAAGTGGATACACGATACGTCAATACGGTTGGACTGCGCCGCTACCGCGAACAGGGTGTCGGCTTCTACTTCAGCCCGAAACTGATCGACTGGTTGGGTCCACGGCGCGCAGACGATTCGATGGACGAGCCGTTCGTCGACTATGCGGCCGCGTTGCAGCGGTTGTTCGAGGATACGTGTCTGCGACTGGTCGACACACATCTCGGCGACATTCTGGCCGAGACGGGAAGGCTGGCATTCGCCGGTGGCGGAGCGTTGAACGTAAGGCTCAATCAGCGGCTGATCGCGCGCGCTGACGTCAAAGAACTGTTCGTGCAGCCTGCTGCGGGCGATGCCGGAACGGCGCTCGGTGCGGCCACGTACGTCGCAGCGCAGCGCGGCGAAAGGCTCTCGCGCATGCGGCACGCGTATCTCGGTCCGTCGTTCACGAACGAAGAGTGTCTACGTGCGCTGCGCGACGTTGCGACGCCGTTGGAATGGGTTCGACTCGACGATACGCCGCGCGCTGCCGCACGGCTGCTCGCGGACGGCAATCCGGTGGCCTGGTTCCAGGGCAGAATGGAATTCGGTCCGCGTGCGCTCGGTGCGCGCAGCATACTCGGCTGTCCGAGCGTGGCCGGCATTGCCGATCGCATCAACGCACAGATCAAGTTCAGGGAGCGATGGCGGCCGTTTTGCCCCAGCGTCCTCGACCGCGTCGCGCCGCAGATCATCCAGTCGCAGCATCCGGCGCCGTTCATGACGATCACGTTCGACGTGGCGGAAAGTTGGAAGCATCGCATTCCCGAGGTGGTGCATCGGGACGGCACAGCGCGAGTGCAGGTGGTCGATCAGGCGACGAACGCGCGCTATTACGCGTTGCTGGAACAGCTCGAACTGCTCACCGGCAACGCCGTGGTACTGAATACCTCACTCAATCGGCAAGGTGAGCCGATCGTTTGCACGCCGGCCGATGCACTTGCGATGTTCATCGGTTGCGATCTCGAGTATCTGGTGATGGAAGACCTGCTCGTGACGAAACGCCGATGACGCAGCCGCGCGCGCTTCAGCTGTGCCCGAACGATCACCCGCCGTTTCGGGATGTATGTCGCAATCATGCCGCGGCCCTCACGTTGGCCGGAATGCACGTGGAGACAGTGTTCTTCGGCGCCCCTCGGGGCGAACCTTGGGGGCAAGCAACGTACTTCGGAATCGATCGCGGCACTCGTCGCATGACGGCTATGGTGCGCGAACTCGCCGCAGGAAAAGACTTTCGCCTCGTCATTGCGCATCGGTATCGGGCGCATCAGGTAGCGATGTGCGCACGGTCCGCGTTGAACGGCGCGATGATCGTGACCGTTGCTCACGAGTTGGGCATGTTCGTTCGTTGGCAACGACGGTTGCGTCGGCGTTTGTTCGCGAACGACATCTATTGCGCGGGCGTGTCTCAGGCTGTGGCAGACGAGATGCTCCGCCATGGCGTGCCGCACACTCATACGCTGGTGTTGCCGAACCCGGCCGACGTAACGCGTTTCGACGCCGCATTGTTATCGCGCAACGACGCGCGCGAACGGCTCGGGATTGCTCAGGAGTCGTACGTCGTGGGCGTGGTCGGTCGCCTGCATCCGAAGAAGCGACCGTATCTCGCGCTCGAAGGTTTTGCCGCACTGGGTGACAACTCGCACCTGGCATTCGTCGGCGATGGCGAATTGCGAGCCGCGCTGGAGTCGTCAGCAGCGCGGCTGGGTGTGGCGTCGCGCGTTCACTTTGCCGGTCATGTTGCCGATGCATCGAGATACGCCGCAGCGTTCGACGCCATGGTTGTCGCATCGGTTCCAGAGGAAGCATTCGGAATGGCGCTGCTCGAGGCAATGCTCGCGGGCGTTCCCGTGGTGTGTGCCGATGTACCTGGCCCGCGCAGCGTTCTGGGGCCGGAGGGCCTCTATTTCGCCGGGGATGTAGTGGGGCTGACGACCGCGTTGAGGCGTTGTGCGGCACTCTCGATCGAGCAGCGCATGCGTTTGTCGGCGACGCAACGCGATCGCGCCGTCGAATTGTTCTCGCTCGAGGCGACTGCAGCACGCTATCGCGCACTGCTCAGTACGGACGGGGCTCGCGTGCCGGGCGCGTCTTGAACCTTCTGTGCAGCCACAGGTATTGATCCGGGTGGCGGCGAATCTCGCTCTCGATCACCGCGTTGATGCGCGCGGCATCTTCGCGGTCGTCGTTACCTGGAAACCCCTCGATTTCGCGAAAGCACAGCGACCAGGTTCGCGTCGTTGCGTCACGAAAGTGACTGATGAAGACCGCCGGTGAAGCGTTGAAGCGTGCGAATCGCGCAGTCGCGGTAATCGTCGCGGCGGGCACGCCGAAGAACGGTGCGAATACCGAGACTTTGCGACCGTAGTCCTGATCGGCGGCGTACCAGACGGTGTGTCCGGCTTTCAGTTGCGTGAGCGCCGCACGAGCGTCGCTGCGTTCGATGACGTTCCTGAACCGACGTTCCCGTCCGCGGCGCATGGCCCATTCGATGACCGGATTCTTGTTGTAGCGGTAGATCACGTCGAGTTCGATCGCCTGCGACAACAGCGCTCCTGCAAGATCGAGCGTCGAAAAATGTGCGCCGATCAACACGACGCCGCGACCGCGCAGTTGTGCGGTCGTCAGCACGTCCAATCCTTCGAACGTTACCCGGTCCCGCAATCGCGAAACGTTCCCGAACCAGGCGATCGCAGTTTCGACGGCGCCGATACCGGTAGACGTGAAGACGCGTCGCACCAGCGCCGCACGCGCCGATGCATCGAGTTCGGGAAAACACAACTCGATGTTGACGGTTGCAATGTGTCGCCGCGCACGCGCGAAGCGGTGACCGATTGCGCCGATCGCGCGGCCGAGTGCGAATTGCGCGCGCAGCGGCAACTGAGCCACCAACCACATGGCGCCCACGCCGACCCAGGTGGGCCAATAGCGAGGAGCCGCGAGCGTCGAAGCCATGGGTCGTTCCGGAAGTTCGTGCGCATTGTATCGGAGGAGAGCGTGAGCCACTTCAAGCGGGCGGTGAAGACACCGCGTGCTAACATTTCGATCATTCGCTGGGGTCCGAATGAAACTGAAAATTCCGTCGTTTCGCGATGTATCGGTACTCGTGATCGGGGACGTGATGCTCGATCGGTATTGGTATGGGAAGGCCGGTCGTGTGTCGCAAGAGGCACCGGTGCCGATTGTCGATATCGAGTCGAGCGATGATCGGCCGGGTGGGGCCGCGAACGTGGCGATGAACCTGGCGTCGCTCGGGTTGAACGTCACCCTCATCGGTGTCGTTGGCGATGATGATGCCGCGGCGACGTTGCGGCACAAACTTGCCGCGGCACATATCCGGTGTGATCTGATCGACGCGGCGGGTTGGCCGACGATTCTGAAAGTGCGCGTCGTGAGTCGCCGGCAGCAGATGCTGCGCATCGACTTCGAGAGGCCGATCCTCGTCGACGTCGAGTCGCGCCTGGACGACGCATTTCGAAGGCACATCTCTACGGCCGATGCGGTCGTGATCGAAGACTACGACAAGGGCACGCTGGCGCGACCGCAACGGTACATCGACATCGCGCACGAACACGGCAAGCGTGTCGTAGTCGATCCCAAGTTCAAACCCTTCGAAGCGTACCGCAGTGCCGACGTCATCAAGCCGAACATCGCGGAGTTCACGCACGCCGTGGGCGGATGGGCGGATTATCGCGAACTCGTTTCGAAAGCCGCGGCGCTGGTGCAGACGCACGACTTCGGCGCGCTGGTGGTGACGCGCGGCGACGAAGGCATGTCGGTGATCGAGCGGAACGGCGCGCATCATCACGTGCCGGCGCGGACGGTAGATGTCTTCGACGAGACGGGCGCAGGCGATACGGTGGCGGCGACGCTGGCGGCAGGGCTCGCGGCGGGCTGCACGGTGCACGAGAGCGCGATGTTGGCAAACGCCGCTGCGGGTCTGGTGGTTGCCAAGTCGGGAACCGCGACGGTGTCGGCGCCGGAGTTGCGGCGGGAACTGAGGGTTGAAGGTCACACCGAACGCGGCACCCAGTCGGGAACTCTGTCGCGCGAAGATCTGATCGAAGCGGTCGAACAGGCGCGCCGCGACGGCGAGCGCGTCGTGTTCACGAACGGCTGCTTCGACATCCTGCATGCCGGACACGTGGCGTACCTGGAGGAAGCACGATCACTCGGCGATCGTCTCATTGTGGCCGTCAACGACGATGCGTCCGTAGCGCGTCTGAAGGGAGAAGGACGACCGGTCAACGGCGTTGCGCAACGAATGCGCGTGCTCGGCGCGCTGGCGAGTGTCGACTGGACGGTGTCGTTCGGCGAAGACACGCCGGAAGCGCTGCTCGAAGCGATCAAGCCCGATGTGCTGGTGAAAGGCGGCGACTATCGGCTCGGCGAGGTCGTCGGCGCCGACATCGTGCGTCGCCATGGCGGCGAAGTGCGCGTGCTGGCGCACGTGCCGAATCTGTCGACGTCGTCGATTCTCGACAGCCTGAAGCAGACCGGTAATTAAGCGAGTGCGGCCGCGTTTGCCAACAGGTGAGCCGGGTTGGTCGTCCCGATGACGACGCTCGAAACGCCGGCGACGTTCGCAACGTAATGCAGAGCGCGTGTCCGCGCTTCGTCGTCCTGCGCGGCGCGGCCGCTATCGAGCGGCTTCTTGACGAGCACGCCGCAGCCGAGCGTGCGTGCGCGTTCGATCACCGCGAGTTCCTCGGTGGCGCGTGCGCTCAACGTCGCCATCACGACGTCACAACTCTCGATCGCCAGCAGTCCACCCGCGACGGTTTTGTGCGACATGCCGAACGCTCGGATCAGACCTTCCTGTTTCAGCTGCGCCAACATCTGTAGGGTGCCGAAGTGGCGGATGATGGCGTCGTCGTCACCGTTCGAATGAACGAGCACGATGTCCAGATAGTCGGTGGCGAGTCGCCGTAGTGATTCGCTTACGCTGCGACGCGTGTGCTCGGGTGAAAAATCCCAGCGCGATGCACCTGCCTCGAAGATCTCTCCTGTTTTAGTACACACCACCCAGTCGTTGCGTTGCCCGGCCAGCAGTTCGCCGATGCGTTGTTCACTTGACCCGTACGCCGGAGCCGTGTCGATCAGATTTACGCCTGCGTCGTGAGCAACCGCCAACAACTCTGATAAGTCGCGTGTAGTAGGCAGCCGCGGCGCGACGTTGTACTTCAAGCCCTCGGTTCGGCCGAACGCGACCGCGCCCAGCCCAAGCAGTGAAACGTGTATGTCGGTTTTGCCTATCGCACGGTACCGCACGTCAGTGCTGCCACGCCGGCGCCGCCACCGGCGGCGCGGCGAAATCGGTTGCGGGACTCGGAGAATTCGACGGCGCCGGGAGCAGCGCCAGCACCTTGTCGCCGAGATCCGGCGCGAGCGCCAGCTTTGTCGGCCAACAGATCAGCGCATTCGCGGCGGTGGCTACGTACGCCTCGTCGGGACGGCGTCCTCCGTATTGGCGCGGCTCGGCGCGATCGACACGCAACGATTCGAACTGTGCGCCCGACAGATCGAGCCAAGGCAAACACGCCGCCAGTTCCTCCCGCGCGTGGCGCTTTTGGGCATCGTCGTCGCGTTCCACACCGTCGCTCGCCAATTGCCCGCCGAGATACCACAGGCGTTCACCGTTGGTGTCGGTATGCGTCGTCACCGTCAGGCGCGGCTCGGTCTTCGCGAACTGCGGCACGCAATGGCCGTACAGCACCGGCAAATCCGCGCGTCGAACGATCACTTGATGCAGCGGTCGCCGCTGCATTCGCAGCGCCGCATCACCGAACTGGGTCACGAGCGTTTCGTTGCCAGCGCCGGCCGCGAGCACGAAGCGTGAGGCGGTTATTTCGAAGCCGGGAAGATGCATCACCGCAATCGAACCGTCGTCGCCGCGGACCAGGCAATCGCTGCTCACTTCCGCCCGCAACGTGTGCCCGCGCTGCGTATCGGCTAGTCGTGCCAGCAACGATGGCACATCGAATACAAGTTCATCGAGTTCGTACACCACACCGTTGAAGTCCGCGCCGTCGAACGGTTGTGGATGATCGTTCGGCTTCAACCGGCGCACCCGGCCGCGCAGTGCCTTGCTTGCGAGAAAGCCGCCAAGGTGCCCCAGCATCGATTCGTCGGGGCTCCACAAGTGGCAACGGTCTGCCAAGGTGCGAACGCCGCGCAGATCGACGTCGCCCGATCCATTCAAGCAGGCGCGCCAACGGTCGGGCATGGTCGCGATCGCCTCGGATGCGGTTGTTACCGATCCGCTCAACGCGTATTTCAAGCCGCCGTGAATCATGCCTTGAGAGCGAATGGTCTGGCCGTCGCCGAACGCAGCGCGTTCGACCAACACCGCGGTGTAACTACGCGCGCGCAGCAGATTCAGCAGCCACAACCCGGCGATGCCGCCGCCGACGATGGCTACGTCCACGCGGATGCGGTTGCGTGCACTCATGCGTACCTCATAGAGTGGAGCGAGTATATCAACGTGGGCGCGCCATCAATGGTTTGGCGGGCGTTGTACGCCACACTGCTGGTTCTGGCCTATCCATTCGTCGTGCTGCTGCTGATCTGGCGCGGCGCGCGCAGTCCCGACTATCGCAGCGGTCGACGCGAGCGGCTCGGATGGGCATACGCGGAAGTACCGCGCGACGTTGTTTGGGTGCATGCGGTATCTGCAGGCGAAGTGATCGCGGCCGCACCGCTCATCCGTCGGCTGATGAAGCTGATGCCGGAAACGCGCGTGCTCGTCACCACGATGACACCCACCGGCGCGAACCAGGTGCGTCGGCTGCTCGGCAATCGTGTGTCGCACTGCTATGCGCCTTACGACTTTCCCTGGGCTTTGCGGCGTTTCATGAAACGGGTGCGGCCACAGTTGCTGGTGCTCATTGAGACAGAGCTGTGGCCGAACATGGTACGCATGAGCGCGGCGCGCGGCATTCCGGTGGTTCTGATCAATGCACGTTTGTCGGAGCGTTCGGCGCGCGGCTATCGACGCATCCGCGGATTGGTTCGCCCGATGCTCTCTCAGTTGACGTGGATCGCCGCGCAATACCCCGAACACGCACAGCGCTTCGTCGAGCTGGGCGCGCCCCCCGGTATCGTCGACGTGGTCGGCAACGTAAAGTTCGATGTGGAAATGCCCGGTGATTTTCGCGAACGCGTTGCGGCACTGAAGGCCCGTTGGCATACCAGCGGCCGTCCAGTGTGGATCGCCGCGAGTACGCACGACGGCGAAGACGAGATCGTGCTCGACGCGCATAGACGCCTGTTGGAGAGATCGCCTGAGGCGTTGCTCATTCTCGTACCGCGGCATCCGCAGCGTTTCGATGCGGTCGCCCGACTTGCGTCCGAGGGACTGGCGATGCGGCGTATGACCGACGCCGCGGGTTCGCAAGCGCAGGTGATTCTCGGCGACACAATGGGCCAACTGATCTATCTATACGGCGTGGCGCAGGCGGCTTTCATCGGCGGGAGTCTGGTTCCCCACGGCGGCCACAATCCCATCGAGGCAGCGGCGTCGGGGTTGCCGCTGATCATGGGTCCACACGATTTCAACTTCACGTCCGTCGTCGCCGCGTTCGAGGCGGCTGGGTGTCTGCATCGCGTCGCCGATGCGGCAGGCCTTGCGCAGTTGTTGGAAGAGTTGTTCGACGATCCGGAGCGGCGCGTCGCGGAGGTCAATCGCGCACGCGAGGTGGTGGTGACCAACGCTGGAGCGACTGGCCGGATCACCGAGCGACTCGCGCTCGAGATCGGCGCCTCACTGCGCCGGCGTGGTGGCTCCAGTGCCGTTCGTGACCGTGTTTAGACGTAGCACGGGTTGCGCGGGGTCGGAGTAGGCATTCAACGTCGCCACGTCGGCGGCACTCAGCGTGCCGGCAGTCTGCTTCAGCAGCATCAGGTCGCGAACGTAGTTGTAGCGCGAATCGGCGTAGTCGAATTGCGCCAGAAAGAGACGCTGTTGCGCTTGCAGCACGTCGACGATGTTGCGCGTGCCCACTTCATATCCGGTTTGCGTCGCCTCGAGTGCCGACTCGCTCGACTTGATCGACTTGATGCGCGCCTGCACCCGGATTACATCGGTGGTTACCGTGCGCAGCAGGTTGCGGATATCGCGACTCACCGTCCATTCGTTGTTGCGCAGCAACTCGGTGGTTTGCAGCAGCCGTGCACGCGATTCGCGCACCTTCGATTGTGTGAAGCCGCCCTGGTAGATCGGCATCTGCATCTGTAGTCCGAGCACGCGTGTGTTGGTCTGATCGCCGAGGAAACCCTGTCCGCCGGCCTGCTGGTTGTTGTGGTTGACGTTCTCGTTGTAGCTCGCAACCGCGTCGATGGTCGGGAGGTGGCCGGCTTGACGGGCGCGCACGTCGCGTTCGGCAGCGGTTTGAGCTTCGCGTGACGCCAGCACGTTCGGGTTGTTGGCGAGCGCAATCGCAACCCACTCGTTCTCGTCGACGGATACCGGGTTGACGATCGGCAGGTTGGTAGAGATCCGGTCGACCTGTTCGTAAGACTCACCTGTGAGCGTGGACAAGGTTTCGAACTGAATGCCCTGATCGCGTTCGGCCTGGATACGACGTACGACGACGTTGTCGTACGCGGCGGTTGCATCCAACACATCCGTAATGGCGACGAGACCGACGTCGAAGCGCTGTTGCACCTGCTCCTGCTGACGCTTCACGGCAGCTTCTTCCGCACTCGTCGATTCGAGAACCGCCTGGCTGCGCAGTACGTCGAGGTACGCGCCGACGGTGCGCACGATCAGATTCTGTTCGGATGCGGCATAGTCCTGCTGGGCCTGCGCCTTCAATGCCTGCGCGCTTTTGAATGTGTAGTAGGCGGCGACGTCGAGGATCGGTTGCACCAACTGCGCTTGCCAACTGTTGGTGTTGTAGTCCTGCCCGTTGATGCCGCGCAATTGTCCAAAGGAGGGGCTCGCCGGATCGGTGTCGATGAACTGGCCGTTGGGATACTCGGTGCGGTTGTACGCAGTGGAGCCGTTCAAACTGATGCTGGGCAGCAACCCCGCGCGCGTTTGCGGTACCACTTCACCGCGTGCCGCGTATTCCTGTTTTGCAGCACCGAGCACCGGATCGTTTTCAACTGCCGCCTGATACACGTCGGCGACGTTCACAGCGAATGCGTTCGTCGCCAAACCGACCAAAGCCGTGGCGATGACGTACGAGTGTTTCCCCATGACTGAGCCTAAGCAAAACGACGGCGGAGTTTAGCAGATAGTCATTCGAACGAGACCACAGAGTGAGGTGTGGTTTGCTCGACATTGCCCGATGCACGGTTAGAATGACCCGCTCGTGTAGTTGACTCGGCAACGTCGAATAGTGGCAACGCAACGCTATCGGATCGATCTTTCGGCGCATATGGCGGAGTGCGACGCGAATTATTTGCGCCTCACCAAGCTTGCACCGGACCTCGACGATCGCGAAGAACGCGCGCTCGTATTGATGCTTGCCGACCGACGCGTGACGGTGCGCATCCGCTTGCTCGAGCGTTGTCCGTACACGTCGCTGATCGAGGTCTCGCAACATCCCTGCTTGCAACATGAATGGATGGAAGGCCTCGCGTTCCATCTGCCGGCACCGCGTCTCACGGTGCGGATGTATCACGACGCACGCTCGGCCGAAGTGGTCGAATTTCAAGACGGCCGACGATTCCATCCGGTCTATAGCTATCCGAACGACGAGATGCGCCAGCGCGACGAGAAGGCGCAGATCAATCGGTTCCTCGCCGAATACCTGTCCGCGTGTCTCTATCACGGCTTCGCCGAAGACGAGGCAGTGGTGGCCGGCGGCGGCTGAGGTTGATGGTTAGCGGTTCGTTCGCCCTTCTCCAGATCACCGACTTGCATGTGCTGGCGGCCGAAAATTCGCGGCTGTTGGGCGTTGATACTGCGCTAAGTCTCGACGCGGTATTGCGGGCCGCGCTGTCGGAGCGTGCCGCCGACGCGATGATCGTGACCGGCGACATCGCACACGACGCGGCGGAAGCCACCTACGCGCGAGTGCGCGACGCGATTGCTGCGCACTATCAGGGTCCGATCGTATGGTTGCCGGGTAACCACGATGTTGCCGCGCCGCTCGATCGGCAGCGACCCGAGGCAACCGAACTGCAACTCGGAGAGTGGCAGATCGTCGCGATCGACACACATGTCGACGGCGCCGAAGGCGGCAACGTCGGTGTCGCGGAATTCGACCGGTTGCGGGCGCTGCTGGCGCACACCGCGTCGCGATTCGTGATCATCGCCGGCCATCATCCGCCGATGCCGTTGGGCACGCCGTGGCTCGACAGCGGTTCGGTCGCGAACGGTGCGGTCCTGCTAGACCTGTTATCCGACAGCGGGCGGGTGAAAGCGTACGTGTGCGGGCACGTGCATCAGGAAACTGCAACGATGCACCGCGGTGTGTTCGTGCTGACGACGCCGTCGACCTGTTTTCAGTTCGTACCGGGAACCGAGCGCTTCTCGGTGGACGCAACGCCGCCTGGATGGCGCTGGCTCGATCTCGCTTCCGACGGTACCCTCACGACGCGCGTGGGTCGCGCGACCGGGTTTCCGGTGACACTCGACCTTTCGGGATTCAAGAAAAAACCCGAATCCAAGCAAACCTAGAACCTAGACGCAGGACGCGGCGAAGCTACATGGCGGAATCGAAATACTCGGCTGAATCCATTCAGGTGTTGTCGGGCCTGGATCCGGTGCGCAAGCGCCCGGGTATGTACACCGACACGTCGCGCCCCAATCACCTCGTTCAGGAAGTCATCGACAACAGTGTCGATGAAGCCCTCGGCGGCCACGCGCACGAAATCCGCGTGTCGCTGTACGAAGATGGTTCGGTCGACGTAGTCGACGATGGCCGCGGCATGCCCGTGGACATGCATCCGGAATTCAAACTGTCCGGTGTGGAACTGATCCTCACGCGGCTGCACTCCGGGGGTAAGTTCGACAACAACACGTATGCCTTCTCCGGCGGCTTGCACGGCGTCGGCGTGTCGGTGGTGAACGCGCTTTCGAGCTGGCTCGAGGTGGAGGTGCGCCGCGATGGTTCCGTGCATCACCAGCGCTATGAGCACGGCGAACCGGCGACGAAACTGAAGGTGATCGACAGCGTCGGCAAGCGGAATACGGGTACACGTGTGCACTTCCTGCCCGATCCGAAGTACTTCGACACCGTACAGATCGCTGTGCCGCGCCTGAAGCATCTGCTGCGGGCGAAAGCGGTGTTGTGTCCGGGTTTGCGCGTCAGCCTGACGGTGCACCGCGGCGACAAAGCGGAAACCGACGAGTGGATGTACGAAGACGGGTTGTCCGGCTATCTGGTTCAGGAACTTGGTGCGGCGGAGATGGTGCCGGCCCAACCGTTCTGCTATGGCGCGCAGGGGAATCACGAGGCGGTCGATTGGGCGCTCGCATGGATTTCCGACGGCGGCGAGCTCGTGGCGGAAAGCTATGTGAATCTGATTCCCACTCCGCTGGGCGGCACACACGTGAACGGGCTGCGTAGCGGCCTCACGGAGGCGATGAAGGAATTCTGCGAGTTCCGCGATTTGTTGCCGCGCGGGCTGAAGCTGACAGGCGACGACTTGTGGGATCAGTGCAGTTACGTTTTGTCGGCGAAGTTGCAGGAACCGCAGTTCTCGGGTCAAACGAAGGAACGGCTGTCGTCGCGGCAGTCAGCAGCATTCATCTCCGGCGTGTCGAAAGACGCGTTCAGCCTGTGGTTGAACGAGCATCCGCAAGACGGTGCAAAAATCGCAGAGATTGCGATCCGCAACGCACAGCGGCGGTTGCAGGCCGAGAAGAAAGTCGAGCGCAAGAAGATCACCGCGGGTCCGGCGCTGCCAGGCAAGCTCGCCGACTGCGCCACACAGGACAGCAGCCGTACTGAGCTGTTCCTGGTGGAAGGCGATTCGGCCGGCGGTTCGGCAAAGCAGGCGCGCAATCGCGAATTTCAGGCGGTGATGCCGCTGCGCGGCAAGATTCTGAACACGTGGGAAGTGTCGTCGTCGGAAATTCTCGCGTCGCAGGAAGTGCACGACATCAGCGTTGCGCTCGGCGTCGATCCCGCTTCTACGGATCTGTCGGGACTGCGTTACGGGAAAGTTTGCATCCTCGCCGACGCCGACTCAGACGGCTCACACATCGCGACGCTTCTGTGCGCGCTGTTCTTGCGTCACTACAGGGCGCTCGTCGACGCGGGGCACGTGTACATCGCGATGCCGCCGCTGTACCGCGTGGACGTGGGCAAAGAGGTGCACTACGCGCTCGACGAATCGGAGAAGGAAGGCATCCTCGATCAGATTGCTGCGGAGAAGAAGCGCGGCGCCGTTAATGTGCAGCGGTTCAAGGGTCTCGGTGAAATGAACCCGATCCAGCTGCGAGAGACCACGATGGATCCCGATACGCGCCGGCTCGTACAACTGACGCTCGCCGCACCCGAAGAAGCACTGGAAATGATGGACATGTTGCTCGCCAAGAAACGTGCGGGAGATAGACGCGCGTGGCTGGAGGCGAACGGCGACCAGGCAAGCATCGCCTGATCCCTACCGGAAAGAGACTATGAGCACCCACACGGAATCCGGCGAGACCGAACAGGTCCCGCTCAAGACCTTTACCGAGAAGGCGTACCTCGACTATTCGATGTACGTCATCAACGACCGCGCGCTGCCGCACATCGGCGACGGCCTCAAACCGGTGCAGCGTCGCATCGTGTACGCGATGTCGCAGCTCAATCTCGACGCCGGCGCGAAGTTCATGAAATCGGCGCGGACCATCGGTGACGTGCTCGGCAAGTTCCATCCGCACGGCGACTCGGCCTGCTACGAGGCGATGGTGCTGATGGCGCAGCCGTTCTCGTACCGCTATCCGCTGGTCGACGGACAAGGTAACTGGGGGGCGCCGGACGATCCTAAGTCGTTCGCGGCGATGCGCTACACGGAAGCGCGCCTTTCCCGGTTTGCCGACCTGTTGTTGGCGGAAGTCGATCAGGGCACTGTCGACTTCGTCGCGAACTTCGACGCGACGCTCACCGAGCCTTCGCTGCTGCCGGCGCGCGTGCCGATCGTATTGTTGAACGGCAGTACCGGCATCGCGGTCGGTATGGCGACGGACATTCCGCCCCACAACATCCGCGAGGTGTTGAGCGCCTGCATACATCTGTTGGACGAGCCGAAGGCGACCACTCGCGATTTGATGCAACACGTCCGTGCGCCTGATTTTCCGACCGAAGCGATGATCATCACGCCGCCTGCCGAGCTCGAGAAGCTGTATGAGGAAGGCCGCGGCAGCGTGAGGTCACGCGCTATCTATTCTGTGGAGCAGGGTGAAATCGTCATCACTGCGCTTCCGTATCAGGCTTCACCGGCAAAAGTGCTCGAACAGATCGCCGCCCAGATGCAGGCGAAGAAGCTGCCGATGCTGGTCGACCTGCGCGACGAGTCCGATCACGAGAGTCCGACGCGTCTCGTGCTGGTGCCGCGCTCGAATCGTATCGACGTCGAACGGCTGATGAGTCACCTGTTTGCCACCACGGATCTCGAACGCAGTTTTCGGGTGAATATCAACGTCATCGGCCTCGACATGCGGCCGCGAGTGAAAGGACTCGCTGAACTGTTGAGCGAGTGGTTGGTATTCCGGCAGGCAACGGTCACGCGCAGGCTCGAACATCGCCTCGCGAAAATCGAACAGCGGCTGCACATTCTGGCCGGTCTGCTGATCGCGTATCTCAACATCGACGAAGTCGTACGCATCGTTCGCGAGGAGGACAATCCGAAGGCGGAACTGATGACGCGGTTCGCGCTGTCGGAAATTCAGGCGAACGCAATCCTCGACCTGCGCCTGCGACAACTGGCGCGCCTCGAAGAGATCAAGCTGACCACCGAGCGCGACGAACTCGACGCTGAGAAGGCCGACATCGAAAAGACGCTGAAGTCGAAAGCGCGGTTGAAGACTCTGATCAAGAAGGAACTGCTCGCCGATGCGCAAGTGCACGGCGATGCGCGCCGGTCGCCGCTCGAAACGGTCGAAGAAGCGGCGGCGTTCACCGAAGAAGACCTGCTGACCAACGAACCGATCACGGTGGTGATGTCGGAGAAGGGTTGGATCCGCGCGGCGAAAGGACACGACGTCAACGTCGTCGAGCTGAGCTACCGGACGGGCGATGCGTTTCTCATGGCGGCGAAGGGACGCAGCAACGACGTGCTGGCGGTAGTCGATTCCACCGGTAGAGCGTACTCGTTGGCGCCGCACACGTTGCCGTCGGCGCGCGGCCAGGGAGAGCCGCTCACCGGAAAGCTGAATCCGCCGGAAGGGTCGCGCTTCGTAGGCGTCGTCATCGGTCGCGCCGATCAACGCGTGTTGCTCGCGTCGAACGCGGGCTATGGGTTCGTTGCGAAACTCGGCGATCTCGTTGCGAAGAATCGTGCGGGTAAGGCGCTGCTGAGCGTGCCGAACAACGGCACCGCGCTCGCACCGGTGCTGCTGGTAAACGAGGGTGACCAGCTGGTGGTCGCGATCACCGACCAGGGCCGCATGCTCGCGTTTCCCATCGGCGAAGTGCCGGAACTGGCGCGCGGCAAGGGTAACAAACTGATCAATGTGCCTACTGCGGCGTTCAACTCGGGTGAAGAGACGATGATTGCGGTGGCGGTGATCTCGGAATCGGATCAATTGCTGGTTCGCGCCGGACAACGACATTTGCGAATGAAGTTGAAGGACCTGGAACACTACGTGGGACAACGCGCGCTGCGCGGCCACAAGTTACCGCGCGGGTTTCAGAGAGTTGACGGAGTCGACGTCGAGTCTTCCTGAGCGCGCAGCAACTCGGCTTGATGGTCGAGCGCGGGACCGTAGGCATCCGCGACGGCTGACACGATGACGCAGGTGTCGTGAGCTGCGGTGGTCAGCGTGCGCAAAATCGGATTGGCTTGTTCTTCGACGATGAACCGTTCCGGACGCGGCAATCGTTCGAATGCGTCGTGGCTCGCTGCGATCGAGCCTTCCGGGGCCACCGCGCTGAGTATCACCGTGTCCTGCACCGCGTCCGCGTTCGGCTGTGTGCCTGCATCGCCGCTGCGCGACGTCACGTGCACGCCGAAGCGGAATTTCATCTCGGGGCGCGCGGCGATGTGCAACGCTTCGTTGAAGTTGTCGAGACTCTCCGCCAGCAACAATGCGGCGCACAGCACCTTGAAGCATTGATCGGGATCCGCAACCGAATCCGGAGCCGGACCGCCATCTCGGAACACCAGCAGCACACCGATGTTCGAGAGGTCGCTGGCGACTGCGCCGTGCTGACGAGCCACCCGTGTCGCACGCCGCCTCACTTCCGCCAATACGTCGGTTCGCTCCTTGCTCGGCACTGCCATGAGGTTCAGCAGATTGATGGCTAGCAACCACTCGGTGATCTCATCGGGCGACTGCGGCTCTTCGGACTCGCTCGGTAGTTCGAGTTCGGGCACTGCGTCCAGGCGCAGACCCAGAAGATATCCGGCGACGGCCGACAGCAGTGCGCCTATCAAAGCAGGCAGCCATAGATACGCGGCCGAGAACCCCGACGCGGAAAAAGCGTCTGCGGCCGTCGCGATCTGCACCGATCCCGCGACGACGCCTTCGAACTCGATGTCGTGCGTGAATAAAGGAGTGTCCGCGAGCGGACGCGTTCCAGCGTTGGCGACGATGCGATCGTCGACGGTGACGATCGTTACCGATTCGATCTCCGGCAATTCGCTCATCCGCGTGGCAAGAACGCCGAGGCGAATCCGGTCGAGCGTAAACAGCGGTTCGATGGAGAGCGCCGCCAACTGTGCGGCTGCCGCATTGCCGAACTGGGCCACGCGTGTACTGCGCGCGTCTTCGACGGAGCGATACCAGGACACTCCGAGCAGCAACGCCGTCGACAAGGAAGCGCCCAACGCGAGCAGCGTCGCTTGCCAACGCCTTCTCGTTAGAGCGTCGCGGACCTTCGGCCACATTGGTTTGACGGACATGGTGTGTGGGCGTTAGGTTCTGCGCGGCTTTCTAGCAGGACGTTCTTTCTAACAGGACGTTCTTTCTAACAGGAAATGGGTGTGATCAGCGAGATTGTGTTGGTGAACGCATCGGGCGAGAACAAGCCCGCGCTGATGGGCATGTTGACATCGACGTTGGCCGCTTATCAAGTTCGGATCCTCGACGTGGGTCAAGCGGTCATCCACGATGAGTTGAGTCTCGGCATGCTGATCGAGATTCCCGATCGAAGCTCGACCAATGCGCTGAAAGAGGCGCTGCTCTCGCACACACGAGCGCTCGGCACGGTCATCCGCTTCACGAATGTATCGGCCGACGAATACGAAGTGTGGGTGTCGCACCAGGGCAAGCCGCGCTACATCGTGACGATGTTGGCGGGTGGTGTGGCAGCCTCGCAGCTGGCCGCGGTGATGGCGATCGTCGAACGTCACTCTCTCGGCGTTGACGGCATCCGGCGGCTGTCCGGACGCCTGCCATTGAGGGGCGGCGCGAACACGCGTGCGTGCGTGGAAATATCGTTGCGCGGCGACCTCGCTGATCCGCGCCGGCTGAAAGCCGAATTGCTGGAGGCGGCCAGCCGCCTCACGTTCGACTTCAGCGTTCAGGAAGACACCGTTTACCGGCGCAATCGGCGCCTCGTCGCGTTCGATATGGACTCGACGCTGATCAAAGTGGAAGTGATCGACGAACTTGCGCGAGTGCACGGCGTTGGCAGCGAAGTAGCAGCGATTACAGAGCGCGCGATGCGCGGCGAGATCGACTTCAAAGAGAGCTTCCGCCGGCGCGTCGCGTTGCTGAAAGGCTTATCCGCCACCGCGTTCGAGGAAGTTGCAACCGCGGTGCCGCTCACCGACGGCGCGCGCAGGCTGATTCTCGCGCTGAAGCACTTCGGCTATCGAACGGCGATCATCTCCGGTGGATTCAAGCATGTCGGTGATCGATTGCAGCGCGAACTCGGCATCGACTACGTGCACGCGAACGCACTCGAGACGCGCGATGGCGTGGTAACCGGTGCCGTGGTCGGCGACATCATCGACGCTGAGCGCAAGGCAAGCGTGCTTCGCACGTTGTGTCGCAACGAAGGCATTGCGCTCGCGCAGTCGATTGCTGTTGGTGATGGCGCGAATGATTTGCCGATGTTGGCCGCGGCGGGTCTCGGTGTGGCGTTCCACGCCAAGCCGATCGTGAGGGAATCAGCGAGTCACGCGATCTCGAACTTCGGGCTCGACAGCGTGTTGTTTCTGTTGGGATTTACCGACCGGGACATCGAGCAGGCCGAGACGAACGATCAATCGTCCGCGGCGAAGTCGTAGTTCATCTCGGTCGACGGTTCCTGCAGGTAGTGACCCTGAATGTAGTTCGCGCCGGCTTGCCACAGCGCTGAAAGCACCGTCGCGCTCTCTACCATCGGAATGACCGTCAGTTTGCCGTGTTGCTGCAGCTCGCGAATCATCGCCGTGAGTTTGTCTTTCTTGCCCGGATCTCCGTCCAGCTCCTGCACGTGCTTGCCGTCTATTTTCACGAAGTCGACGGGAACGTGACGCAGCGTTTCGAGCGGGTTCTCGGTTGCGCCGAAGTGGCGTAGCGAGGTGCGGCAGTGCATCGCCTTCAAACCCTGCACGAACTCGCGCGCCTGTCGAACGTGAGTGGAAGCGTCCGGTTCTGCGATCTGGAAGATCACGGCGTCGCTCGGCAGACGCGCGGCTTTGATCGCGACGCCGAGCCATTGGATGAACTCGGCGTCGATCAGGCTGTTGCGTGTCAGGTTGATCGTCAAGCGGGTGTTGTGACCCTTCGAGCGATGTACAGACAACACCTTGATGGATTGCAGGATCACCCAACGATCGATCTTGCCCGCAACGCCGTTCTCGATCGCGAGATCGAGGAACTGGTCGGGCGGCAGACGGCGACCCTTCTCGTCGACGAGCCGCAGAAACACCTCGTAGTGCTCGTCGGAATCGCCGCGCAGGCTGATGATCGGTTGGAACAGCAACACGAACGTCTGATTCTCGATCGCATCGTTGACGAGTTTGAGGATGCGTTTCTGTTCGCCGGAGAGATCTGTCGAATTGCCCTCGGCTTCCAGTGCGGTGACGCTCGGCCACTGAATGCTATTCGTCTTGTTCGCGGCGCGCGCGGCGACCAGCGTTTTGAAGGCGAGGTTCATGGCGTCCGCAGCGGATCCGGATTCGCCGATCGCAGCGGCACCGATGGAGATCGTGCGTCGTACGGTTTTGCCTTCAACTTCGAACAACGCGCCTTCGATGGACTCGCGCAGCCGTTCGGCGAGTACGTCGCCGCCAGCCGCACTACCGATCGCAGCGATGGCGAAGCGGTGATTTGCGATGCGCGCCAGACGCGCACCGCCCAGCTCCGCCGCAAGCGATTCGGTGAGTTGGGACACGAGCGATTCGGAGCGCAGTAGTCCGAGCTCTACCTGCAGCGAATCGAAATCGTCGACCTCCACCACCAGCATGGCGCCGGTCAGCGGCGCGTCGGTGTCGAGTGCCGCAAGGAATGCGCGAGTCGCCTGGAAGGGGTCGACGGCAGTGCCGTTTGCCAGCGTAGGTGCCGGCTCGGGCAGCGCCTCCGCATCCTCGATCGGCGGCAGCGCGTCCTGCAGAACCGGTACTGCGTCTTGAAACACAGGTACAGTTTCAGAACGAACCAGTACCTGCGTGCAATGCTCGCCCTCGTATTCGGCGCCGGACAGCGTCATCTGTCCCGCAATCGGTGCACCCGCGGTCGTACGACCGCGAAACGCGAACGCCAATTCGTCGCTCGAGTCGTCACGGAACGTCTTGATCTTTGCCTTGAATTCATCGGCGAACGATTCGTCGAGCAGGTCGAGCAGCGGCACGCCCAACAGTTCGTCCGCGTCTTCGAAGCCAAACAGCTTGAAGTAATCGTCGTTCGCGTAGATGTGCATGCCTTCGTGCACATACGCGATGGCGGCGGTGGAGTTCGCCAGCAGAAGTTCACAGCGGCGCTCGGCTTCCTGTAGCGCGCGGCGTGTCTGCGTAAAGCGGTGCCGTTGACAGACGTTCTCGAGTTCGCGCTTGACCACATAGAGGAAGCGCTCGTTATCGTCATCGAACACCACATCGGTCGCGCCCAGCGCGAGACCGCGGGTCAGGTTTTTCGGCTCGGATGAATCGTCCATCACGATGATCGGCAGGTCCGGCTTGCGCTTGCGCAGCGCAGGCAACACCTGTTCGAGGTGATCGAAGCCGGAGCGGCAGAGCAGCAGATCTATCGCTTGTTCGGTGACGGATTCGTCGGAAAGGTCGCCGCAGAATTCGGAACGGGTAGCAATGCCGGCGTTGCGCAGCACGGAGTCGATCTCATGCGCGCGATTCTCGGAGCGATCGGCAATGAGTAGACGGACCGGAGACGGCGTGGCCATTCCTCGACACAATCCCTATCGTTGGACAGTTTCCCTACTTCTTCCCTTTGACGGGCCCGCTCGGAGACCCCTTGGGGGGTTGCTCTGGCTGATCAGCCTCGATCAGGTCCCAGAGCGAGTCCATGTTCAGGTCGATCTGGGTGTTTTCCAAGTAACCATCCAGCATTCGGAATGTGAACTGGGTAAAACTTTCGGTCATCCGGACGCGGCGCATCAACTGCCCGGTGGCCTGTATACCCTGTCGTTTGAGTTGCACCTTCTGCGACTCGGCGTACGCCAACCGTGGCGCAATGAGCATGGCGGGTTGACCGATTGCGTCGAGCGCGGGTAGCAGAACCGCGCGGTGATAATCGGTGTTGTGGCCGCGTTTCTGCAGCATTCGAACCGCGACAGGAATCGCCTTCGGCGCCAGCAACTCGATTCCCATCAGGGTCTCCTGGTCGCTGTGGCGGATCCAGCGCGACACTGCGATACACCAGCGTGCGTCGTCGCGTTCGCGGACGGCCAGCAGTTCGCCGGTCTGCAGCTGGGTCGGCAGCGGGGTAAGCCAGCGCACGCAGTAACCCGCCGGGCTGGTATCGATGATCTCCGAGTCGTAATACGGGTAGCTGGCCTCGACCGCGCCGCGTGGTTGCGCGCGACGGTTCAGCAGAATCCGGCTCGGGTCGCCGATGTTCGGATTTACCGGAATCCTCGCGCCACGCAGGTCGAACGCGTCATCCCATACGTCGCCGCGACGCGTCGATGGTTGTGCTGCTTGATCCTGAAGGAACGGATTGATCTCCCGGCGCAGCAGCGCTTCGGTAGTTCCGAGTTGGTCGGCGAACTCGACGCCGCCGGAGATGTAATAGTGCAACGTGCGCAGGCCGATGCAGATCTTCATCGGGCCGGTCGAGCGCGAGCGCCGGAACGACCGTTTCTTCATGACGCCCCACGCGTGTGCCAGGTGGCGCAGCAGGTCGACGCCGATGTAGTCGGGCACGGGAACGTCGGAAGCCATCTCTGCGAGATAGGCCTCCAGTTCGTACACCAGTACGTCGGTGCGGATACCGCGCAGCTGGTCGCCTGTGTGGCTACCGAGTTCGCGATAGCTCGGCGGCGAATCGGCGTTGAGGTCGACCACGAACATCGTGTCGTCCGCGGGCGCGCCGATAGTGATGCAGGGCGTCCATTGATCGAGCGCATTGAAGACGGCCGACAGGTCCTTCTGGCGCAGCTGGTTCGGCTTTGCCACCGCGAGCAGCGAGATGCGCAGATAGACGTCGGCGAGCGTCAGCATGTCGCCACCGCGACTCTGTTCGTCGCTGTATGCATTGGTTGCGATGCCGAGATCGTCGGCGAGGCGATAGAGCTGGTTCAGCTCGTACCAGGCTTTCGGCGGCGCGTCGGTGTAGAACTCGTAGGTTCGCAACAGCGCACAGGAAAGGTCCGCAACGGTGCGGTGCATCGCCTGGCCAAGCAGGTCTTTCGACGAATCGGTGAGTTCCCCCGCTGCGAGTGCATCGCGCACGACCGCTTTGTAGCCGAGCACGACTTCCCGCTGTAGCGATTGCGCGAGTTGGGCATGACCTTCACCGGCGGCCGATGCGCCGGCCGCGGTGCGGTCGAGACGCGCGCAGATGTAGTGCGTAGAGGGTCGGATGGTTTCGAGGCAATTGAAGCGCAACTCCGGTTCGGCGGTGATGCGCGCGAGCTCGGTTGCCGCCTTCAACAGCTGATGTGCCGCTTCGAAGGTATGCGCCATCGGCAGGCGGAAGACCCATTCGGCGAGCGCTGCCGGATGGGTATCGCACATGCTCAGACCCGCGAAGGTGCTCTCGGGGACGATCAGTCGCAGCGAGTGGTCGCTCATGGGTTCTGGGGCGGTGCTGATGGCTGCAGTATAGAAGATGCGGTGTGGCTTTTCGGACCGCGTTCACGGCCCTTTATGTGGGGACGTTGTGAGAGTGCTACGTCGAGGCGACGATCTGCTTGGCATCGAGTCCGGGTACCTCGCGCGCGAGCCGCGGTACCAGATAACCAGGCAAACGCGCACGCAGCGCGGCAATCAGCGCCAGGCCCCGATCTTGCGAAACGTCGAAGTGATGCGTGCCTTGCACGCGGTCTGGAAGGTGCAAGTAGTAAGGCAATACGTGGTTGTCGAACAACCGCTGCGACAGTTCCTCGAGCGACTCGACGTTGTCGTTCACACCCGCCAGCAGCACGCTCTGGTTCAGGAGCGCAACGCCGCCGCGGTGCAGTGCCGCCAGCGCGTCCACGAACGAACGGGCGACTTCGTTCGGATGGTTCACGTGCAGCACGATCGACATTGCCGCGCGCGTGTCGCGCAACAGTTGCACGAACTCGACTGTCACGCGCTCGGGAATCACCACAGGCAGGCGTGTATGGATGCGGATTCTGCGCACGTGGGGAATGGCATCGAGTCGCGCGATGAGCCGCCGCAGCGGAGCGTCTTTCAGCATCAGCGGATCGCCGCCGGAGAGAATCACCTCGGAGATCGTCGTGTCTCGCTCCACCGCGGTCAGCGACGGAAACGCAACGGCCTGCTGATGGTCGGCATATGGAAACGCGCGGCGGAAACAATAGCGGCAGTTCACCGCGCAGGCGGGCGCGGCGATCAACAGCACGCGACCGTGGTACTTCTGGATCACACCGGGTGCCAACGTCGCGGAAACTTCTTCGAGAGGATCGAGCGAGTAACCCGGGCTGGAATCGCGTTCTGTTGCCAGCGGCAACACCTGTCGCAGCAGCGGATCGAAGCGATCGCCAATACGCATCCGCTCCACGAACGAATCCGGCACGCGCAAAGGGAATTCCGATGCGAAGTCGACGTCGTGCGCGTCGAGTTCGAGACGTCGGAGCAACTCGCGGGGATCGGTGATGGCGTCGGCGAGCGCGCGCGTCCACGCGTCGGACTGCCACGGAATCGGCTTCAGCGGTATCATGGCGCCGTTTTTTGCACAGGTGTTACGCACGCGAAATGGCTTTTTATTCTACCAGCGAGTTCAAACCCGGCATGAAGGTTCTCCTCGACGGAGCGCCGTGTTCGATCGTCGAGAACGAGTTTGTCAAGCCGGGCAAAGGCCAGGCGTTCAACCGCGTGCGATTGCGCAACCTGCAGAACGGCCGCATGTGGGAGCGCACGTTCAAGTCCGGCGAGAGTCTTGAGGGCGCCGACGTCATGGACATGGACATGCAGTACCTCTACACGGACGGTGAGTTCTGGCACTTCATGAAGACCGACGGCAGTTTCGAACAGCTTGCCGCCGGCGCCGATGTGTTGGGCGATTCGAAGGATTGGTTGAAGGAAGAAGACAGCTACATCGTCACGCTGTGGAACGACGTACCCATCGCGGTGACGCCGCCGAACTTCATCATCCTCGAAGTGGTGGAAACCGACCCGGGCATCAAAGGCGATACCGCCACCGGCGGCACGAAGCCGGCGAAGGTCTCTACCGGTGCGGTCGTCAAGGTTCCCCTCTTCATATCTGTTGGCGACGTGCTGAAAATCGACACGCGCACCGGCACTTACGTCAGCCGCGCCCAGTAGCGGCTTCGATGGAGAAGTGCGTTGCGCGACGAGGACTGGCGTCCGACCTGTTCCGTTGAAACGCTTCTAGCGCGCTCGCAAACCCTGGCCTCCATCCGCGCGTTCTTCTCAGCGCACGGCGTGCTCGAAGTGGATACGCCGGTGTTGTCGCACACTACCGTCACCGATCCGTCGATCGAATCGCTATCGCTATTGGACGCAGGCGAGCGACGCTATCTGCAGACGTCGCCCGAATATCAGATGAAACGGTTGCTCGCGGCAGGCGCACCTTCGATGGTCCGCATCGGACCCGTGTTTCGCGCCGAAGAATCGGGCCGGCTGCACAATCCCGAATTCACGATGGTCGAGTGGTATCGACTCGGTTTCGATTTGCCGCAGCTGATGGATGAAGTCGCCGCGTTGGTCGATCTGGTGCTCGGGAAGCAGCACTGTCGCACCGTGACGTATCACCACCTGCTCCACGAGGGGGCGGGGATCGATGCGTTCCAGAGCAGTACAGTAGACCTCGTCGCCGCGCTCGCGAGGCTTGGTGTCGAACTATCGCCGGGCGCCGCTGGCGATCGTCGCGCCTTGCTCGATCTGTTAGTCACTCACGTGATCGACGCACTGGGTGCCGGTCGCGTCTTCATTACCGATTACCCCGCAGACCAGGCTGCGCTGGCGCGGCTGGTGCAGGATTCCGAGGGCCGCAGTGTCGCGGCCCGCTTCGAACTGATCATCGACGGCGTGGAAGTGGCGAACGGTTACGACGAGCTCGTCGACCCAGATGTCATGGAACGTCGCATGTCGACCGATCTCGAGATGCGCCGCGACGCGGGTCGCGACGAACCCGCGCACGATTCGCGTCTGCTAGCGGCGATGCGCTACGGTTTGCCGCGCTGTTCCGGCGTGGCGCTCGGCTTCGATCGATTGATGATGCGCAAGCTCGGAGCCGCGCGCATCGAGGAAGTCATGCCGTTCGGGATCGCACGGGCCTGATATTCCCGAGCGATTCGCCCATCCGCACGCGTGAACCCACCGCGAGTTTCGGTGACGGAACGAACGTATCGCGCGGCACGATGACGATCACCGTGGAGCCGAGCAGGAACCGGCCGATTTCGTCGCCGCGTGCGAACGCCCGATCGTGCGTGTTCGATTCTTCGTTGTGATAGGGGGACCTCGGCGCATCGAACACCGTTTCGATGCTCGCGACGATCAGCGCGCCGACCATTACAAGCACGAAGGGACCTATGGCGCTGTCGAAGTGCATCACCAGCCGCTCGTTGCGGCAGAAGAGGCGCTCTACTCCCGCCTCGGTCTTCGCGTTTACCGAAAACAGTTCCCCCGGCACCGCGACGGAACGCTTCAGCGCGCAATCGATCGGTACGTGGACGCGGTGGTAGTCCGACGGCGCGAGATAAATGGTGGCGAACCAGCCGCCGTCGAAGGTTCTTTCGGCGGCGTTGTCGAGCACTAGCGACGTCAGCGAATAGCGGATGCCTTTCGCCTGCAGCAACTGTCCGCCGCTGATCACGCCGAGCTGGCTGACTGCGCCATCGGCCGGCGAAACGAGCGCGCTGCGATCGTCGGGCAGCGGCCGCGCACCGGGTGCGAGCGAGCGCGTGAAGAAATCGTTGAACGTGTGGTACTCGTCGACACTCCGGCGCTCCGCCTCTCCGAGGCTGATGCCATAGGCCGCGCTGAAAGCATGAATCAACGGCCTGCTCAGCAACGGCGAACTCGCGAAACGTCCAAGCAAACGCGACAGCGCGTGCTGCGGCAACAACCGTTGCAATTGAACGAAGGAACTCACGATCCGGTCTCGATCGGTGTGTCGTTGCGGTTGCCCCAGTCGGACCAGGAGCCGTGATAGCCGCGAATGTGCGGATAGCCGAGCACGCGCCCGACGAGATATGCGAGTCCCGATCGATGATGCGTCTGGCAATGCGCGATGACATGTTTGTCGGGCGTGATACCGCGCGCCGCGAGCAGCTCCGCCACGTCGGTGCGCAGACGCAACTGCCGCGCGCGATCCATCAGGTCGAGCCAGTCGAGGTGCACGGCGCCGGGGATGTGTCCGTTTCGCGCCGCGGTTGCGCGCGCCCCGGTGTACTCGTCGGCGCTGCGGCAGTCCCAGATCACCGTAGCGGGATCGTCGAGGCGATCGAGGATGTCCTGCGCATCGGCGATTGGTGCGCGATCGATCGACAACTGGACCCGAGTCGGTTGCGGTCGCACCGGCGTGCGATCGATCGGCATACCGGCCGCTGCCCACGCGTGAATGCCGCCGTCGAGATACAGCCAGTTCGTATGGCCGATGATGTCGAGTGTCCAGATGAAACGGCCCGCCCAACCGCCGCCTTCGTCGTCGTACGCGAGAATGGTCGCGTCGGGTCTGTAGCCGATTCGTGAGAAAAGCTGTTCGAGCCGCGCGATATCCGGCAACTGACCCGTAGCGGGTCTGATTCCCGAAACGAGTTCGCCGGGCGCGACGTGCACGGCGCCGGCGATGTGTCCCGCCGCGTAAGCGTCTGCGGATGCGACGTGGATAAGCAGCAGATTGCGATCCGCCGCGATGCGCTCCGCCAGATCGCCTGGTTCGAGAACGTGATTCAACCCTTTATCCAACTGCCGATGCCCGTATTCGAAGTCGGCGCGGATGATACAACGACCCTGCGGCAAGCAATGGCCGCGACGCTGTTCTATCCTGCCGCCTGCATTTCGCCGTGGATGATCTTAAGTGACCAGCAACCTCGTGTGGATGGACCTCGAAATGACCGGCCTCGATCCCGAGCGCGACGTCATCCTCGAGATGGCGACGATCGTCACCGACGGCAACCTGAACGTCATCGCGGAGGGGCCGGCGCTTGCGCTCGCACAACCCGAAGCGAAGCTCGCGGCGATGGACGAGTGGAATACGTCGCACCACACCGCGTCGGGTCTGGTGCAGCGTGTGCGAACTGAAGGCGTCAGTACGATCGAGGCCGAAGCCGTGACGCTCGCGTTCATCGAGAAGCACGTCGAAAAAGGTCAGGCGCCGTTGTGTGGCAACACGATCTGGCAAGACCGACGCTTTCTCGTGCGCTACATGCCGACGCTGGAGGGATTCCTGCATTACCGGATGATCGACGTCAGTACCATTAAAGAGCTGGCGCGGCGTTGGGCGCCTGAGGTGCTGGGTGGATTCTCGAAGCAGAGCCAGCACCTGGCGCTGGCCGATATTCGCGAATCGATCGCCGAGCTCGCTTACTACCGCTCGCACCTGTTCAAGCTGCCGTAAATCATCTCGCTTCGAGCTGGCGTTCCAACGCCCAGTCGATGTGCTCGGCAACCAGCACCGATGCGTCGACACGGCTCTGCCGCAATGCGGCCACGATGCGCGGATCGAATGGTGCGTTACCGAGCGCCACCGCGACATTGCGTTGCCACTGTTCGTAGTTGATCCGCCGTAGCGCGCTGCCTTCGGTGCGCGCAAGAAACTCCACCTCCGACCAGCCGAACAGGTCGAGCAACGGCGTTCGATCCAGCGCATGACGTGGCAGGAAGTCCGCCTCGGCGCTCGCCTGCGCGAAGCGGTTCCACGGACACACCAGCTGGCAATCGTCGCAACCGAAAATCCGGTTGCCGATCGGCGCGCGCAACTCCAGCGGAATGGCGCCTTTGTATTCGATCGTCAAGTAGGAGATGCAGCGGCGCGCGTCGAGCTGTCGGGGTCCGGTGATCGCGGCCGTGGGACACACGGTAATGCAGGCGCGACAGCGTCCGCAGTGATCCTCGGGCGTGGGTGAGTCGATCGGCAGAGGCAGATCGGTGAGCACTTCGCCGAGGAAGAACCACGAGCCTGCCGAACGGTTCAGCAGCAGCGTGTGTTTGCCGATCCAGCCGAGCCCGGCTTTTTCCGCGAGGGCCTTTTCGAGGATCGGTGCACTGTCGGTAAAAGCGCGCAGCTGAACCGCGCCGTCGCGGTCGTTGATGCGTCGCGCGAGCGCGCGCAAACGACCGCGCACCACCTTGTGATAGTCGCGTCCAAGGGCATAGCGCGAGATGTAGCCGAGATCGGGTTGCTCGAGGATCTGCAGCGGCTGCGTGTCGGGCGGTTGGTAGTCCATTCGTGCGACGATGGCGCGACAGCTACCCGCGACCAGCCGCGACGGATCGAAGCGCAGTTCCATGCGGCGTTCCAGATACTTCATCTCGCCGTGCCGTCCCTCCCCGAGCCATCGTTTGTATCGCTCGCGATAGACGGTGACGTCGAGATCGGTGATCGCGATCTGCTGGAAGCCGAGTTCACGGCCCCATTGCTTTATGTCGTTGGCGAATGCGTCGAGCGACAAAGGAAGTCCGGGCGGTATGGCGCTGAGCCGGCACTATAATGCCGCGGTTTCATTCCTTCGACTTCGGGTGGGTCGTGTCTCTAGAGCGCTTTTCAGGTGCCACGTTCGACCGGCTGTTCACCGCGGCACAATCGCGCGCGCTCGACCGGCTCGCCATCGAACGTCATGGTATTCCCGGCATCGTGTTGATGAAGCGGGCCGGACGCGCGGCGTGGAGCACGCTGCAGCAACGCTGGCCGAACGTCGATTTGATCAGCGTCGTCTGCGGCCGCGGCAACAATGCCGGCGATGGATACATCGTCGCGGGATGTGCGCGCGCGAGCCGCACTGGGGTGCAGTTGATCCAGCTCGGCAGCGCTGCGGCATTGACGGGTGATGCAGCACTCGCACGCGATTGGGCAGTGGCGCTGGGGGTAACCGTCGTCGAAGTCGCAGATTCGGCGCCGGCGTTCGACATCGAAGGCGCGGTCATCGTCGACGCGCTGATGGGCACCGGCGCGAGCGGCGATGTTCGCCCCGGCTTTGCGCGCGCGATCGAGCAGATCAATGCCGCCACGAAGCCGGTGTTGGCGCTCGACATTCCGTCCGGGCTTTGTGCCGATACCGGCCGCGTGCTCGGCCGAACCGTGCAGGCGGACGTCACCGTCACGTTCATCGGCGTGAAGCGCGGCCTCGTAACCGGCAGCGGGCCGGACCACACCGGCGACATCGTGCTCGATACGTTGGGTGTGCCGGAGGACTGCCATCGCGACATCGGCGGCATCGAAGCGTTGCAGTGGCACAGGTTGCGGCATCTCATCCCGCGGCGCGCGGCGACCGCATACAAACACCAGTCGGGCCACGTGTTGATCGTGGGCGGCGACAGCGGCATGGGCGGTGCGGCGGCGATGGCTGGGGAAGCGGC
>JBGSNQ010000031.1:0-8856 GCA_041739525.1 Pseudomonadales bacterium | reverse complement strand
GCGGACGGACCTGGGCCGGCGGATGACCAGCGGTGTGCGGCTTCGGTCGGTGTTTGTCGAGCACGAGCGGACGCTGCTAGAACAGATCGCGGCCGCGCCCGAGTCGGGCGAAGACCTGGCAGGGCTTGAAGCGGATCTGGCCCGCGTTCGCCAGAGCATCGCCGCGGTGGATGTGCGCCTCGGGGAGACCGCCCGGGCGCTCGATGCCGCTCAGCCGTGACCCGTCTCAGTCCGCCCGGGTACGCAGGTCGGCCAACAGTTCCTGAACTGCTCGGCGTGCGTTCGCAAAGCATGGCATCGACACATCGCCCGCGGAGAGTTCCAGGCCGCGTTCGCAGCGTTCGATGTTTTTGGTCACGCGCATGGTCTTGGCGAGGTCGTGTCCGTTGTCGTAGACATCGGCGAGCTTAACGAGCCGGGCCTGCCATGGACCCGCGGCCAGCCGGGCGTCGTAGTCCGCTTCACGGGTGTCCTCGCGCAGCAGCATGTTCTTGGTCATGGCAGCGACGCAGTCCGCGATGAGGGTTCCGAAGTTGGACTCGATGTCGTCGTAGTCGGTGGCGGTATCTTCAATGGTGTCGTGGAGCAGCGCTGTGCAGATGGCCGCCTCGTCGTCGCAGCCGAAGACATCCCGCACGGTCATGGCAACTCTGAAGACATGGGCCACATAGGGTGTCCGGCCGTCCTTGCGGATCTGGTGCTGGTGGGCGCGGGCCGCGAAAGACGCGGCCCGCTGCCACAGTGGCGTGCTCATGGTGCCTCCGATCGCGCCGGAATGAGCCCGACGCAGCCTTTGCCAGCGTAGGCCCCGCGGCGAAGGTCCGGCGATCCGATCCAGATCGCCTAGTCGCGACCGTTTGGGTCAGCATCCGGTTCCCCCCGGCTGGGATCGGCCGCGTCCCATGATGCGTAGAGCGCTCGGATTGCCTCCAGACAATCTGGATGCTTGGTGTTTGGCACGCCGCCGCTGTTGCGCAGGACAATCTCGCTGGCCAGCAGTTCCTGCTCGGCCTCCTTGTGGCGACCGGACCTCGCGAGGAGCTTTCCGAGGCGCAGACGGGCCTCGGCCAGCGTCTGGCTCTCGGCGCCGTTCACGCGGATGAATCCGTCCATGGCCTCGCGGATCAAGGCTTCCGCCTCATCCAAGGATCCATCCAGTTCCAGCACGCCCGCCATGACCATAAGGGCGATCATGGTTCTGGGATGTTCATCGCCCAGTACGCGGCGGTAGCCGGCCACCGCGTCCCGGGCGAGTTCGGCCGCCTCGGCGGTGCGTCCTTGCATCTCCAGAGCACGCGCGAGATTGATCATTGAGTTGAGCGTCTCGGGGTGGTCCGGGCCTGATGTCCGGAGGCGAGCGTCAAGGCTCTCTCGCAGGACGGTCTCGGCTTCCGCGGGCCTGTCAGCCCGGGTCAGGATGCTGCCGAGGTTGTTGAGCATGACCAATCGGCCGGGATGATCCGTGCCCCAGACGCGCTCGGCCAGTGCAAGCGCCTCGTGGTAGATCGCCACGGCCTCGTCATACTCCGCCCGATCGGCGAGCACGCCGCCCAGAGCCCCCATGGAGTACAGGGTGGACGGATGCTCGGGGCCAAGCACACGCCGACGACCGTCCAGCGTCCGGCGCAGCGTCGCCTCCGCCTCGTCGAGATGATCGGACCGTTGCAAGGCGATGCCCAGGCTCGCGTTGCACTGGAGCGAGTCTGGATGATCCGGCCCGAGCGTTCGTTCGTAGACTTCGCTCGCGGAGCGATAGTACGGCAAGGCTTCTTCGACTCTCCCCAGGTCCATCAGCACCCGGCCGTATCCAACCGTGCTGTTCAGCGTGGCCGGGTGTTCGAGGCCGTGCACCCGGCGATTGGCCTCCAACGCCGCACGGTAGTAGGGCTCGGCATCCGCGGAGCGACCCAAGACATTGAGCAGCCCGCCGAGATTGTGTGTCCAGACCAGCATGTCCGGATCGTCCGGACCGAACATTCGCAGGCCGGTTTCGTGGACCTCTCTCCACAGCGGTTCAGCCTCTTGCGGCCTGCCCTGTTCGATCAGCAGGTACCCGAACTTGTTGATCGCGATGAGCGTGTCGCGGTTGTCGTTGCCCTTCAAACGACGCAGTCCGTCCATGGCCTCCCGCAACAGAGTCTCGGCCTCAGCGAACGAGCCCGTGGATCGCAGGAAGTTGCCCAGGTTGCTTGCCGAGATGTAGGTTGCGAGGTCCTCGTTCCCCAAGATCCGGCGTCTTGCGTCAAGCGCTTGGCGGTAGGCGGACTCGGCACCCGGCAAGTCGCCGGCGTTCTCGAGAACGACCCCGAAGTCGCTGATCGCGACAAGGGTGTCCGGGTGGTCCTCACCCAGGACCCGCCGGCGGATCTCCATCGCCTCCCGGACCATGGTCGCGGCCTGCTCGGAGCGACCCAGTGATGTGTAGACCTGCGAGAGGGTGTGCCGCAGACTCGCGTCCACCAGAGGCTGATCCTTGAACTCCGCCTCGATGGCTTCGCCGGCCGGGCCAAGGACAGCCCGTTCGATCAGCGCGACCGCAGCGTCGGTCGCATTGACAAGTTCCAGTTCGGATGCGAAGCCCGCCATTCGGGCGGAACGATCGTCGTCGGATGCTCCATCGGTGGCAAGAGCGGTGGCGTAGCGTTCCCGCAGATCGGTGAACAGGGCTTGACCGGCCTCGGATGGATCGATGCCGCTGAGCATCCGAGCCTGGAAGCCAGCCACCTGTGTCAACTCCTCGGCACGCTTGCTGGCCTGGGCCTCGGCGGCCACGGCACGGTCCCGCTGAGCATCGGCCTGAGCCCGCGCGGCCCTGGCGGCGAAGCGGCGCGCCTCGATCTGTTCCTTGGCAAACACGCTCGCGTTGTCCAGGTCCTTTACCCGCGCCGCCTCCGCTTCCGCCCGCTCGGCCTGAACGGCAAGCTGGTTGGCCAGCGCAGCCTGCTGTTCTACCTGCGAGCGCAGCAACGAATCGTCGAGCCGCGCCAGCGGCTGGCCGCCCGTCACCCAGACACCCTCCTCGACCAGCACTTCGGCAACCCGGTAGCCGTTCACGTCGGAAAACACCGCCGTGTCCTCGCGAGGCATCAGCGAGCCCGATGCAATGAGGCCACCCTCGATGGGCCGCGACGCAATCGTCACGACGCTGACCGATTTCGAGGGCACCTCGGGCGCTGCCGTTACCGAAGCTTCCTTGCCACAACCGGACAGCGCCATACCGGCACTGAGGAACGCTGCGATCTGCGTGGAGCGCAGCATTAGACGCGTTGTCGGCATGGGTTATTTACGAACCGTTCGAGAAGGGAAATTCACGTAGGGGTACTTCCAGGGAGCCAGGTAGTCGCACAGGAGAGGTGCAATTATCGGCCAACAGCGCCTTGAAGGGGAAGCCGAACCGTTCCGTTACTCGGTAAGTGTAGCGAGCATCTGCCGCAGCGCGTCGACGAACCGCTCCGGCTGGTCGAGGAACACGTGGTGTTGTGCGTCTTTCACGCCAACGGCCGGAAAATCCTGTGGAATCAACTCGCGCATGTACTCGAGCGTGCGCTTGGAGAACAACTCGCTGTTCTCGCCGTATATCACGCCGACTTTGCAGCGCAGCCCTTTGTAGTCGTCGGCGAAACGCTCGGCGCCTTTCAGCGTGTCGAGCAGATCGTCGTCGAATTTCCACGTCCAGCCGCCGTCGGCCGGCATCAGCGAATGGCGCGCGATGTAGTCGAGGATGTACTGGTTCTCGCACGGTTGTGGCGGTTGCAGCCGAAACCGGGCCAGCGCCGTTTCGCGATCGGGGTAACGCTTTGCACGGCCGCCCATCGGTGGGCGATCGGGCACGGGTTCGTCGGGGTGACGGATACCGGAGTCCACAAGCACCAACGCGGCAAAACGATCGGGAAACAGGTTGGCGGCCTTCACCGACATGTAGCCGCCGAAGCTGTGCGCCACAACGATGCTGTCAGGGCCGAAGCCGGCGTCATCGAGCACACCGGTAATCTCGGCGGCATACGTCGCGGGATCGTATTCGTAACGGAAGTCGGAATCGCCCATACCGGTGAGGTCCATCGCCGCAACGCGATACTCACCGGCGAACTGAGGGGCGATGAAATCCCACCAGCGCGAGTGTGCATTCATGCCGTGAATGAACAACAGACCGCGACCATTCTCGCCGCCCCATCGCCGATACGCCACGTCGCAGTCTTCGACTTCCACGCGCTTTTGCTGCGATTCGGTCTCGACTGCTTTCCAGAACCAGTCGGGCACCGTACTCGAACCCGGGCGTTCCCATCTGCTCATGGTCGCTCCCCGCTGTGGTCGATCTCGCTTGGTTAAAGGGCTCCGAAACGCTTCAGGTGATGGTCGACGTTGCCGAACATCGTGTCGATCATCGTCAGGCGCTTGAAGTAGTGGCCGATGCTGAGTTCTTCCGTCATGCCCATGCCGCCGTGCAGCTGCACCGCCTGCTGGCCGACGAAGCGTCCCGATTTACCGACCTGCACTTTGAACGCGGATACCGCCTTCTGCGCTTCCGGACCGTAACCCTCCGCGAGCCGCATCGCCGCCATGAACATCAGCGACTTCGACTGTTCGTACTCCATGAACATGTCGACCATGCGGTGTTGCAGCACCTGGAATTTTCCTATCGGCTGGCCGAACTGAACGCGCGTTTTGCAGTACTCGACCGTCGCCTTGTACAGCACTTCCATGCAGCCGACGGCTTCGGCGCCGATTGCGAGCGTCGCTTCGTCCACGGCCTGTTCGATCACGTCGATACCCTTGCCCACCTTGCCGAGTACGGCGGATTTCGGAACGGTGACGTTCTGAAGATGCACTTCCGAGGCCCGCAGCGCATCCACGGTCGGATAGTCGCGACGCGTCAGACCTGCGGCGCCTTTGTCGACTATGAACAACGTGATGCCGCTACGAGCGCGCTGTTGACCAGAGGTACGCGCCGAAATTACCAACAGATCAGCAGAGGGGCCGTTGATTACCACGGCCTTGTGCCCGTTCAACACATAACCACTTTCAGTCTTTACCGCAGCCGTGGTGATGTCGGCGAGGTTGAAACGGCCTTGGGGTTCGGCGAACGCGAATGCGCCCTGCACGGTTCCATCGACGATGTGCGACAGATACTTCTCTTTCTGCGCGCGGTTGCCCGCGGTGCGCAGCATGCCGCCGACGAGCACGACGGTCGGCACGAACGGCTCCACCACGAGACCGCGGCCGAACTGTTCCATGATCAGCATCGTTTCGATCGGCCCGCCACCGAAACCGCCGTCCGCTTCGGCGAACGGCACACCGAGCCAGCCGAGTTCGGCGAACGTCTTCCAGTTGGCGGCACTAAAACCAGGCTCGTTCTTCACGAGCTTCTGCCGCGCTTCGAACGCATAGTCGTTCTGAATGAAACGCTCGACGCTGTCCTTCAACAGGCTCTGTTCGTCGGAAAAGGAAAAATCCATGAAACGTCTACCCCCGTGAAAAATGTGCTCTCGTCAGCGCTTGCCGGGTCTGCCTTCGAACTACAGCCCGAGAACCGCCTTCGAAATGATGTTCTTCTGAATCTCGTTCGAGCCGCCGAAGATACTCGACGCCCGGCCGAAGAGCATTTCCTTCAGCGCGCCTACGGCGAGTTCCGGCCCGATCGGCCCTTCGTTGTCGATCAGCCGTTGTTGCGGATACGGCAAACCGTAATAACCGTACGCCTCGATGGTCAGATCGCTGAGGCGTTGGCTGATCTCGGTACCGCGGATTTTCAGGATCGACGATTCCGGCCCCGGTGCGCCGCCCTGCTCCACGCTCGCGAGGGTACGCAGTTCGGTTACCTCGAGCGCCATCAGTTCGATTTCGACCTCGTCGATCTTCCGCTTGAACGAGGGATCGTCGATGAGCCGGAGGCTTCCGAGCGACGTTTCCGCCGCGATGCGCTTCAACTGCGCAACCTGTACCTGCGAGCGCGCGACACCGGCGATGCCGGTGCGTTCGTGCGTGAGCAGACCTTTTGCGTACGTCCAGCCGTCGTTCTCTTCGCCGATGCGGTTCGCAACCGGCACGCGCACATCGGTCAGCGTCACCGAATTCACGTGGTGCTGATCGCCGAGAATCAGGATCGGATGAACTTCGATGCCCGGCGTTTTCATGTCGATCAGGATGAAGCTGATGCCCTGCTGCTTTTTCGCCGCGCGCGCATCGGTGCGCACGAGGCAGAACATCCAGTCCGCACGATGCGCACCGCTGGTCCACGTCTTCGAACCATTCACCACGTAGTGGTCGCCGTCACGCACTGCACGCGTCTGCAACGCCGCAAGGTCCGAACCGGCGCCCGGTTCCGAATAACCCTGACACCATTGCACGCGCGCCTCGCGGATGGGGCCGAGGTGCTGCGCCTGCTGTTCTTTCGTTCCCCACGTGTACAGCACCGGCGCCAGCATGCGCGCGCCGAACGGGCTCATCTGCGGGCAATTCGCGCGCGCAGTTTCACGATCCCAAATGTAGTGCTGGGTCGGCGACCAGCCGGTACCGCCAACCTCGACGGGCCAGCTCGGCACGGACCAGCCGCGCGCTGCAAGCGCGTCGAACCATTGCCGCACTGCAGGATTTGCGGGCGATGCGTCGAACACATACTCGTCGCTGCGCATGTGCGACGGCCAATGCCGGTCGATGAACGCGCGCACCTCGGCCTGGAATTCGAGATCGGCCTTGCGCAGCTTCAGATCCATGACTCGCGAACCCGTGCGGAAAAATCGGGGAATGGTATGCCGCGGCTCAGCGGGCTGACAAGGCAACTGGCTCCGTTCGAACCGAGCGTTGGAAAATGCGGACAGTCAAGGCAACATAGCCCGCTCGCCCGCCCACCGGTCAAATCGCATGAGTTATTCGCAGATCCTGTACGACGTCGAAGACGGCGTACTCACCATCACCATGAACCGTCCCGAGAAGTTGAACGCGTTCACCGGCACGATGATGACGGAGATGATCGATGCCTTCGATCGTTCCGACGCCGACGATTCGATCCGCGCGGTGATCGTGACGGGCGCTGGTCGAGCATTCTGCGCCGGTGCGGATCTCGGTGCGGGCGGTTCGACGTTCGATGCGGACGGTCGCGCCGATCGTCCGAAAGGCCTCAACCGCGACGGCGGCGGACTGCTGACGCTGCGCATTTTCGACAGCAAAAAACCGGTGATCGCTGCAGTTAACGGACCCGCTGTGGGTATCGGTGTGACGATGACACTGGCGATGGACATTCGCCTCGCAGCCGACGTGGCGCGCTTCGGTTTCGTGTTCGCACGACGCGGCATCGTTCCCGAAGCGTGTTCGAGCTGGTTCCTGCCGCGCGTCGTCGGTATCAGCCGCGCGCTCGAGTGGGCATACTCCGGCCGCGTGTTTCCGGCGGCAGAAGCGCTCGAAGGCGGACTCGTACGCAGTATCCATCCGAAGGACGAATTGATCGCTACCGCGCGCGGCATTGCGCGCGAAATCGCGGACAACACGTCGGCCATCTCGGTGTCGCTGATCCGCCAGATGATGTGGCGGATGCTGGGCGCCGATCATCCGATGGAAGCGCACAAGCTCGATTCGCGCGGCGTGTATTACACCGGACGCTCACCGGACGCGCGCGAAGGCGTGGAAGCATTCCTCGAGAAACGCCCGGCACATTTCCCCGGAAAAGTGTCGAAGGACTTACCGGAGTTCTATCCGTGGTGGAAAGAACGCACGTTCGAATGACGGCACCACAATCGGTTTTCGGCAATCGGAGTTGAAACGCATGGCCACACCGCAAATCGCACAAAAGGCCCCGTACCCTGTCGACGTGCAGGCCGGTAAAAAGTACTTCTGGTGCGCGTGCGGCAAGAGCGCGAGCCAGCCCTTCTGCGACGGTTCGCACAAGGACACCGAGTTCACTCCGGTGAAATACGAGGCGCAGAAAGACGGTACGTTGTATTTCTGCGGCTGCAAACACACCGCGGGCGTTCCGCTGTGCGACGGCAGCCACAACAAACTGTGACCGGACATAATCTGTGACCGGACAGGGGCCACGGCCCTTCCCTTCAGAGCAGGCTTCAGAGCAGCAGCGCTATGTTGTCGAGACTTTTCAAGAATCGGGCGCGATTCGATGATCCGAACCCTGAAGCCAGGCGCGCGGCCGTGCTCGCGATTCCCGACGACGAAGCGAG
This sequence comes from Pseudomonadales bacterium, assembly GCA_041739525.1. GTDB lineage: Bacteria > Pseudomonadota > Gammaproteobacteria > Pseudomonadales > Azotimanducaceae > DATJGR01. Next base: position 691 of record JBGSNQ010000031.1, on the reverse strand, counting down.
GAGTTTCCAGGACGACTTCGCGGAACTCGCTCGCTCCGACGCCGACGCACTCGTTCGGCGCGCCGCGTTGTCGAAGCTGCTCGACGGAAAACACCTCGCACCGTTCCTGACCGATGCCGATCCCGAAATCGTCCGCGCTGCGGCCGAGGCCATCGCGCGCGATGTCGATTCAACGGAACTGCTGAGCCATCCGGAAGTGCGTTCTGCCGCCATCCGACTTGCGCGCGATCCCGACAACGTGTCGCGCCTGATCGGCGACGTCGCGTACGACCACGAGTTGATCCGTCTGGCGATAGACAGTCGCAGCCCGAAGGTGCGGCTTGCAGTAGCCGACAAGCTGATGAAGGAAGCGTCGCTGATCGAACTCGAGCGGTTGTCGCGCGACAAAGATAAAAACGTCAACCGGCTCATGCGCAGCCGGCTCGAAGCAATCAAACACGCGCGCGCCGAACTCGACAAGGCGCAGCGCCGCGGCGAAGAACTCGTACATGCCGTAGAAACGCAGTTGAAGCCGGAGTCGGACCCGTTGTTCACGGCGCGTCTCGGAGTGGTGAAGCACGACTGGCTCGCCAACGCGGAACGCCATCGCGCCGCGGTGCAACTGTTGGCGAGTCACGGTGTTGCGGCAGCGCCGCTCGCGGAACTCGCGCAACGCTTCGATGCCGGTGCGGCGCGCCTCGACGCGCAGGCC
>JBGSNQ010000084.1:0-9495 GCA_041739525.1 Pseudomonadales bacterium | reverse complement strand
CTGCGCACGGCCGTTGCCGTTGCGCTGACCATTTCGCTCGCGTGCGGCGCGGCTGAACCACCGCCCGATATCGGCACTACGCTGCGCGAACTCGAACAGAGACGCCCCGCGGTGCCGCCCAAAGCGGATCCGTCGTTGCAGGTCGACAAGCCTTCTCGACCTGCGCTCGAAGCGGGCGCCGGTACGAAATTCGCCGTGAGCAGCGTTCGCATCAGCGGTGCCACGGCGTTCAGCGATATCGAACTGTTGTCGTTGATCGACGGCATCGCCGGACACCAGGTCACTCTGGCCGACCTGCAGGCCGCCGCGGAACGTATCACCCGGTTCTATCGTGCCAACGGCTTTCCAGTGGCGCGTGCCTATGTGCCCGCACAGAGCATCGATCGAGGCGGTGTGGAAATTGCCGTGCTCGAAGGACGTTACGGGCAACTCGATGTACGCAACGAGAGCAGACTCTCCGAAAGTCTGGTGCGCGATACGTTGCGCACGCCGTCCGCCGACAGCGTCATCGAAACGGCGCCGCTCGATCGCGAGCTGCTGTTGCTCAGAGATCTCGCGGGCGTTGCGGTGTCGGCAACGCTCACGCCGGGACAGCGCGTCGGCACCGCCGACCTGATCGTGAATGTCCTACCGACACAGACGTTCAGCGGCACGCTCGAAGCAGACAACTATGGCAACCGTTACACCGGCGAAGGTCGTTATGGCGGAAGCGTTGCCGCAGCGAACCTCGCGGGACGCGGCGATCTGTTGACCGTGCGCGGCTTGATCTCGCAGGACAGCGGCCTCTGGTACGGCCGCGCCGCGTATCAGATACCGTTGTCCGGCAACGGGCTGCGCGTCGGTGGCGCGGTCTCGCATACCTATTACTCGCTCGGCGAGAAGTTCAGCGCGCTCGATGCAGACGGCGACGCGAACATCTACACGCTGTCCACTCAGTATCCGCTGGTGCGATCCACGCGTGGATCGCTCGATGTGCAGCTCGCGTACAACTACTTCGATCTCGAAGACAAAATCGATTCGACGAGTTCGGTGAATCCGCGACGGCTGCAATCGGGCTTGCTGAGCGTTTCGGGCAGCTTGCGCGACGACTGGTTCGGCGGCGCCATCAACGCGGCATCGCTGACGTACGGACACGGCGATGTGCATCTGCAGAACGGCCTCGCCGCGCAGATCGACGCCGTCACAGCCGAGACTGAAGGCACCTTCGATACGGTGATCTATTCGCTGTTGCGGCTGCAGAACCTGACCGGTTCGTTGCAATTGTATCTGTCGATGCAGGGTCAGTACGCGAGCAAGAACCTCGACTCGTCGCAGAAGTTCGTGCTCGGCGGACCGAACGCGGTGCGCGCGTACGATCAGGGCGTCGGCATCGGCGACGAGGGATTGCTCGGCACGGCCGAGTTGCGCTACTCGTGGCCTTCGTACCGCTGGTTCACGCACCCGCAGGTGTTCGCGTTCTTCGATGCCGGCAGTGTGCGCGTCAACACCGACCCATTTCTGCCGACGCAGAATCACTTCGAGCTCTACGGTGCCGGCGTGGGCCTCAACGTCGACATCGTCCACGGTTTCGCGTTGCGTGGAAGCGTCGCGTGGCAGGTGGATTCCGACGACGACGTCACCGGATCGAACTCCGGTGCACAAGGCTGGATTGCGCTTGTGAAGTCGTTCTAGCCGGCGAGCCCGTTCGGTCGCGGCTAAACGTCACGCGAATGTCACATTGGCCGCTCAGATTCGCCGACACCTCCGGCATCAGAGCGGCCTCATGAGCGAGACTTCGACCAGCGAAATCATGGCGCGTATACGGCACCGAACGATCGCGAACGTACGCAATGGTACTTCCAGCGATATGCGGCGCACCTGCCTGCAGCCGGTAAAATGGTGCTGTTCGACCGCAGCTGGTACAACCGTGCCGGCGTCGAACGTGTGATGGGTTTCTGCACCGACGCGGAATACGAAGAGTTCTTCCGCTCGGTACCCGAGTTCGAAAAGATGCTGGTCCGTTCCGGCATTCAGCTGATCAAGTATTGGTTTTCGATCACCGACGAGGAACAACACTCGCGGTTTCTGGCGCGCATCTATGATCCCTTGAAGCAGTGGAAACTGAGCCCGATGGATCTCGAGTCGCGGCGCCGTTGGGAGGAGTACACGAAGGCGAAAGAGGTCATGCTCGAACGCACGCACATTCCCGAGTCACCGTGGTGGGTGGTGCAGGCTGTCGACAAGAAGGCCGCGCGCCTCAACTGCATCGCTCATCTGCTCGATCAGATTCCATACAGCGCGGTAGAACACAAGCCGGTCACGCTGCCGGAGCGGGTACGCAACGACGACTACATGCGCCAACCGGTTCCCAACGAGATCGTCGTGCCGGAGCGTTACTGAATCGCGCTCAGTAGACACTACGGCGACTACAACAAACGTTGACCCACATGAGCGCTGCATTGATCGCGGATCAAACAGGCCGCCAGCGCATACGGATCCGACCGCAATGGGTTGATCTGCGGCTACGTCTTCCGCCCCGGCGAGCGGGTAGCTGCGGTCACTTCCGATGAAGTGGCCGGGCTCTTCAGTACGCCGCGCAGCGACGGCGCCTTCTATTGGCTGCATTTTTCGCTGGCCAATTCATCGACCGAGCGCTGGTTGCGTCACTACAGCGGTATGCCGGAAGCGTTCTACGACGGCTTGCGCGCGCCCAGCAACGCGACGCGTGTGGAGCAGGCCGACCACGCGCTGGTCGCCGTGATCAACGACGTGTTGTTGGACTTTCATCACGAACGGTCGGATGGGTCCACCGCGACACTCGCGGTGCGGCCGGGTGTGATGGTTAGCGTGCGGCTGAAGCCGCTGCGCTCGATCGATCGGTTGCGCGAATCGGTGAAGGCCGGGTTGGTCTGCGGCTCACCGGTCGAGTTGCTGGCGAGGCTGCTGCAGAACCAGGCTGATGTTCTGGTCGACATCGTGCGCAGATCCGGCGATCACGTCGACAGGGTCGAAGACAGCGTGATGGCCTCGCGCATCGCGCGACATCGCACCGAACTTTCCGGATTGCGCCGTTCGCTGGTGCGACTGGAACGACTGCTCGCGCCCGAGCCTGCTGCGTTGTTCCGCTTGCTGAGCAGGCCGCCGGCCTGGATCTCGGAGGCCGATGTAACCGCACTGCGTCAGGCCGCAGAGGAATTCACTGCGGTGGTGGCCGACTGCACCGCGCTGGTCGAGCGCGCCAGGTTGATTCAGGAAGAGCTGGCGGCGATGGCCACCGAACAGACGAATCGAAGCCTGTTCGTGCTGACGTTCGTCACCGTGCTGTTGCTGCCGTTCAATGTAGTCGGTGGATTGTTCGGGATGAATGTCGGCGGCATTCCGTTTGGGAGCAGCCCGCACGGCTTCTGGGCGATCGTGCTGTTCATCTGCGCGCTGATTGCCGCGGCGAGCTTTTTCATCTGGCGCCGCTTCAGGCGCTGAGCCACACGACCGATCGAATGTCGCCGCACAACGGCAGGATTCCGCGATACGTCTGAATCCGCTTATGGCTTGATGAACGCGAGCAGGTCTTTGTTGATCTCGTCTTTCAGCGTCGTGCCAAGCCGTGCGATGCGCCTTTGTAGACTTTCAGCGTCGCGCCTTTGACGAGCTTCGACGACAGTAACGCCGAATCTGCGATCGGCACGATCTGATCGTCGTCGCCGTGCATGATCAGCGTCGGCACGTCGATCTTCTTCAGATCTTCGGTGAGGTCCGTTTCGGAAAACGCTTTGATGCAGAAGTACGCAGCGGGGAAGCCGGCCATCATGCCTTGCAACCAGAACGCGCGTCGCGCAGATCGAGTTGCTGCACCGATCGTCTGCATAGGTATCGAGGTCGTCGTTACGACCTCAATAAATCGTGCTCATCACGCTGAACAGAACGAACAATCCGACGAACGCCGAAATGAACGCCGCGGCAATACGGGTTTCGGAGCGAATCTGGTCCTGGATGAACTGGGCGATTTCTTCCGTGCTCTTGTGTTCGATCCGCAGCGTCAAACGGTAACGCATGTTGCTGGTCGCCGTTCTGGGCAGCGTGGTGAACAACTCGGGCGTTTCGCTGAGCCGCTGGTGAACATCCGCAAACGGCCGTTCGGTGAAATCGGCGAGTTGTGCCGCCGTCAGCGCCTGCTTCGGGTGCTCCTGAAGGCATCGGCATAGTGCGTTCAACGTGTCCGCATGACCGCGGAAACGCAGCCGGGTAATAGGGATACGTGATCGGGAAGCCATGAGGCTAGAGTAACGGGTGTGCACGCGCAGCGATACGGCTGATACACGCGCGAAACTCGTGCAATCGCGTGCATGGCGTTGTACATAGAGCGTTCGCCGACTACAGGAGCAGGAGCATGGCCGTCCAACTCAACAAAACGCGAACCGTCGCGCTACTCAACAAGATTCTCGAGATGGAACTCGCCGGCGTGGTGCGCTACACGCACTACTCGTTACTGGTGTTCGGCTACAACAGAATTCCGATCGTGTCGTGGTTGCGCGCGCAGGCAGACGAAGCGCTCGCGCATGCACAGCGCGCCGGAGAACTGGTGACGCACCTCGGCGATCATCCGTCGCTTGCCATCGGTCCTCTGCTCGAGAGCCACCATCACGACATCGCCGCGATCCTGCGCGAATCGCTGCAGAGCGAAGGCGAGGCGCTTGCGCTGTACAAAGAACTGCTGGAGGTCGTGCAGGGCAGTTCGGTGATGCTCGAGGAGTACGCGCGCGAAATGATCAGCGCAGAAGAACTGCACGCCGGAGAAGTGGACAAGATGTTGCGCACTCCGGGAGACATTGCCTCGTATCGCAAACCCTGAGCGCCGGGTGCAGAAGCGCACACCTCCAACCGACTGATCGCATCGGCGTCCGCAAGCGTGCAGATTTGCGCGCGGTCGATACATTTCTGCACCGCGCCGTGCACCGATGGGGCGTTATGATCCGGACTCGTTTGCGTATTTGCACCGTTCCGGAGGATTCCCCGATGTTGAAGCCGCTGCCCAAACCCGCGTCGGAGGCGATGTTGGACTGGTCCAACCTGCAACACTTCCTCGCGCTCGCGACAACCGATTCACTGCCGAAAGCCGCAGAGCGTCTCGGCGTAAACCGCACCACCATTTCGCGACGCATCACTGATCTGGAGAAGGCGTTCGGCGCGACGCTGTTCGAGCGCCGCGGCCGCAATCTGGTTCTGACCCAGTCGGGCCGGGATGTACTGGCGGTGGCCGAAGGCATCGACGGTGCGCTTCAGGGTCTGGGGCGGCGGGTGTTCGGCAGAGACGAGCGCATCGAGGGGACGATTCGCGTCACGCTGACCAGCGGCGTGGCAAAACTGATCGCGAGCGACGTGGCCGCTTTCATGACGCAGCACCCGCGCCTCATCGTCGAAATGAACGTGACCAACTCGGCCGAAGATCTCGAACTCATGGAAGCCGACATCGCGATTCGGCTCACCGAATCGCCGCCCGAGTCACTCGTGGGCCGGAAGCTCGTCGATCTGAACTCGGCGTTGTACGCAGCGGCAGGATCGACGATCGACCCCGCCAGCGACGTGCCGTTCATCGGTACGTCGGGAGAACGAAGCGTGTCGCCGTGGGCGCGGCAATGGCTGCCAAAGGCGCGCTTCGTTGCGAGCGCGAGCCACATCGATGCGTCGTGCGAACTGGTGGCGTCTGGCGCGGGCGTGGGTGAGTTCCCGTGCTACGTCGCCGAGAGCGATCCGCGGCTGGTGCGCATTTCGGATGCACACCCGTTTCGATATCCGCACGCGTGGCTGCTGTATCACCCGCAGCTGCGCAACGTGCAGCGGGTGCGCACCTTCGCCGATCACCTGGTCGGATCGTTTCGACGGTTGCGCCCCGCATTCGAAGGCGGACTGAAAGCAACGGTGCGTCAGAGTTCGCTGGAACTCGCCGTCTGAGTAGCGTGCGGACGGCGCGGCGTGTTGCCGCTCCAGTGTCCGTCGAAGTTCAGGATCTGCGACACCTCGCCCTGCCGAGTGCGGCAATAGCTGCGCTTCGCGGGCGTGACGTCGGCGTTGATCCAGTACTCGTAGCTGCCGCGACCGGCGTGGTCGACGAGACGCACCACATCGAGATGCGATGCATTGCTCGCTTCGGCGGCGGCGCGTGCACAGGCATCCAGCGCTTCGTCTTCTAACGTTGCAGCTGCGGCAGCTCCGGAAATCAGGAATGCAGCAGCAAGGCTCGCACCGCGCAAGAGGTAAGAAGATTTCATGTTCTCGCTCCGTTTTGTTCCAGGGGGAAGGGTTCTACGTGGGAAGAACAGTAACGGTGCGTGTTCGATCGGTCAGCCAATTGCCTGCAAACGATGGTGCGATTCTGCACGTTCGCGCCGCCCCTTATCAGCGCCGTTGGGAAGGCAGTTGTCGACGCCGGACCATCGCCCTGAAGCCGGTTGGGCGTCGCGGCGGATGTTTTGGCAGAATAACGCCTTCGACGCGCGCGGCGCGTTCAAATCCCATGAGGTTCTCGATGAGTACAACCGCTTCGTTGGTCGCGCGCCGCGATCGTGCGCTCGGAACGGGTGCGCAGCTCTTCTACACGCAGCCGTTGCACATCGTGCGCGGCGACGGCGTTTATCTGTACGACGTCGATGGCCGCCGCTACGTGGACATGTACAACAACGTACCGTGCGTGGGCCACGCGAACCCTGAAGTCGTGGAGGCGATGTCGAAACAGCAGGGCACGCTGAACGTACATAGTCGCTATCTGCACGAAGGCATCATCGAATTTGCGGAACGTCTGACGAAGTTGCACAAGCAGGCGATCGAGAGCGTGGTGTTCAGTTGCTCCGGTACCGAAGCGAACGAAGTGGCGTTGCGCATGGCGCGAATTGCGACCGGCAAGCGCGGCATCGTCTGCACGAACGCCACCTATCACGGCAACAGCGAGGCGGTGGGCGTGCTCACGCGCACGCGTGGCGACCAGCCGAACGCGCCCGACGTGCGCGCGTTTCCGTTCCCCGAGAAATACCGTCCACTGGCGGCGGGCGTTTCCGAGGACGCACAGACCGACGCATATCTCGAACGGCTGCAGCGCGAGATCAAGCATCTTCAGGCGAACGGCAGCGGGTTCGCCGGTTTGATCGTGTGCTCGATCTTCGCGAACGAAGGCCTTCCCGACGTGCCGCGCGGCTTCATGCCGCGCGCGGCTGAAATGGTGCGCGCCGCCGGTGGACTGGTGATCGCAGACGAAGTGCAGGCCGGCTATTGCAGAACGGGGCGATGGTGGGGATACGAAGTCACCGGCTTCACGCCCGACATCGTGGTTACCGGCAAGCCGATGGGAAATGGTGTGCCGATCGCGGCAACGGCATCGAGCAAAGCGCTGGTGGATAGGTTCCGCGCCGGCACTCGTTACTTCAACACGTTTGCGTCGAGTCCGTTGCAGGCGGCGGTGGGCATGAAGGTGCTCGACATCATCGAGCGCGATCGATTGCGCGAGAACGCGGCCGCAGTCGGTAGCGCGTTGAAGCGCGCGCTGACCGAGCGCAAGTCGCGTTGCGCCGCGATCGGCGACGTACGCGGCGAAGGTTTGTTCGTGGGCGTCGAGATGGTGAAGAACCACGCCGATAAAACGCCCGATCGCGATCGGGCCGTCGATGTCGTGGATCGTCTGAAGGACAAGGGCTTCCTGACGAGCAATGCCGGCATCTTCGGCAACGTCGTGAAGATCCGTCCGCCGCTCGTCTTCAATCAAAGTCACGCCGACGAATTCCTCGCCGCCTTCGACGCGACGCTTGCCGAAATCGATGGATAAAGCGGTAGCGACGCGCGTTTACACGCCGGCGGCGCTCCAGGCACTGCAGGCGTTTCCGATCGAATCGACGGAACTCGAACTCGTGTCCGTTTCGGAAAACGTCACCTTTCGCGTTCGCGACGCGAACGACGGAACGACGTATGTGCTGCGCCTGCATCGGCCGGGTTATCACTCGCTGGACGAACTGATCGCGGAACGGGTCTGGATTCGCGCGCTCGGCGATGCCGGCATTGCGGTGCCGCCGCCGTTGGCGGCAAGCGATGGCCGCGAATACGTGAGTGTGGCGATCGACGGCACCGGCGAGCAACGCTTCGCGGGTGTCGCCCGCTGGACCGAAGGCACCGTGCTGGCCGAGGCACTGCGCCACACCAAAAGTGTTGGCGAGGCCGAGCGCTACTTCGAACAACTCGGCGGCATTGCAGCAGCCATGCACAATCAGGCGAGTGCGTGGGAGGTGCCCGCGGATTTCAAACGGCACGCGCTCGACACCGACGGGCTCATGGGTGAAGCGCCGTTCTGGGGACGCTTCTGGGAACACCCGGATTTGTCGCCCGGTGAACGCTCGTTGCTTGCGGATACGCGCCTGCGGGTTCGCGCGGCGCTCGAGCGCCTCGGGCGCGATCGGCAAACCTTCAGCGTGATCCATGCCGATCTGCACGCAGGGAACGTATTGGTCGACGGCGACCGGCTCACCGTCATCGACTTCGACGATTCGGGTTTCGGTTGGCATCACTACGATGCCGCGGTTGCGCTCTTTCACTTTCAGGCGCGCGACGAGTTCGCCACGGTCCAGCGCGGCTTCGTGCGCGGTTATCGCTCGAAGCGAAACGTCTCCGACGACGCACTGGCGCTCATCCCGATGTTTCTGATGATTCGCGGCATGGCGGTGATCGGCTGGATCAGCCAGCGTCCGGAGCTCGATACGTCGGAGTATCTGCAGTGGCTAAGGGAGCACGTCTGCGCCCAGTGCGCGACGTTCGAGCCGCCATGTTGAATGCGTGCGCCGCAACGGGCGCCGGCTTCCTGAGGTCGGAGCGTTCGCGCTGAGTAGCTGAACTCCGGATGAGCGACCGTGGCCGAATGCGACCGCAAATTGGCCGCATTCGCCGCGTAATCGCCGGCCCGCCTGCCTAGGATGCAGCGCCCTTCGACTCGCACTTCGCGGAGCTTCGCGTGCTGGACGACAACCTGTTGCTGGTGATGGCGATGCTGTGCCTGATCGTCGGTACCACGCTGATCGTTCACCTGCTGTACCGGCGCGCCGAAAAGCGGCGCCAGCGAGGCGAGGAGGCGCGCCGCAAGCGCGGGCGGGTTTGCGACCGAACGAGATAGCTCGCGCAGCCCGCGCGGCGTGTTCGACTGACGCCGGTCAGCGATTCAGCGTTCGCGTCAGATCCGACAACAGCCGCATCGTCGCCTCGGTACCCGGCGCGTCGCGTGGAATCACTGCGACGAAGTCGCTAACGCCCACCTCCGAATACGCGCGCAAACCCGCTTCGATGTCCTTGGCAGAGCCGAACACACCCACGTCGGCCGGCTCCGCAGCGCCGCCTCGGTCGAGCGTGGCGCGATAGGAGGGAATCTGGCCGTACATGGCAAACGCCGTATTAATGGCCTCTCGCCCCTTGCCTGCATCGGCAGACAGTAGCGTCGGCACCATCGCCACGAAGCGCGGCTTTGCACGGTTCGCGGCGGCAGCCGCGGCG
>JBGSNQ010000079.1:0-5077 GCA_041739525.1 Pseudomonadales bacterium | reverse complement strand
CGCGAAACGCGACGGCGGACTCACGGAACAGCGCCACCTTTGGGGGTTCGACCGCATTCGAACGGAGTGAAGGAATGAGACGTTTCATCAGAACCAGATCCACTGCCAGCTACCGATCCGCTCTCGCCGCACTGCAGCGCGTTTCGCCGTTGGATCCGACGTTGCGCGTGCGGCGTTCGATGTCGAGGCTGCTGGCGCATCGTCTGCTGCCAACGAACCTCGAGCCGCTAACGTACGCCTTTGAGGAACTGTTGGGAGAGTCGCGGGCGTCTGCACGTCGCCTGATCCATGACTGGTTTTTCTATAGGCATTTGGAGAGTGTGAGCTGGACCGATCCGCGCCACCGACCTCGAAGTGTGTTGCACGACGCAGCCCGCGTTGGCGAATACCTGCGCGCGTGCCCGCGCGGTGTGCTCGTCGCGACCATCCACCTCGGCGACTATCTCGAAGGGCTGCGGCAACTTGGCCTCGCGATGTCTACGACGAAACGCGTTCTGGTGATGCGGCGCCGCGCGTGGAGCGAGATCGAGGAACGCGCGTTCGCACGAATTGCGGAGCCTTCGATCGCGTTGACGGTGGTGCGCGCCGGTGATGGCGCGCAGGCGGTGCGCGCGTTGCGAAACGGCAACATCGTAGTGGTGCTGTACGACTTGCCGCGCCGCTTCGGCCGCACGGTCGAAGTAGGTCTCTTCGGCCGCTGCGCGCATGTCGTGCGAGGTCCGGCTGAACTTGCAGTGCTGGGCCATGCCGACGTGTTGCCGCTGTTCACTCACTACGATGTGGACGGCGTTTCGGTGAGCACCGCGCAGCCGGTGATCGCCGCCATCACGTCGCGGGCGTCCGATCGGGCGGCGCGCATCGCCACGATCACGCAGCGGCTGTGGACGATGGCGGAGCAGCAGATCAGTGCGCATCCGAGCCAATGGTCGCACTGGTCGCTCGTGCGCGAGCTCGTGCATGACGGTGCGCACGATGTGGCGCACGTGTGAGCAGGGGAGTCTTGGGCGGATGTCGCACACGCGAAGCGGACGAAATCGCCATTAACTCTCCGACATATCGGTTTTCGGCGGACGGATCTGCTGCGTAGTGTCGATAGTGGGTCGACAGGAACCCGAACCCACACAACAGTCAGGAGGACGAAAACATGAGGACGCTATCTGTAGCGGAAATCGATCAGGTGAGCGGCGGCGTCGACTCGATCAAGGTGGCCGGCATCTCGGTTACGGGAATCGACGCGGGTCTGGCGCTGCGCAATGCCATGGGCGCGTTGGGCACGTCGTTCGCGGTTGGCTATGGTGTTGGCACACTGGCCAACGCGAGCTACACGGCGATTTCCGGCCAGTCGCTCGGTACGGACATCTACCAGGCCTCGCAGGAGAGCTAGCCACGGAAGCAGCGTGATGCAGGACGAAATTCCTGAATCGGTTGCGCGAGCAATCGGCTATGCCTGCGGCGTCATCGCCGTGGGCATGGCCATCCTCGGCTTCTTCGCGATCTGGGCATTGGCGAACAAACCATCGCTGCCGCTCATGTTCGCCGGATTGCTTTGCTGCGGTCTCTCGCTGTTGATGTATCGCTGGGCCGGAGCGTTGCTCGGTCGTTTGGATACGCGAGATCGGCTGGTGGTGTCGAAGTTCTTCTACTCGGCGTTCGGGGCGCTGCTGGTGGGGCTCGTGGTTTTTTCGCTAGCAGCGACCAGTGTGCGGCCGCCTCAGACGCTCGACGAAGGATTGGTGATGGTGATCGGGATCAGCGGCGGGGTGGCGCTCATCTATCTGTGCTATCTCGCCTATCGCCGCTTCAAGTAGTCACACGCCTTTTGTCACGCTTCGCCGGCGGCGGGTCGCGCGATGTAGCGGCGTACTGTATCGATCAGCTCGGCTTCGCTTTCGTAAGGCACGCTGCGCAGAACGCGCCAGCGGTTTTCGACGATCGGCTTCGGCACCATCACCGAGAACACGCCGCGGTTAGAAATGAAGATGCCGTGTGCACCGTCGGCGGGGCTGTAGTCCGGCGCGAGACAGATGTCGAACAGCGGCAGGCCGTCCTGGTGCGCAACGAATTCGAGCGGTTTTTCCGGGGTGTCCGAGGGTTCGACGTAGATGCGGCCGAGCCGGTTCGAATAGCCGGCCTTGTCGAGCAGTTCCATCAGTTCGGAGCGGCGCACCTGGCGCGGATCGAGAACCGGCGGGCCCGCGGCGTCTTTCACGTCCTCGTCGATGCCGGGGATGAACGCGACGTCTTCGCCTTCGTCGAGTGCCTGAATCGCATTCGCCACGGATGCCAGTTTCGCGACTGCGTCCGGGTCGTGACTCGCAATGGCTTCGAGATCGAGGTGGCCGAGAATGCTCTGTGCACGCTTGGCGATCTCGATCAGCTCATTCAGGCTGCGTTCCTGCGGTTCCGTCTGCATACCCACTCCCATGGGGTGCTCTGACAGAGTCTAGTAGAGATATTCCGGCCTGCCTGCTCGCGCGGCTGCGCAGGCGATTCCGCTACAATGCGCCGCGTTTTCACCACGTACGCATCTGCACGGAATCTGCATGTCACTCGATGAGTCAAAGCCGTCCGAACCCACCGACTTCATTCGCCAGCGCGTTCGGCGCGACCTCGACGAAAAGGTCGTTGCGGGCGTGGTCACGCGGTTTCCGCCGGAGCCGAACGGCTACCTGCACATCGGCCACGCGAAGAGCATCTGCCTGAATTTCGGCGTGGCCCGCGAGTTCGGCGGTTTCTGTTACCTGCGCTTCGACGACACGAACCCGCTGAAGGAAGACGACGAGTACGTCGAATCGATTCAGGAAGACGTCCGCTGGCTCGGTTTCGACTGGGGCGAACACCTCACGAACGCGAGCGACTATTTCGAGCAGCTGTACGACTTCGCGATGCAGCTGATTCGCGACGACAAGGCGTTCGTCGATGCGTTGTCGGCCGAAGAAATCCGCACGACGCGTGGAACGCTGACCGAACCCGGAAAAGACAGCCGGCATCGCAACCGGCCGATTGCCGAAAGCGTGGATCTGTTCACGCGCATGCGCGCCGGAGAGTTCCCCGACGGCGCCTATGTGGTGCGCGCGAAAATCGACATGGCATCGCCGAACGTGAACATGCGCGACCCGGTGCTGTATCGCATCCGCCACGCGCATCACCAGCGCACCGGCGACAAGTGGTGCATCTACCCGACGTACGACTTCACGCATTGCATCTGCGACGCGCTCGAAGGCGTTACGCACTCGCTGTGCACGCTCGAGTTCGAGGACCATCGCCCGCTATACGACTGGGTGCTCGACAACATCAACGTCAACTTCCATCCGCCGCAGATCGAGTTCTCCCGGCTTGGCCTCGAATACACCGTGATGAGCAAGCGGCTGTTGCACGAACTGGTCACTGGGAAACACGTCGCGGGTTGGGACGATCCGCGAATGCCGACGATTGCCGGCTTGCGCCGCCGGGGCGTCACGCCTGCGGCCATTCGGGACTTCTGCGGCCGCATCGGCGTAACGAAGCAGGACAACGTGATCGAACTCAGCCTGCTCGAGTTCTGCATCCGCCACGACCTCGAAGCGACTGCACCGCGCGGCATGGCGGTGGTAGATCCGCTGAAAGTCACCATCACGAACTATCCGAATGCCACGGACGAAGTGTTGTCGGCCACGTGGCATCCCCAACGGGCGGAAATGGGGGCGCGGCAACTGACGTTCGGGCGCACGCTGTACATAGAGCGCGACGACTTCTCCACGGCACCGCCGCCGAAATACAAGCGGCTCGTGGCCGGCGGCATGGTGCGGTTGCGCAACGGGTTCATCATCCGCTGCGACGATGTCGTGAAAGACGTGAGCGGCGCGGTCGTGGAGTTGCGTTGCAGCTACGTACCGGAATCGAAGAGCGGCTCGGACACCAGCGGCCTGAAACCAAAAGGCGTCATCCACTGGGTGTCGGCCGGTTCGGCGGTAGGCGCGGAGTTTCGTTTGTACGAGAACCTGTTCAACGATCCGAACCCGGCGAAGCTCGACTTCGCCAGCGCGCTGAACCCGGCGTCGCTGACGGTGTGCAAAGGCTTTGTCGAGCGGGCAATCGTCGAATCCGACGCGCCGCGTTTTCAGTTCGAGCGGCTCGGTTACTTCTGCAAAGACGATTCGCATCGCGCCGATCGGCCGGTGTTCAACAGAACGGTCGCATTGCGTGAAGACGCTGCGAAAGACGTCGGCCTCAAGGGACCCGGAAAGACGACGGCAGTGGGGTTACAGCCAACGATCGAGAAACGTTGATGGCGCTCGCGTCGTCCGTCACCGTGATGGAAGTCAGCCCGCGCGACGGGTTGCAGAACGAATCGGTGATTCTCTCCACCGACGACAAGCTGACGTTGATTCACCGCGCGCTCGCGGCCGGATTTCGCCGCATCGAAGTGACCAGCTTCGTACATCCCGCTCGCGTGCCGCAGATGGCCGACGCGGAGGCAGTGTGCAATGGGTTGCCGCAACGCGGCGATGTGACATACGCGGGTTTGATACTGAATCGCCGCGGCTACGACCGCGCGCTCGCAACCGGTCGTCTGCAGGAAGTCGGCATGGTGGTGCCCGCTACCGACACGTTCGGCTCGCGTAATCAGGGACAGACCGTCGACGAAGCGGTAGCGGTGGGTTGCGAGATTCTGCGCGACGCTGCCCGGCGCGGATTCCGTGCGACGGCGACCATCGCGGTGGCGTTCGGTTGTCCGTTCGAAGGCGACGTCGATCAGCGCCGCGTGCTCGATGTGGCGATGCGGCTTGCCGATGCGGGCCCCGTCGAACTCGCGTTGGCCGATACCATCGGCGTCGGCGTGCCCGGCCAGGTGCTCGACCTGTTCGGCGCCTTGCATCAGTCGTTGGGTGCATTGCCGCTGCGCGCGCACTTTCACAACACGCGCAATACCGGCATCGCCAACGCGTTTGCCGCACTGCAGGTCGGCGTGGAGACACTCGACGCCAGCATCGGCGGCATCGGCGGATGTCCGTTCGCGCCGAAAGCCACCGGCAACATCGGTACCGAAGATCTCATCTACATGCTCGACCGGATGAAGGTGGAACACGATGGTGAA
>JBGSNQ010000077.1:0-17833 GCA_041739525.1 Pseudomonadales bacterium | reverse complement strand
CCGCGCCCGGCGGTCCTGCGCCCGTGTCGGGGCAACACACGCGCGAGATCCTTGCTGAACTCGGCTTGAGCGATCGCACCGAAGACTGGCTCGCGCGCGGCATCGTCGCGGCGCCTTGAATAGCGCACGCATCGAAGAAGGAGTTGTCATCATGAATTTCGGCTTTACCGAAGAACAGGAGTTGCTGCGCGATCAGGTGCGGCGGTTCATGCAGGATGCGTGTCCGTTGACCGAGGTGCGGAAGCTGATGAAAAGCGCCACCGGTACCTCCCCTTCGTTGTGGCGTCAGGCCACGGAGCTGGGCTGGCTAGGCCTCATCATTCCGGAAGGGTTCGGCGGCATCGGCCTCAAGTGGGTAGACCTCACCGTCGTGCTCGAGGAAACCGGACGCGGACTGTGCCCGTTGCCGATCATTTCGCAAACGCTCGCTGCGGCTGCGCTACTGCGCTGCGGCAGCGACGCCCAGAAGCAGAAACTGTTGCCCACGCTCGCCGACGGCAGCCGCGTCGGCACGCTCGCGCTCTACGACGAACCGAACTGGGTGCATCCGGACGCCGTGAAGCTGACGCTGGAAGGTAGCCGGCTGAAGGGGACCAAGCCGTTCGTGGCGGATGCCGGCGCTGCGGATCTGTTCATCGTCGCATGTCGTACCAGCGATGAACTCAAACTCGCGATCGTCGATCGCAACACGTCCGGCGTGAGCGTCGCGGTGCAACCGATGATGGACGAAACGAAGCGCATCGGTACGTTGACGCTCGACGTTGCGCTGGCCGATGCACAGCTGATGCCGCTGACTACCGACGACCTCGCCTACCTGTCCGATTGCGGCGCGGTTGCGGTGACGGCCGAGTCGGTTGGTGCCGCGGAAGCCGCGCTCGCGATAACGACCGCATATGCCAAGGACCGGATTCAGTTCGGCAGCCCGATCGGCAAGTACCAAGGAGTGAAACACCGGCTCGCCGAGATGTTCGTAGACATCGAATCGTTCAAGTCTCTGTCCTACTACGCGGCGTGGACCGTGGATGATGCACCTGCCGAACTCCCCCGCGCAGCGTCGTTGGCAAAGGCTTACGCGAGCGATGCGTTCGCGCGCATCGGCATCGACGGCGTGCAGCTGCACGGCGCCATCGGGTTCACTGCCGAATACGACATCCAACTGTTTCTGAAACGATCGAAATGGGCTCGGCCGATGTTCGGTGATTCCGACCACCACTACGAACGCGTCGCCGCGCTAGGAGGCCTGTAATGGATTTCGAATTTTCACCCAAAGAGCAGGCGTTTCGCGACGAGGTCCGCGCCTTCATCAAGGCGAATCTGCCGCCCGCGAAGCAGCGCAACAGCGACTTCCTCACCAACTGGCTCACGAAGGTGCGCGAGAAACGCTGGGTCGGTTTCGCGTGGCCGAAGGACGTCGGCGGAGCCGACGGCTCCATCGCAGAACAGGCCATTCTCAAAGAGGAAATGGCATTGGCGAAGGCGCCCCCGCTCGGCACCTCGTTCATGGGTCTCGCGTGGGTTGGCCCGGGGATCATTCAATACGGTACGCCCGAGCAGAAGAAGCGCTTCATTCCCGACATCCTCGATTCGAAAGTCAGCTGGTGCACCGGCTACTCCGAACCGAACTACGGCAGCGACCTCGCATCTATCCAGACGAAAGGCGTGCGTCAGGGTGACCACTACGTGGTCAACGGCCAGAAAATCTGGACCACCGGCGCGCCCTGGGCCGACTGGATCATCCTGCTGGTGCGCACCGACTTCGCGCCGAAAGTGAAGCACGACGGCATCACCTGTCTGCTCGTAGACATGAAAACGCCCGGTGTCGAAGTGCGGCCGATCGAGAACATGGCCGGCGACCGCCACTTCGCGGAGGTGTTTTTCACCGACGTGAAGGTGCCCGTGGCAAACCGTCTGGGAGAAGAAGGCAAAGGCTGGTCGGTGACCGTCTCAGCGCTTGCGAACGAACGCTCCAGCATCGGCGAAGTGACGCAGATGTTCGAGAAGCTCGACACGCTGAAGGCGCTGGTCAAGAACACCCGCCGCAAAGGCAAGCTCGCCGCGCAAGACTCGTCGGTGCGACGGAAGATCGCGGAGTTCGAGGTGAAAATCGCCGCGATGAAATACAACGGCTTGCGCTACCTGACGAAGCAGCTGAAGGGCGAACCGTTGTCGAGCGAGACGTCCGTGAACAAGATGCACCGCGCCAGCCTCGAAGTGGAGATGGACGACTTCGCAGTCTCGCTAACAGGTCAGGCCGGGCTCGAGCTCAAAGACGGCGCAGAAGCGGTCGGTCGTGGCAAGTGGGCGAAGGCGTCGCTCAACTGGCCGAACGTCGTCATCGGCGGCGGCACCCCGAACATTCAGCGCAACATCATCGCGGAGCGAATCCTGGGATTGCCGAAAGACGGCAGCGACTAACGCGCATGAAGGCGCGCTGGATACTAGTCGGCCTGCTCGCGCTGATAGCGCCCGTAGCGTCGGGCGCACCGCTCGTAATCGTGGTGTCGTGGGACGGCATGCGTTACGACTATCCGGATCGCGCCGCCTTTCCCGGGCTCTCGCGCATGCAGCGTGAAGGCGTGCGTGCGGAGCGGTTGATCCCCGGCTGGCCGTCCTCGACCTTTCCGGGCCACGTCACCCTCGCAACGGGTGCGTGGGCGGGTACCCACGGTATCGTCGACAACGAATTTCTCGATCGCACGCGAGGCCGTTACGCCTACTCGAGCGACGCCAGCTGGCTCGACGCAGAACCGCTGTGGATTGCTGCCGAGCGACAAGGCATACGCGCAGCAACGTACTTCTGGGTAGGCTCCGAGACCGACTGGCACGGCCAACACCAGCAATATCGGATCGCACCGTTCAACGGCGAAACGCCCGAGAGCGTGAAGGTGGATCAGATGCTGGCGTGGATCGACTTGCCGGCCGACCAACGGCCGGGGCTGATCATGGCGTATTGGCACGGCGCCGATACGGTCGGCCATCGCCGCGGCCCCGATAGCTCCGCGGTCGTCGAGCAGATCTTCGAACAGGATGCACAGCTCGTCCGGCTGTTGGACGGGATCGACGCGAGGCATCTATGGGACGAGACGACGCTGATCCTCGTCAGCGATCACGGCATGATCGCGTTGCACGGATTCTTCGATCTGCCCGGCCTTCTTACCGAACACGGTTACCCGTCGCGCGTATTCGGCGGACCGGGAGTTGCCCACGTGTTTCTCAACGACACTTCGCAGCTCGACGGCACCCTTGCACTGTTGTCAGCCCACAAACCCCTTCAGGTTTATCGAGGCACGGAGCTTCCCGAGCGCTTCCACCTCAGTGCCCAGGATCGCGTCGGCGACCTCGTGGTCATCAGCGATCCATCACTGCCACTGGCGTATCCGGAGTGGTGGATCAGAACCGTATACGCGGTACTCGGACCTGTCGCCGGCATTTATCCCGGAAGCCATGGATTCGATCCGAACCTTCCGGAAATGGGCGCCACATTGATGATGATGGGACGCGGCGTGCCGAAGGGCGTGCGCATCGGGGCGGTACCGATGATCGACATAGCGCCGACCGTAGCTCGCCTGCTGCGCATCGATCCACCGCTGCAATCCGAAGGACAGGCGCTGCCCGGAATCGGCCAGTAGCACGGGCACGGGCGGCGACGGCTGAACGCGCGCTTTGCGCGCGTTCAGGCACCAACGCGCAAAGCGCGTTGGTGCTATTTCTTAATCCAGGCGAAGGAGCCTCGACCTAGGCGGGCGGGGGAATGTCGGTGAGGACCGTGACGCGGCCATGGATGGCCGCGCCCCGAGCGCCCATGGACGGCTAGAGCGAGTCCGAACCGACGTTCACCCACGCCCGCCGTTCTCGAAGCTCCATCCCACTACAACCCCGATGCGACAAATCCCGCCCAGTAGTAAGGGTGTGCGTATGCCGGATCCGCCCGAACGGAAAGTTGTGCTTGCCGCAGTGCCGCAGCTGCGTCGGTGGGCGCTGCGACGAAGGTGTTGTACATCTCGCGCATCAGCATCGCGGTGCTCTTGTCTTCGACTTGCCAGAGGCTCGCGACGACGCGTTTTGCACCGCGTCGTTGCACGATTGCGCTCAGCGCTTCGAGTTCGCGGCCATCATCGCTGGTCGCGCCGCCGAGCGCGGTCTGGCATGCGGACAGCGTTACGAGTTCGATGCCGCGGAAATCGAGTTCGTTGATACGTTCGAGCGTGAGGCGGCCGCCGTCGCCGAGCACGACGTAGGAGCGCAACGCGTTGCCGGGACGCAGGCTGAAATGGGTACCGAGATGCAGAACCGAGAAGTCAGGCGGCTTGCTCAGCGGTGTGACGAGGCGTTCCGCCGTAAACGCTTCGTTCGTGTACGCCTCTCCGTCGATCACGCCGTTGCCGAGGCTGGCGCTCGCGCAAGCTGAACTCTGATCGATCAAACCCTCGATCGGTCCGCGCACGAGATAACACAGCTCATCGGCAACGGCCGGCAAAGCCGCATAGCCGCCGATCGCGCGCGTCACGCCATAGCCGCGCACGCGCAGCGGCTGTGCGACCGGACTCCCCTCAGTATCGGCGTCAGCGTGCACCAGAACCGTATAGCGCTCGAGCAGCGGGCCCGTTGCACTCTGCAGGGCGCCGAACGGCAGATAGCGCAATGCTCCGTCGAGCCACAACACCAGACGCTGCGCATGCACGCGCGATGCGGCATCGTCCACCGGACGCACCAGCACTTCATACAGCGAGCGGCCCAGCGCATCGACGTTTTCGCGACGCGTAACACCGTCGAGGTAGCGCCCGATGTCGCGTCGCAATGCCGCGCCATCGACATCAACGCGCAGATCGTTCTGCCCCTGCGATGTCGCAATCAGGATGCGCAGGTGCGTATCGGTGAGCAGATACACTGCGACGGCCGTGTCGGCCCCATAACGGCGAAGCTCGGCGTCGAGGATCGGTGCGCGCCGAGAGACCCCGGCCGGGGCGCGCTTGATGCGCGGTTGTGCCGCGGCGATCAACTCGCGAATGCGCAGTGCACGACGCTTGTCCGCACCGTGTTGTCGTGCGAGCAGTCCATCGAGCTGCGCGCGCTCGCTGGTGCTCAGCCGCTCCGCTTCGCCAAGCCGTCCGAGGCGTTCCATCGTTGCGCCGGTTGCAGGGTCTGCACCCACCGCATCTGCATACGCTTTGAGCAGCGTTGCCTCGGGTTCTGTAAGCGCCACGCGTTCATCGGAGTCGGCCGATCTTTGCACGAAGTCGTACAGTTCCTGCGTCTTCAGCAGCTGCAGCACGTTGAGCGCTTCGTCTACGCGCCCTTCTTCCATCAGCCAATCGGCCAGCGCGCGATACACGTCCACTTTGTCCTGCAGGAAGGCGCGATCGAAGCGTCGGTATTCGCCGACGAAGCGTCCGCGTTGACGCTCTATCTGCGTGACCGACAGCTTGCCGAAGAAAATTGCCAGCCGCCGATCGCCGTCGGCCGCGAGCAACCGCGCAAGGCGATAGTAGGCATCCCACCGCGGGCTTGGCGTTCCCAACGTTTCTGCGGAGGCGAGCGACCGAATCGCGTTGGCGCGCGCCGCGGACCGATCACCGGTAAGCTCGGCGCGCCTGCTCTGATTCGCAAACACCGCGCTTGCCAGCGAAGGTTCCGTGTCGGCATTGCGCGCCACGCGCTGCGCGGCGTCCACGCAATACATCGAGCCTGGCTCGCTCACGCGCAGGTCTACGCCGCATAGTTCATTGATCACGCGCAGAATGGTCGGGTGCGTATCGGGTAGTCGTCCCTCGAACAGCGCAAGCGCTTCCTGCAGGTTGGCGTGCGCGGCTTGTGGATCGGAGCGCGCCCACGTGCGCGCCAGACTCAACAGCGTCGCAGCCCGCTCGGTGGTCAGAGTGGTGTCTCCGCCAACGGTGTCGAGACCCAGCTCCAGCGCGGCGCGCGCGTCGTTCAGTTCGCCGAGGCTCCACTCGAGATCGCCGCGACCGCGGTAGTACGCAGCCAGCGTCTGCCGCTCCACGTTGGCGGCGTCAGCGGCCACGATCGCACCGGCCTGGTCGTAGCGGCGCACTGCTTCGGGCAAGTCGCCGAGGGAACGCTGCACCTCGCCGAGGTTCTGCAACACGCGCACCATCCGTGGTGCCGATTCACCCAGCGTCGCCGTGCCCACGTCCGCGGCCCGCTGCGCAAACGGCAACGCTCGCTTCGGTTCGTCGCGCTCGTTCAGCATCACGCCGAGTTCGGTGAGCGCCGCCAGATAGTGGCGTTGCAGCGGTCCCTGATCGTCTTCTGCGAGCCGGATCGCCTCCAGCAACGCCTCTTCGCTGCCTTCGTACTCATCGAGGCGCTCGAGAGCGCGCCCTAGAACGACGTACGCCGGCACCAGCTGCATCACGTTGGCCGCTAACGATTTCTCTATGGCGATTTGCGCTTCTGCGTGTTTACGCGCGCCAACGAAGTCCTCCTGGCGCATCGCGAGATTGGCATAAGCGTTTTCGATGGCTGCGCCTGCTTCACTGCGCTGCTCGTCGTATTCAACGAGAATCGCATACGCCCGATCGAGTGCTTTGCGCGCTGCAGGGAAATCGCGTTGCGACATGCGCACCTGCGCGAGACCCACCAGCGCTTTCTGCAGCTCCACTTTCTTGTCGCCCGGTGTGGTCTCCCTGATTTCGCGCGCCCGTTCCCACGCATTCGCCGCTTCTGCGAGGCGACCCTGCCGGAAGTAGATCCACGCATACGCCACGTGAATTTCGGCGAGCTCAACCGCATTCCGGCCGAGATGTTTCTCAAGCAGCGGTTGTGCCGTTTCCAGCAGCGGCAGCGACTCCGCGAATTTGTTCTGGAACGCGATCAATGGCGTGGCGAGCGAGCCGACCCACCAGGCGTACTCCAGCGAGTCGTCGCCGCTCTCGCGCGCAACGCGCGGAATGGTGCTGCACAAAATCGGGATGGTCGCGAGCGGATCGGATTGCATCAGCGTTTCGACACGCGTGCGTATTTCCGTGAGCGGCGTCGTGGTATCGATGGTCAGCTTTTCGGGACACAAACCGGCGAGATCGAGCGCCGCAACGCCGGTCGAATGCAGTACGAACGCGAGAACGACACCGAAGCGCGCGCACCATCTCATCGCGACGGCGCCGCAATCTCCACGCGCAGCACACCATCGGCAGGCGGCGCGAGATGATAACGATCGAGCACGGCCGCGACCTCGTCAGGCAGCACTTCCGGCAGGTCGGCGTCGATGCCTTCCGTGCCAAGACGCTGATAGCCGTTTGCGGGCACACCGGCGGCGCGCAGATCGGACAACAGTCGTCGCTTCAACGCTTCCGGATCGTTCGACTCGATGCGCACGGTGCCGTTCGGCGAGCCGTCCGGCGCGGAGCGCACCACGAACGCATCGTTGTCGCGAGGACGTTCGATGGCCCAGAAGCCGAGCGCCAGACACACGATTGCCGCGGTCGCGAGGCTCAACTGCAGTGAACCGGGTTTCCGGCGCGTCGCACCGGCGATGGACAACACACCCTCCCGGCGTGCGCGCGCTATCAGCGTTTGCTCGCGCGCCGTATCGCTCTGCTCGACTTGGACGTTGCCGACATCGCGCGCAAGCATCGCGGCACGCATTGCCCGTCCTTCGCGCGCAGCGGCAGAGTCCGGCGCTGCACGCCCGGCGAGCGCGTCGAACCAGAGTTCGTCATCGTCCTGCATCATCGACCATCGTTGTTCGATCGCTCGCACCGAATGCGAGTTCATACCATTCCGCCAGGTGCGTTCGCGCGCGCTTGCGACACTGCGAGACGAACTCGCGCGTCGCACCCGGCGTGCGCCCTAGCAACTCACCGATTTCTTCGTGCGTAAGGCCATCATCGACGATCCAGCCGATCACCGCCGCGTGTGCCGGTGCAGCTGCTTCGAAGCGCTGCCAGCAGCGTTGAAAGCACGCGTGCAGTTCGCGCCGGCGTTCTTCTTCGACCGGCGTTGCGAGGCTTTGCGCCGACAGATCGGCGATTCGTTCCGCAACTTCGCTCGTCAACTCTCCGCCGATGTCGTCCATCGGAGTTTCCCTGCGTGGTTTGCGCAGCCAGTCGAGTATCGCGCGGCGCTGAATCGCGCGGATCCACGGCAGCAGTTCCGAGTCGCCGTGAAAAGTACTGCAGCGTCGCCAGACCTTGATGAACGTATCCTGCACCAGGTCGCGCGCGGCATCACGATCACCCACCGCGCGCGCGCATTCGCGATACAACAGTGCAAAGAACGAGCGGTCGAGCGCGAGCAGCGCCTGCTCCATCGTCGATCCGCCGGCGCGGCAGGCGCGCATGAACGCGTGTTTGTCCAACTCGACCTCGATCCACCGACACCGACCAACTTAACCACAGCCGATCGCCGGTACCTATACCGAAGTCGTATCGCTCGAGGTTACGTTCCGCTCGGCACCGAGGCCGGATCGGGCTTCACTCCTTCGAAGAGGTTGTCGTCGGAGAGCAGCCATTTGCCGTTGCGACGCTCTACCGCAACGCCTCTGAACCTCAGCATCTCGTCTTTCCAGTTGCTCCACCCCTGACGATTGTTCATGTCCGCTTCGACCATATAGAACCGCGACGGAGAATCCTTGAACTGCACCGACGCACGGTAATCCGTGCCGTTCAGCTTCATCGACTCGCTCAACGGCTCCGGAGAGATCGCGAACGCGAGCGTCCGATACTGCCTGTACAACTCGTTCGGCTGACGGTCGGGCATCAGCTGACCGAGCACGTTGTACTGCTGATTCTGATTCGTCCACCCGTCCGAACCCTTCACCCAGTACTTGTCCAACTCCGAAGTGATGAAGGCGGCAGCGGCCTCATCGTCGTCGGTGAGGCTCTTTCCGTCGGTGCGTTTTTCGTCCACCTGCACCGATTCGCCATTGCCGCCGCATCCGCTGACCGCAAAGACCATTGCCATGAGGCAGGCGAGTGCAACGCGATGCATCACCGCGCCAAGCGCCTGTTCGTGTGTGTTCATTGCGTGCTCCTTTCCCAATCGTGTGTTTCGAGTAGTCACCTACAGCTTTTCGAACCGGATCGTCATGCCTTCAAGCGATGCTTCAAGCGCCGTACCGTTGCGTTTCAGCGTCAGGTCCGGAGCGTCGGATTCGGGCACGTCGATCACGATCGACTCACCCGCTGTCACGAAGCTGGTCTTGCGCATCTCGTCCCGACCACCGTCGCTTACGGTGATCTCGACGTTGTTGTCGCCGACGAAGTTCAGCTTGATGCCATTCCCCGGCGGCCCGAACTTCGACTCGTACACACCCGACGGCGCCGACGAACCGGAGCCGCCGCCACACCCCATCGTTGCTGCGAGCACGGTGAGCGCCGCGGCAACGATCGTCACCTTCGAAACGTTCATGGCGTCGTTCTCCGGCAATACGCTATTTGCGACAGAAGCGGCCGAAGTCGCCGGGATTGATACCCTCGCGCGCGGCCATCGCGGCTTCTTCGTCGCTGCCCGCAGCCATTTCGAGACAGCCGTCTTGTGCGGCTCTCAGCGTGGCAGCGCCGCCATTACTCGCCATCACCTTGATGCGTCCATCGTCCATCACGACGAAATCGCCGGGAATGACCTGTCCGAAAGCCGTGACGGCCACCTTTCCACCCGATTGAAAGTCGAACTGCTCGAAAATCGCCTGGCCTTGGGCGACATAAACTCCACTCGGCGTACCGCCACCACAGCCGGTGAGGGTGACGAGGAGCGCTGCCGCCGCGATTTTCACGAAACGATATTTAGCCATTGGTCCAATCCCCTGTGGTTCGTTGTTAGAGACGTCGATCGCGAAAGATCGTCAGGGTCTTGGCACACCCCGCATGTTCGCGTCCCTCCGGACAGTACCATCCGAAATACGCGATATTGATTCAAATGCCGTCCTACGTGACGCGTACTCCTCACAGTCCCCGGTGGACGTCGGCATCGTAGAGTCGTCAGGGCCTGACGTTTCGACACGATGCACGTCGATAGGCTAGTCGAAACCAAATCTGAGGGGGGCGCGTTGATGCTGACGTGTAGTCGGGGGTCGTTCCACATCGCCTGGTCGATCGTCGTTGCAGGACTCCTGTCCGGATGCGGCGGCGGCACATACGACGCAAGCGAGGTTTCACTGGGCCGCGACTGGCAGGGCGAGATCTCCACGGTCAAAGACGGCGGCAAGCCGCTTACCGGCACCGTCGTGAAGAAGAACGCCAAGGAACAGGTCATCGAAGAGTCCACCTACAAAGACGGCTTCCCCGCTGGCCCCAAGAAGACCTGGTACGACAACGGCAAGCTGAAGTCGGAAACCGAACTGGTTTACGACGAAAAAGCGAAGCGCAGCCACTCCGTAGGCGCCACACGCGCGTGGTGCGACAACGGCACGCTGAAGAGTGAGACAACCTCGGACCAGGACGGAAGGGCCACGGGCCAGTACAAGACGTGGACCTGCTCAGGAAAACTCCTCAACGTGGTGACGTATCCCTACGGCGAACACATATCCGCGCAGGAACTCGAGAACGGCGACGTCATCGTTACCGAAACCGGCACCACCGTCGCACCGCCCGAAGGCAAGAGCGGCATGTTCTGGGTCGGCCAACACAAACGCTTCAACAACGCTGATGGCAAGCCGATCCTGGTGGAAACCTGGGTGAACGGCCAACTCGACGGTGCGTACGAATCACACGACTACGTGGGCGACGGCGGCGAGTCGGGTAACTACTCGGCGGGGAGGCGCGTCGGGCTTTGGGTGCGCACGATGAACGGCGGCCAGACCGTCACCGACTACGACGAAAGCAATTTCACCAATCCCCAATACGCCGGTCCGTTCATGCAGGCGGCCGGAATCGAAGCGAGCGGTGGTGCGACGACGTACACGTTGAGGGACTACAACGTCGATCTCGACAAGATCCGCTACTACGTTGCTGAAAAACTGGTCGACCCGACGAAGAAGATCGATCTCGGCGCCGGCGGTCGGCAGCGCGACGGTTCGTTCTCGAGCACATGGTGGACCTATCCGTACGTGCGCGCGTCGACCGCCGCGCTCAGTCTGCTGGTCGAACTCGGTGCCGACCCGAAAGCCATCGACAGCTTCAAACGCAATCGCCTGCACTACTGCATCTATTCGATCCTGCACCCGGAAATCTGCTCGCCCGCCGAAGTGCAGCGGCTCATCGGCCTCGGGCTCGCGGCGGACCAGGCCGACCAGGTCGGCGATACACCGCTCTCCGGGTTGATCGGCAACTCGATCGCATACTGGGGCGCGACGCCGCCGGAACTGTTGATGTCGGTCGCGAAGATTCTGGTCGACGCCGGCGCGAGTCCCGATACGAAGAACAACGCCGGCTGGACGCCGCTACAGAGCGCGGTGCTCTACAAGAAGTTCGATTTGGCGAGCATGTTGCTCGAGCACAGCAGAGACGCGAACGGCACCACGAAGGAAGGCTTCAACCTGGTGCAGCTTGCGTTCCTCAGCCAGGACAAACAGCAGTTCTACTTCAAACTCGATGAGCCCACGAAAACGTTTGTCGCGCTGGCCGTCAGCAAAGGTGCCGATGTGAATCACAAGGTCGAGGGCATGGGCACGATGAAGGAGATCGCACAGCAGTCGGGCGCAATCGACGTTGCGCAGTTCTTGTCATCGCTGAAGCCGGCCGCCTGACGTTCGAGCAATGTCGCGAGTGAACGAGTGCGCGGGGTGCGAGCGGCCCGCGCTGACACGCCGTCGCGGCGGCACAGTAGCGGTGCCTGACGATTCGACCGCTCCCGCGTCTCTTCAGTACCGTTCTTACATCACAGGAGTTCCAGCATGCGTTCCACCGTATCGAGGTTCGCCGCCATCGCGGCACTGACGTTGTGCGTCGCCGCCTGCGGCGGCGATTCGAAGCCGGCCGCGCAAGGCGAAGAGGCCATGAAATGGCTCAGCACCGGCGGCCCGTGCGAAGACCTGGAGCGCATCAAGAACGACCACGAATCGAAAGAGAACCTCGGGCTCGTCTTCTGCGGCAACGCCGGTCATACCTTCACCGGCGAACTGCGCTGCGAGCGCGATCTCATCGAGGTGCAGTGTCGCTGAGAGTGTCGCTGAGAACGCCGCTGAGGCTTACGGACGCGCTGCCGGTCGGTAGATCAGCACGCGTTCGCGCTCCTGTCGCCATGCGTCTTCGTCGGCCGCGGCGATCGTTTCCAGGTCGCCGATGCCGGCATGCGGATCGTCTACCCATTCGCGCAGCAGCGGACTGCCGTTGATCAGGTCGATGGCGAGGCGTCCCACCTCGTATTCGTACGGGAAGTCACGCCACAACGGATAGTCGCGCTGCAACGAACGCAGCGCCTTGAACGCCAGCGCCACAAGTCGCCACGGCCGGAATTTCGAGTGGTCGTAGTGCGTATCGTCCACGTGAATCTGCAGCCCCGAACACAGCTTGCCGACGTGTTTGTGGAACGTAGGCTCGAACCAGCACTCGCGCAGCACACATCCCTGCAGCCACTGTGGCGCCAACTCGTACATCGCAGCACGCAATGCGCGCGCATCGATATCGGGTGCGCCCAACAGCTCTAACGGCCGCGTCGTGCCGCGGCCTTCCGACAGCGTAGTGCCCTCCAGCATCACCGTACCTGCGTAGCAGCGCGCCATCGACAGATTTGCGGCGTTCGGGCTGGGATTCACCCACGTGCGTTCTTCGATCGGCCAGCCGAAACCGGGGGATGCATCAGGCTGCCATCCGCGCATCGGAATGACGTCGTAGTCGACGTCGAGGCCCAGTGTGTCGACGAACCAGTGGCCCAGTTCGCCCAGCGTCAGACCGTGCCGCATCGGCAGCGGACCGGCGCCGACAAAGCTCTCCCAACCCGGACGCAGCCGTAAGCCCTCGACCGGCCGGCCGGCCGGATTCGGACGGTCGAGCACCCACACCGCCTTGCGGTGCCGCGCGGCCTCCTCCAGCACATAACGCAGCGTGGTGATGAACGTGTAGATGCGGCAACCCACGTCCTGCAGATCCACCAACAGCACATCGAAGGTGCTCATCATCGACGCATCGGGGCGGCGCGTCCGACCGTAGAGACTGAACACCGGGATGCCGTGAGCCGGGTCGTTGAAGTCGGGCGACTCCACCATGTTGTCCTGTTTGTCGCCGCGCAAACCGTGCTGTGGACCGAACGCCGCCGTGATCTCGACGTTCTCTATCGCGGTTAGTGCATCTAACGAGTGCACCAGGTTGTGCGTTACCGACGCAGGATGCGCAAGCAACGCCGCACGCCGGCCGCGTAATGCAGAGTGCAACGCAATCTCTTCCGTCAAACGATCGATGCCGAACAGCATGCCGCCCTGGTTACCCGCTCCGCTCGGCAGATCGCCGTTCAACGCATTGTATTGTCTCTACTCCTTTGCTTTCACCCCCGGCCGGAACGTGGTGTACAAATAGATCGGAATGTCGAGATCGCCGAGGTGACGTTCGATCAGCGGGCGGACGTCGTCCCATTCAAGACCACCGACACCGGTTGCAAGTCGCGGCAGTGCCACGCTCTCAAACGCTTCTTCACGCATCAGCGCGCGCAACTCCTTCAACGCCTCGTTGACATTGTGCGCCGTCGCTTTCCCCGGATGCGCACCGTGAGCAGGCGCCTCCTGTTGCGTCAGCAGACTGATCACGCGGACTCCTTTCGCGCCGGCCCAAACCCACAACGTTCCGGGCTTCGGGTGCTCGAGCTGACAGTAGTGCCGGAAATCCTTGTACATCGCCGGATATTCCTCGCGTAGCGCCAGCGCCAGGCCCTGGTGGAAGTTGTCGTTCGGAGCTATGCCGTGCGCAATGGCATGCGCACCCGTCAGCAGGATGTCGCCGGAGACTTCGATGAGCATGGTCGTTCCTTTCCGATTGCAATCGAGCGGACTGGCAGTCTTCACCCCCTCGACACGTTCGGATATACGGGTTTGCCCTTGATGACATTCGTTGGCGGAGAGGGCTCACTTCTGCCACTCGTCGCCCGGCATGATCCGCTTCATGAATTCATCGAACAGCGGCACGGTGAATGCCGTGTCGCCGTGGTTCGGGCTCCAGATCATGCCTTTCGCGATCAACTGATTGCGCGTTGGGCCCAACGACGTCACTTTGCGGCCGAGCTGGTCGGCAATGTCGCCGGAGCGATGCGGACCCGGACCGAGTTCCGCCATCGCCCGCAGATACACCTTCTCCGACGGCGTGAGGCGGTCGAAACGTACGCGAAAAAAACTCTCGTCGAGCGCCGCGACGGCTCCGGCGGATGCACGCTTCACGTCGGCCGCGGTGATCGGTGATTTCGTGGCGGTATCCCAGGCGTGCTTGCCCCACTCCTGCAGAAAATAGGGATAGCCCTGCGTTTTCCTGACGATGCTGCGCAGGGCGTCTTCGTTGATCGCGACACCTTCGTCCAGCACGGGCTTCGCAATCGCGATGCGCGCATCGGCTTCGTCGAGCGGACCGATCTCCGGAAAATCGAACAGCCGCTCCGCATACGATTTCGCAAGCCCCATCTGGCCGCGCAACTGCGGCAACCCGGCGCCGAGCAGAACGATCGGCAGGCGGCGTTGCGCGGCGCGATGCAGCGCGGTGATCAACGCGGCGAGCTGCGTCTCTTCGACGTACTGCAATTCGTCTACGAACATCGCAAGCGCCGTGCCGGCTTTCTTGGCGGCTGCGCCCACGGCTTCGAGCAATGCCTGCAGATCGTGTTCGAGATCGCCGTTGTCGGCGAGGCCGGGTTCCGGATCGAGATCCACACCCACTTCGATGTCGTGATACTTCACCTTCAGCGCCTTCGCGAACCCGGCCAGCGCACGAAGTGCGCGCTGCGACAACGCCTTCGCCTGCGCGTTGCGCGACAGCCGCAATAGCGCCTGCCGCAATTGAGGCGCAAGCATGGCAGGCAGCGAACGCCCTTCCGGCGCCTCGATGCGCACCGTTTGAATACCCTCGGCTTCGGCATCGTCGCGCATACGATCGAGCAGCACGGTTTTGCCGACACCGCGCAAACCAATCATGAGAATGCTCTTGGTGGGCAGGCCCAGCCGCACTCGCTCGAGCGCGATGCGCACGGTTTCGCGCAGACCTTCGCGGCCGGCGAGTTCCGGCGGCGGTGATCCCGCGCCGGGTGCGAATGGGTTTCGAACCGGATCCATGCGGCGGTTATACAGTAATTAGGAAGTTTATGGAACTTCGATAAATCTGCTAATTTCAATCAAATCGAGACTGCATCTCCCGACGGGGGCGTCACAGTCTGCGCGGCGTGCGCGAACGCGCTGTGTCCGACTTCGGAACTTGCGTGTCACACACGAAGCTGGCCGCGTCGTCCGTACTTCCAGCGCCGCGATACACCGCCACTTTCGGATACGGGCACAGCGGTCTGGTGCGATCGACCACACCGTCTTTCAGCCGTGTCGCGATGATCGCCTCCGGTGCCTTGCCGGTTTCTACCCACGCATCGAGCGCCTTCAGCGCATCGAAACGATCCGGACCGGCGCCGCCCGCGCAGTGGTCCATTCCCGGCACCATGAACAGCCTATAGCTGTTGTCGAAACTCGTGCGATCGAGATCGGACTGCACGACCGCGGCGCGCACGCTCTCGTAGTAGCCAATGCTGTTGAGGGGCGGAATTCCCGGGTCACCCCAACCGTGGTACTGCAGCAGCTTGCCCCCGCGATCGAAAAACGGCTGCAGGTTCGGGTCGATCGCATCGAGTGCAGGTCCCGCGATGTCTTCGGCGACTGGCAGATCGCGCGCGACGTCGAACGTCCGATAGTCCCAACCCTTCTTCTTGAACACGATGAACTCGAAGATGCCGGTCGCGAGCCTGGATATCTCCGGCACCATCGCGCCGACGGCGCCGCTCCAGCCGAGTTCGCTGCCGGGAGACACGCCGGGAAACAGCGTGACGTCAGTGCGCGGATTGACCATCGGCTGATACACCACGTTCGCGCTGGCGACCTGTGCACGCGTAAGACACGTTGGCTGATCGGCATCCGCGCACTGCACCGACGCCGGGTCGAAATCGCAACCGAGTGGATTCTCGATCACACCGTCTTTGACGCCGTCGAGGGCATCGCACTGCGCCAGCGCGGCGGCGTGCAGTACCTTCAATTTGTCTTCTGGCACGAAGTTGCCCGGGTCTTTGTGGATCGCCTGGCTTGCCACGACGTACTTGGCCGACAGTCGCGTCATGTAATTCGCCGGCGCGCCTGCAACGATCCCGTCGAAATCGGTCGGATAGCGCTGCGCTTCGGTGAGCCCTTGTCTGCCGCCCGTGGAGCAACCGTTCCAGTAGGCGCGCCGCGGCGGGCTGCCGTAGAAGGCCACGCTGACGGCTTTCGCCTTCATCGCGAGTTCGTGCACGGCGCGATAACCAAAATCGGCGACTTTCTCCGGATGATTCAGCGCGAAGCTCGCGTCCACCGGAGAACTCTCGTGACCTGTGTCGGTGGATGCGGCGACATATCCGGCGGCCAGCGGCGGCGCCATGAACGGATACCAGATCTCGCCGGAGTAGCCACCGTTGCCGACGGCGACGAGTTTGCCGTTCCAATCCGCTACCGGCAGCCACACTTCGAACGCGATGTTCGAGTCCGGCGTCGGTGCAATGCGCCCGCTAATGCGGCAGAACGCCGGCAGTTCGGCATACGGCGCCGGTATCGGCATGAAGAAAGGTCTGGCGGGCTTGAACGCACCAGCTGCCACCATTTCGGCGGCGGTGATCTTCGTGTCTTTCAATTCGAGCGAAGTGAGCGTCTCACACGTGTCGGCTGCAGCGCGCGATGACAACGCTGCCAGCAGAAGCGCCGTTCCCAGAAGACCGGTCACGTCTCGCATCAGCAAATAACGCATGCTCCTCTCCACACGGTTCCCGAGGCGAAATTCTCACACGGATCGGCGCGCATCACGCGCGAACCAGTCGCGCCAGCGTCGCCACCGCCCCGGGCATCGCATCGGCCGCTGCGGTGGCAAACGACAAACGCAAGAACACACCGGTAGGCTCCGCGGGAAACCACTGGCGCCCGGCGCTCACGATCACTCCGGCCGCGTGTGCGCGCGCTGCAATGTCGATATCAACGGCGTGGTCGGGCAAACGCGTCCACACATGCAGGCCGCCGGCGGGTATCAGCGGCACTGACGCCGACCCCAAATCCGATCGTAATGCGCCAACGAGCGCGTCACGCCGCGCCCGGAGTGTCGTTCGCAACGCTTTGAGATGACGAGACCATGCCGGCGATGTGACCAGTTCGAGTGCGGCCTCCTGGATCGGGCCAGCAATGAAGAAATCGGAAATGGTGCGAGCCGACAGCAGGCGCGACAGGGCTGCTCCTTTCGCGGTAATCGCGCCGATTCGCAGCCCCGGTGCCGCCGACTTCGTCAGCGATCGCAGATAGACGACATGGCCGTTCGTATCGTCCGTCAGCAACGGCGGTAGAGGCGCGCCATCGATGGCAAAATCGCGGCCCCAATCGTCTTCGACCAGGAACGCACCCGCTTTGGTGACTATTTCGAGCACTTCGGCGCGACGGGCGTTACCAAGCGTGGCACCCGATGGGTTTGCAAACGTAGGCTGCGAATAGAAAACGCGCGCGCCGGTGCGCGCGAGTGCCGCCGCTAACGCCTCTGGCACGACACCATTGGCATCTGTCGTCACCGGCACTAACGGAAGCCTCAAGGCGCGTGCGACGATGATCGCACCCACGTAGGTCGGCGATTCGACGAGAAGCGGCGCGCCGGGTGCCACGAGCGCGCGCAGCGCCACGCTGATCGCAGCCTGACTGCCCGGCGACACGATGACGTCGTGCGCACCGATACCGCCGCCCAACTGCTGCGCGAACCACAAC
>JBGSNQ010000053.1:0-5863 GCA_041739525.1 Pseudomonadales bacterium | reverse complement strand
GCGCCGGCGCGACCGTTTCGATTGCGAGGAAAACCAGGAGGCCGGCGACGAAGACGACCAGCTTGCCCGTGTCGAGGTCCAATTCCATACGGACGAGTATGGCGCGACTGCAGGGAGCGGCGAAAGCAGCTTGCCTCCAGTGGAACGTGCCGCACCTGTTCGCCAATTGGGGCACCAGCGTGATCGAACTGATGGCACACTGCGGCTCGACGGGGATTGCGAGTTCGCTTGCCGCCGCTCGGGCACTCGATCAGGCACCCCGCAGACGTAGGAGAGCGCGTTCGGGGAGGCCCTGATGGGCGTGATCCCGATGCCGTCAGCGATCAGCACCTCGGCAACGCCATGAATCAAGCGACGGCCCAACATTCGCCGGAAGGGTCGCCGTTAGATCGGATGCAACCGCACCGGCACATCTTTGATCCCCCGAATGAAGTTGTTGGGGAGGCGCGTCACGTCTCCCACGACCTCAACCGTGTGGAACCGCTTCACGATCTCCTCCCACACCACGCGCAACTGCATCTCGGCGAGGCGGTTGCCCATGCATCGGTGGATGCCGAAGCCGAACGCAACGTGCGAGCGTGCATTCGGGCGATCGACGATCAGTCGGTCGGCGTCCGCGAACACGCTCTCGTCATGGTTGCCGGACAGGTACCACATGATCACCTTCTCGCCTTCCTTGATGCGCTGACCGCCGAGCGTGAAATCTCGAAGTGCAGTTCTGCGCATGTGGATGACCGGCGTCTGCCAACGAATGATTTCGGAGACCATGTTCGGGATCAGTTTCGGGTTCTCCCGGAGTTTCCGGTACTCGTCCGGATACTTGTTCAACGCAACGACGCCGCCGCTGATGCTGTTGCGCGTCGTGTCGTTGCCGCCGACGATCAGCAGCAGCAGCGTGCCGAGGAAGCGTCCTGGATTTTCGTTGAGAGTGCGCGTGTCTTCACCGTGCGCAAGCATGGAGATCAGGTCGAACTTCGGTGGCGCTGCCGCTCGCTCGCTCCAGAGTTGATAGAACGCACCGGCGCACTGCATCAGTTCGTCGTAGCGCTTCGCCATGTCGATGGAGTCGTCACCGGTGATTTGCGGCACCGCGGTGGTGATATCCGACCAGTAGATCAACTTGTGCCGTTCCTCGTACGGATAGTCGAACAAGGTCGCGAGCATGCGGCAGGTGAGCTCGACGGACACGTCCTGCACCCAGTTGAACGTCTCGCCGACCGGCAGGTTCTCCAGAATGTCGATCGCCCGCTCGCGAATGAGCGGCTCGAGTTCAGCGAGGTTCCTTGGCGCTACGGCCGGTGCTACCGCCTTTCGTTGTGGCGCATGCCGGGGCGGATCGAGCTGAATAAAGCTCTCCCCTTGAAGCCGCCCAGTGTCGATCGCATCCGGGTCTACGATGGCGATGCCGCCTTCCTCCGAGGAAAATACCTCGTGATTGGTGTCGACCTCCTTGATCAGATGATGCGTGCTGACTGACCAGAACGCGCCGTTGGCGCTCTCGGCCAGGTAATGCACCGGCGCCTCGCGCCTCAATCTCGCGAACCAGGGGCGCCACGTGTCGTCGCGAAAACGTTCCGGCCGACTGACGTCGATTTCTTCCAGCGGTATCGCATTCACCGCCGCTTGTTGGCCTGTCGATGTGTTCATGTCGAGTTCCTAGATGGAATGTCCGGTCCAGAATGTTTTCAACCGTATCACCGCCACCTCGAATCCGCAGCAATCTGCGTTCTCCCGCGCAGTGCGCGTGCGGCCACGCGAAGCATCAGCGGTGCCCGATGTGACAACCACCACATCACTCGCGGTCTCCGCAACGTAGCCTCAACGCTGCGACTGAAAGGAGACGTGATATGAAAAATCTCGGGTTCGTTTTACTGTTCGCCGTCGGCTGTGGACTCGTCACGGCCAGCTGGGCGGACGATCTTGTCAAGGATGCCGCGATCGGCGGAGCAATCGGTGGTGCCCTGGGCGGCGCCGTTGGCGCTGAGGTGGGCGGCAAGAACGGCGCGATAGTCGGCGCCGGTGTCGGCGCAGCTGCCGGAGCGGCGATCGCGACCGACGATGATCACGACGGGCACGAGGGTGAAGGCAATCACCACTCGGACGCTCCAGAAGTCGTCGTCGTACAACCCGCGCCGTCGCAAGGTCACTTCTGTCCTCCTGGGCAAGCCAAGAAGGGTCGCTGCTAAATCGCTTTGGAGAATGCGCGATCTGTGCCTCAAGCAAGGAGGCACAGGCGTGCTCTGCGGCGATGGTGGTGATTCAACCTCAGCGTCTGTTGTCGGTGCTTTCCGCTGCCAATCGTGCGTATGCGGCCGCGGTGCCTTGTGCCATTTTGTCGCCATCGAATGGAATCGACATCTCGGGTGTGAATTCCAGTACTGCGCGTTCCGGCGTATCCAGAAAGCGGACGAATATTTCGGGATCGAGGCCGGCCGTGAAGGCATTTCCTTCGTCTTTCGCGCCGGCCATACCGGCCGCGAGCATTCGGTACATCCACATCTTCGTTTTGTGATCGTCGTGAATCACCGTGTGGCCCTTGTAGGTAACGGTTTTGCCGCCGCCCATCGGCGTGCCTTTGCTGGACATGACCACGGATGAACGCGGATCACGTGCAATCGCCTTGATACGCACGCGCTCGCGCGTGGCCGTCATCCAGATCTTGCCGTCGACCGGAACATATGCGGTGATGACGCCGATGGGATGCCCGGATTTGTTCGCCCAGATGAAGACACACTCTCCGGCAGTCCTGACGAGTTCCCGCTCCCGCTCCGGGTCGAGCCGATACTGTTTTACGTCGTCGTAGTTGGTGGCTTGGTGTTCGGTCACTCCTGCTTCCCCTCAGTAAAAAAGTCAGCTCGTGGTGTGAACGTCGAATCGTAGACGGGCTCCGCGAGATCGACTCGATATTTCTTGTTGTCGGCGCCCTTGAGACCTACACGGCCCAGGGCATCGCGCATGTTCAGGTAGTTCGCGTGTTTGAAGTGCGCGGCCAGACTCGCCTCATCCTGCCAGAGTTCGTGAACCACCAGTCGTCCGGCCACGCACGGATCGGCGGAAAACACATATGCAAGGCAGCCGGGCTCTTCGTCGCGCGTCTTTTGCTGCAGCTTGCGCGCGATCTCCAGCGTATCGTCGCGTTTGGCGGGGTCCTGAAGGTCGATTGTTCCGGCAATGATGATCATCTTTTCCACGTTTGAGTCTCCGCAGTTGGGTTGTGTGGTCGACGAGCACAACTGTCCTTTCGTCGCGCACGCAAGTTCGAGCTCGTGAGGGTGTCGAGCATGAAGTCTCGCGCGCGGAAATGGTACCTGTCTGAAATGGGAGGTCCGGCGCGCGACGGGTCTGACCGAAATCTCCCGTATCCGAGAGTTACCCCGGTGGGGGACGATAAACATACTGACGCAGACGGTTTGTCTGCGAGGGCCACGCGGGGCTGGCAAATGGCATATCTTTGCGTGGACGGCGAGCGCCGCATCTACTACGAGCACTATTTCGCGGGCCACATCACCGTCGTGCTCTCCCACGGTTGGGGTATGAGTTGCCGCGTGTGGGACGGCACGATCGCGCGGCTTCAGGATGCAGGCGTTGGCGTCGTAGCGTACGACCATCGCGGTTGCGGCCGATCGGACAAAGACTTCTTCGACGTCTCCATCGAAGCGCTTGGCAGCGACATTGTCGCGTTGTGCGATCACCTGGCGCTCACCGCACCCGTGTTGAATGGTTGGTCACTTGGCGGGGCCGTCTCCATCGAGGCCGCGGCGCGGTTGGGCTCCCGGCTTGCGGGGCTGGTGGTGACGTGTGGTGCAACGCCGCGATACACGCGGGCGGAGGGATTCCCTTATGGGGGCACTGCCGCCGACGTTTCGGCCACCGTGGCGGCGCTGCGCGCCGATCGTGTCAACTTCCTGAGAACGCTCTACTACGAGGGCGTGTTCGCGCGCGAAGTGAGCGAAGCAGTGAAGCAGTGGTGCTGGCAAATCTCGCTACA
The DNA here is from genome assembly GCA_041739525.1 of Pseudomonadales bacterium. Taxonomy (GTDB): domain Bacteria; phylum Pseudomonadota; class Gammaproteobacteria; order Pseudomonadales; family Azotimanducaceae; genus DATJGR01. The sequence goes on along the minus strand of JBGSNQ010000053.1, from coordinate 1,875 downwards.
GGCAGGTTCCGCAGCCGACGCTTCGCTCGCGGCACTCGCAATGCTCGATCAGCAATCGCTGATGACGCGCATCGGGGCGCCCGCGCTGGTTGTCGTCGGCACTGCCGATCGTGTTGTGGCGCCCGACATAGGTCGCCTTGCAGCCCGACAGTTGCCGAATGCGCAGCTGCTGGAAGTGGAGCAGTGTGGCCACGCGCCGTTCCTGGAAGATGCCGCCACATATCACGATGCGCTGCTGCGTTTCGTTAGTACATTGCGGGCGAAGCGGCAATGATCCGTTGCCACGCAAATTCATCTGGAGGTTGAGTCATGCAAGTAGGTTTATTGATGGTGTTTCAGAACTTCCAGGATGGCACGAGCGACCGTGCGGCGTGGGAGCGCGACATCCACCTCGCGGGTCTGGCCGAACCGCTCGGCTTCGACACGCTGTCCGCGGTGGAGCATCACTTCTACAACTACGCAATGTCGCCCGACAACACGCAGTTCCTCGGCCACATGGCCGCGAAGACGCAGCGCGTCAAGCTGCTTACGGGTGCGGTGATTCTGCCGTGGAACGATCCGCTGCGCGTGGTGGAGCGCATGATCGTGCTCGACCATTTGAGCAAAGGCCGTGCACTGTTCGGCATCGGGCGCGGCCTGGCGCGCCGCGAGTACGACGTGTTCGGCGTGGACATGAACGAAGCGCGCGATCGTTTCGACGAAGCGGCCGAATTGATCATCCGGGGGCTCGAAACCGGAATCGTCGAGGGCAACGGACGGTACTACAAGCAGGTCCGCACCGAAGTGCGACCGCGGCCGTACGCGAGCTTCAAAGATCGTTTCTACGCGGTCGGCATGTCGTCGGATTCGGTGCCGGTGGTCGCACGCCTCGGTGCGAAGATGATGAGCTTCGCGCAGAAGCCATGGGCGGAGATGTCGCCGCACTTCGATCGCTACCGGACGCTCTATCAGGAGCATCACCAGAAAGCAGCGCCATCGCCGGTGTGTGTGGATTTCCTCTCGTGCGACGAGAGCGCGGAACTGGCGGAAGCGAACGCGAGACAGTACATGGCGAACTACTACATCACCGTCATGGAGCACTATGAAATGGCCGGTGAGCATTTCAAGCGCATGAAGGGCTACGGTGACTACGCCAACAACGCAACCGTGCTGCGCGACACCGGCATGGCCGATGCGGCCAATGCGTTCGTCGACATCAACACGTTCGGCACACCGCGGCAGATCATCGAGAAGATGGAACAGCGCCGCCGGCAGATCGGCGACTTCGATCTGACGGTGCAGGTCAGTTACGGTGGACTGACCGGTGAACAGGCAGAGAAGAGCATCCGACTGTTTGCGAAAGAGGTGCTGCCCGAAATCCAGTCGTGGCAGACGCGCTGACGCCATGCCGCGCCGGACTTTTGTTCGGCGGAGTCTAGGACGCTCGGAGCAGATGGCGATGGACCTGTGGCCGTGATTTGGACGAACACCGTCGCCGCCTCATTGACTCGAGCGGCACGCGAGCACGGCGCGCGTGAAGCAATCATCATCGGCGCCGACCGCCTGACGCATGCGCAGGTGCTCGACGCAGCGCGCCGCTATGCGCGCTCGCTCGCGGGTCACGGCATCCGCGCTGGCGATCACGTCGGCATCCTGATGCCGAACTGCCTGGAGTACCTGCTGCTGTTCTACGGCTGCGCGTTGATCGGGGCGCGACCGGTGCATTTCAACGCGCGCTACAAGCGCGATGAACTACGCTACGTCATCGCCGATTCGGACGTGACGCTGCTGTTCACGTCGGCGCTGCAGCGGCAGTTCACCGATTTCTCAGCTCTACTGACGGATCTGTATCCGGCGCTGCGGACGTGGCGGGCCGGCGAACCGCTGCGGCTCGAC
>JBGSNQ010000048.1:0-39331 GCA_041739525.1 Pseudomonadales bacterium | reverse complement strand
CGATCCGCCGCGACGACGACGGGACAACCCGTGCGCCGCGCCAACATCGGCGCCTCGTCTCCGACCGCGGACGGATCGGCGTCGGGCGTGACGAACAGAGCGGACGACGACCGCTTGCCGCCGTAGCCGCGTGAAACGATGCCCGGATGAAAGCCGCGCATCGCCAGCCAGCGCGCAAGCCAGATCACGAACGGCGTCTTACCGGTACCGCCGACAGTGATGTTGCCGACTACGATCACCGGCACCGGCGCGCGCCAACGTTCATTGCGTCCCGCGAGATAGCGAAATCGTCGCCGCCGTATGATCGTCTGATACAGGTGCGCAAATGGCGCAAGCAAACGTACCCATTTCGAGTCGCCGTACCAGCCGTGAACGACAGCGGCCGGGGCAGCAATCGACACCGGCCGCTTTCGCGGCAACGACTCGGGAACGGACACGACTGGCGGCGGAACGATGGCTCTCGGCACTGATTGAACGCGCTGTGCGAATTGCGCGGAATAAAGTTCAGCGTATGTTCCGCCACGCGCCAACAATTCTACGTGGGTGCCGCGCTCCACTATGCGACCGCCATCGACGACAACGATCAGATCGGAGTGTTCGATCGTAGACAGGCGATGCGCGATCACTAATGTCGTGCGGCCGCGCATCACTTCCTCGAGTGCTGCCTGGATGTATTTCTCGGATTCGGCGTCGAGCGACGATGTGGCCTCGTCGAGAATGAGTATCGGCGCGTCCTTCAGCAACGCCCGTGCTATTGCGACGCGTTGCCGCTGCCCGCCCGACAACAGCACGCCGTCATCACCGACAACGGTCTGTAGACCATCGGGCAGCGCCTCGATGAATCCGTCAGCATGTGCGCGTACGACCGCATTCCAAACGGCTTCCGTGGAGGAGTCGGCCAAACGCCCGTACGCAATGTTGCGTTCCAGCGTATCGTTGAACAACACGACTTGTTGCGTAACGAGGGCAATCTGATCGCGCAGCGACCGCAGGTCATAATCGGCAAGCGGTCTGCCGTCGAGCAGAATTTCACCCCTGCTCGCGTCGTAAAAGCGCGGAATCAGACTGACCAATGTCGACTTGCCGGCACCCGATCGTCCCACCAACGCCACGCGTTGTCCGGGCTCCACGACCAGATCAATATCGTGCAATACGGGGGCGTTGCCCGACTCGTATCCGAACGACACGTTTCGAAATTCGAGCCGGCCTGACGCCCGCGTTACCTTGAATGTGCCGGTATCGGGTTCGGTGTCCTGATCGAGTTGCGAAAAGATGTCCTCAGCTGCAGCCAAGCCGCGCTGCAGGCGCGAGTTCACCTCCGATAGCTTCTTTATGGGGCGTGCGAGTAATCCCGCCAAACCAACGAAATAGACAACGTCGCCCGGAGACATCGCGCCCGCGATGCGAGGTTGGAACAGCAGCGCAATCAGCACCGACAGGGCACCGGCGACGAATACCTGGATGATCTCGGTGCTCCACGCCTTCGTCACCACCATCTTCAAGTTCTGCTGCTGATTCGCGCGGCTCGACTTCTCGAAACGTTTACGTTCGTACGGTTCGCCGCCGAACGTGCGGACCACTCGATAACCATTCACCGCTTCGGACGCGACGTGTGTGACGTCGCCCATCGAGTTTTGAATGCGTCTGCTGATGTTGCGAAAACGGTTGCTGGCGTACGACACCACGATCGCTACAACCGGTGCGATCACAAGAAAAATCATCGTCAGTCGCCAGTTTGCCCAGGTCATCGCACCCAGCAATACGACCACCTTCGAACCATCCTGCACGACGGTCTTGAGCGCGTCCGTGGCGGTGTCGCGCAACTGCGCGACATTGAACGTGATCCGCGAAACCAGGTGTCCTTTGGCACTGCGATCGAAGTAAGCGCTGGGCATGCGTAACAGCTGATCAAATAGCTGGATTCGCAATTGATGCACCACCCGATAGGAAACTCGCGACAGAAAGAACTCGCCCGCGAAATCGCCCAATCCACGTACCAGTACGGTGGCCAACATGAGCAGCGGGAACTTCAACCAGTCATCTGGCCCGGGGCTTGCCAACGCTTCCACGATGTCGCCGAACAGCCGGGCGAAGTATGCCTCTGCAGCGTTGCCCAGACTGAATCCGATCAGCGCGATGAGAAAGTACGGCCACATCGGTACGACGTAGGTCAGTAACCGGCGGTAGATACTCCAATCAGCGGACGTTGCGAGCGCGGAGGGATCGTCGGAAGGCCTGGACTCGCCCATGCTCGACTCTCTCAATGCGTGTCGTCGGGACTGCGAGTAGTGATGCTCAAGTGGATCAATCCCAACTGCCCGGCTGCGTCCATTGCGCGCACCACGGATTGGTGCCGCGCATCGGAATCGGCATTGATCACCAGTTGCTTCGCGGTATCTCCGGCGACAGCTTCGCGCAGCGCTCGCATCAGCGTTGGTAGCTGATTGTCGACGAGCAGGCGACCGTTCACTGCGTACTCTCCGTCGGCGCTGATCGCCACCTCTACTACCGACGCCTCCGTCGGCTGCGATGTCGCATCTGCTTCAGGTAGCTGGACCTTCAGCTCGGATTGCCGGATGAACGTCGTCGACACCATGAAGAACAGCAACAGAACGAGCACTACGTCCACCAGTGGGACGAGTTCGATCGCGAGATCATTGTTACGGTGGCGGCGGCGGAATTTCATTGACGTGGGTCCAGTTCGCGTTCGCCGTGCATGATCTCGACGAGTTTGCCCGCCTCTTGTTCCATCGTGATCATGAGTTCGTCGACTCTACGCTGGAAATAACGGTAGAAGGCGAGAGATGGAATGGCCACGGTAAGGCCGCCGGCCGTGGTGACTAGCGCAGTAGATATACCACCCGCCAGACTGTTCGCGTTGCCCGCACCCTGAACCATCAGCACCGTGAACGCCTGAATCATGCCCACTACAGTTCCCAACAATCCCAGAAGGGGGCTCACCGACGCAATCGTGCCGAGGGCCGTGAGGTACCGCTCGAGTTCGTGCATGACGACGCTCGCCTCTTCTTCCATGGCCTCCTTCATGATCTGGCGCCCATGCTTCGCATTGGCAAGTCCTGACGCGAAGATCTGGCCCAGCGCACTGCCGTTGCGAATGTCGCGCAAGCGCTCCCGATCGATCTCGTTCTTCTTCGCGTACCCCCATACCTGCGCAAGCAGCGTGCGTGGTGCGATTCGTCCGGGTTGCAGCGTCCAGAAGCGTTCAACGGCAATGGCGGCCGCGACGACCGAACACAGAATGATCGGCAGCATCATCCAGCCGCCGGCTTGCACCATCTCCAACACGTTTCGACCCCTTATCCCTGTCCGTCGAATTGAAGGCTAGCAGCTCGCTGGCACGCGGTTCCTACCACGAGCAGCCGCGAGCCGACACCGGCCACAACGCATGCACGAACCCGTCGCGATGCACCCAGTAATGGTCGTAGAGATTCACCGTCGGATCGCAATGCGGCGTCACGAAATTGATCCGTTTCCCCAACAACGGTTCCTGGGCGCCGTCGCCGAGCAACAGGATGCCGTGTTCGTCGCCGCCAAATCGATACCGCGCCGCAGGAAGATCGATTGCGGTAGGTGGGATCGACTCGGACGCGAACCCCTTGAATCCGCAATCTACCGTGATCATGCCGCTAACGGGCTGACTGATCGCCGTGGTTGCCACGGTGAGCGACACTTCGAAGTCGTCCAACTTCGCGCCGGACCGTCCGCCGACGTCGATGTACTGCTGATCCATGAAGACGTAGCTGCCGACTTGAAGGTCGGTGACTTCAGGTACGTCGCAGTCGATGTCGTACGTGCCCGTGCCACATCCCGTGATGACGTCGAGCTTGTGGCCCGCATCACGCAATGCCTTGCAGATCGCGATAGCACTCTTCCAGCAGATCAGCGACTTTTCCTTGCGCGCTTCGTGACCGGCGATGTGCATCACCTGCCCAGCGTAATGCTGCACACCAATGAGATTCAACGTACCGCCGGATCGTCGGTTCGTCGCAAGCCAGTCGGCGAGCTTCACGGCGTCGGCCAGTTCACGCACACCCGTTCGCCCGAGCCGCGGATCGATATCGATCAATACGTCCACCGAGACACCGCGCTCGCGCGCCGAAGCATGGAGCACGGTTGCACCGAGCTGGCTGTCGACGACGAGTTGCACTTTCGCGCCGCTCGCGATCAGGGAGGTCACCAGATCCGCTTTGTCGCGGGTAGTGATCGGCGACGTGATGAGAATGGGTCCAACGCCCGCGCGCGCAAGCACGATGGCTTCCGAGACCTTTGCTGCACAAATGCCGACGGCACCGGCGGCCAACTGCAGTTGTGCCACCTGCGGGCTTTTGTGTGTTTTCGCGTGCGGGCGAAATCCCTTGCCACGTGCGCCGAGGAAGTCCGCCATCCGAGTGATGTTGCGTTTCAGCGCGTCTTCGTCGAGTAACAGCGCCGGAGTGGGCACGTCAGCGAGCGGAACCGGCGCATCGAAGACAATGGGCGCGAGTGGTCGATTGGCAAGAAGCCGTTCAGATAGTTCGATCATGGCGCGACGATCTTACGAGCGTCGTACGATCGGCACCACTTCGCGCGTGGCCTCATCAACGAAGAACCGCCGATAGCAGTAGTTCGTTGCGGCCACATAACCGTCGACGGTTCCGCAGTCGAAGCGTCGACCCTTGAACTTGTATGCGATGACACAACCGTCGCGCGCCTGCTTGAGCAGAGCATCGGTGATTTGAACCTCGCCGTTCTTGCCGGGTTCGGTGTGATCGAGAATCTCGAAGATGTCGGGCGTCAGAATGTATCGGCCAATGATCGCGAGGTTGCTGGGTGCCTTGTCCGGAGAAGGTTTCTCGACCATATCGGTGACGCGGAACAGCGAATCCGACAACGCTTCACCGGCGACGATCCCGTATCGATTCGTTTCGTCGTGTGGCACTTCTTCGATCGCCACAATGCTGCAGCGGAACTGGCGGAACAGCTTCACCATCTGCGCCAGAACCCCGGTGCCTTCCCCAAAGCAGAGGTCATCGGCCAGTACTACGCCGAATGGTTCGTCACCGATCAGTGTACGGCCGGTCTGGATCGCGTGACCCAGACCCTTCATCGCGATCTGGCGCGTGTATGAAAAGGTACAGGTGTCGATCAGCGCCCGAATGCCCTCGAGTTGCTTCTCTTTACCAGTGCCGGCGATCTGGTGCTCGAGTTCATAGCTGACATCGAAGTGGTCTTCGATCGCGCGCTTACCACGACCGGTCACGAAACCGATGTCGATGAGCCCCGCCTCAACCGCCTCCTCCACGCCGTATTGCACCAGCGGTTTGTCGACGATTGGCAGGATTTCCTTCGGCATTGCCTTGGTCGCCGGCAGGAATCGTGTGCCGTAGCCGGCCACGGGAAACAGACACTTTTTGATCATTGCATGCCTTGACGCGGGGGAATCAAAGGATGGTAGCCAACGCTGCTCTGCACCAGCAAGCAATCGATGCCGAATCGGTGGGCTAACGCACACAGGCACACTTAGTGCGCGGTTAGTGCGCGGTAGGCTCCGACGCTGCTTCGGCTTCCTTCAGCATCGCGACCAGATGGCGGCAGATCATCCGACCGGTCTGCAATTGCGCCAACGAATGGTCGGGGAGCCGAGCGATGCGACGCGACAAGCGACGCGCGGCAATCAAGTGCCGCTGCTGCCGCTCGCGCGTATCGGCAACACCCGACCCGCGCGGTGCGGATCGCACCGGCTCCGATTCAGTCGTCTCGAACAGAGCCGTCTCGAACAGCGACAGCGACTTCTGAGTCACGATCGAATTCCATTTGCCTCTGGGACAGCAGCATACAACTACTGTATTTTTATACAATAGTCAGGTGGCCGCAATGCGTTCGAATCGGAACGCATCGCCATCCACGTGTACACGGATCGAATCACCCGGATGGAAGCGGCCGCTCAACAGCTCCGCCGCCAGCGGGTTTTCGATGCTGCGTTGAATGGCGCGCTTCAGCGGCCGCGCGCCATAAACCGGGTCGTAGCCCTGTTCGGTCAGCCGTTGAATGGCTTCGCTCGTCAGTTCGAGACCGAGTTCCTGCTCCTTCAACCGCGCGCGCAACGATGCCAGTTGGATTTCGGCAATCGCCGTCATGTGTTCGCGCCCCAACGGGTGGAATACGACGATGTCGTCGATGCGGTTCAGAAACTCCGGACGAAAGTGCTTGGCGACAACGCCGAGCACCGTCGGCTTGATCGCGTCATAACGACCCGACTCGGTCAGGTTCTGAATGGCTTCCGAACCGAGGTTCGACGTCATCACCAGCACCGTATTGCGAAAGTCGACGGTACGGCCATGACCGTCGGTCAAACGTCCGTCGTCGAGCACCTGAAGCAGCACGTTGAACACGTCCGGATGTGCCTTTTCGATCTCGTCGAGCAGCACCAGGCAATACGGTCGACGGCGAACCGCCTCGGTAAGGAACCCGCCCTCTTCGTAACCGACATATCCCGGCGGCGCACCGATCATGCGCGCCACCGAGTGTTTCTCCATGAACTCCGACATATCGATGCGCACCATCGCGTCGTCAGTGTCGAACAACGATGCAGCAAGCGCTTTGCACAACTCCGTCTTGCCCACTCCGGTAGGCCCGAGAAACATGAAGGAACCGTTGGGGCGATTCGGATCTGCAAGGCCGGCACGCGAACGTCGTACAGCGTCGGCCACCGCTTTCACGGCTTCGTCCTGACCGATCACACGCTGATGCAGCTGATCTTCGAGTTGCAGCAGCTTCTCGCGTTCGCCTTCCAGCAGCTTCGTGATCGGAACGCCCGTCCATTTTGAGACGACCTCTGCGATCTCTTCTTCGGTAACGTTGTTGCGCAATAGCCGCGTCTCTTTGCCTTCTATCGCCATCGCGTCGGCGACGTTCTTTTCGAGTTCCGGAATACGTCCGTACTGCAATTCCGACATCCGCGCGAGATCGCCCGCGCGCCGCGCGGTCTCGAATTCCAATCGTGCCGAGTCGAGTTCTTCCTTGATGTGTTGCGCGCCCTTCAGCGTTGCCTTCTCAGCAGTCCACACCTCGTCGAGGTCCGCGTACTGGCGCTCAAGTTCGGCGACGGTCTCCTTCAGCGCTTCCGTTCTTTTGCGCGACGCGTCGTCTTTCTCTTTCTTCAACGCCTCGAGTTCCATCTTGTGCTGGATCAAGCGGCGCTCGAGCTTGTCCATCTCTTCGGGCTTCGAGTCCATTTCCATGCGGATGCGACTCGCCGCTTCGTCTATGAGATCGATTGCCTTGTCAGGCAGCTGCCGCCCGGTGATGTAGCGATGCGACAAGCGTGCCGCTGCCACGATGGCCGGATCGGTGATGTCGACGGCGTGGTGAAGTTCGTAGCGCTCTTTCAATCCGCGCAGGATCGCGATGGTGTCTTCGACGCTGGGCTCATCGACCAGGATCTTCTGAAAGCGCCGCTCCAAAGCGGCATCCTTTTCGATGTACTGGCGATACTCATCGAGCGTGGTTGCGCCGACGCAATGCAACTCACCGCGTGCGAGCGCGGGTTTCAGCATGTTCCCGGCGTCCATCGCGCCTTCTGCTTTGCCGGCGCCCACCATGGTGTGCAACTCGTCGATGAACAGGATGACGTTGCCCTCCTGCTTCGCGAGTTCGTTCAACACGGATTTCAAACGTTCTTCGAATTCGCCGCGGAACTTCGCACCCGCGATCAGCGCACCCATGTCGAGTGCGAGGATGCGTTTGCTCTTCAGCCCTTCCGGCACTTCGCCGTTCAGGATGCGCAATGCGAGCCCCTCGACGATCGCGGTCTTGCCTACGCCGGGTTCGCCGATCAACACCGGATTATTCTTCGTGCGCCGCTGCAGCACCTGGATGGTTCTGCGAATCTCGTCGTCGCGACCGATCACCGGATCGAGCTTGCCGTCCTCAGCCCGTTTGGTGAGATCGACCGTGTATTTTTCGAGCGCCTGACGGCTCTCTTCAGCGTTTGGATCCTGCACCGCTTCTCCTTGCCTGATTCCTGCAATGGCTTTTTCCAGAGCTTCGCGCTTGACCGACGCTTCGCGAAGCGCGCGCCCGACGGCGCCGGAATCTTCGCAAGCAGCGAGCAACACCACCTCGGTGGAAATGAACTTGTCGCCGAGCTTTTGCGCATGACGATCGGCGAGATTCAGCAGCCGCACGAGATCGGGCCCAAGCCCGACGTCGCCGGTGGGCTGCTTGATTGTCGGCAGGCGTTCGAGTTCCGTTGCGAGTGCGTTCTCGAGGTCATCGGTCCGACCGCCGGCTTGAGCTAACAGTTGGCGAACGCCGCTGGCCTTGTCCTCGAGCAGCACTGTGATCAGGTGCACGGGCTGCACGAAGTTGTGGTCCTTTCCGACCGCCAACGATTGAGCGTCGGCCAAGGCCGCCTGCAAACGGCTCGTCATTCGATCCATGCGCATAATTGCTGTTCCTCCGCGAACTCCGCAAAGATGCGTCCACCGCTCGATTTTTCAAGTCGATCCAACGACATACCTGGAAACTGATGTCCCGGCGCGCTACATTGAATTGGATCGATTCAACTTTGGGCGCGCACTTCCGTCATGACTGACCCGCAGGATTTATCCAACGACGAACGCGCGAGTGCCCGAATTCAGCTGCCGTTCGAAGTAGAGTTGGCCCACCCGAGCATCGGCAAAATCAGAAGTGTGGCGCGCGATATTTCGGAGACCGGAATATTCGTACGCCTCAATCCGAGCGGCTTGCGTCCCGGCGCGAAGATCAAAGTGACCGTGTTGAACGCGGCACTGGTCGAGTCCAATCCGACGCCAACCATCGACATGGAAATCGCGCGAGTTACCGAAGACGGGCTCGGTCTCAAGTTCACGAACCGTACGAGCCAACATCTGTGGAACAGCGTCGACCGGTTGCGACAGGACCTGCGCCTGGGCCAGGACTACTTTCAGGTCTTCCAGGGCGCGGCAATCGTCAATCCGTTCGGCAAGCTGCTCGTCGTGCAACGGCACGGCAAGTGGTTGTTCCCCGGCGAATATCTCACGGTGGGTTCGGCGTGGCAGGAATCGCTCACCGATTATCTGATCGCGGAAATGGGCATCGACGATCTGGTGTTTGAAGACACGCTCGGAATCGACAGTGCGCCGGGGTTGTTGGCCGGCGAAAATGCGACGTTCAGCGCCTTTCATCGGTTTTCGTCGCAATCGGATCGGGTTCGATTGCGCGACGATTCGCGCTATCGCCACGCGAAATGGGTCAGCCGAGCATTCAGCCTCGAAGAGCTGACGTTTTCGCATCCGCTGCTGCGAGATCTCGCCGCGCTCGCACTCGATCGCGCCGATGCCCACCGCATTGCGACCAGCTCAGCCCAATCAAAGCGCGGCTGAAGCATGATTGCGGCGCATTTCGACGAATGCGCTCGCGTCGGACAGATCGTGCTGCGCCCCAATCGATCGTGGACGTGGCGTTCAAACACCTACTTTCTCTGCACATTGCTCACCGTTTCATTGATCGTAGCCACCGTATTCGCGTTGCGGGGTTATTGGATGGTGCTGCCGTTCAGTGCGTTGGAGATGAGCGCACTAACGGCGTGTCTGTATTTCTGCGTTCGGCGCACGCATGAGCAGGAAGTGCTGACCTTCTCCGTCGAAGAGCTGATCGTGGAGAAGGGTCATCAGGAACCTGAACGCATCTACCGCTTCTCGCGTTTTTTTACGCGTTTCCACGTCGAACCGGCAGCCCATCCGTGGTATCAGGCCCGGATTGCGGTTCAGGCACGCGACCAGAGCATCGAGATCGGGCGGTTCCTTACGCCGGACGAAAAAGCCCGTCTGGTTTCGCAACTGCGATTGATGGTCAACCGATTCCGCTGAATACCTTCGCGGTTCACGGACAAACGTCATCGCTCGAATGGCTGACGCGCCAATAAGGGGGCGAGTGTCGGCGCCATTCGATGACCTCGTCTGCTCTTTCGGAATGCCAAGTGACGGCACCCGATCGCGCGGTAGTGAACATTCGGCTGCCCACACTCTCGAAACGGCAGACCACGTCGCGACGCGGATGGCCGAATCGGTTCATGAAACCCGCACTGAAAACCACAACACGCGGGCGCGACCACTGCACGAACGGTACGCCTGACGAACTGGCGCTGCCGTGATGCGCGGCCACGAGAAGATCGATAGGTGCGTCGAGTGTCGGGTATGGCAGCGTCGACTCAGCTGCCGAAGTGATGTCGCCAGGCAAAATCGCCCGCCGTGCGCCGTTCTCGATCGACACAACGCACGATCTATCGTTGTCCGACGCGACCGCACGGGTCGGGTGCACGATTCGGAACCGCACACCGTCCCACTGCCAACCCGCGCCGGCACGACACTCCCGCAACGCGTCGAGTCCCGTTACGGGCTGCCCGCCGATCAGCGCGCGTACAGACGCTGCGTTTGCGACCGCGCCGTAACCACCGACGTGATCGAGATCGGCATGGCTCAGCACCACGGCATCGAGAATGCGTCCGCCGTCGCGTCGCATATTCGGCACCACCACGGCCGAACCGAGGTCGAAGCCCGACGGAAATCGCGGCCCTGCGTCATACAACAAACGGTGTCGCGCGGTCTCGACTATCGCGCTCAGTCCCTGGCCGACATCGAGCACGGTCACTGCGAACTGATCCTGCGGCGGACGGGATTCGAGCGGTACCAACGGCAACGCAATGCACGGTAACAGCAGCGCCCGGTGCCGCCATGAAAGTGGCAACAGCATCAATCCGCACGCGAGCGAAGAAACCACCAGCGACGACGCGCCGCGCGCCGAGCGCCAGCTGGTCCAGTCGAAGCGTGCCAGCGCGCGCAAATACGCAACCACGAAGCCGACGATCGCATCGACGAAGTGGACGACCCAAGAAGCGGCATCGACATCGATTGCCATGAGCACTCCGGCGAGGAGGTCGAGCGGTACGACAATGACACTCACGATGGGAACGGCGATCAGATTCGCGAGCGGCCCAACCCACGAAACGCTGCCGATCGTGGCAACCAGCACCGGTACCATCGCCGCGGCCAAAACGACTTGCGCCATCACCAGTGTACGTATCGCGGAACTCGGCTCGATGCGCGGCGCAAACTGCGCGAGCAGCACCGCGACCGCGCCGAGCGACAGCCAGAACCCCGCCTGCAAGGGTGCGAGCGGATCGCACGTCAGCAGGATCGCACTCACCAGCACGAACATACGCGGAAGCGAGATGCGTCGGCCGAGCGGCAGCACTAACAGTACGAGTATCGTCGCGATCCAGGAGCGCAGCACCGCGACGCCCCATCCTGCGAGACATGCGTACAACGTAACGACCGCAATGCCGACGGACACGCCGCACCAGATCATGCCGCCACGCGCCAGCACAGCCGGACTCAGTCGCGCAACCGTTCGGCCCAACGCGACACCCAACGTGGCAACGATCGTCAGATGCAGTCCGGAGATCACCATCAGGTGAACGGTTCCGGTGGCGCGAAACAACGACCAGTCGGCCTCGTCCATCAGACCGCTATCGCCGGTCAACAGCGCAAGGTCGATTCCGGGATGCGCAAGTGAAAGCGCTGCGTATCGCTCTCGAAGCGCAAGTCTGAGTCGGTCCCATCTCCAGCCTGATGACGCAGCGCGGCGTTCGGCATAACGCACTGAACCACCACCATCGATCGCGGCCGCGAGAGCCCATGCTTCGTAATCGAAACCCGCCGGGTTCTGAAAACCGCGCACACTGCGCAGTTTGATTCGCAACTGCCAGCGCTCGCCGGGAATGAGGGACGGTGCGTCGTACCACGACAACCGCAACCGGCGCGGAAGCACACCGGCGCACGTAGGCCATGGTTCGATTGCGTCGGGTACCACGTCCACCTGGGTCTGCTGCGGCAGTACCTTGGGTAAGCCATCGATCGTGCCCACTACTTCAACCGTGGTTCCGTCTACACACGGTGCAATCCTGTGCGCGAGCGCGTGATGCGCAGCGATACTGGATACGGCAAACCCGAGCATCACTCCGCTGAGCGACGGCAAACGTCGCGCGACTGCCAATAGCACGCCGACACCACCCAGCGCGAAGCAGATCGGCAACGGCACCGGCTGAAACAACGTGATCGACAACACCGCGAGCACGTACCAGATCGGCACACGTGCCATGAACGCTGAGCGGGAAACGGGCATAATCGCGCCCCGATTGCGCAGAAGAAAAACGCGGATGAGCGCGGCGCTTGTGCAGCGATCGACCCTTCATCGTAGTAACAGGTTTATGCCACGTAGCTCCCTCAGGCGTTACCTGCCCGATCCCCAGAAGTTGCGTGAGCATCGCGCCCTCAAGCCTCTAGGCAAATGGCTGCAGAATCCGGAGATCTGGCATTTTCACAGGCGCTCCGTCGCAGGCGCTGCATTCATCGGACTGTTCGTCTCATTCACTCCCGTTCCGATGCACATGCTGATCGCGGCAGCGATGGCGATAGCCCTGCGCTGCAACTTGCCGCTCTCGGTTGGGTTGGTATGGGTCAACAATCCGCTGACGATGGGCCCGCTGTTCTATTTCGCGTACAAGCTCGGCGCCTGGCTGCTCAATACGCCGCCGATGGCGATCGAAAAGCCCATCGACTTCGAGTGGCTCCGTGAGGAATTCGACCGTATCTGGCGGCCATTGCTGCTGGGTTCGCTGGTTTGCGGGTGGGTCAGCGGCATCACGGCGCTCGCACTCGTCCGAGTGGGCTGGCGCATGCGCGTGGTCCGGCAATGGCGCAATCGTTCACGCTCACGGAAAGCCCGTGCAGCCGCGAATGCGCCATCGCAGGAACGTTAGACAGGCACGCCTAAGACGCCTCGTGAAGCGCTTCCGCCGGGTTCAACGCTGCGGCTCGACGAGCCGGATGCAGTGCGGACAGCAAGCAGAACACGAACGACACTACCGCAATCAGTGCGATGTCCCAGGGCAACACCACCGACGGCACAGTGTCGAAATACGAGCCGTCGAGCAGCCTCGCGCCGATCAGCGATTCCAGCAGCGACACCGTCTCGGTAACGTGATTGGCAAGCAGCAAACCCAGCAGCAGTCCGAATCCGATGCCGCCCAGTGCCACCACAATTCCCTGCACCAGTACCAACCGAAGAACGAGTCCCTCCGACGCACCCATCGTTCGCAAGATGGCGATGTCGCTGCGCTTTTCGTTCACCAGCATCGTCTGTGCGGAAACGATGTTGAACGCGGCAATGGCGACGATCAGCACAAGCAGCATGAACATCATGCTCTTCTCGAGGCGCACGGCACGAAATAGCTCGCCGTAGTTCGATCTCCAGTCGGTGACTTTCCAGCCAGCCGGCGTGAGCTTGGCCAGCTCCGCCACGGCGGTGTCGACCTTAAGCGGATCCGCGAGACGGATGCGCACACCGAGCTTTCCCGTGTTCGCAAGCCCGCGCGCACGAACGTCATCGAGGCCGATCAGTACCAGCCCGTAGTCCAGCTCGGCTCCGACTTCGAAAGTCCCGGCGAGCGTGAAGCGTTCGAGCTGCGGCACGATGGAATCGTTACTAGGCGACGACAGAACCAACGTTACGGCGTCGCCCACTGCAAGGCCGAGATGCATCGCGAGCGGCGCGCCCATCACCACTCCACCGCTCGTTCCGGTGAAGGCATCGATGGAGCCTGCTGTCATCGTGCGCGCGACCGCATCCATTGCGGCAACGCCTTGGGCGTCGATGCCGTAGATGGCGACCGCTTCGACGCCGCTGCTGCGCGCAACCATGCCGTCCGCCTGGAAGAAACGGAACGCATCGCCCACCGCCGAGAAACGCGCAACGTCCCTAGTGTCGTCGGTCGTCGGCGGGACGAGCACGACATGTGGCACGGTGCCAAGGATGCGCCTGTGCAATTCGGCGTCGAAGCCATTCATTACACTTATGACGACGACTAGCACCGCGACACCGAGGCCGAGCCCCAGAATCGAGACCCACGTGATCAGTGACACGAACGCTCGACCGCGGATCGCGAGGTATCGCCACCCAATCCACAGCGATGTCGCGCCGGCAATCGGCAAACTCATCAGGACGTGCCTTCGATCAGATGACCGTCGGTGAGATACAAGCGCCGCTGCATCTGTCGCGCGAGATCTTCGTCGTGTGTGACGACTACAAAGGCGGTGCCGTGCCGCTGCGCCAGATCGAGCATCACAGCAAACACCTGATCCGCACTTTCCTGATCGAGGTTACCGGTGGGTTCATCTGCAAGCACAACGGCTGGATCGGCCACCAAAGCGCGCGCGATGGCGACGCGCTGCCGCTCGCCGCCAGATAGCTGGTTCGGGCGATGATCCAGACGCCCACCCAAGCCCACCGATTCGAGGACGCTCACTGCGCGTTCGCGCGCCTCGGAGATCTTGTGTGCACCGAGCAGCAACGGCATCGCGACGTTCTCCATCGCGGTGAACTCGGGCAACAGATGGTGAAACTGATACACGAAGCCCATGCGCCGATTGCGCAGCCGCGCGCGTGCTTCGGGGTTCAACGGTCCGACCAACGTGCCATCGATGCGCACCTCACCGGAATCGGGATCAGCCAACCCGCCGAGAATATGCAACAGCGTGCTTTTGCCCGAACCTGAGCGACCCAATACGGCCACACGTTCACCCTGCGCTATGCGCAAATCGATACCGCGCAGCACCGGCAATAGCGAGGGGCCCTGATGAAACGACTTCACCAGGGCGCGGCATTCGAGCGCGGCTGCATCACTCATGTTTCAACACGTCCGCCGGTTTGAGGCGCGCAGCCCGATACGCCGGGTACAGCGTGCTGCCAAGACTGAGCAGCAATGCGACGCCAGCCACCGTGATCAAATCCGAGACCTTCACCTGGGCAGGCAAATAGCTGATGAAATACTGGCTCATCAGATGCAGCCCGAGTGTGTGTTCGAGCCACTGATAGCCCTCCTGAACCAGCAATGCCGCGCCCGTTCCGAGTAACAACCCCAAGCCGACCCCAGCGAGTCCGATCACGCCCCCCAGCACGAGAAACGACACCACTATGGTGCGAGTGCCGGCGCCCAGCGTTCGCAACACGGCGACATCACCGCGACGCTGATTGACCACCATGATCAGTGCCGACACCAGGTTGAATGCAGCAACACCTACGAGCAGTGACAAAAGCAGGAACATCATTGCGCGCTGGAATTCGATGGCGCGATACAGATTGCCGTGCATGCGCATCCACGTAATGGCATAGACCCTCTCCGCTCCCAATGCAGCCACTACCGCGCCGCCGACCGGCGCCGCATCGAACAGGTTCGAAAGCCGCACGTTGAGACCGTCGACGCCGGTTCCGCGGCGGAACAATCGCGCGGCGTCACCCAACGCGATGTACGCGGATCGCTGGTCGAGTTCGGACTGCGTATTGACGATGCCCAGCACCTTCACCTTCTTCTGCCTGGGGATCAGACCTACCAGCGATACGCTCGCGTCCGGCAACACCGCGGTGACCGAGTCACCAACAGCCACGCCGAGATGCTCCGCCACTCCGCGGCCCAGCAACACGCCGAAAGATCCGTTGACCAACGACTCCATTTGCCCGCCGCTGACGTACTTCGCGAGATCGGATACGGCGGCTTCCTCCCGGATGTCGATGCCGTTGAACGCAACACCGGAGGAACGACCGTTCGCAACCAGCAGGCCTGTACCATTAATAAATGGTGCAACGCCGACCACCCCGGGCACGGTCGCGATATCGGCCGCGTCCGCTTGCCATTCCGAAAGCGGCGCTACACCGCGAACCGTTAGGTGCGGAACCACCCCAAGCACGCGCTCTTTCAGTTCGCGCTCGAAGCCGTTCATCACCGAGGTCACCAGCACCAGCACCGCGACGCTCAGAACGAGCCCGGCGATCGCGACGATACTGATGAACGAGATGAAGCTCCTGCGCGAATTCGCGTAGCGCAGCCCGATGTTGACGGCAAGTGGGTAGAACACTGAATCGCGGTGGGGTGAAAACGCCGTGAGTGTACCAGATGGCCGCCGCGCGGCGGCCCGGTGGCGCGCCGTCAACGCGCTACTACACTTCCCGAATGAGCGGAACTCCCTGCGTGTACGGAACGTGAGCGCGGATCAACGCACCAGCTTTCGAATCACAGAAGACGTCATGCTGGCGTGCATCGTGCTGCCTGACGACGCCGACCTGAGCAAGCCCATCCAGTCGCTGTTCGAACCTTGCGAAGCGTACGAAATGGAAACGCGCCTCGATGAACTCGATCAGGGTTATCGCGAATGTCACGCGCGTCTTGCGCGCATCGATCCCACGGCGGCCGAGGCGGCGGATTGGCTGTCGGCAAAACTCGACGCACTCAAAGAAGCGCTGCTCGCCCAACGACGCGCGTCGGGTAACGGCATGAGGCGCACGAGCGTTTCGCTTGCGGTGAGCGGCATCGGATTCCGATACGCGATGCAGTTGCCCGTGGGTCAGATTCTGGCCGTGCATCTGGTGATGGAAGGCAGCCACGAATCGTTCATGGCTTACGCGCGTGTTCGTCAGTGCCGTACCGACGACGATGCCTTATGGATCGGCGCGGAGTTCGAGCCGCTGTCACCGGACACCCAGCGACGCCTGAGCAAGCACATCTTGCAGGCTCAGATAAAGCAGCGAAAACAATAACTTAAAGTCTCTACTTAAGATTCATCCCAGCTAGTTCGCACCCGCCGCAATCCGAGCGCGCGCCACACCCAGCTGGCCCGTGATCTGCAGCGCAGCAACCCGATAGCACTCCGCAAACGTCGGAAAGTTGAAAACGTTCTCGACGTACGTTTCGGCAGTGGCGGAATGGATGAGCCCCATCTGTCCGATGTGTACGAGGTCGGTCGCGTTGTCGCCGATGATGTGAATGCCGCGCACCACGCCATCGGGCGATGCAATCATTTTCAACACACCGTCGAGACAGCGCGCGATGTGCCCGCGCGCGATCTCGTTGAAACGCGCCAGCCCGACCACGGTTGAGCCGTAGCGCGCGCGCGTTTGTTCGCTCGTCAGGCCGACGGACGCAATCTCCGGAATCGAGTAGATGCCCGATGGCATCCAATCTCCCTGGCGTCCGGGATCTATTCCCAGCATGTGACACGCCGCGCGCCTGCCCTGCTCCATCGCGGCCGACGCAAGCGACGGCGGACCGATCACGTCGCCCGCAGCATAGATGTGCGGCACCGACGTCTGCCCAAAAGCATTGACCTCGACCAGTTGCCGCTCGTTCACTTTCACGCCGGCGCGTTCGACGTGAAGTCCGTCGATTTGCGAAATTCGCCCAAGCGCACACAACAGTTTGTCGCTCTTGATGACGCGACCATCCTTCAGATGCGTATGCACTTCGCTGATACCGTCGAACGCGACGCGATCGAGCGGCGCATCGCCGAGGAACCGACCGCCGTACCGTGCAAACGCGGTGAGGAATCCGCTGATCATTTCCGGTTCGAGAAATCCGAGCGGCGCAGCGGAACGGTCGATCATCGTCACGTCGACGCCGAGCACCGCGAATATCGACGCGTACTCGCTGGCGATCACTCCGCCGCCAAGCACGACCAGCGAGGCCGGCAAATAACCCAACGACAGAATCGAGTCGCTGTCGTAGATCGACTCGTGGTCGATCGGCACGTTGTCCGGCTTACGCGGCTTGGAGCCCGTTGCAATCACAAAGTTGGCTGCGCTGAACTCGGCAGCGCGGCCATCGGTAAATCGAGCCTGCATCAGCGAATCCGATAGAAAGCTCGCGCGCGCATGGATCACGTCGATGCCGTTGCGCTTGATCTGGGCAGCCATGTAGGCGTCGTGGTTGTGAATCACCTCGGTCATTTCGCCGATCAACGACGCAACGTCGCTAACCGGCGATTCCCACGGCATACCCATTTCTCGTAAGCGATCGGCAATGCGACGGCGTTCCACGGCGCGTTCGCGCAGTGCTTTGCTCGGGATCGTGCCCTGGTGCACGCATGCGCCACCAACTTCTTTGAGCTGCTCGATCAGCGCGACACGCCGGCCCGCCTTGGCTGCCTGAACCGCCGCCTTCTGCCCCGCAGGGCCGGAGCCGACGACGATGACGTCGTAAGCACTCATACGGTCGAGGCTTCGAGTGCACCGGACACCGAATCGCGGAACGAAAGCAGCGCCGCAATGTCATCCGGATAGAGGTTCAGGTAGCGTATCGCTTCCAACCCGAGCACCGATTCGCTCGACAGTTCTCCACGATGCATCATCGCGGACATATGCTGTGCTGCGTTAACGATCGCCACTGCGTCGGTTTGTGCGCCGGCTGTTTCGAATGCGTGAACGCATCGAACCGTCGTAACCACCATTTCAGGCAGCTTCCATTCCTTTGCCAACAATGCGCCGGCCTGCGCACCGAACTCCTCCAACAAGCTCGCAATGTCGCACGGCGGCAATGATTGAGACGTCGCCTGACCCAGCGCATTGAGGAGCACCGGTGAGCCGATGTTGTGCAACAGACCGCACAGGTACGCCATTTCAGTGTTTTTTCGGCCGGCGCGAGCAATTTCCTTCGCCCAGAGTCCGGTGCAGAGCCCATGTTTCCATGCCTGCAACGCTTCGACCTTGTAGCGCATCGGTTTGAACAGCGCTCCGGCAAGCGACGCAGCGATGGCAATTTCACGGATGCGGGTCATGCCGAGTCGCGCGATGGCCTGCCGCAGCGCGACGATCTCGGTCGCCGCTCGCATCGACGGCGAGTTGACTACGCGCAACACGTGGCTCGCCAATCCTTGATCCGTCTGAATGAGGTCGGCAAGGCGCGTCGCGTCGGCCTGGTCGTCGATCGAGCTCGCAATTACTTCCGCGGCCACGCCGGGCAATGGAGGCAGCTGAAACGCCCGGGTGTCGAGCGCGAACGCGAGCATGCGCCGCAGCGCGGCAAGATCCGCGGGCTCACTATAGGCAGGGTCGCTCAAGGCTGAATCGCATCGCCTGTGTTCCCGAAGCATAGTTCACGGTGGCCACGCTGCCGGGCTGCCGGAACCGCGCCAGAAGAAACGCTCCGGCTCGAACAAAACGGTGCAATGAACGGCTCGTGTGCATGCCGCGATGCTACGCAGCGGTTGCCTTGACGGGTACGCGCGCCGTCCCCTAACCTGCCGCGCTGCGTCGTAGGGAATACCGCGTGAACCTGCCAGATTGTTGTCGCATCGAAGCGCGTTGGTGACGGCAATCCGCCGATCGTTACAGCAGCGCGACAAGCGTTCACATCGAAGCGCCTGCAAAGCCGCAAGCTGGCCTCGGTCTGAATTCGGAAACTCTATCCGTGGCGTTGCCCGCGCTCTACCTCGCTACTCCCGTCTCGACGAACATCGAGCGCAACGAGCGTCGCCGCCAAACGGACCGCCGCCATCGCACGCAGGAACGACGCCGGCAGACGGCTCGGGCGCCCGAAAAGGAACGCCGCACGTCGAGCGAAGAGCGCCGCAGCGGTCTCGATCGCAGAGTTTTGTGGGATGGCGAGGCGCCGCGCCGAATCCCGCTCGATCGAAATCTCGCGCCTGCCCCTGCACCGTCGCGCATCGGCACAATCATCGATCTGTACGTCTAGTCCTCGTTTGTCGAATGAGCGAGGCGAATCGATGACGCATTCGCGAACGCGTTCGCTGTTGCTCGTTCGACACGGCCAAATAGAAGCGAACGCACGCGGCCGCTGGCACGGCTCTACGGATAGTCCGCTGACTCGCACCGGCCGCCGGCAGATCGCGCGCGTTGCGCAACGCATGCGCCGCGACTGGGGCGACGCCGAAGCGATCTTCTCGAGTCCCATGATTCGCTGCCTTCACACCGCGCAGGCAATCGGCGGTGCGCTCGATCAACCGGTGACGATCGACGAGAATCTGCGCGAATACGGCATCGGCGAACTCGAAGACACGACGTTCGCTGCATTGCAAAGCGAATACGATTTTTTCCGCCGGATTCGCGAGGACATGGCCTTCGCCCCCCCCGGCGGCGACTCGATCAGCAGCGTGGCGCAACGTATCGTTCCCGCGCTGCGACGCATTCACGCAACGGGCGATTCAACGCGACCCATCGTAGTCGTCAGTCACGGCGCTGCGTTGGCGATTGCGCTGGCCGCTTTGCTTGACGCTGACGCGAATCACTGGACAAACTACCAGATCGATAATTGCAGCGTGACTGAGCTGTTGCTCGAACCGGAACCGTTGGTTGCCGCATTCAACAGCACCGAACATCTGTAACGAAGCAGCTCGATAGCTACGCATCGACTTCGTTAAGCGATCCATCAACGCACACACGAGCAGGGGGAAACATGCCGGAATTCTGTAGTGTCGAAAAAGACGGCCATCTGACGGTCGTTACCATCGAACGGCCGGAGCGAATGAATGCGCTGCACCCGGAGGCGAATGCCGAACTCGGCGTCGTGTTCGATGAATTCGCAGCCGACAACAACGCGTGGGTCGCGATCATTACCGGTCGCGGCGATCGCGCGTTCAGCGCGGGCAACGATCTGCGTCACCAAGCCGAAGGCGGCAAGCGTGTACCGACGCCGCGCGGCTTCGGCGGGCTCACGTCGCGATTCGATCTGACGAAGCCGGTCATTGCCGCCGTCAATGGCGTGGCGATGGGTGGCGGATTCGAGATTGCGCTCGCGTGCGATCTGATAGTGGCTTCCGACAACGCGTTGTTCGCGTTACCCGAACCAAGAGTGGGACTCGCGGCGCTCGCCGGTGGACTGCAGCGGCTGCCACGGCAGATCGGTACCAAGCAGGCACTCGGAATGATCCTGACGGGGCGACGTGTCGGCGCCGCCGAAGGTCAAACGCTCGGGTTCGTCAACGAAGTGGTCCCGCAAGCGAAGTTGATGGACACGGCGAAGCGTTGGGCGCGGGAAATCTGCGAGTGTTCGCCGGTGTCGATCCGGACGAGCAAGGACGTCGTCTATCGCGGACTCGACATTGCCGACTTGAACGATGCGATGACGCGATCGTACGACTCGGTGCGCACGCTGGTCGGTAGCGAGGACTTCGTCGAAGGCCCGAAGGCGTTTGCCGAGAAGCGCCCCCCGAACTGGCAGGGGCGCTGACGTCAGCGTCCTCCGAGCAAGACAATACGCTGACGTCGATCAGTGCGAGCGGGTAGCCACCCACGCGGCATTCATGGCTTCGGCAACGATCGCCACGGCGAGGCAAACGTCGTTCAGCGCACGGTCGTCGCCGCGCCGGGCCATCTCCGAGATGATCTCGACGCGCGGAATCGCGACGTACAGCGGGTCCGGCGATTGGTCGAACTGGCCGGGGTAGCGACTCAAGGTGTCTTTCATCGTGGCATCACTTACTACTGTGTGTGTCCGGAGCGGTAAGTTCAGGTTTCGTGCCAATTTATGAGATCTTCATAACCTACTGTATTTATTACACTTACAGGTTCTAGCAATTCGGCGCGCCCCGGTCGCTAACTGACCGCCCCGCGCACAGCCTGACAGCACGCGTCAGGCATCGCGTAGACCCTGCGTGATGGACGTCACTGTTGCCGAACGACACCGACAGAGCCGACCAGCGGGCCGAGCGCCGCTTTCAGATTCAGGTTCAACGCAGCCTGACCCGCAATTTCATGGCGCATCTGGCGCACGGCATGCTGAGCCAGACCGGCTTTCGGCTGATGAATGCGCCGACGTTCATGCCCGCCTACATCATGTTGCTGTCCGGCGGTTCTAACCTCGCCGTCGGTCTGTCGAGCGCGCTGCAGTCGTTCGGCATGACGCTCACGCCGATGATCGGCGCAAACATGATCGAACATCGCAAGCGCGTCCTGCCCGTCGCGTTCTCGACCGGTTGGGGAATGCGCGGAATGATTCTCGCCATCTCGCTGTCGGGTCTCATGCTGCCGACACCGTGGTCGCTGTGGGCGCTGATGCTATTCCTTGCCGGCTTCGGTTTGTTTCAGGGCATGCAGGGAGTGATCTTCAACTTCCTCATGGCGAAGGTGATCCCGGTCTCGAAACGCGGCCGCCTGACCGGCATGCGCAATTTCCTGGCCGGCATCATCTCGGCCGTGGTCGCTTGGCTCAGCGGCCAGTTCCTGGTCGGCGATCACCCAACCGCGGCCGGCTACTCGTATACGTTCCTGCTCGCCTTCGTGCTGACGAGTATCGGGTTATCCGCTCTCGTCGCGGTGCGCGAACCGGAACCGCCGACGGTTCGGCCGAAAGAAAGTCTGCGGACGCGCCTTGCACAAGTGCCTGCGTTGCTCCGCGACGATCGTGCGTTCACCCGCTATTTCCTGGCGCGGGCGCTTGCGTCAATGGGACGAATGGCGATGCCGTTCTACATCCTGCACGAGGGACAGACAGCAGCACTCTCCGGCGCGACGCTCGGCATCCTGACATTCGCGTTCACGTTGTCGGGCACGTTCTCGAATCTGATCTGGGGACCCTTGGGTGATCACAAGGGATTTCGCATTACTTTCCTGTCGTCGATCGCGCTATGGGTGGCGTCCACCGTATTGTTGATGCTGGTGTCCGGAAATCTCCCGATCACGGTGCTCGTCTTCATCGGTATCGGTGCGGCGAACCAGGGTTTTCAGAATGCGTCGCAGAACATGACGCTGGAGTTCGGCAGCCGCCACGACCTGCCCGTTCGGATTGCCATCGCCAATACGGCATCGGAACTCGCGGGCACCATCGGTCCGCTGCTGGGCGGAGTGCTCGCGGCACTGGCCGGCTACCAGTCTGTCTTCATGGCGTCGATTCTGTTCCTGGTGGTGGGCGGCGCCGTTGTCGCACGTTATGTTCCGGAACCGCGCAAGCAAGGAGACTTTCTGTGAGCGGCTCAACGCGATTGTTAGGAAGAACCGCGCTCGTTACGGGCGCTGCACGCGGCGTTGGGCGCGCTACCGCTCGTAAGCTCGCAAGCGAAGGTGCGTTCGTGTTCGTGAACGACATCGATGCCGATGAACTCGACGCGACCGCAAAGGAGATCGGCGGAATCGCGCTCGCTGGCGACCTCACCGATGTGGCGCTACCCGACAAGCTCGTCGCCTCCGCGGTGGAACAGCGCGGCACACTCGACATCGTGGTAAACAACGCGGGCTACATCTGGAACAGCGCGCTGCACAACCACAGTGACGAACAATGGGAGGCGATGCTCGACATTCACGTCACGGCACCGTTTCGCATTCTTCGCGCGTACGGTCGTTGGTTGCGAGCCGTACATCAAACCGGAGCCGCGATGCCGTGCCGTAAAGTGGTCAACGTTTCGTCGGTGTCCGGATTGTTCGGCGCCCCTACCCAGGTCGCCTATTCCGCCGGCAAAGCTGCGCTGATCGGGTTGACCCGAACGCTCGCGAAGGAGTGGGGTCGCTACAACGTCACCGTCAACGCCGTAGCGTTCGGCCATATCGCAACGCGGTTGACGCAGGAATACGACTCCGAACCGCCGCGTATCGACGTCGCAGGACGCAGCTACCGCGTCGGCCTGAGCCACGACCAGGTCGAACAGCAGCGCGCGCTGACTCCGTTGCAACGCACCGGCACACCAGAAGACGCCGCTAACGCCATCTATCTCTTCTGCCAGAGCGAATCCGATTTCGTCACAGGCGAGATTCTGGTCGCTAGCGGCGGTCTGCGCATGTAGCGTCGAGTAGAATCCGAACGAACCAAAACGAAGCACGAAGGGAGCACGTCCATGAAGATCGGCTACAAAGCCCTCATCGAAAACGCCGAGAAGGAGATCGAGACGCTCGACCAGAGCACGGCCGCGGCGCTGCTGAACGATGCGAACGTCGTGTTCGTCGATCTTCGCGATCCGCGCGAACTCACACGCGAAGGCAAGATTCCCGGTGCCTTCCACGCACCTCGCGGCATGCTCGAATTCTGGGTCGATCCCGACAGCCCGTATCACAAAGACGTGTTCTCCTCCGGCAAGAAGCTCGTCTTCTATTGTCAGAGCGGTTGGCGTTCCGCGCTCGCGACACAAACCGTGCAACGAATGGGTTTAGAGAACGTCTGCCACATCGGTGGAGGCTTCAGCGGCTGGAAGGCCGCCGGATCGCCCGTCGAGCGAGTTGCGAAGAAGGACTAGGCCGGCTCGCTAACGACTCAACACGGTGGCGAGCCGCTGCATCGCCGACGCGTATTCCGTGTAGGTTCGATATCGCACCGCGCAAACGACCCGATCGACACCTGCAGCCGCGTAAGCGTCGAGTTCGTCCCTCGCGCGCGCCGTGTCGTGGAGCGGCAGCGAAGTCATCAACGTGATCGTTCCGGGCGGCCTGCCATAGCGTTCGGTGAGTTCCAGATACGACTTCTTCGCGGCCACGATGTCCGCCGGACTCATGCCCATCGGTAACCATCCATCGCCGTAGCGCGCGGCGCGCTCCAGAGCGTGTGGCGCGCGTCCACCAACCAGCACCGGCGGTTTGACGGGACGTGGCTTGAACAAGAACGCCTGACCGTTCGCTTCGACGACATCCGCGGCGAAGCACTTGTCGATAAATGCGAGCACGCTATCCGAATCGCGGCCGCGGTCACTGCGCTCGATGCCCAACGCGCGGAACTCGGCGTCCATCCAGCCGATGCCCACGCCAAGCAGCAGACGACCACCGGAGAGTTCCTGCAATGCGGCCACCTGGCGCGCGAACATCAGCGGCGGCCGGTATGGCAACACGATGACACCGCTCCCGAGCCTGATGCTTCGTGTGATGCCGGCAAGCCACCCCAGTGTGATCAACGGATCGACATATCGGCCACCCGATCCTTCGGCATCGTCCGGTGGAATCGCAACGTGATCGGTAATCCACACCGACTCGGCACCGCTGTCCTGCGCCGCACGCGCGCAATCGGCCATCATCGCCCGCGTCGACTCGGGACCCATGTTGCGCATCGTCACACCCACCTGCACAATCGCCTCCCCCTTCTTGCTTCGTTGGAGCGCCACGCGCGCATTATGCGGCGCACCACCATCAATGTCCTCGCGTTCGGCGGCGGCTTCGTGATCATGTCGCTCGAGCTGCTCGGCGGACGTGTACTGGCGCCCTATTTCGGCAGCAGCATCTACGTGTGGGGCAGCGTCATCACGGTGTTCATGCTGTCGCTTTCGTTCGGCTATCTGATCGGCGGTTACCTGTCTCTTCGCTCACCTTCACTGGCGCGTTTCGCTGCGCTGTTCGTGGTTGGAGCGGTGCTTACCTATCCGCTAGTGATATACGGCGAGCAGTTGATGCAGCTCGTCTTCGAACACATCGAAGACCCGCGTTACGGTTCACTCGTCGCGGCTTCTGCGCTGTTCATGCTGCCGACCATCGTGCTCGGCATGATCAGCCCGTATTCCGTTCGACTGATGGTGACCGAAACCACGCAGTCGGGGCGCGTTGCGGGCACGCTGTATTTCGTTTCGACGCTCGGCAGCGCGCTCGGAACGCTGGCGACCTCTTTCTATCTGGTGCTGTGGTTCGAGATCAACACGATTCTGCTGCTGTTGACCAGCAGCCTGCTGGCGTTCGCAGCCTTAGGCTACGCGGCGGGACGCACTCGGTGAGACTCGCGCTGGCCGTAATGGTTGCGTTGCTGGCGACGTCGGCCGATGCGCGCACTATCCACTCGGAAACGTCGCTGTATCAGAACATCCTCGTTACCGAAGAAGGCTCTGTGCGCTGCATGCAGTTCACCGTGCGCAAAGATCAACGCAACCAGTCGTGCTTCGATCAGCGCAGGCCGAAGCATCTCGTGTTTCCGTATGCACGAATGATGATGGCGTCACTGTTGCTCAATCCGGCGCCGAGCAACGTGCTGATCGTGGGGCTCGGTGGCGGAACCTTGCCCACCGCGCTTTCCGAGTTGTACCCGAACGCGAGCATCGACGTGGTTGAAATCGATCCGGCGGTCGTCGTCGTCGCGAAGCGTTACTTCGGGTTCAAGCCGACCGACAACATGCACGTTTTCGAGCAAGACGCGCGGGTTTGGGGAAAGCGTGCGGAAGTCGGTTCGAAGCGCTACGACCTGATCATGCTCGACGCGTTCAACGGCGACTACATTCCGGAACATCTGATGACGCGAGAGTATCTGGCCGAGACGCGCGCTCTGCTCACGAGCGGTGGCGTTCTCGCGTCGAATACCTTCGCGATCAGCCGCCTTTACCACAACGAGTCCGTCACCTATGCCGACGTGTTCGGGCCATTCTTCAATTTGCGATCGGACGACACGGCAAACCGCGTGATCATTGCGAGCCGTGGTGCGTTTCCGGACACAGATCAGCGGGTGGTCACCGCGAAGGCGCTCGCGCAGCAGTTGAAACCTTACGGCGTGCCGATCGAAGACTATGCCTCGACGATGCGCACGAGTGCTGACTGGGACGTTACGGCGCGCATCCTCACGGACCAGTACTCGCCGGCGAATCTGCTGAAGGCGCAGCCGTAGAGGCAGTGACTCAGGCCTTCTGCCAGTAGCGGTCCTTCAGCAGGCGCTTATACAGCTTGCCGGTGGGATGTCGCGGCAGTTGAGCTTCGAAGTCCACCGAACGCGGACACTTGATGTGCGAAAGCTGGCTGCGGCAGAACATGATCAGTTCCTGTTCGAGCGCGGCGCCCGCCTCAGCCATGTCGACCGGCTGCACCACCGCTTTCACTTCTTCCCCGAAGTCTTCGTTCGGCACACCGAACACTGCGACGTCGTACACTTTCGGATGCGTGATGAGCAGATTCTCAGCTTCCTGCGGATAGATGTTCACGCCGCCCGAGATGATCATGAAGTGTTTGCGATCGGTGAGATATACGAAGCCTTCCTCGTCCAGGTAACCGACGTCGCCGAGTGTCGACCAACCTTCGGCATGGCGCGACTGAGCGGTTTTGTCAGGATCCTTGTGATACTCGAACTTCCCGCCGCCCCCGAAATAGATGGTGCCGGGTTCGCCGACCGGCAGTTCCTTACCTTCGTCGTCGCAGATGTGTACGGTGCAGTTCAGCGCGCGGCCCACCGAACCTTTATGGGCGAGCCACTCCTGCGAATTCAGCTGCACGAAGCCGTTGCCCTCGGTGCCGGCGTAATACTCGAACAACACCGGCCCCCACCAGTCGATCATCTGTTCCTTCACCGGAATCGGGCACGGCGCCGCCGCGTGAATGGCGCACTTCAGACTGGACACGTCGTATTTCGTTCGGACGTCTTCCGGCAGCTTCAGCATGCGCACGAACATCGTTGGCACCCACTGGCTGTGCGTGACGCGGTATCGCTCGATGAATTTCAGCGCCCTCTCGGCTTCGAAATGTTCCATCACCACGACCTGTATGCCGCTGCGCAGGCAGGCCATCGAGAAGCCGAGCGGTGCGGCGTGATACAGCGGTGCCGGCGACAGATAGATCGAACTTTCGTCGGCGCCGTACAGCGTCGTCATCACCGGCAGCGCGTTGGCTTCTCCGAAAGGGAGACCCGATAAGGCCCGCTTGATGCCCTTCGGATATCCGGTGGTTCCGGAGGAGTACAACATCGATTGCCCTTCGGTCTGGTCCGCGATCGGCTCCTTCGGCATCGACGCAATCGCCGCTTCCCATGACTCGAAGCCGGGAATCACCGTGTCGATCATGTAACACTTTTCGACCTTCGGAATTCGGCCGTTCAGCGCGTGTGCAACCTCGCGACACTCGTTCGACGTAATGAATACACGCGCCTCGCAATTGTTGACGATGTACTCCACCTCTTGCTGCTGCAGTCGCCAGCTGATCGCGGTGTAGTACAAGCCGGCACGCTGCGCCGCCCAGCAGATTTGCAGGAAGCGCGGATGATTCTCGAGCATCAGTGCAATGTGATCGCCGGCATTGAGGCCCAACTTGCGGAACAGTTGTGCACCTTGGTTCGACGTCGCTTCGAGTTCGCCGAACGTGACCGCCACTCCGGTATCGGCCATCACATATGCGATCTTGTCGGGCGCGGCGGCTGCAATCATCCCCACGGGCATCGAGCATCTCTCCACACAAGATGACGAACGCCGCACGGTATTGGGTTTGCCGGCGAGGTGCAATCGACGCAAGACAGCGACGCGAACGCAAGGGAAACAGGTGAGAAACATCTTTTTCCTTGCGGACAACCAGTTAGGCGCCTAACCTGCCAAACTGTTTAGCACATGAACATTGAGGCCTCTCCAGCGACGTCGATATGGCAAGTACCGGGCAATTCAACGTCGTCTGCAGCGGCAAACTCACCGTGCAACTCCATCGAACCGGCATACTCGGCATGTTCCGTCGTCCGATTGCTGCCGACTGTCTGCACTTCTCGATTTCCGGCATTCAAGTGGAGACGCCCGCGCAATTGAAAGTGGGCCAGCCCGTGGTGATGGACCTGATCGTCAACGATCTTCGCGTCGAAGAACTGTCGGGCGTGGTGCGCAGCGCGAGCGCTGCAGAAGACAAGCACTACTACGACATCGACTTCCGTATGGAAGGTCCGACGCGCGCAAACACGCTGCATTGTCTTCGTCACATCGACACACACGTTCGCCAACAGCTGCACTTGGCGGGCTGAGTTCGATGTTCTCCTTCGGTTGAAGCGCCCGTCGTGATCGACTGGCAGTTTCCCTATCCCTCGCAACGTATGCCGGTCGTCGCACGCAATGTCGTCGCGACGTCGCAACCGTTGGCAGCCGTTGCAGGTCTCGACGCGATGCGTCGCGGCGGCAATGCCGTCGATGCCGCGCTGACAACCGCAATCACGCTGACGGTGGTCGAACCGAACAACAACGGTGTCGGCAGCGACGCATTCGCAATCATCGGTACGCCTGAAGGACTCACGGGTCTCAACGCATCGGGTCGATCACCGGCGGGTTGGGCGGCAGAGCGATTCGCGGGTCGAACTCACATGCCAGGCCTCGGTTGGGACAGCGTGACCATACCCGGCGCCGTGAGCGCATGGGTGGCGCTGTCGGAACGCTTCGGCCGGCTGCCGTTCGCGCAGCTGTTCGACGCGGCGATCGGCTATGCGCGCGACGGCTTTCACGTCGGTCCGAAGACGGCGTACTACTGGAATCTCGCTGCCGCGCAGTTCAAGGCGTTTCCGGATTTCGTCGCGCATTTCCTGCCACAAGATCGGGCGCCGCGCGCCGGCGAGTTGTTCAAACGACCCGATCTTGCGCGCACGCTCGAACTGATCGCGCAGTCGCGCGGTGAAGCGTTCTATCGGGGCGAGCTCGCACGGAAAATCGTCGCGGCTTCGCGCGATGCAGGCGGCGCACTCAACGCCGACGACCTCGAACAGCATCGCGCCGATTGGGTGACACCGATCCGGCAACGCTACCGCGACATCGAACTGCACGAGATTCCGCCGAACGGTCAGGGTCTGGCCGCACAGATCGGCCTGGCGATTCTCGAACACTTCGACCTGCCCGCCACCGCGCCCGACGACGAGCGCGGCATTCATCTGCAGATCGAAGCGATGAAGATCGCGATCCGCGCGGCGTTCGATCATTTCGCCGACGAGGCAGCCATGCGGGTGACGCCGACGGAACTGCTCGGTGCGGCGGCGCTTGCAAGACTCGCGGCAACCATCGGCGAAGACGCGTGCACGCTGCCGCCGGTCGCATTGCCGGTTGGACACGACACCGTTTACCTCACAGCGGCTGACGCCGACGGCATGATGGTGTCGATGATCCAGTCGAACTTTCGCGGCTTCGGTTCGGGAATCGTTATACCGGGTACCGGCGTATCGATGCAGAACCGCGGTTCCGGATTCGTGCTCGATCCTTCGCACCCGAACTGCGTCGGCCCGCGCAAGCGCCCTTATCACACGATCATTCCCGGATTCGTCACACACAACGGCGCACCGCGCATGAGCTTCGGTGTAATGGGCGGGCACATGCAGCACCAGGGTCACGTGCAGATGGTCAATCGGATATTCGACCATCGTCAGAACCCGCAGGCAGCGTCCGACGCACCGCGCTGGCACGTGTTTCCCGACTTCAGCGTCGGTCTGGAGTCTGGATTCCCGACATCGGTAGCGGAGCGGCTCGCGGCGCGCGGCCACATCGTGCGACGCGACCAGCACGAAGCCACGTTCGGCGGTGCACAGTTAATCTACAAGCTGGACGACGGGTATTGCGCCGCGTCGGACCATCGCAAGGAAGGTCTCGCGGTCGGTTTCTAACCCGGCCGCGTCAGAAATTTCCGCGCACGATTCCTGTGTTGGCGACGATTTCGTCGCCAACACCATCGCGCGCGCGGACTCGCAGCTTTATTTCGTCGGTACCGACGTCTTCGTTGAGAAGCGCCTGTCCGACGACGAAACTCCGCCGCATCTCTATCGGCAAGGTGCCGCTGCATTCGACGATGTGTCTATCGACGTCAGCCGCCAACACGTCGTCGCTGACCATGTCGTGGCCGAGAATGTCGGCGCTGATTTCGAACGACACATTGCGATCGCACTCGATCGAGTTACACGTCAACGTGTAGCCATAGGTAACAGCGACGATCTTCAGCTGCTGTTGCACTTCGCTTTGCGTCAAAGTCAGGATCAGGCCCGTCAACGTCGCCACTCTATACCCCTAAAACGCTCCGTCCGCCCGCATCATCGCAGAGCGGCGCACACGGTCACAACGGCTGGTCAGGCGACCAGCTTCGCTCGAAACAGAAAGAACACCGCACCGAGCAGACAAATACCTGCCCACAGATAATCGAGCGTCAGCTTTTCCTTCATGTAGAGGATCGCGAACGGCACGAACACCGAAAGCGTGATCACTTCTTGCAGGATCTTGAGTTGGCCGAGGTTCATCACTCCGTGACCGATTCGATTCGCCGGAACCTGCAATAGATATTCGAACAGCGCGATACCCCAACTGACGAGCGCGGCGACGATCCACGGTCGACCTGAGAGGTTCTTCAAGTGGCCATACCATGCGAACGTCATGAACACGTTGCTGAGTATCAGCAGCACCGTGGTGGATACGTAAGGGTTCACTAGAGCTGCCGTTGATCGTATACGTCGATGATCGGGCAGTATGGCAAACTCGCATGCCTGCCACCAAGCTGCTGTAGCCGTATGGACGAGCTTGCGCTGATCACCGGAGTCGGGCAGCGCCATTGCCCGACGGTTTCACGAGGGGGCTATCGCATGGCGGCACTCGCACGAAATGCGGCCCGACTCGACGAACTGACGAAGGAACTGCCTGGTTGTCTGCCTTTCGTGTGCGACGTCGCGGATTTCACCGCACTCAAAGACGCGCATGAACGCGCGCCGCGTTCCCGGACAAGCCCGACGACTACTTCGCGAAGCCGTCCGCCATTGCCGAAACGATCTGGCAGGTTGCCCACCAGGATCGCTCGGCATGGTCGTTCGACGTCGAACTGAGGCCGTTCGGCGAGACCTGGTAGCGTCTTCCGTTCGTCGACCGAATTACCCGCCTCGGCTGCAAGGACGACATCGCGCTCCGGTTCTTCGCTACAATTCCGCTTGTTCCTCCCAGAGCTGCCGACATGCAACGCAATGAAGACCTGAGCCGGGTGACGCCGCTGACCCCGCCGACGCTGCGGACCATCGCGAAGTCGAGCAAGCTCGCAGATGTCTGTTACGACATTCGCGGTCCGGTCCTGCAGGAAGCGACGCGGCTCGAGGAAGAGGGCCACCGCGTCATAAAGCTGAACATCGGCAACCCGGCACCGTTCGGTTTCGAGGCGCCGGAAGAGATCGTCATCGACGTGATCCACCACCTGCGCGAATCGCAGGGCTATTGCGACTCGAAGGGTTTGTACAGCGCGCGCAAAGCGATCATGCAGTACTGCCAGCAACGCCCAATTCCGCACGTCGAGATCGACGACATCTATATCGGCAACGGTGTCAGCGAACTGATCGTGATGGCGATGCAGGCGCTACTGAACAACGGTGACGAGATTCTGGTGCCTTCTCCCGACTATCCGTTGTGGACCGCCGCCATCACTTTGTGCGGCGGCAAAGCAGTGCACTACCGCTGCGATGAGCAAGCCGACTGGCAGCCCGATCTGGAGGACATGAAGCGGAAGATCACGTCGCGCACCCGCGGAATCGTGGTGATCAATCCGAACAACCCTACCGGCGCGGTGTACTCGCACGCATTGCTCACCGACATCGTCGAAATCGCGCGGCAAAAGGATCTCATCCTGTTCGCCGACGAAATCTACGACAAGATCATCTATGACGACGCGGTGCATACCCCGCTCGCTTCGCTTGCGCCTGACCTGCTGGTGCTGTCGTTCAACGGCCTGTCGAAGACATATCGAGTAGCCGGATTCCGCACCGGCTGGATGGTGATCTCCGGCGCAAAGCACCGCGCCGCCGACTACATCGAGGGGCTCAACATCCTCGCCTCGATGCGCTTATGCGCCAATGTGCCAACACAGCATGCGATCCAAACCGCGCTCGGCGGTTATCAGAGCATCGTCGAGTTCATTCGTCCCGGTGGGCGCCTGTATCAGCAGCGCGTGCTCGCACACTCGCTGCTGAATCAGATTGAAGGCGTCAGCTGCACGATGCCGAAAGGGGCGCTGTATCTGTTTCCCAAGCTCGACATGCGCCGCTTCAACATTCGCGACGACGAGAAGTTCGCGTTCGATCTGCTGCGTCAGGAGAAGATCCTCGTCGTGCAGGGCACCGGCTTCAACTGGCCCGAACCCGATCACTTCCGAATCGTGTTCCTGCCGCGCGAGGAAGAACTGATCGAAGCCATCGGCCGGATGGGCGAGTTCCTCGCGACGTATCGCCAGTAGCGCCTCGCGGTACACGCGTGAGCGACATTCATATCGACGATTTCTTCAAAGACGCGGCGAAGACGCTCGCGCGCTTGTATCTGACCTTCCCCCGCAAAGCGACCGTGTTCGTCGAAGAAGTCGCGGGGCCGGTGACCACCGACGAATTCGGTGTGCCAGGTACCCGTTTTCTCTCGTGTTTCGGCACGCTCTTGTGGCTGGCAGAAGAAGGCTACCTGCGATACGAGGAAGCGATTCGGATGGAAGCCATCGATCAGGCCGTTCTCACCGGGCGGTGTTTCGGCGTGCTGACCATGCGCGCCGATGGAGGGACGACATCGGGCGATGCGTTGCCCGCATCTGTTGCCGTCGAGCACGCCACGTACATACACCGCATTCGCGAAGCGCTGAAGAGCGGCAGTTCCGCGCAGGTACGCGCGACGATGACCGACGTGATGGCGCGGATGGTCCCCTGAACTCACGAACCGACGCGATAGAGCAGCGCGTCTTCGTAGCCGCTGACGATCGTGACGAGTCCGCGCAGTTTCGTATCGACATCTTCCGCTCCACTGTCGACCAGCAACGGTCTGCCTTCGAGCGACAATAGCTTCGTACGAGTCGCGGCAACCCAGATGTTCTCCCGCTTGATGGTTCGCAACACTTCAGCCGTGAGTTGCTGATTGCCGCGTCCGATCAGGAAGCCCTGGCCGCGCGTGAAGCTGAGGACGATTACGGTGTCTGCATCGACATGCGTTGCAAGTGCGCGCGCGTCCGCATCGCGTATCACGGTGCCGTCATTCGACAGGATGTCGAAGCCAAGCAGCGTGGGGTCCACACCGAGACGACCTTTGATTGCTGCCAGGGTACTGCCCGGCCCGAGCACGAGCGTGCCGCGATGTTTTGCGACGCGCTCCGCGATCGACTCGGCGATTTCGGCCAGTACGAGCTCCTCTACTTCGCGTCCACTCGTTTTCACGTGCTGCAGGAAGCCGCCGATCCGCGGCACCGACAGTTCGCCGTAATAGCGCGTCGCTACTCGACCTTCGCGTAGCGCCGTCTCATCGATGTCGCGCACCTCAGCTGTAACGGCAGCCACGAAATCGCCATCGAGCAACCGCGCAACCAGAGCGCCTGCGTCGCGCGGCGTAACTGTGAAGACGCCGGAGTGCATTTTCACGCCGGCGGGTACACCGATCACAGGAAGCGACTGCGGCAGCGCTTCCGTAAGGTCGCGCGCGGTACCGTCGCCGCCCGCGAACATCAGCACGTCGATGCCGTGCTTCGCCAATGCCGTGGCCGCCGCGTGCGTATCAGATGCGCGCGTCGGCGACGCGGCGGCACCAAGGACCTGAACGTCGAAGCCGAAACCGGCCAACGCATCGGCTCCCATGGCTCCGGCCCACGTCTTAAACCTCAACTCCGCTGCACGACCCTGCAATGGCGCGAGCGCCTCACGCATCCTTTCAGAGGAGCGGGGCCGCACGCCTCGCGCAAGTGCCTCCCGTTGAATGTCTGCGCCGTCGCTGCCCTTCAACGCAGCCGGCCCTCCAATGCCCGCGATCGGATTGACGATGACTCCGATGCGCAGCATCAGCGGCGTGCAACGCGCGCGAGCACGTCGTCTGCCAGCGCGAGCGATGCGGTGAGCCCCGGCGACTCGATGCCAAGTAGATGTACGAGACCGGGAACGCCGTGATCTTCGGGACCCGCGATCAGGAAATCGGCGGCGGGCTCCGAAGGCCCCGAGATTTTCGGCCGGATTCCCGTGTAGCCGGGTTGCAGGCGCGTTTCATCGAGCGCGGGATAGTAGCGGCGAATCGCCGTGACGAAGCGTGCGCGATTGCGGTCGTCGAATGTGTAGTCGACACCATCGATCCACACGACGTCGGGCCCGAAACGCGCCTGCCCCGCGAGATCCAGCGTCACGTGGACGCCGAGTCCACCCTGCTCCGCTACCGGATACACGAGCCGCCTGAACGGCGAACGGCCACTCAACGTGTAGTACTGCCCTTTCGCGTAGTGCGCGGCCGGTAAGTCGGCTGATGCGCGTGGTGCCAGCCGTCGCGCAACATCGGGCGCGCCCAGTCCGGTTGCATTCACTACACACGCAGCATCGAGTTCCATTTCGCTCGTCTCAATACGGATTCGTCCGCCGTCGACTGCGCCCGCCCGCACCTCCGAGTGAAAGGCGATCATGCCGTCATGCGCCTCGAGATCGCCGAGCAGACTCTCCATGTAGGCGTGGCTGTCGATGATGCCGGTCGTCTCCGACAATACGGCGCCAACGCAACTCACCGCCGGTTCCAGTTCCGCGACTTCCTCGGGCGGCAACCAACGCAGCTCACCAACGCCGTTAGCCATGGCCCGACGCTGATAGCCTCGCAGCGTTTCGAACTGCGTCTCGTCGGTGGCGACGATGATCTTGCCGCAACGCTGGAACGGAACACCGTACTCTTCGCAGTGCCGGTACAACATCCCTTTCCCGCGCACGCACAGCTGCGCCTTCAGACTGCCCGTGTCGTAGTAGATGCCCGCGTGAATGACCTCGGAGTTGCGACTGCTCGTTTCGGTGCCGATCTGTCCGTGACGCTCGAGAACCAGCACCTCGCGGCCCTGACGCGCCAGTGCACGCGCACACGCAAGGCCCACCACGCCTGCGCCAATCACTACACAATCGACCCGTTCAGCCATGATTCGAAATTGTCCGGGGCGCAACCGCGAACGCGGCCGCGAGCGCCGCTCGAAATGTTCGCGCGCGCAACGGCAACGTGGCTCTTCGAACATTCAACCGCGCGGTCACGTCGCACTCGAACCGGGCAAGTTCCTCGGGCGATGCATCGAAGTCGTCGGCGCTTACCACGAACCGCACACCACATGCCTGTGCGAACACCGCCTCCAACGCCTGCACATCGGCCTCGGCATGAAAGAACGCAGTCCGTTCCTCCGCATTACGGGGACCCGGCACATACCAATAACCGTAGTCGCGCTGGGTACGCCGCTGCTCACCCGCGAGACACCAGTGCGCCGCTTCGTGCAATGCGCTCG
This sequence comes from Pseudomonadales bacterium, assembly GCA_041739525.1. Taxonomy (GTDB): domain Bacteria; phylum Pseudomonadota; class Gammaproteobacteria; order Pseudomonadales; family Azotimanducaceae; genus DATJGR01. Next base: position 3,604 of record JBGSNQ010000048.1, on the reverse strand, counting down.
CTGGATAGTCGTACGTGAACACGATCTGTGCGGGAGTTGCCCCCACAGCGGGCAAGTAGAGCGGTTCCGCCGCACCGCCGCGCATCGCGGTGTGGTGACTCGCGAGGAACGTGTCGTTGAACGTTCGGACGATGCGCGCGGCGGCCGGATCAGTCATCGACACACGCGGTTTCTCTCAGCCACGCGAAATAGCTCGGCGTGAGATATTCGCGACCCGCCAGCAGATGATCGAGGTAACCGCGTTCGGGGCGTAGTCCTTGGCGAATCACGGCGGCGTTTGCGAAATACGTCCACGCCGCAACACGCGCTCCTTCCGACTCGACCAAGACGACGTCGCGGCTGTAGTTCACCGGGGCCGCCTCGAATGGATCCATCAGGCCGATTTCATCTGCATCTCGCAGCCGGTACAGAACGCCCTCCGAGTGCGACGTTCGATCGAAGGTGAGATTCGCGTGACCACTCGAGGGATGTTCGCGCGACTGCTTGTTGAACGTCAGTCGAACTCCGCGGATCGTCGCGCCGCTGACGCGATCGAACTTCAGTCCTCTCGCCGAAACACGTGCGGGATTCATGTTGCTGCCGTACGCGAAGTAGTACTGCGTCACGCTAACCTTTGCGAAGCAGGTAGTGATACGTCGTGCCGTTGAGTTCATGGCTCACCATCTGATGTCCCATGAACCGGCAGAAGTTCGTTAGGTCGCGTTCGGTGGTCGGATCGGTTGCCAGGACGTGCAGCACTTCGCCGCTTCGCATTTCGCGCACACGGTTGCGCACGAGCATCAGCGGTTCGGGACAGATCAGTCCGGTCGCGTCGAGACAATGATCTGCGTTCTCATGATCTGCGTTCTTCATGAACGGCCGGCCCTGCGAGTTCGCGCGCGATGGTATCAGGGCGTCCGAACGCGCGCATGAGCGCACATCACGGTGACGTTGCGGTCCTACGTGCGGGACGCGCTCGCGATCGTTGCCTTGACTTGTCACGGGCGGCTTTGAGACTTTGCGCCGGAGAAAACGACCGCCGCCGCGGTCGAACTTCGAACACGAGCACCACATTGCATGCGGATTTTCGGCTTGCTGGGAATATCAGTCGCACTGGCGTTGCAGCCGCCGTGTGCGCGCGCGGCCGACGTGCCTGCAGAGACTGCGACCACATCACAGGCTGCTGACGACCCGGATGCCATCAGCAGTCTCCATGCACCTGAAGGAGTAGCCACCACACCAACGAAGCCGGTCGATGCAACCGACGACCGCATCAGCGTGGCCGAGCATCAACTCGAGATGAAAGAGTACGCAGATGCGACGGCGCTTCTAACCGACATCGTGGCGGAACAGGAGCGTCGCACGTCTCGTTATGACCCATCGCTCGTGGTGCCGTTGACGCTGCTCGGCGACGCACTGAGCGGCCAGGCGAAGTATCCGGAGGCACTGCGCAGCTACGAACAGGCGCAGCACATCGCGCGCGTCGAAGGTGGCCTGCACACCACCGAACAGATCAACATTGTCTACAAGGAGGCCAACACACTCGCGTCGATGGGCAAAATCGACAAGGCGCAGGACAAGCAGGAGTACGCGTACGAAACGCTCGCGCGGAGATACGGTCCGTTCAGTCCCGAACTCGTCCCGGGGCTCTACCATCTCGCGGCCTGGTACGACCGCACTTCCAACATCTTCGCAGCGCGCGGCCTGTACGAGCGCATCACTCAGATCATCGAGCGCACGGGCGGCGAAAACGACCCCGCTCTCTTGCCGGCTTTGCGCGGCATTGCCCTCAGCTATCGAGAAGAGCGCTTTCCGCCCTATCAGGTGATGGACGAGCGGCAACCGACGATGGCCGGGGCCCTCGATACCGCGGGACTGCCCCATCCCGGCCAGCAAGGCATGGTCGTAAACCGGTTCGGTCCGGGCGAGCAGGCGTTGGTGCAGATCGTCAAGATTCTCTCGGCCGATCCGAACGCCGACCCGCTGCATCTCGCCCAGGCGGAGCTCGACCTTGCGGACTGGTATCTGCTCTTCGACAAACAGTCGCGCGCCACGCCGATTTACGTGCACGCGCGGCAGGTTCTGCAGGAGCGCGCCGGATTCACCCCGGAACAGATCGCGGACTACTTCGACCACCCGACGGTGTTGTACCGGCCGATTCCGCGTAATCCGCCGACGCCACCGCCCGCACTGCGGACGAACCCGACGGAGGGCTATGTCGAGGTCTCCTACACGGTGACGCCCCTCGGCGAAGTGACCGATCTGAAGACGGTCACTTCGGAGCCGGAGGGAATGATGGATTTCAAGGTGCGTCGGGGCATGCGCGTGGCGCGGTTCCGCCCGCGCCTCGAAGGCGATGCACCGGTTGCCTCGCCGAATCAGATCTACCGGCACACCTTTACCTACTATCCCAGTACAGAACCTGCGGGAACCGCGTCAGGCAAAGACGGCCGCGCAGAGACGCAGAACAAGGCTGATACCCCTCCGCCGAGTAACGACGCAACCGCACCCGAGGATGCTCCGAAGGCGGAGGTGGCACCGCCGCCGCCAGCCTGATCGATCTCGCGATTCACACGAATCGGCATTTGCTCACACGCGCGTCAACCGATCGACGGCTCGAACGTTGCCAGCCCAAGCGGGCGGGAACTCAATTTCGGATCGATGCTCAAATGCACTATGCTCTGCCGGCAAATGCAACATCGGTCCGACCTTTGAAGGCGGACGAGGGAATCCAGTGAACAATATGAATCGATGGCTATGCGCGTGTGCGATCGTGGCATGCGTCAGCCTGCTGGACGGCTGCAAATCTCCTATGACCACGCCGTCGTCTCCGAGCATGCCCAGCTCGTCGGGCAGCCCCTCTCCGCCGTCGTCAGGTTCGCAAGGTTCCCCGAGTCAGTCGAAGAGCCAGGGCAGCCAGGGCAGTCAAGGCTCCTCCGGTCAGCCGAGCAGCTCTTCGGGATCGCCAGGCTCATCGAGCCCGTCATCGTCCTCGGGTTCGTCCGGGTCGTCCGGCGGTACGCCGTCTACGGCTTCGTCGGGCGGAAGCCCCGCCCCGGGCACACCCACCTTCGATCCGAAGACGGGAAAAGCAGGCAGTCCGGACGGAAAGTCGGACGGCACGGGCCAGGACGGCAATGGCGAAGAATCCAGCGACGGCACTGCAGGAGGTGACGTCGCGAAATCCGACGGCGAGAGCGGCGACGGCGCCGAGTCTGGCGACGGCAAGACCGGGACGGCCGATGGCGAATCGGGCGCCGGCAAAACGGGAACGGCCGGTGCGGAGTCAGGGGCGGACAGCACAGAAACGGGCGACGGTGAATCAGGCGCGGGTTCCGAGGCAGGGTCCTCGGGTGGCGCACAGACAGCCGATGGATCAGGTACCGGCGAGCAGAACGGCGCGGGAACCGGAAGCGGCGACGAAAAAGGCGGCGGCAACGGCACCGCGGGCGATGGCAGCGGCGACGGTGAACTGGACAAGGCACTGAAGGACTTCGACGGCACGATCCTAGCCGAGCGTGGGGCGATCGTCGCGCGCGCCAATGAAGGTGCCGGCACGGTTGAAGAACCAGGCGACGGTGGCGGCGGTGCGGGAGGTACCTCTACCAGCGGCGGCGGCAAGGGC
>JBGSNQ010000025.1:0-11167 GCA_041739525.1 Pseudomonadales bacterium | reverse complement strand
CACGGCGGCGTCGCCCTGCGCACCGAACAACCAGACCACGCCGTCGCGATTCACGTGCTCTGCGGCCACGGCTGCGTAATGCGAAGCGGGCCAGCGTTTCGCCGGCCCGTATTCGGCGCCGGGACACAGCGCGAGTACCGGTCGATCAACCGTCAGGCCGAGCCGGGTGACCAGCACAGCGGCACGCGTCGAATCGGCAGCAAGTCTCGGTTCGACGTCACTGCGGTTCGCGGACGCTGCGTCGCCGAGCGCAACGAAACGGTCGATCAGTCGCGGCAGCTTTGCGGTGTCGAGCGTGCGCAGGTCATTCAACACGCCGTAGCGCCACTCGCCGCGCCAACCGGTCCGGCGTGGAATGCAGGCAAAGAACGGCACGAGCGCAGACTTGAAACTGTTCGGCAGCACGATCGCGCGATCGTAGCCAACTCGACGCAACGCGCGACCGACGCCGCGTCGCACGCCCCAACCGAGTTCGCCGTGACGCACCTGCAGCGTGATCGTGTCCGCGACCCCGGCCATCCTCTGCGCCAGCGGCGCGGTCGCCGGCGGTGCCACTACATGAACTTCCGCCGCGGGCTCTGCGGAGAGCAGCGTCCGAACCAATGCATGCGCGATCACCATGTCGCCGACCCAGGCCGGACCCACGATCAGAATCTTCATCGAGGTTGCATTTCAATCTGATGCATCAGCCGAAGGCGAGCGGACTTCGCGGGCGTGCTAGGCACCGTCGGCGACGGGCGTATGCCACTCCGGATGCATGTTGCGTTTGCCGCGTACCTGATCGAAGTACAGCGCCTGCAGTTTCGCGGTGATCGGACCGCGCCCGCCGCTGCCGATGGCACGTCCGTCGAGTTCGCGAATCGGCAGCACTTCCGCGGCAGTGCCGGTGAAGAACGCTTCGTCGGCGATATAGACCTCGTCGCGCGTGAGGCGCCGTTCGCGAACGGTCAAACCCAATTCGCCGGCGAGGGCGATCAAGGTACGTCGCGTTACGCCATTCAGGCACGACGTGAGTTCCGGCGTGTGCAACTCGCCGTTCTGCACCAGGAAGAAGTTCTCGCCGCTGCCTTCGGCCACATAGCCCTCGGCGTCGAGCAGCAACGCTTCTTCGGCGCCGCAATCGAGCGCTTCGCGCAATGCCAGCAGCGAGTTGATGTAGTTGCCGTTCGCCTTTGCCTTGCACATCGTGATGTTGACGTGATGCCGGGTGTACGACGACGTCCTGACTTTAATGCCGCGGTCGCGCGCGGCCGGGTCCATGTAAGACGGCCACGGCCAGGCCGCGATACTGACGTTCACCGTCAAACCTTCCGCGCGCAGTCCCATCTGTTCGGAGCCGAGGAAGCACATCGGCCGCAGATAGCCTTCGTCGAGCTTGTTGGCCTTCACCACCTGACACTGGGCGGCGTTCAGCTGTTCCTTCGAGTAAGGAATGTTCATCCCGAGAATGTGCGCCGAATCGAACAGCCGATCCGTGTGATCGTGCAGGCGGAAGATCGTCGCACCCTTGTCAGTCGCATACGCTCGCACCCCTTCGAACACGCCCAATCCGTAATGCAGCGTGTGAGTGAGTACATGCACCTTGGCGTCGCGCCAGGGCACGAGTTCACCGTTCATCCAGATCCAGCCGTCGCGGTCTGCGAACGAAGGGGTCGCCATCGAATTACTCCTTTACGAACTCGTGAGCAGGCGTGCCCACTGCTCCCGGATCAGCTTTACGTTGCGGTCGAGCACCTCTCGGGCGCGACCATCATCGGGGATGTCCAGTGCTTCGCGATGTCGCTCGGCGCGCAGCGCGAGATAGGCGTCTTTCAGTGCCGCCGCGGTCTCCCCCTCCAAAAGACCTACCTTCGCCGCCGTCTCGAGGATGCGGACGTTGTCGGTCCAGTCGGCGAGTGATGGATACTCGGAAGCGGCGGCCAGCACGAGGTATTGGACCATAAACTCTATATCCACGATACCGCCGGCATCCCGCTTGAGGTCCACCGCCGCACTCGCCGACTCGCCCACCCGGCGGCGCATGTCGACGATCGCGTTGCGCAGTTCGGTGCGGTCGCGAACGCGACACAAAATGTTGCGCCGGATTCGGTCGAACGCAGCACCCACTTCCTGATCACCGGCCACCGGTCGTGCGCGCACGATCGCCTGATGTTCCCACACCCACGCGTCCTTGCTCTGATACTGCTCGAACGCTGCGAGCGAACTCACCATCGTGCCCGCCTGACCCGACGGCCGCAGCCGCGTGTCGACGTCGTAGAGCGCGCCGGTGTGGGTGCGCGCTGTGAGAATGTGCAGCAAACGACGCACCATTCGATGCAGGAACCGATTGTGCTGCGGGTCGAGATTGTGCAGGAACACGATGTCGAGGTCCGAGGCCGGGCCGAGTTCCAGTCCGCCGAGCTTTCCGAATCCGATGATCGCGAACGATTGCGGCGGCGCGTCGAGCGTTTCGGCGGTGCGCTTCCAGGCGATCTGCAGCGCTTCCTGCAGTATCACCTCGGCCAGAAACGTCAAATAGTCCGAAACGTTCATCAACGGCAGGATGCCGCGCACCTCGCAGGCCGCGACTCGAAACTGATGGGTTTCCTTGAAGGTCCGCAGCACTTCGAGTTCGGCTTCTTCACCGCTGCGCTCCACAGCACTCAAGCGGGATCGCAGTTCGACGCGCAACGCCTCGATATCGGGAATCGTATAGAGCAGCGCCGGATCGAGCAGCTCGTCGAGCAACATCGGATGGCGGCTCAATTCGTCGGCGAGCCAGCGGCTCGCACTGCAGATCTCGACCAGCAAGCGCAACGCGCTGGGGTTCTCGAGCAACAACACATAGTAGGCAGAGCGCCGCACCGTCGCTTCGAGCAACGGCACGAGCCGCTGCAGCGTGAGGTCGGGATGAGCGGTTGCTTCCGATTCGCCGAGCAACTTCGGTACCAGCGCATCGACGCGCGCACGACTCTCGCCACCGACCCATGGTCGGTCGCGCGCAGTGCACAACCGGTTTATGAGCGCCGCGGTGGCATCGGGTTCGCCGAACCCGACGGCCGACAGTGCAGCGGCGAGCGCAGGCACGTCGCCAGCACGCCACGCCGCCTGCCAATGGTCCACGTCGCCCGCATCATCGGACTGAATCACTGAATCGAATGCCTGAGCGACGGCTGAACGCTGCTCCGCGAGCGCGCTTCCAAACTGCACAAAATCGGCAAAGCCCATCCCCGTTGCGACGCGCATTCGATCGAGCTCGGCGACGGGCAAGAGCTGCGTCTGTTCGTCGCGCATCGCCTGAAGACGGTGCTCGACGTTGCGCAGAAAACGATAGGCGGCGGCCAATTGGTCGGCTTGATCGCGCGACATCAGCTTGTGCGAAGCGAGCGCCTGCAACGTCTCGACCACTCCGGTGCACTGCAACGACGGCTGCCGGCCGGCCCAGATCAGCTGGTGCATCTGCGCCACGAACTCGACTTCACGAATCCCTCCCGGACCCAGTTTGACGTCGTCGCGCATCGCGCTACGGCTGCGCTCGGAATCGATGCGGCCCTTCATCTCGCGCAGCGATTGGATCGCGCCGAAGTCGAGGTAGCGCCGGAACACGAACGGTTTCAGGTCGTCGATGAGCCGCCGTCCGGACACCACGTCGCCGGCACACGCGCGCGCCCGTATCCACGCGTAGCGTTCCCAGTCGCGACCCTGTTCCTCGTAGTAACGTTCGATTGCGTCGAAGTGCAGCACCAGTGCGCCGCTGTCGCCGTAGGGGCGCAGTCGCATATCCACCCTGAAAACGAAGCCATCGACGGTGATCGTGTCGAGCACGCCGATGAGCTTTTGCCCGAGTCTAAGGAAGAACTGCTGATTCGTGCGCGAGCCGCTGCGAGTCTCGCCTTGTTCCGGATACGCGAAGATCAGATCGACGTCCGACGAGAGGTTCAACTCCTTCGCACCGAGCTTTCCAAGCGCGATCACGACCAAATGCTGCGGTTTGGAAGAGTCGCGGCCGATGGGCTCTCCATCGATCGCAACGGCCCATGTGTGCAGTTTCGAAACCGCAGCATCGATCAACCGATCAGCGAGCTGGGTGAGTGAGCGCGTGGTCTCGGCGAGGTCGGAGCGTCCGTTCAGATCGCGCCAGATGATGTGCAGCAGGGTCGCGTTACGCAGCCGCCTCAGCAGCGTTTTGAGACTCTCTACGTCGTCGGTTGGCGCCAACAGGTCACCGACCGGGTCACCGGGCGGCGGTTGCCGATAGATCCCAGATTCGAGAAAGCCGACGAATGCATCGGGATGCGCGGTAGCCACGGTTCCCGCGAATTCGCTCAGCGCGAACGTACGCGCCAACTCCTGCAGCTCATCCGGGTGTGCGGCGAGCCATGCATCGACGCGCAGCGCGAGATCCGCATCGAGACGTTCTCGAAAACGTAGCCATGCCGCCGTCGCCGCATCGGCGAGGGGTGGCAGTAGAAAACCGGGATCGAACACGCCGCGCTAGTCGTTCTGGCCGGACGGCGTGACTCTCAGCACTTCGGAGATGGTGGTCATGCCGGCGCCGACTTTCTGTGCGCCGGACAGACGTAAGGGGCGCATGCCGTCTTTGATGCCCTGAACGCGCAACGTATCGATGTCGGTGTCGGCCTTGATCAGCGGCCGCAACCCTTCTGTGAGCAGCATGATCTCGTACACGCCCATGCGACCGAGATAACCCGTATCGCGGCACTCGAGACAGCCAACGGGCCTCATGAATTGCGCGGGTGGCCGCGCCTTGAATGGTCTGGTCAACAAATTCCAGGCCTCGGTGTCGACCGCTTCCGGTTGCTTGCAGTGCGGACACAGCGTTCGCACCAAACGCTGCGCCATCACGCCGACGACGGTCGCTTTGATGAGATACGGCGCAACGCCGAGGTCGATCAAACGGGTGACCGCGCTCGGGGCGTCGTTGGTGTGCAGGGTCGAGATGACGAGGTGACCCGTCAGCGCGGCCTGAATCGCCATCTCGGCAGTTTCGAGGTCGCGGATCTCACCCACCATGATGATGTCCGGGTCTTGCCGCAGAAGTGAGCGCACACCTGATGCGAACGACAACTTGATCTGATGCTGCACCTGCATCTGGTTGAACGACGACTCGACCATCTCGATCGGGTCTTCGATGGTGCAGACATTCACCTGAGGCGTCGCGAGCTGTTTCAACGTCGAATACAGCGTGGTGGTCTTGCCGGAACCGGTCGGGCCGGTCACCAGAACGATGCCGTTGCTCGCGTTCACCATCGTCTGCCAGCGCTGATTGTCGTCGCCGCCCAGACCGAGCTCCTGGAAACTGCGCAGCAAGACGTCGGGATCGAAGATCCGCGCCACCATCTTCTCGCCGAACGCGGTCGGTAACGTCGACAGACGCAGTTCGACTTCCTGGCCGTCTGGACTCTTGGTCTTCACGCGACCGTCTTGCGGACGGCGCTTCTCGGCAACGTCCATCCGCCCGAGGATCTTCAAACGGCTCGTCACCGCCGCGTTCACGGCCGGCGGCAGTTCGTATACGTGGTGCATCACGCCGTCGATGCGGAACCGTATGTGGCCTTTGTCGCGGCGCGGTTCGATGTGGATGTCGCTGGCCCGTTGATCGAACGCGTACTGCAGCAGCCAGTCGACGATGTTGACGATGTGGGCGTCGTTCGCGTCGGGCGATTTCAGCTGGCCGAGTTCGAGCATCTGCTCGAAGTTGGTGATGTTAGAGACCTCGAGACCCGCATCGGAGGCTTTCGCCACCGACCGCGCCATCGTGTAGAACTCGAGCATGTAGCGCGTGAGTTCCTGTGGATTCGTCACTACCCGGACGATGCGCCGGCCGCGCAGCGTCTGAACCAGCATGCCCTCCCACGCCGACATGAAGGGTTGTGTGCTGGCGATGACGATTTCTTCTTCGCGCACTTCGACCGCGAGGATGTTGTGACGCTGCGCGAACGCATACGACATCACTTCGGTGGTCTTGTTGACGTTCACCTTCAACGGGTCGATGCGGTAGTACGGCTGCGCCGACAGCTCGCACAGCCAGTGCGTCAGCTGGTCGAGGTCGAGCTTCTTGCCGGGGCGTCGCGGGTCGTCGAGTTCGCGCTCGGCGATGATCTCGAGCGGGTGCATGTGAGCCTGTTTCGCGGTGCGCGGCGCAATGAGGATATCTTCGGCGTCGCGCTGCGTGACGAGCTTCGAACGAATCAGATCGTCGAGCACACCGCGCAGGTCCAGCAGGCGTTCTGGGGTGATTCGTTCCTTGAGTGGAGACTCGATTGCGGCCATGGCATTCCTGTGCGCGCGCCGGCTCGGAGCTTTCGAGCCTCGGGCAGTTAACGGCATGCAAACCGTGTTTTCAAGGCGCAAATGGCCCGCGGACGGCTCGCGGGCCGCAATATTAGACCCCCTTCACGAAACCGGGCATTATCGCGCCAGACCCTCGATGAACCCCGTTTTATGCACGCGCCGCCGCTACTGTCGATGCTGCAATCGCTGATCAAGACGCCGTCGGTCAGCTGCACGAGCGCGGCGCTCGATCAGAGCAACGTCGCCGTCATCAACGAGCTGGCGACGTGGCTCGAATCGCTCGGTTTCGCGATCACGGTACAGCCGCTGCCGAATGCGCCGGGCAAAGCCAACCTGATCGCGACGATGGGTCGCGGTACCGGTGGACTGGTGCTCGCCGGGCATACCGACACGGTTCCATACGACGATGCACACTGGTCGCAAAGCCCGTTCTCGCTGACCGAGCGCGACGGCCGCTTCTACGGCCTCGGCGCGTGCGACATGAAGGGCTTCTTTCCGATCGCGATCGAGGCTGCACGGCGCTTCGAAGGCGCGACGCTCAAAGCACCACTAACGATCGTTGCGACCTCCGACGAAGAATCGTCCATGGCCGGCGCGCGCTGCCTGGCCGCTTCGGACATTCCGAAACCACAATTCGCGGTGGTCGGCGAGCCGACCGACTTCCGGCCGATCTTCGCCCACAAAGGTTTCATGATGCTGTCGATCGCGCTGCAGGGGTCGTCGGGGCATTCGTCCGATCCCGGCCTCGGCCACAACGCGCTCGACGCGATGCACTGCGTGATGGGTGAGTTGCTGGCCTTCCGCGCGCAGCTTGCCGCGACGCATCGCAATACGGCGTTCGACGTGTCCGTGCCGACGCTGAACCTCGGCTGTTTGCGCGCCGGCGACAATCCGAATCGCATCTGCGATCACGCCGATCTCCAGATTGACTTACGGCTGCTGCCCGGCATGGACACCGCCGCGATCATCTCGGCGCTCGAAATCCGTCTCGCCCGATCCGCTGAAGCGCACGGCACCGCCATCACCATGACGCCGGTCTCGGCGCCGGTGTCGCCGTTCGCCACTCCGAGCGACGGCCGCCTCGTGCGCACCTTGGAAAGATTGTCGGGAACTGCCGCGGGCACGGTTGCGTTCGGCACCGAAGGTCCGTTCCTGCAGGCGCTCGGCATGGAGACAGTGATCTTCGGACCGGGCAGCATCGATCAGGCGCACCAACCCGACGAATATCTGGCTGCGGATCGCATCCAACCCGCCGTAGACGTGCTGACGCAACTGATCGCCGAAGTCTGCGTGCAGTAAGCCTGCTCTATCAAGAAAGCGTTCTGCCCGGAATTTATTGATTTAAAACAGTGACCGACCCGACCCAATACGCGCGCTGGTTTCGCGATTCGACACCGTACATCAGCACGCATCGGCACAAAACCTTCGTCATCCTGTTGGGTGGCGACGCAATCGTGCACGACAACATCACACACATCGTGCACGACCTCGCGCTGCTGTCGGTGCTCGGTGTGCGGGTGGTGCTCGTGCACGGCGCACGGCAGCAGATCGACGCGGCTGTTGCGGCAGCCGGGCTCACGCCGCAGTTCCACGATCACCGGCGCATCACCGATCAACAGACCATCGTGCAGGTCGAGTCGGCCGTGGCGCGCGTGCGCGTGCGCATCGAAGGGTTGTTCTCGATGGGCTTGCCGAACACGCCGCTGCACAACACCAAGATCCACGTGTTGTCCGGCAACCTCATTACCGCGCGACCCTTCGGCGTGGTCGACGGCATCGATCATCTATTCACCGGTCGCGTGCGGCGGATTCACAGCGAACGCATCCACCAGATGCTGAACGACCACTGCATCGTGCTGTTGTCGCCGCTCGGTTATTCGCCATCAGGCGAAGCGTTCAATCTGTCGAGCGAAGAACTCGCCACCGACGTTGCAATCGCACTCGGCGCCGACAAGCTGATCACGTTCGATTCCGCCTCGGCAGTAACCGACGCAGACGGTGCGCCGATTTCGGATCTGTCGCCCAGCGAACTCGATTCGCTGCTCGATACGGCGACGCTCGAAGACACGACGCGGCTGCGGCTCACCGAACTGCTGCGCGCCTGTCGGGCCGGCGTGCCGCGCACGCATCTCATCGGTTTTCGCGACGACGGCGCGCTGCTGCAGGAACTCTATACCGCAGCCGGTTGCGGCACGCAGATCAGCGAAGACGGTTTTCAGCACATTCGCCGCGCCACCGCGGAAGACGTCGCCGGTATCGTCGAACTGATTCGCCCGCTCGAGACCGCGGGTGTGCTGGTGCGGCGTCCGCGCGACAGGCTCGAACGCGAGATCGATCGATTCTTCGTCGCGGAACTCGACGGCAACATCATCGGCTGCTGCGCGCTGTACCCGTTCGAGGAAGAACGTTGCGGCGAACTCGCATGTCTCGCCACGCATCCGAGTTATCGGCTGGAAGCGAAAGAGCACGGCGCAGCGCTCGTGCGGAAGATCGAAACCGAAGCGCGCAGACTCGGGCTCGATCAACTGTTCCTGCTGACGACGCAAGCGCGCGACTGGTTCAAAGAGCAGGGTTTCATCGATGCAACGGTCGATGAACTCCCGGCGCCGCGCAAAGCGGTGTACAACTTCCAACGCAACTCGGCCGTAATGCTGAAGCGGCTCGTCAAGACTGTCTGACCCGTGGTACCGAGGTAACAAGCATGGCTATTGATAAGCGACCGCACTCGTCGCGCGTCGTCGACGGACTCACCAACGCACCGGCGCGCGCCATGTTGCGCGCGGTTGGTTTCACCGACGCCGATTTCACGAAGCCGCAGATCGGCATCGCATCGACCGGCAGCGCGCTGACGCCGTGCAACATGCACATCAACGCGCTGGCCGACGCGGCCGCGATGGGCGCGGGCGAAGCCGGTGGGAAACCGGTCGTGTTCCACACCATCACCGTGGCCGACGGCATTTCGATGGGCTCGCCCGGCATGCGTTATTCGCTGGTGTCGCGCGAAGTGATCGCCGACTCGATCGAGACAGTCGTCTGCGCTGAAGGCTTCGACGGCTTCGTCGCGCTCGGCGGTTGCGACAAGAACATGCCGGGCTGCGCCATAGCGATGGCGCGCATCGATCGGCCGAGCGTGTTCGTTTACGGCGGCTCGATCAAAACCGGTAAGGAACGGCGCGACGTGATCTCCGTGTTCGAAGCGGTCGGCGCACGCGCCGCGAATCGCATTACCGACGCACAACTGAAGGAAGTGGAAGAGACGGCGATTCCCGGCCCCGGCTCTTGCGGCGGCATGTACACGGCGAACACGATGGCCTCTGCCATCGAAGCGCTCGGCTTGTCGCTGCCCGATAGTTCCGCACAGGAAGCGGTCTCGGAGAACAAGCGCCGCGATTCGTACAGCGCCGGTGCCGCAGTGATGAACCTGATCGAACGCGGCATCAAGCCGTCCGACATCCTGTCGCGTGAAGCGCTCGAGAATGCGATCACCACCGTCATCGCGCTCGAAGGATCGACGAATGCGGTGCTGCACCTCATGGCGATTGCACACGCCGCGCGAATTCCGCTCGCGCTCGACGACTTCACTCGCATCGGTAAACGCGTGCCGGTGCTCGCCGACATGCGTCCGGCCGGCCGCTACTCGATGTCCGAATTGATCGAAATCGGCGGCATCCGGCCTTTGATGAAGATGTTGCTAGACGAAGGTCTGTTGCACGGCGGCTGTCTGACGGTCACCGGCCGCACACTCGCTGACAACCTTGCTGGGGTGCGGCCCTATCCGGCCGGGCAGGAAATCGTTCGGCCGTTGTCGAATCCGATCAAAGCCGACAGTCACCTGGTCGTGCTTTACGGCAATCTCGCACCGGAAGGCGCGGTTGCGAAGATCACCGGCCACGAAGGGCTGAATTTTTCCGGTATCGCGCGCACGTTCCACGGCGAAGAAGCCGGCATGCAAGCGATCATGGACGGCACGGTCAAGAAGGGCGATGTCGTGGTCATTCGGTATGAGGGCCCCAAAGGAGGCCCAGGTATGCGCGAAATGCTCTCGCCGACGAGTGCGATCGGCGGCCGTGGTTTGGCCGGCGACGTCGCGCTGATCACCGATGGCCGTTTCTCAGGCGGCTCGCGCGGCTTCGTTATCGGACACATCACGCCGGAAGCGTTCGTCGGCGGACCGATTGCGCTGATCCAGGACGGCGACCGCATTACGGTCGATGCACAGAAGCGGGAGATCACGCTCGAGGTATCCGATTCGGAACTCGCGGCACGACGCGCTCGTTGGAAAGCTCCGCAGCCGTACACCGACCGCGGCGCACTCGCGAAGTACGCGAAGCTGGTGAGTTCGGCGAGTCTCGGCGCGGTTACGGACTCGGACTAGCGACCTGGTCGCGCGGTAGCGCGCGCGTCGCGAATACGCGCGATACCACCCATCGGTACAGCGCGAGACCGAGCGCGATTCCGATCACGTCGACGGCCACGTCTTTCAGCTCCGCGTCGCGTGTCGGCTCGAACGACTGGATCAGCTCGATCGCAATGCCGTAAGCCAACATCCACGCCGCAGGCCTCCAGCCGCGGTCGCCGCTGTGGTGCGCAAACCACAGCGCAGCTGTCAGATAGGTGAATGCGCCTGCGTGCAGGACGATATCGCTGACCTTGAACGGCGTCTCGATTCCGTTCGGCGCGAACGCGGCATACGTCGTGAACACGAACGGAATCCAGAATCCGACGAGGACCAGCCAGCGAGGCGCGCGGATCATCGTCAGCGCGCCGAACGCTCGTGCACGAAGTCGACCAGGTATTTGACGTTGTCGACCGGTGTTTCCGGCACGATGCCGTGGCCGAGGTTGAAGATGTGGCCATTTCGGCCATTCACTTC
>JBGSNQ010000180.1:0-12438 GCA_041739525.1 Pseudomonadales bacterium | reverse complement strand
TGGGGAAGCGGCGCTGCGGGTCGGCGCCGGGCTCGTCAGCGTGGTGACGCGACCGGAACACGTGGCCGCGATACTGGCGCGGCGTCCGGAGATCATGGTGCAGGGTGTCGGCGATATTCAGGCAATCGATGCGCCGGCCATGGATGCGTTGGTGAATCGCGCGAGCGTCATCGCGATCGGTCCCGGGCTCGGTCGCGGCGATTGGGGGCGTGCCTTGCTCGAGCGCGTGTTACGGGCGGGCAAGCCGATGGTCGTCGATGCAGACGGTTTGCATCTGCTGGCGCAACATCTCTCGGCTGATCAGCACGCCGTAACCTCGCCGATGGTGCTGACTCCGCACGTTGCGGAAGCTGCCGGTTTGCTGGGTAACACCGTTGCCGATGTACAACGGGACCGCTTTGCCGCTGCTGCTGCTCTCGCGGCACGCTCCTCCAATGGTGCTGTGATTTTGAAAGGCGCCGGTTCGGTCATCAGCGGCGCCGCTCGCATCGGCGTTTGTCTGCACGGCAATCCCGGCATGGCCACCGCAGGCATGGGCGACGTGTTGACGGGCGTGGTCGCCGGTTTGCTTGCGCAAGGTCTCGTTCCCGACGACGCGGCGTCGGCGGGCGCATGTCTGCACAGTTACGCGGCGGACCGGGTTGCCGATCGTCACGGGCATATCGGGTTACTCGCCACCGATCTGATGGGCGAACTTCGCGCGGTTCTCAATGAACGCACGAACTGAATTCGTCGCGGGTGAAGCGGCGATGCTGGAATACGGCGTCGCGATCGCGAAGCAGATGCGACGCGATGAATTGGTGTTTCTCGAAGGCGAATTGGGCGCGGGCAAAACGACGCTCGCGCGCGGCATTCTGCGCGGCTTGGGATTTTCAGGTCACGTGAAGAGTCCGACGTATACGTTGGTAGAGCCGTATGAGTTCGACACTCAGCGCGTGTATCACTTTGACTTTTATAGAATCAGAGATGCCGAAGAGCTAGAGTACATCGGCCTCGACGATCTGCTTGGCGAACGCGCGATCAAGCTCGTCGAATGGCCGGAGAGGGCGTCGGGTCGGCTGCCGCGGCCGGACAGGATCGTTAGAATTCGCGTGGAGAACGACGGCAGAATCATCGAACAGACATTCGACGATCGCGCGGCGACTGGGAACCACGGATGAGGGTTCGGCTCCGACATCTCGCTGAAGGTCTTGCGCTGTGCTTCGCGTTGTCGATCGCGTCTGCGGGCTTCGCTGCGACCATCGATGCGGTCGCGGTGCAACCCGGCAGCGAAAACACCCGCGTCATCTTCGATGTGTCGTCGCGCGTTCCGTTCCAGGTGTTCACGCTCGAAAACCCGCATCGCGTGGTGGTCGATCTGGACGCATCGCGCCCGCGTAGTGGCGTGAACATCGGCAACACGCCGGTAAGCGGCAACGACGTCACGGGGATTCGCGGCGGGCCGCGCGACAAAGACGGCTACCGCATCGTCATAGACGTGGCCGACCGCCTGCGGCCGAAGGCATACATGATCGCGTCGCCGACCTCCGGCGGCGACCGCCTGGTTGTCGAACTGCGTGGCGGCCCTGCGACACCGACGACCGCTGGAACGACACCTTCGAAACCAGCACCTTCGAAAACGACTGCGCGATCGGCACCAATGGCGGTTGCAACACCCACTACGCCGAGCAAGGGCGGGCGCAGCGAAGCGAGTGCCGCCGAAGGGCCGCTGCGCGATTTCATCGTGGCGATAGACGCCGGGCACGGCGGACAAGACCCGGGTGCGATCGGTGTAGGCAAAGTGCAGGAAAAGCGCGTAGCGCTCGCCATTGCAAAAGAGCTGAAGCGCCTGTTCGACAACGCGTCCGGCTATCACGGCGTGCTGATCCGCACCGGCGACTACTACCTCACGTTGCGACAGCGCACCAACGTCGCGCGCAATAAGCGCGCCGACCTGTTCGTTTCGATTCACGCGGACGCGTTCTCCAGGCCCGATGCGCGCGGTGCCTCCGTGTACACGTTGTCGGCCAAGGGCGCCACGAGCGAAACGGCACGTTGGCTTGCCGAAAAGGAAAACGCATCGGACCTGATCGGCGGCGCTGGCGACGTCAGTCTCGACGACAAGGACGCTCTGCTCGCACACGTATTGCTCGACCTCTCGATGGACGCGAATCGCTCGGCCAGCATCGAAGCGGGGTCTGCGGTGCTCGATGCGCTGAACGACTTCACCCGGTTGCATCGGGCGCACGTCGAACAGGCCGGATTCGTCGTGCTGAAGTCGCCCGACATTCCGTCGATTCTGGTCGAGACCGGCTACCTGTCGAATGCGAGCGAGGCGCGCAGCCTGGCGCAGCCCGCCTATCAGCGGAAAGTAGCGCAGGCGATTTTCAAAGGGGTCACCGCGTATGCGCGGCGACACGCGCCGCCAGGCACCACGCTCGCGTACCGGCAGCAGAAGCGGAGCCCGCCGAGTTGAGCAACCGCATCAAGAAACTATCGTCGTTCGTCGCCAACCAGATCGCCGCCGGCGAGGTGGTCGAGCGGCCGGCCTCGATCGTGAAGGAGCTGATCGAGAACAGCCTCGACGCGCAGGCTCGCCGTATCGTGCTGACGATCGAACAAGGCGGCGTCAAACGTGTGCGCGTGTCCGACGACGGCGTCGGCATTCACGCCGACGATCTGCAGCTCGCGGTGTGTCCACACGCCACCAGCAAGATCGACATCGCCGACGATCTCGAAGGCGTGGCCACGCTCGGTTTCAGAGGCGAGGCGCTCGCAAGTATCGCGTCGGTTGCGAAAGTGTCGATCAGCACGCGAACTGCCAGTGCGGAAGTCGGTTCGCGCATCGATGTGAACGAAGGATCGGAAGCGCAGGTTGGTCCTGCGGCACATCCGCGCGGCACCACGGTCGACGTCAGCGATCTGTTCTACAACACGCCAGCGCGACGCAAGTTCCTGAAGAGCGAACGCACGGAACTCGCGCATCTGAACGACATCGTGACGCGCCTTGCGCTGGCTCGCCTCGACGTCGAATTCGAAACGCGCAACGGTAACGCCATTCAGCACCTCGCGCCGAGTGAAGCAGACGGCTTGCGTCGCATCGCGCAGCTGCTTGGTGCCGGGTTCGCTTCGGCGTGTGTGCCTATCGACGAAGTGCGCGACGGTTTGCGATTGCGCGGCTGGGTCGGGTTGCCGACTCATTCGCGCGCACAAGCCGATCAGCAGTACTTCTTCGTGAACGGCCGTTCGGTGAAAGATCGCATCGTTGCGTATGCAGTGCGGCAAGCATATCGGGACGTGCTGTTCCACGGCCGACATCCGGTGTTCGTGCTGTATCTCGAACTCGATCCGCGCCAGGTCGACGTCAACGTGCATCCCACCAAGTACGAAGTGCGTTTTCGCGACGCACGGAACGTGCGCGATTTCGTATTCGGCGCGCTGAGCCATGCGCTTCGGAGCGTGCGTCCCGCCGAAGCGACATCGGAGTTGGCGCGTCGGCCGGAACGCAATCACTCGCATCTACACGAACGGGGCTCCGATCATCACGCGCATTCAATGCCGTCGCTGCAGCAGTTGATGGCGTTGTCATCGGCCGCAGACACGCACGCTCTACCCGTGCGCGAACTGGACCCGACACCTTACGAACCGGACACGCGAGTCGTGCCACCCCTCGGTTACGCGGTTGGGCAGATTCACGAGATTTTCATACTTGCCGAGAACGCAGAGGGGCTGGTCATCGTAGACATGCACGCCGCGCACGAGCGCATCACGTACGAAAGGATGAAGGCCGCGCGCGCGAAGTCAGAAGGTATTCAGCAGCAGCGTCTGCTGGTCCCGCTCGCCATGAACGTGAGTCCGGCCGAGGCCGAAATTGCAGCGCAGAACCGCGAAGGACTCGCAGCGTTGGGGCTGGAGATAGATCGCAGCGGACCAACCAGCCTGGTCGTGCGCGCCATACCTGCCCTGTTGGCGAGTTCGGACGCAGAAAATCTCGTCGCCGACGTTCTGGCCGATCTCGGCACCGATGGCTCTTCGGACCGATTGCGCCACTACGAAGACGATCTGCTCGCCACCATGGCGTGCCACGGATCGATCCGCGCACATCGCAAACTGACGCTCGCGGAAATGAACGCGCTGCTGCGGGAAATGGAGGCCACCGAGAACGCCGGCCAGTGTAATCATGGACGGCCGACGTACGTGGTTGAAAACCTGCGCGACCTCGATCAGCGGTTTCTGCGCGGTAGATAGCCGCGGGCTTCAAAAGGAACGACGCGCGTGACGCACCCCGACGACGTCATCGTCACTCTGATGGGGCCAACCGCATCGGGTAAAACTGAGCTCGCGATGCGTCTCGCCGAGGCGTTACCGGTCGAGATCATCAGCGTCGACTCGGCAATGGTCTATCGCCAGATGAACATCGGCACAGCGAAGCCTGCCCCCGACGTGCTCGAACGCTATCCGCATCGGCTCATCGACCTGAAGGATCCGGCTGAGTCGTATTCGGCCGGAGAGTTTGTTGCTGACGCGCGTGCGTGCGTGGAGGCGGCGTTGAGCGCCGGCCGCCTGCCGCTGCTCGTCGGCGGCACGATGCTTTACTTCAAGGCGTTCAAAGGCGGGATGGCAGACCTGCCGGTGACGTCGAGCGAGACCCGCGCCGAACTCGACCAGCGTGCCCAACGCGAAGGACTGGCTGCGCTGCACGAGGAATTGCAGCGCATCGATCCGGTGGCGGCCGCGGGCATTCATCCGAACAATCCGCAACGGCTGTTGCGGGCACTAGAAGTTCACGCCGTGTCGGGCAGGCCGATCTCGGATTTCTGGGCGCGGCAATCGAGCGGCGGTGTTGCGCAAGCGTTGGGTTGTCGGCTGCTGGAGTTCGCGATCGAACCGCCGCGCGACGTATTGAACGCGCGCATCGAACAGCGCTTCGCGACGATGCTGAGCGAAGGCTTCCTCGACGAAGTGCGCGCGTTGATGGCGCGCGGTGATCTTTCGCCGGAAAAGCCGTCGATGCGGGCCGTCGGATATCGGCAGGTCTGGCAATACCTCAGCATGGAGATCGATCACGGCACGATGGTCGAGCGCGCGGTTGCGGCAACCCGTCAGTTGGCGAAACGACAACGTACCTGGTTGCGCAGTTGGTCAGGCAAAACCGTGCTGAACGACGCAACAGAGGCGGGCCCAATCTTGCAATCTCTACGGGGTGACCGCATAGTACGGCGGTCCTGATAATGAAAAGACGGGTCCGCTCGTCGCCCATCGAATAAGAAGATCGAATAAGGGACGCAGGAGGTTGTGATGTCGAAAGGGCATTCCTTACAAGACCCTTATCTGAACACCTTGAGAAAAGAGCGTGTTCCCGTCTCGATCTACCTGGTGAACGGTATCAAGCTGCAGGGCCAGATCGAATCGTTCGATCAGTTCGTGATTCTGCTGCGCAATTCGGTGAGCCAGATGGTGTACAAACACGCCGTCTCGACGGTGGTGCCGGCGCGCAACATCCGTCTGCCGAGTTCCTCGACCGGAGATGACGACGATGCGCCAGAAGCCTGACACGCATTGAACGCGCGGGTGCGTTCCGTCGCGCCGCGTGCGTCACAAACGGTAGTTCACCTACCTGCACACACGGGCTCTTAGCCCGGTACCTGAGCCAAATACCCTAACGGTGCCGTATCTCCATCGATACGCGAGGCGGCATCGCGACTGAGCGACAATGAATTTGTTCTTTGACAGACCCGAATCCGGACAACGCGCCGTGCTTGTGCACGTGCGGTTTTCTCAGCTCGAAGAGCAGGAAGAGATTGCCGAGTTCGAAGAACTCGTGCGCTCCGCCGACATCGAGCAGCTTGCACTTCTGGTCGCGCGCCGCAAACGTCCCGACGCGCGTTTGTTCATCGGCTCCGGAAAGCTGGAAGAACTGCGTGCGTTGTTGACCGAACATGCGGCGGACCTGGTCGTGGTCGATCATGATCTGACGCCGTCGCAACAGCGCAACATCGAGGAAGAACTGAAGTGCCGCGTGGTGACGCGCACCGAATTGATCCTCTATATCTTCGGCGCACGTGCACGAACCCACGAAGGTCAGCTGCAGGTTGAACTGGCGCAGTTGCGTCATGCGGAGACGCGCCTCGTGCGCGGCTGGACTCACCTCGACCGCCAGAAGGGTGGCATCGGCTTGCGGGGCGCCGGCGAAACGCAGATCGAACTCGACCAGCGCATCCTTTCCGACCGCGCGAAGGCGATCGACAAGCGCCTCGAAAAAGTCCGCAAGCAACGCGAACAAGGGCGTCGAGCACGACAGCGCGCCGACGTGCTGACGGTAGCGCTGGTGGGTTACACGAACGCGGGCAAGTCGACGCTGTTCAATGCGATGACACAGGCGCAGGTGCTGGCGGAAAACCGCTTGTTCGCGACGCTCGATCCGACCCTGCGCAAGCTCGACCTCAGCGGTCTCGGCGATGTCGTGCTGGCCGACACGGTCGGTTTCATCCGGCATCTGCCGCACAGCCTGGTCGAGGCGTTCAAAGCGACACTGGTCGAAGTGGCGCAGGCCGATCTATTGGTACACGTCATCGACGCAACCATGCACGGCGACGACGAAGAGCGCGCCAAACAGGTGCGTGCGGTGCTCGCCGAGATCGGTGCAGACGAGCGTCCGATGCTCGAGGTGTACAACAAGATCGATAGGGTGAACGAGCCCGCGCGCATCGAACGCGGCGCGCACGGTGAACCGATCGCCGTTTGGTTGAGCGCTCAGCGCGGCGACGGCATCGATTTGCTGCGCGAGGCAATCGCCGAACGATTGGCCGTGGATAGTCCGCCGACGCGCGTGCGCTTGTTGCCGTCGGCAGGAAAGACCCGTTCATGGCTATATCAACAAGGTGTCGTTTTGGATGAACAAGCGTCGGCTGACGGCGGTATGGAGCTGACGGTTCGACTCAATCCGCAGTCGCTGGCGCGACTCGCGGCACAACCCGGTGTTTTGTTGCCAGGGTCACAGGGCGTACATAGAATCTCGCCCTCGCCCGGACCGTAACTAGAGGCTGATACGAATGGCATGGAATGAACCTGGGGGAAACAAAGACAAAGACCCCTGGGGCCAGAAGGGCGCGGATCAGGGTCCTCCTGATCTGGACGAAGCATTTCGCAAGCTTCAAAGCCAACTCGCCGGGATTTTCGGCGGGCGCACGGGCGGCTCGGGTGGCGGATCCGGTTCTGCGTCGGTAAATCCGCGCACGCTGCTGATCGTGCTGCTGGTCGCGGTGGTGATCTACGTTCTGTCCGGTCTGTACCAGATCGACCAAACGGAACGCGGAGTCGTGTTCCGCTTCGGCGCCGTGAAGACCGACGTCGTGATGCCGGGCCTGCACTGGTATCCGCGCTTCATCGACACCGTTGAGACCGTCAACGTCACGCGCGTCAACTCGATCAAGCATCAGGCACTGATGCTGACGCAGGACGAGAACATCGTCGACGTCACTCTGACGGTGCAGTGGGTGATCAACAATCCGATCGATTTCGTAACGAAAGTGCGTGATCCGGAGAACAGCCTCGAAAACGCGGCGGAAAGCGCGCTGCGTCATGTCGTCGGCAGCACGCAGATGGACGAGGTCATCACGGAAGGCCGTGCCGCCATCGCCGTGGAAGTGGGCGAGCGGCTGCAGACCTACCTGGATCGATACGGCACCGGCATTCTCGTGAGCAAGGCGAACATCGATCAGAGCGTGCCGCCGAAGCAGGTTCAGGATGCCTTCGACGACGTGCAGCGGGCGAAGGAAGACCAGCAGCGCGTCATCAACGAAGCGACGGCGTATCGCGAGAGCGTCGTGCCGGAAGCGCGCGGCGGCGCGCAGAAAGAAGTGCTGCAGGCCGAAGCCTATCGCGACCAGGTCACCGCGCGCGCCGAGGGCGAAACCCGGCGCTTCGAAAAGCTGCTCACTGAATACCGGCTTGCAAAACAGGTCACGCGCGACCGGCTCTACATCGACGCGCTCGAGACGGTGCTGTCGCGCACGTCGAAAATCATGGTCGACGTGAAGGGTTCGAACAACATGCTGTACCTCCCTCTCGACAAGCTGATGCAGCAGACAGCTACCCCGTTGCCGCCTGCAACCGACGCCGCGAATACACCAACAGTCGGCACACCTAACGACCGCGCTACGACGCGGCGAACCAGTCGCTGACGGGAGCCGACATGAGAAATCTGCTGTTAGTCGTCATTGCCGTGCTCGTGCTGCTGTTGGCACTCGACGGCGTTTATCAGGTCAGCCAGATCGAACGCGCAGTGCTGCTTCGTTTCGGTGCGGTCGAACGTGCCGATGTGCAGCCGGGACTGCACTTCAAATGGCCGGTTGCAGATAGCATCAAGATCACCGACGCGCGCGTGCTGACGCTCGACTCGCAGGCCGAGCGTTACTACACGCTCGAGAAAAAACCGTTGATCGTCGATTCGTTCGTGAAGTGGCGCGTCGCCGACGTCGCGACGTTCTACACGGCAACGTCGTTCGATGAACGCCAGGCCGAACGGCTGCTGTCGGAACGCGTCAACGAAGGTCTGCGCAACCAGATCAGCCGCCGCACGATGCACGAAGTCATTTCCGGTGCGCGTGATGAATTGATGAAGGAACTCACCGAGTCGCTCGATCGATTCATGCGGCGCGACGTCGGCGTGGAAGTGCTCGACGTGCGAGTGAAACGGATCGATCTGCCGCCCGAAGTCAGCAGCGCGGTATTCGACAGGATGAACTCCGAGCGGCAGATTCTGGCACGTCAGTTCCGAGCTACGGGCCGTGAACGGGCGCTCGAGATCCGCGCCGACGCCGATCGACAGGTCGTTGTCATCGCAGCGGAAGCGTATCGAACGGCGGAAGAGACACGCGGCGGAGGCGACGCGAAATCGGCGGCGATCTACGCAGCGGCGTTCAATCAGGATCCCGACTTTTTCCGCTTCTATCGCAGTATCAATGCGTACGTGAACGTATTCGCGGATGAAACCGATCTGCTGGTGCTCGATCCGTCGAGCGAGTTCTTCAGGTATCTGAAGCAGAGCCAGCAATAACGGTCGAGCAAACGATGTGGAACGAGTTGGCCGTGGCGTTGTGCATGGTGCTCGTCATCGAGGGAATTCTGCCGTTCCTGTCTCCGCGCAGATGGCGGTCCGTCGCGGCAATGGCCGGGCGGGTCGACGACACGACCGTCCGTCTGCTGGGCCTGTCGAGCATGGTGGTCGGAACGACGCTGTTGTATTTCGTGCGTTAGACCGGACCGATAGAGCATTTTGGGGTTGTCTTTGAATCGACACACCTGGCGTCTTCCTGACGGAATCGATGAGGTGCTGCCACCCGACGCCTGGGCGTTGGAGCAACTGCGCAGGCGCATGCTCGACCTGTTCGTTGGGTGGGGCTATCAGTACGTCGAGCCGCCCTTGGTGGAATTTCTCGACTCGCTGCTCGTCGGCTCGGGCAACGATCTCGAACTGCAGACGTTCCGCATGGTCGATCAGCGCAGCGGCCGGATGCTGGGCATTCGCGCCGACATGACGTCGCAGGCGGCACGTATCGACGCGGCGAGCTTGCGCGGCGACGGCACCCGACGACTCTGCTATGCCGGCACCGTGGTGCACGCGAATCCGTCGGGTGTGCTCGAGTCGCGTGTGCCGCTGCTTGCCGGTGCCGAGTTGTTCGGTGCGAACGAAATCGAGGCCGACGCCGAAGTGGTGGCGTTGATGGTGGATGCTCTGCACTGCGCCGGCATCGACGAACCCGTCATCGAACTCGGCCACGTCGGAATCTTCCGAAGCCTGGCCGCCGCGGGAAAATTCGACAGCGCGCGGGAGCAGTCGTTGTTCCTCGCGCTGCAACGCAAAGCCAAGCCCGATCTCGAAGAACTGTTGGCGGGCTCGGCGCCGCGCAAGATTGCCGCGGCAATTCTCGAACTGCCCGACCTGCTCGGCGGCGTCGGCGTGCTCGATCGCGCGCGCGATGCGTTCAAAGGACTGCCGTCGGGCGTGCTCGAAGCGCTCGACCAACTGCAGGAACTGGCGCAAACGGTGGCGCAACGGTGTGAACATGTGAAGTTGCGGTTCGATCTGTGTGAGCTGACCGGTTACGGCTATCACACCGGCGCGGTGTTCGCCGCGTACAGCGAGAATTTCGGACGCGCGGTCGCGCGCGGCGGTCGCTACGATGGCGTTGGCGTATCGTTCGGTCGCGCACGCCCGGCGACGGGATTCGACGTCAATTTGAAGCGGTTGCTGCGATCGTCCGAAGCGCACACCGCGGGTGGCGTGTGGGCGCCCGGGCTTCGCTGGGTGCCGATGAAGCGACGCGACGCGCTGCTGCGCGCGATTCGCGAGCGGCGCGAAGCGGGGGGGCGAGTGGTAGGCGCATTGAGCGAAAGCGAAACGCCCGCGGACGGATGCGATCGCGAGTTCGTATGGCAGAAGGACGCATGGCGGGTTCAACCCCTGAAACGGCGATGAAGGTGGGATGAGCGATGGGTAGCAACGTAGTAGTGATCGGTACCCAGTGGGGTGACGAAGGTAAAGGCAAGATCGTCGATCTGCTCACCGAAAACGTCGCGGCAGTGGTGCGCTTTCAAGGCGGCCACAATGCCGGGCACACGCTCGTCATCGACGGTGTCAAAACGGTTTTGCACCTGATCCCGTCGGGTATTCTGCGGCCCAACGTGCAATGTCTGATCGGCAATGGCGTGGTGCTCGCGCCGCACGCGTTGATGACCGAAATCTCGAAGCTCGAAGGCAACGGTGTACCCGTGCGCCAACGCTTGCGCATCAGCCCGGCGTGCCAGTTGATTCTGCCGTATCACGCGGCGCTCGACCTCGCACGTGAGAACCAGCGCGGCGAATTGAAAATCGGCACCACTGGCCGCGGAATCGGCCCCGCATACGAAGACAAGGCGGCCCGGCGCGGCGTGCGTCTCGGCGATCTGTTCTATCAACAGGAGTTCGCCGCGAAACTCGCCGAAGTAATGGACTATCACAACTTCGTGCTCGCGAATTACTACAAGGTCAAAACAGTCGACTTCCAGCAGACGCTCGATGAAACGCTGCAGATCGCCGAGCAGATCCGTCCGATGGTGGCCGACATCATTCCGATTCTGCATGGTCTGCGGAAATCCGGCGCCAACCTGTTGTTCGAAGGGGCGCAAGGTGCGCTGCTCGACATCGACCTCGGTACGTATCCGTTCGTGACTTCGTCGAACACGACGGCGGGTGGAACCGCGGTGGGCAGCGGCTTCGGTCCGCGTTACCTCGACTACATCCTCGGCATCACCAAGGCGTACTCGACGCGTGTCGGCTCCGGTCCGTTTCCCACCGAACTGTTCGACGACGTCGGCAAGCGGCTGGCGAGCCGCGGCGCCGAATTCGGTTCCACCACCGGCCGCGCGCGACGCTGCGGATGGTTCGACGCCGTTGCGCTGCGCCACGCCGCGCAGATCAACAGCATCTCCGGCTTGTGTATAACGAAGCTCGACGTACTCGACGGCCTCGAGACGTTGCGCATCTGCGTGGATTACGAAGGTCCCGACGGCGAGGCGGGGCAAGTACGCTTCGGCAGCGAGTACTACTCCGGCGTGAAAGCCGTCTATGAAGAACTGCCGGGCTGGCAGGAATCCACACTCGGCATCCAGCGCCTCGAGGAGTTGCCCCTGAACGCGCGCAACTACCTGAAGCGCATCGAAGAAACCTCCGGAACGCCGATCGACATGATCTCCACCGGCCCCGATCGCGACGAAACGATCGTGCTGCGCAATCCGTTCGCGCGCTAGACTCGCCCACTCATCCGCATCCCAGGCTCCGCATGCTCGACCCGAAACTGCTGGAAATTCTCGTGTGCCCGGTGACGAAGGCGTCGCTGGTATACAAGTCCGAACAGCGAGAACTGTGGTGCCGCGCCAGCGGCCTGGCCTACCCGGTTCGCGACGGCATCCCCGTAATGCTCGAACAGGAAGCCCGCCAGCTCACCGCGGAAGAGCGTTCGAGCCTGTCGAGCTGAGGGGCGTGTTCGGATGGAGCTTCGAGTAGCGGCGGGCGTGGGGGAATGTTGGTTCGGACACGCTCGAGCCATCCTGTCTTTTGTGAATAGAGGTGCGCTCAATCGGCGCCATCCATGGCCCTCATGGTCCTCACCGACATTCCCCCACGCCCGCCTAGGTCGAACTCCATCGCCAACTGTTAGAGATACACCAACGCGCTAAAGCGCGTTGGTGCGGAACTCGCGCGAAGCGCGCGTTCATCTTCTCCCCAACAAACGAGGGCGCGACCTCGACGCATGAAGGTGACGGCTGATCGGTGTGGAGGGGCATGAGATGAGATGGACGCTGCCCTCTCTACTCACCACCGACACCGAGGTTGTCACCGTGAAGAAGCAAAGAAGTTTGATAGGGAGTGTGGAACCCCTGGAGCCCGTACGGCATCGATGTGCCAAAGTGGAAGTG
>JBGSNQ010000167.1:0-34741 GCA_041739525.1 Pseudomonadales bacterium | reverse complement strand
CCATGCATGCACGCGAGCAACGCGGGCTGCCCGAGCGCCAGGCGCTCGAGCTGGCCGCGCGCTTCCTTGGTATGGGCGAAATAGTCGAGCTGTTTCCGGAACGCTTCGCTCGGGCCGAGGATGTCTGCTTCGGTCACAGGTGGATGCTCCGCACCGGGCTGCGTGAACAGATCGCCGCACAACAATGTCCGGGTGCGTTCCTCCATCAGGAACCCGCACTCCCACGCATGCGGCAAGTGCGGCGTGTCGAACCAGCGCACGGCATGCGTACCGAGTGAGAGCAGTTCGCCGTCGGCCATTGGGCGCGGGGCGCGATCGGCCACGTCGCCGATCGACGTCATCGCGGCGATGTTGCCGCACAGCGGCTCCGCTTGCGGGGACACTGCTAGCCACTCGTTGAGCGATCCGCATTCGTCCGCTTCGAAGTGTGAGAACGACACGTAGCGCAGCCGCTGCAGCGGCATCACGCTCGCAACCGCCTCACTCACCAGCGGGAACATCCGGCGCGGGCCGGTGTGAAAAAGCAGCGGCGCATCATCCACGATCAGATACTGATTGAACGAGAAGCCGCCGAGACCGGGATTCGCCACCGGCGTGTTGATGCGATAGATCCGCTCGGCCACCTCGTGGACGTTCGTACCGGATTGCCTGTCTGTAATCGTCATTGCTTCCTCGGCGGTGCGTTGACGTAGTCGAAGAACTCCACCACACCGGTTTCCAGCGAATACTCGGCACCCACCACGCGCAGCCCTTCGTTGCGAATCAGCTGCTCGAGAATTTCCGAGCCGTGGCGCAGGTGGTCCACAGAAGCACCCACGTTGGCTCGCACCGCGTGTTTCACCAGCACGTTCAGATCGTTGCGCAATTCAGTACGCATCAACACTTCTACTGAGGGGCGGATGCGGTCGACGATCGAACTCAGGTTCTTCGACTGATTCTCGGCAGGCTGCTGCAGCTCTTCCAGCGTCGCTAGAATCGCGCCGCATTGCGAATGTCCCAGCACGACCACCAACCGTGTGCCGAAGCGCGACGCCGCGAACTCCACGCTGCCCACTTGCGACGGCGCAACGATGTTGCCTGCGACGCGAATCACGAACAGGTCACCGAGCCCCTGATCGAACACGATCTCGGCCGGCACCCGCGCGTCGGAACAACCGAGAATGATCGCGAACGGCATCTGGTCGGCCGGCAAGGCATCGCGCCGCGGGTGTGTCGCCGGCACCGTGCCGCCTTCGATGTTCGCGGCGAAACGCCGGTTGCCTTCGCGCAACCGTTCCAGAGCTTCCTGAGCCGAAACCATGTATGTGCCTCTATATAGGTACGAGCCTGAACTACAGCAATCGACTATAACCAGAGCACGAACTGTGCCGCGAACAGATGTTCGCCGTCGATCTCCCGCCCGGCCTGGTCCGAAAGACTGTACTGCGCCTTTACTTCGAGATGGGCAGTGTGTCGATAACCCAGCGCCAGATCGAGTCTTCGCATATCGCGATTCCACGATGCGTCGGTGCCTGGCGCATCGTCGAACCACGACTGGTTCCAGCGCGGCGCCCACCCACACCTGCGCGGTCGCCTTGTAGCGCGCTTCGATGAACCCGGACAACGCCTCCACATCCCCAACCACCGGCGTATCGAACTTCGCATGCACCAACTCAGCCCACAGCTGCAGGCGGCGATGCTCGTACGACGCATCGACACCGAACGTCGTCTGATCGTAATCGTCGATGTGTTTGCCCACGGGCAGCGTCGGCTTCGCATCGTCCTGCAGGTACGGTCCGCGGCTTGCCGATCCGCCGAACCCCCACTCCTCCGAGGGATGCCAACGCACGTGACCGGTCACGCTCGGATCGGTTTCATAGCCGCCCGCAAACACATCCCACGTCTCGGGACGCGACGACAAAGCCGCGTTCTTCACTTCCAGCGTCGCATCCACCGTATCGGTGCTTCCCGACAGCGAAGCACCGCTCGTGTACGACGGCCCCCAGACGATCGGCACCCAGTCGCGCTGCTTGTCGATGGTGTTGCGTCGTGACGCAAACGCTGCGTCGTTCAACGGCGCAGTGCGATCGGTCATCGGTAACACGTCTTCATAGATGAGCGGCGCGGTGATCATCGGGTTGTCCCACGCGAGATGACGAGCGATCCAACCACCGAACGACGACGCGAACTTGCCGACGCGCAGGCTCAACCGCCCTGCGTCGGTCAGGTGCGCATCGACGAACAGCTCGTCGATGCGCGCGTCGCCGCCGCTCGCCTCGCCTGGATCGAAGCCGCGATCGGCCGCGACCTGTGCGTGCAACACGAGCCACTCGTGATAGCCCACGTCGAGAAAAGCCGCCACGCGCGGTGCTACGTATTCGTCGTTGTCGGAGAACAGCAGTCCTTGCGCCGGCGCGTCCTGCGCATAGAACGTGACGTCGGACATCAGCGACAGATCCACCACCCATGTGCCGTCGCTGGATGCGTACGCGAGTTTGCGATCGATGCCGTCGAGTACGTCCTGAGCCAACGCTGCACGCGCCGCACACATCAGACACGTTGCAACGAGCAACGCGTGCAATGTCAGCACGCTCCCCTCACGTTGCCCAACGTGCGCGGCCTGCCGCGTTCGATGGACATTGCGTTGGTTCGTCACCCCGGCACCCGTTCTCCCGAGATCGCAAACGCGACCACGGGTTCCGCAAAACCCTTCAGGTGCAGCGGCGCCAGCGCGTGCGAAACGAACGCGCTGCCGATGCGAGCGCGGGTTTCATCGTCGACGAGAATTTGTCCCGGCGCAGCCACCGCTGCGATGCGCGCGCCGAGCACCACCCGTTCGCCCACCACCGTGTAGTCGCTGCGGCTCTCTTCGCCGATACAACCGGCCACCATCGGTCCCGACGCAATTCCGATTCCGATGCGCAGCGTATGCACCGCGTCCACGTTCATGCGTTCGCGCTCCAACATCATTGCCCGGGCGCACCGCACCGCGCGTTGCGCGTCGTCGCCGTAGCTCTGCGGTGCACCGAACAGCGCCATGACCGCATCGCCGGCGAACTGATTGATGACGCCCTTGTGGGCTTGCACGATGCGCGTCATCGCGCCCATGTGATGATTGAGAATCTCGATCACTTCTTCCGGTGCCCGGCCCACCGTCATCGGTGTGTAGTCGCGAATGTCGCAAAACATCACCGTCATGTCGCGCAACTCGCCGCCGAGCTTGATGCGGCCCGCGATCAGCTCATCGGCCACCGTCGGATCGGTTACCTGATGCAGCACCGCCTGGTACCGATCCTTCAATGCGAGCCCCGCCGCCATGTCGTTGAACGATGCGGAGAGCGTGTCGATCTCGCGCGTGGACGACGGCGGCAACGCGAGATCGTAGTCACCCCGACGGATACGTCGTGTCGCGGCAACCAAGGCAGCGAGCGGCTGCGCGAGTTGTCGTGACAGAGCGAGGCCGACCAACGCGGCAATCACCAGCGCAGCGGCACCCGTAGCTGCAATACGCATCGCAAGATTGCGCTGCTGCGCTTCGAATCCGCCGGTGGGAAACACCGACACGAGGTCCACAGGCGGATACGGTGACCCATCGTTCAGGCGGAACCGGTCGAACCGGTAATTCCTGCCCTCCGCCGCCAGCTCGTCGCCGATCGACGCATCGGGGTGCGTGGCGTCCAGCGCCACGGCGAGCGCATCGTGCAACGCCGCGGGAACGTCGCCGCCGACCAACCGTCCGTCTATCCACAACGCCGAATGCAGACCTTCGTTGTGTTGATCCGCTTCGGTACCCAGCCGTCGGATGCGCTGGCCCAGAATCAGCGAGCCCACCGTGGTCTCGAAGTTCGAGATCGGTGTCGACATGATGCGATACGCAACCGAAGGCTGTGTGCCGCGCAGCATCTCGATGAAACCCACCTGCACCTTCGCAGGGTCGTTGGCGGCGGGACCTTGCGGAACCAGCATGCCGCGCACATTTGCCAGGTCGAACGCGCCGGCTCTTCCATCCGCTGGCGGTGGAATGACGTTGCCGCGCACATCCAGCAGGCGGAAGAAGGCGAACTCGCCCTCACGCAACTCGTCGCCGGCCACTTTGTAGACTTCCGGATCGTTCTCTTCGAGCGCAGCGAACAGCCGTACCGACATCGCCAGCCGCTCGATTTCCCCGGCCGCCACTTCGAGGCGCATTTCATGTTCGCGCTGGAATGCCGCAGCCTGGCTGCGGAACAGTTCGTCCACCAGCGCATCGTACGTTTCGCTGCTCTGACGCTGCGCCACGAACAAACTCGCGGCGGTACTTGCCGCCACTACCGCGAGAATCGCCTGCAGCAGCTTCGTTCGAAAAGTCGTCTTCGTTTGCAAAGTCAGGGCGCCGGCAACGCGGTCTGAACCGTCTGCCCTGCGACGACGGTCACTTGCGAATCGAGTGTCTCCTCCGTGGGCAGGAGCGCGCGCAAGCGATAGGTGCCCGGCGGAACGTGCTCGATCTGAAAGCGCCCGCCGCTATCCGTTTCTACGAACCACGGCGTATCGAGCACCAGCAGCAGGCTGCGCATGCGCTTGTGAATCTCGCAGTAGATCTTCACGAGCCCGGGCTGGTCGAACGTGATCAGCGGACTCTGTTCGTCTTTACGAAAGCGGCCGAGATCGAACCGTTTCGCGCGCGAATACGAAAACACGTTGTGGAATTCGTCGTCGTGATTCGGAAACGCCACCTGCGTGCCGGTGCGCACCGCCATCATGCCCGGCCTGAATTGATAACCCTGCTGACCGATGTCGGCGACTGACGCCGGCGCAGGTGGCGGATACACACCATCGGCGCGTTCGAGATACACGATCGCGCGCGGCGCATCGGGGTCGGCGATCGGCTTCTTGGTGCGTGCTTTGTATCCGGGCGGCAATGGCACCGGCTTCATGTCCCCAAGCGCCACGGTTCCAGCCACGCTGCCGGTCGCGTCGGCATACGCCGCGCCATAACCGCCGCTCACCACGGCGAAGACGACGGCGATCAGTGCGTTACGGACTCTCGACATGGCTCCTGCGCGTGCGGCTAACGCGCGTCGTGAAAGATGATCCCCAGCGTGAAGCGGCTACCGGAACGAACCCGGCTCACACCGTGACGCAGTGTCACACGATACACACCGCGCATGCCACGCACGGGACGCCGCTGCACCGGGAACACCACCGCATCGCCCCTCGCGAGCGGCACCACTTCCACGCGCGACTGCATGCGCGGCCGCTGTTCCGTGAGCACGAACTCACCGCCAGTGAAATCCTGCGCGGGCTCCGACAACAACACCGCGACCTGCAACGGGAAGAAGTGATCGCCGTAGAGATCCTGATGCAGACAGTTGTAGTCGCCTTCGCCGTACTTCAGCACGAGCGGTGTCGGACGCGTCTGACCCGCGTCGTGACAACGTGCGAGAAATTCCGCGTGCCCGGCGGGATAACGCGTTTCCACCTTCATCGCTTCGTTCCAGCGGTTCGCGATGTCGGCGAGCGGCGGATAAAGCGCCCTGCGCAACTGCGCCACGTGCGGCGGCAACGGGTACGCGAAGTAGCCGTACTCGCCGCGACCGTAACCGTGCCGTTCCATCACGATGCGTTTGCGGAACAGCGCATCGCGCGCGTAACTCTCCCGCACCGCCGCGCACTCCGCACTCGTCAGCAGACCCGGCAGCACCGCACACCCCTCCGCATCGAGGCGCGCGCCGATCTCATTCCAGTTCACGAAGCCCCTGTCTCGCATTTAGAAACAGTCTCGCACTTGAAAATAGTCTCGCGCTTCAGAATTGCCTCGCGCTTCAGCAGTTCGCGCTTGCGATCCACGCCCCAGCGATACCCGGACAACGCGCCGTCTTTGCGGACGATGCGATGACATGGAATCGCCACCGCCAGCGAATTCGCAGCACATGCCTGCGCAACGGCACGAACGGCCTTCGGCGCGCCGACGCGGGTTGCGATGTCGGCGTAGCTCGCCGTGGACCCCGGCGGAATTTCGCGCAACGCTTTCCACACGCGTTGCTGAAAGGCAGTGCCGCGCACGTCGAGCGGCAGGTCGAGACCGAGGCGCGGCGCTTCGACGAAGCCGATCACCGTCGCCACCCACTGTTCGAACGCGGCATCGCCGCCGCTCAGCGTCGCGTTGGGAAAGCGGTCCTGCAGATCGCGCACGAGTTCATCCGGATCATCGCCGAGCGTAATCGCGCACACACCGCGCGCCGTGGCCGCCACCAGAATCGAGCCGAGCGAACAAAGTCCCACTGCGAAGCGAATCGATACACCGCTGCCCCCGGCGCGGTAGTCGCCCGGTTTCATGCCGAGCGTCTGAGATGTTTGCGCGTAGAAACGGCCGTTCGAGTTGAAGCCGGCTTCGTAGATCGCATCCGTCACCGACGCGCGTTTCGGCAATTCGTTACGCACGCGATCGGCGCGACGCGCATCTGCATAGGCTTTTGGCGTTACTCCTGTGCACGCTTTGAAGACGCGATGGAAGTGATAACGGCTGATGCCGACCGCCGCCGCGAGTTCGTCGAGCGACAACGGCGCGTCGGCCGCTTCGATCAACCGACAGGCCTTCTCCACCGCGGCCGCCTGCCGTTCGGCGAGGGGTGCTTCGTTCGGCCGGCAACGTTTGCACGGTCTGAATCCGGCCCGTTCCGCATCGGCACAGCTCGCGTGGAACGCAACGTTTTCCCGACGCGCCAGCCGCGACGCACACGACGGCCGGCAATACACACCCGTGGTGCGCACGGAATAGAAGAACGCGCCGTCCGCGCGTGAATCCCGCTGCCGCACGGCGTCCCAGCGCTGTGCATCGGTATCGAACACGGTGGTCATCGGCGCTGTTGTCGGAACCATTATCGAAATCGAGGCGTTCATGATGCTCTCCTGGGTGCGTCACCGGAAACGCCGGCAACGTCAGGGCATCAATCTAGGGCTACGCGCCCCGCGCGACACTCCGCGGCTTGCTTTCGAATCCGCCGCTCGCGCCGAACGGCGATCGGTGGTCATCGACACTCAGCTGGGCAGCTTTGGTCCTTTGCGCGGCACCGCGGTCTTGAACTGCCGCGGTTTGACGATGAGCACGTCGCACGTCACGTTGTCGATCACCGCTTCCGCGGTACTGCCGATGTGCGAGTGGCCTAGACCACTGCGCGATACGGCACCCATCACCAGTAGATCCGCCTTCAGATCGGCGGCGCTCGCCACCAGCTCGTCTGCAGGTGTTCCCATCTTCAGAACGTGCTTCGCCACAGCAACATGATTACGTTTCGCGAGACGGGCCATGCTTTCCGGCGTGACCGCGCCGATTGCGTTGGTCTCACTCACGGGTCGTGTGATCAACCGCACCGGCAGTAAACGGCCCATGTCCTCGACGTGTATCAACGCGATTTTCCCACCGAGCCCCCGCGTCACGGCTGCCGATGTCTGCAACAGGCGGTCGTCGAGCGCGGCCGGCTTCGCGCGTGCATGCGTCGGATCGATCGCGGTCAGAACCAACGTATTCTTCGCGAGCCGCTCCTGCTTCACGAACCAGACGGGGCAGGGACACTCGCGGATCAGCTCCCAGTCCGAATTCGCAAGAAACCAGCGTGCCAGCTTCGAGTGGCGATGCGACTCGGCCACCACCAGATCCGGCTTGTCTGCGAGAACGCGCCGTACGATCGCGTGTGCCGGCGGGAAATCCCACGCCACTTCGCATTCCACCGCGATGCCCTTCGCACGCAGCGGCTGCGCCAGTTTCCGCAGCTGATCGCGTCGCCGCCCGGCAACCGCGCGCAGTATTGCCTTCGGATCCGACAGCGTCGGATTCGGCAACGGAAACGGCACCGAAAACGCATGAAAGAGTGTGATGCGCGCCCCTGAGGAGGCGGCTATCCGCGCCGCCTTGCGCACCGCGATCTGCTTGCGCGAGCCCGGGTCGCGAACCGCGACTAGAATCGCCTTCCACGGTTTGGTCGGCATGGTCCAGACTCCACGGTTGAATCAACCCCTATTGTTCGCCGGAACTGCCTCGCCCGTCACTCGGTGGAAGTTCGTATAGCAACCCAGGCTCGAACTAGTGATGCTACAAAAAAGGCTCTGACCATGCGTACCGCGTTCGTCTTCGGATCATGCGTCGCGATGTTGCTGCTCGCCTCCGGGTGCGCACGGCCGACGGCCACCGCGGGCCGCGATCTGTACGCCGCCAACTGCGCGAGTTGCCACGGCCGCTACGGTGAAGGCGACGGGCCGGTGCTGGTCGATTCCTCGCGGGCGATGCCCGATCTGCGTTATCTCGCGAAACGCAACGACGGTGTGTTTCCGGCGGCTCGCGTGACCGCGGTCATCGACGGTCGGGAATTCGTCAAGGCGCACGGCGACCGTTTGATGCCCGTCTGGGGCAACGTATTCGGCGAACTGGATGGCGCCGACAAACCCGGGGGGGCGCGCGCGGCAGTCAGGATCAGGGACGTGGTCGACTATCTTGCGGCGATCCAACTGAAGGACTGAACAGGCGCCGGCGCAGGCTCAGCACGATGACGACGCTGCACGTGAGCGATGCCGCTATCAACAAAAGGCTCAACGAATAACTGCCGGTCGCTTCGCGCACGCGACCGATCGCGTACGGCGCCGCAAACCCTGCGAGATTTCCGAACGAGTTGATCAGCGCGATGGCGCCGGCCGCGGCCGTGCCGGTGAGAAACGCAGTGGGCAACGACCAGAACACCGGAACCGCGCTCCAGATGCCCGCGGCAGCAACACTCAGCGCGATCACACCGAGCAACGGTGAATGAACGTACGCACTCGCGATCATTCCCAGTGCGCCGACGAACGCCGCCCCTGCAACGTGGCCACAGCGCTCGCGCGTGCGGTCGGAATGCGCACCGACGATCACCATCGCCACCGCAGCGGCTACATACGGAATCGCCGAGATCAGCGCCACCTGTACGTTACCGAGGCCGGACAGCGACTGAATGATCTGCGGCGACCAGAAGCTGATGCTGTAGAACCCGACGATCAACGTGAAATACAACAACGCAAGCCACCACACGATCGGATGCAGCAGCGCGGCGCGCAGCGGGGTGCGGCCATGCCGATCGATGGCGGCATCGCTTGCCTTTACACGTGCGCTCCAATACGCGCGCTCCTCGTGCGTCAGCCAGTGCGCGCTGTCCGGACGCTCCGTAAGAAAGAACAGCACCATCACGCCGAGCAGCACCGACGGCAAACCTTCGGCGACGAATATCCATTGCCAACCAGCGAGTCCTGCAACACCTTCGAGCTTGAACAGCACGGCCGCCAACGGCCCGCCGATGATGCCGGCGATTGCCGTTGCCGTCATGAACTTCGAAACGGCCGTGGCGCGTTCTTCCGCCGGATACCACAAACCGAGGTAGTAGATGACGCCGGGGAAGAAACCCGCTTCAGCTACGCCGAGCAGGAATCGAAGTACATAGAAACTCGCCGGCGTCTGTACGAACGCCATCGCCGACGAGATGAGCCCCCACGTGATCATGATCCGCGCGATCCATAGCCGCGCACCGACACGCGCCAGAATCAGATTGCTCGGCACTTCGAACAGGAAGTAGCCGATGAAGAAGATACCGGCGCCGAGTCCATATACCGCGTCGCTGAAGCCGAGTGCGCTCTTCATCTGCAGTTGCGCGAAGCCGACGTTGATGCGGTCGAGATACGCCGCCACGTACAACAGGAACAGGAAGGGGATGAGCCTGCGCGATACCTTGCGCAGCGTTGCGCCGTGGTCCACGGCGGCGGCAGTCAACCGGCCGGTCGCCGCGTGAAGTGCCGTATCAACGCCGCAATCCAGAACAGAACCGCGACGACGTACACGACCATCCCGATGATGAACGGCTGCGCCATCAAACGTGCAGGGACACGCGCGTTCGCCTGCACCACCTCCCAGTGGATGAAGCACAGCAACGCCATGAACAGCAGTGCGAACCACACGGCGTGATTGCGCAGATAGCCCATGGTCGATTCGAACCGCTCCGGCGCCAGCCAGTAGTCGCGATTCGGCACGTTGATCAACCGCGGCGGCAGCGTTTCCACGAAGCGTTGCGGAATCACGATCAAAAGCGGAATTGCGACGACGCCGATGAGCATGAACGACATGTAGTCGTTGCGCGCCATGAATCCGTCGGCCCGGCCGCCTAGACCGAAGTGCGATGCCACCAGCGGCGGCAACGCATCTCCGGTAGCCCACACGAACGCCGCGGCCGCAATCAACAGCACCCAGAATGCCGGCAGCTTCTGTTCGAACAGGGCCGCCAGCGGCGAGTTACTCGACATAGAGCGGCTCGCAACGCACGTCGGTTTTAACGGAGTTCGCAATGAAACACTCGTCGTGCGCTTCGTGATGCATCGCGTCGATGTCGGCGCGCGTCGGCAACTTGTCGCCGGAGAATTTTGCCTCGGGCTTCAGCGTCACGGTCGCTACCACCATCTTCCCCGCGACGTTCTTTGCCATTACACCTACTGCGCTGTCGTGATACTCGTCGACGCGGAACTTGCGGGCAGCGGCAATCGACAGAAAGAACAGCATGTGACAACTCGAGATCGAGCCGATGAACGCTTCTTCGGGATCGACCGCCGTTGCGTCGGAATACGGCAACGGCACCACGTGCGGCGACGACGAACCCGGCACTTGCGCGCCGCCGTCGAACTTCAACACGTGCCTGCGGCTGTAGCGGTTGTCGACGAACTTCTGTTCGCCGCGCGACCAAAACAATTCGGCGGTGTGCGTTGCCATACGTTCTCCGTTTTCGGCATTCAGTCCGCGCTCACGCGGCGCGCATTAGACCGCATCCGCTGCCCGGGTAATAGATTGCGCGAGTAATAGAGAGGTCCGGCGAACATCACCGCCGCGAGCGATATTCGAGAAGCGCCGCCTCGTCGAGTTGCGGCAATGCGTCGGCGATGTCGTGCCACGCCGCTTTCTTCTCGATGAAGATGTGTTTGTCGGGCCGCACCTGCGGGTCGTCGTCGAGCGTGCCGGCCGCGATCTCGATCCACTCCGACGCCGACGACGGATCGGGCACGGGCGAACCGCAGCGGCTGCAGAAAATGCTTCGATACGCAGGCGGCTCTTTCAGGATGGGCGCGTCGTAGGTTCGCACCAGATCGTGACCCGTCAGGAATCGGAACGCACTGCGTCGCGTGGCGACACCCGCCATGAATGCAGACCCGCTGACTTTGCGACAACGACTGCAATGACACAGTTCGAACGGACCCGTGAAGTGATCGAACTCGAACGTGACGCCGCCGCACAAACAGCTGCCTTTGATCATTGCTGCGAATCGAATGCGTCGTGGCGTTTGCGGATTTCATCGACCGACAACTTTTCCTGAGAAGGGGTTTCCTGCCGCGTTGCGATCTGCCAGATGTTGTTCCAGGGATCTTTCACCATGCCGCGACGATCGCCGTAAGGCAGATCCATCGGCTCTTCGAGCGACTGTGCGCCCGCTTCGAGCGCGCGTTCGTAGGTGGCATCTGCATCGGCGACGTAAACGTAGAGAAACGCAGTGACTGTGTCGCGAATGCCCGCGCCGCTCACCATCACGATCGAGTCACCGATCTTCATCTCGGACGGCATGGAGGCGCGAAACTCGCCTTCGGCGCCGAATGTATGTCGCAGAAATTCGATCAGCGCTTCAACATCGCTGACGACGATGCGCGGTGTGACGGTGTGCCATCCTTCCGGTGCTGACGCTGTCATCGGCGTTTAGCTCCTACGTGTCTCGGCCTAACCGTCGCGGTCGGCCGCATATTGCGTACGGATGATGCGTATCGTCAGCGCCAGCGCAACGACCGCGAGCAGCCCGACGCCGATCGCCACCCACGGCATGTCGTGCGTGGCAGCAAACCACGACGCCAGCACGCCGTTGCCCACGATCAACGCCACATAGAACAAGCCGGCGATTGCGGTGACTCTTCGACTGCGGCTGCCCATCTGATCCACGCGACTTTGTCGACGCGCAGGATAACGTCGCGTGCCGCGCTCTGCACGGCTCGCGTGGAGCTCGAACAGTCAGCTTCATCGCAAATTCAGAATCATCAGGTGACACGGGCCGAAGCCGTCCGGATCGTACTTGCGAAATTCGAAAGCCGGCCTTTTCGAAGCCGCGGTCGGCAGTCATCGGAATCCCCTCAAATGCGGCGTCAGGGACGCGAACCCGGAGGCCGCCTCGAACTGCAGTGCTTTCACGCCCAACGCGGCCGCTGCAGCGACGTTCTTTGCCCGATCGTCGACGAACAGAATCGCGCCCGCATCGTACCCGCTCCTGTGCATGAAATAGCGGTAAATGGCCGCGTCCGGCTTGCGCGCGGCCGCGTCGCTGCTGATCACCGCGCCACACAGCCACGCGTCTAGCGCAAATGCGTTACGGAGTTTTCTCGACCAGCGTTCGACGTCGTTGGAGAGAAGCCACACCGGCGCATCCATGTCGCTCGCAAGCGCGAGGAAGTCGCGTGCACCGGACGTCAACGCGTGGCCGCTCAGATAGTCGTCTTCCAGGGGCGGTGACAGGCCGACCTTCAACCAGAACGCATCGGCGGTGATCGAACCCCGGCTTGCATCCAGATAGGCCGCTTCAATGGCAGCAGCATCCTCGACACCACCGCGACTGCGCACGAACGGCACCAGCAGTTCGGCCACGTCGTCCGCGGCGCGAAACACCACCCCCATCGCATCCAGCACTACGCACTCGATGGTCACGTCATCTCCCTCGACCCGTCATCGCGCAACCGTGGCGATACGTAGTGCGTACGCCTCGACCTCGAACGCAGAAAAGCGCCAACCATAACTGAGCCGCGAGGGATGTCGCGGATGCCCTTCGGCGGTGGCCGCACCGTAACGCACCCAGCGCGGTTGATAGTGATTCAACCTCGATATCAGCTCTTGGGCGCACGATTGCAGGAACGGTCGATGACCGATCGCCGCGCCCCACGCCGCCCACACCACCGGGTTCGATTCGGCTGCAACGATCGCTTCGATTACCTCGAGATTGCGCTGCATCTGTTGCGCATTCGCGCGTTGCGGCAGCGTGCTCGGGTCGGTGGCACGTAACGGATACAGGTTCAGCATCACGAAGCCGTCGTGGCCGTTGCGGCGTGCCACCACTTCCACTTTCGCGACGGTGGTATCCGACTTCTCCTTCGTTGCGGTGCTCGGGTTCAGCCCGATCACCAGAAGCTTGCGTTCGCCGCTGCAAGCCAATGCGAAGCGATATCGATCGTCCCGTGAACTCGTATACAGGTCGTACACGGCGTTCAGAAGGTATCGAGGGTGGGAAATCGCGCATCGGCACGAATGCAGTCGCACAGGAACACGGCAAGACCCAGGTCGCCGGTCCATAACGAGAACTTGCGCTGGCCATGTTGCCGCACACCGCGCTCGGCCTGTTCGATTCCGTGCATGGCGAACTGCCTCGCGCGTTGCAGCCAGCGTTCGTCGCCGGTACGCGCGAGCAGTTTCAGGAACGCGTAGCCGCTGCCTGGCGCGCCGTGGCACAGGCTCGGCAACTTCACCGTCGGGCCTGCGCGCCAGGCCAGTTCGCCGCCGGCAATCAGCAATTCGTCCGTGTCCGGATCGCGCGGCAAAGACGCGAGGCAATTCACGACTCCCGGTGCCCCACTGCAATGCTGCACCCAGAGAATTCCGGGGCGATTCGCGCTATCCGCGGCGAGCGGCCAGTTCGCGAACGATCCTTCACGCACGGCGGTGACCACCAGAGCCGCCGCGGCGCGCCGTTCGAGCTCGCGTGCACGATCCGCCGACAACAGCGCCCGGCCGCGCAACATGCACGACAAGGTTGCGGCCGTTCCGTGCAACCCGCCGAGGCGTTGCTCACGAATGCCGTAGAGATCGTGCATCCACAGGTGACAACCAAACGTCTCATCGAAGTTCCAGCACCGCCACAGGTCGTCGAAGATGCTCAGGTACAACGTCTTCCAACGCGGCTGCTGCGTGCGTTCGAACATGAACAGTGCAGCGAGCATCGAACCCGGCCCGCCCCAACCGAAACCGAGCGACGCGTGTGCCGCGTTCGCTTCGATCACGCGGTACAGCTCGTCTGCAATCGGCTGAGAGGACGCCATCGTCCAGTGCAGCAACGCGATGCCGGCGTCGCCGGTGGGATAAGCGAGAATCGGAGCACCGGTCAATCGCAGCGAATCCTCGCGGTGCCGTTCGAGCAGCGTGGCCACCGCCGGGAGGTAGTCGTCCGCATCGGCCACTCCGGCGCGCTGCAGATGCAACAACGCCCACACGACGCCAGCCGCGCCGTAGTAAATGGGCTTCAGCGGATCCGCGCGTTCGGGTGAGCGATCGAGCGGATGAATCGGCCACAGACCTTCCTTCGAATACGCTGCCTTCGCGTCGGCGACGATGCGCTCGATCGCTGCACGCGCCGCCGATTCGCGCCACGGTGTTTCCGTTAGCGCCTCGTGTCGCGCAGGGTCGAACAGCACCGCTCCCCCTTTGCGATCACAGATCGGGCGGCGGTCCGCGGCGCGCGGGATCCGACGGGCTCATGAAGCCGATCTGGTTGCCGTCGGGGTCTTCGAGGATGGCGTATCGCGCACCCCAGAACGGATCGAACGGCGGTTGCAACGTCTTGTGCCCCAGCGCCGCCAGTTTGGCGTGAACGCGGTCGACGTCTTCGCGCGTCGGCACGCTGAACGTCACCACCGCACGGCTACCTTCGCCGCTCCACTCGCGCCAGCCGCGGTTGTAAACCTTGGCAAGCGCGGGGCTGTCGAAGTGCAGCGTGAATCCGCCGGGCAGCGTCAGGTCGACGTGATGTGCGCCGCTCGCGGTGCGCCAGATCGCCGACTCCGGAATCTCGACGCCGGCCGCGCGATAGAACGCGATGCTCGCGTCCATGTCGCGCACCACCAGGTCGAGCTGCTTCATAACGAGTTGCATGATGTTCTCCCGTTCACGCCCGACGCACGTTAGGCCGCGGTCACCCGTGCGGTCTTGGATGAAATTTCCGCGGCCGATGCGCCGCGGCGATTGAACCACCACTCCGCAACGATCAGGTTCGGCACCCATGCAACCCACGCAATGATCGGATACGCCACTTCGAACGGAACGCCGGCGATACCGGAAGCCGGGATATACAACCGCAGCGTCACCGCGGCGAACGTCAGCGAAAAATTGCGCACCATCCAGCGCCGGTGCGCCGCAGTGTTTCCGCCGCGGATCGCCAGATACGCGCGTGCGCCTGTGTAAAGCCACACCACGGCGAGCACGCCGAATCCGAGTCGCGCAGGCAAACCGCCGAATGCGTGCGTCGCCATGATCAGCCCGGCGATGCCGCCTACGAGCACGCCGACGCCGAGATACAAACGCCCCATCCAGCGGTGCAGTTGCGGACGCGTCGTGCGCAGCCGGGTGGAAAACTGGAACGCACCGAGGCCGAGCGCCACCGCTGCGCCGAAGACGTGCGAATACAGCGCCGTCTTGTGGGACTGGAACGAGGCGCCGACTTTGGAATCGATCACTGATTCGAGCGGCAACAAGCCGTACGCGAGCACCGCATAGGCGGCAATCGCCAGCGACAGAAACACCATGAGCGCATAGCCGGTCTTTCGCATCGCTGCACCCCCGCGTGGTTGTTGGCGCGTCCTATCGTATCCCTTTCACCAACGAGCGGCCTACTTACTGATCGGCCCGACCCGGTCATCCGGGTAGTGGATCGTTTCGGCACCGGACCGGCGCGAGCCCACGGCGAGAAACGTCGCCGGCGCGTCAGATGTGTTCACGAGGTGGTGCGCGTTCGGTTCACCGGCAGGAAATCCCACGAACGAACCGGCTTCCAGCTCGTGTTCGCCGTTCTCGTCCATCAGCAACAGCTTGCCGGTCAACACGTACACGAACTCGTCTTCCGCCTCGTGCCAGTGTCGCAATGACGAAATCGAGCCGGGATCGAGCGTGACCTGGTTGACGCCGAACTGCGTCATGCCAACGAGCTTTCCGAGGCGCCCTTCGTGTTTGCCGGCGAAAAGCTCGGGCTTGATCGGATTGACCCAATCCTTCGGCAAGCCGGTTGAGATCGGAACGTCGCGAACACGCAGCAGCCTGGTTTCCATGTGCGGTTGCCCTCAGCCGACGTGCTGTCGCAGTTCGAAGCCGTTCCCTTCCGTGTCGCGAAACGTCGCTACGCGGTCCGGAACACCCGACTGCGGCTCGCGCAACTCGATCATTTCGCCTCCGTGCGTCTCGATGCGCGCCAGCATCGCCTCGATCAGATCGACCTGCAGATTGATACCTGCGTGCGGTAGCGGCGCTTCGTCGGTG
This sequence comes from Pseudomonadales bacterium, assembly GCA_041739525.1. Classification (GTDB taxonomy): domain Bacteria; phylum Pseudomonadota; class Gammaproteobacteria; order Pseudomonadales; family Azotimanducaceae; genus DATJGR01. The sequence continues at coordinate 18,453 of JBGSNQ010000167.1, read as the reverse complement.
TGGCCCGGCGCGAGGATATGCAACGCGAGTTCGAAGGCACCGAAGTCGAGTGTGGTCCAGCCGCGCGACGCGAAGGTGGGTTTCACGTCGAACACCGACTCATAGAATCGGCGCGCGCGAGCCATGTCGTGTACGTAGTGAATGAAGATCGGATTGCGCGCGTTCATACATCGTCCCCCGATTCGGTCACCGTGGATGTTCCCGCGACAGCGTCGCTATCTGCAACGACACCCGCTTTTTCCCCGCCGCAACTCTCTGCGTGCCGACCTCCACGAAGCCATGACGCTCGTGAAAGCGGCTCGACACGGGATTCGGCGGATCGACGTCGATCTCGCACGTCACGCACGGCGTTCCGACCCGCCGCGCAAAATCGAACAGATCGGCGTACAACGCTTCGCCTATGCCGCGCCGGTGATGGCTGTTGGCAACGACGATCCGATCGACATACAGGAAGCGATCGTAGCGTTCCAAGAACCAGCGATAGTTGAGGCTGGCGTACGCGCACCCCTCCCGAAGCGCCAACAGAAATGCCACGGCGCGACCGCCATCGACGAACACTCGACGATAAGCCGCTTCGCCGTGAATTGCAGCGAGTTGCTCCACGGTGAGCGGACCGAGAAAACGCAACGACTCTTCGTTCATCGCAAGAATCGCGGAGAAATCGTCCGGGGTTGCATCGCGCAGCATTCAGACCTCGTCCACGAAGCTCGGCATGCGCTACTCACCCACCTGCAGATCCACCAGCAGTCGCCCCTCGGCGCCTGCACCGCGAACCCACGTGTCCACTTTGAACTGCTGATGTACGGCGTCGATCGGATGCACCGATTGGGTGAGCGTGTTCTGGGCTTTCTCCATCGACTCCGCCCGCATGTAGCAGATCAGATAATGCTCACCGCCGAGCTCGAGCGCGAACCACGATTCGATTTCGACGCCTTCGTCCACCAGCGTGGCCAGCGCTTCCGCACGGCGCGCGTTCATCGTTTGCGCCCACTGCGCAACCAACGCATCGCTACCCGGTTTCAGTTTGATCAGTCGTGCGTACGCTTGCATCGTCAGGTCTCCGGTGTATCGGTATCCAAATCGCCTCGATCGAGTTCGGCTCTTGCCGAGTTTGCGAGCGCCTGGTACTTCGCTCGAAATGCGTCGAGCTTTTCGTATTCGAGCTCCTCGAGGTCGAGCAGCGCGTTGTGCGCGCCCTTCGTCACGCGAATCAGTTCGTCGAGTTTCACGTGCATCGCCTCCGTATCGCGGTTCTGCGTGTTCTGAATCAGGAACACCATCAGAAAGGTCACGATCGTGGTGCCGGTGTTGATGACCAGCTGCCACGTATCGCTGAAACCGAACACGGGACCCGAGACGAGCCACACGAAGATGAGACCCACCGCAAGCGTAAATACCCAGGGTCGTCCGCTGTAGCGCGCGGTCGTCTTCGCTGCACGGGAGTACCACGTTGCGTTGTGCATACGGCACCTCTTTTCGAATACGCTAGCCCGATCATGGCCGACAAACCAACCAAGCTCGATGTTGCCGACATCACCGACGCGGCATCATTGCCGGCGGGAGCATTCTCGTCCTGGGTGAAGCACACGAGAAGTGCGGTAGCCGACAAAGGCACGGCCGATGTTCCCTGCGGTACGTGCATCGCCTGTTGCACCTCGTCGTACTTCATTCACGTGGGGCCCGACGAGAAGGACGCGCTGCGCGCCATTCCGAAAGCGCTGCTGTTCCCCGCACCTGGTTTGCCTAAGGGCAACGTGTTGATGGGATACGACGAACACGGCCGCTGTCCGATGCTGAAGAACGGCCAATGCTCCATCTACGAACACCGGCCGAAAACGTGTCGCAACTACGACTGCCGCGTCTTTACTGCGGCCGGTATCGAAAGCGACGGCCGCGATCTCATCAACCGGCAGATTCGCCGCTGGAAATTCAGTTATCCCACGCCAGTCGATAGCACCGAACACGCGGCCGCGCAGACCGCGGCCAAGTTCCTGCGCGACAACGCTGACCGGTTCCCCAGAGGGGCGATACCGACGGGCGCGACGCAGCTCGCGATTCTGGCAGTCAGGGTGTTCGATGTGTTCCTGCAGCCGAACGCCGCCGCGCGCACGGATTACGAAACGGTCGAAGCGATCGTCGCAAAGATGGACGCTTTCGAAGACCCGGAAACCTAGCCCTGAAGTGCGATAGTTCTACAGTTCAATCGTCATGAACACGCTGAACGGATCTTCGCGGTAGTCGGCGAACGGTCCACACTCGCTAAAACCGAAGCGTCTGTACAACTCGATGGCCGGCGCAAACGGCTCACCGGACCCCGTTTCGAGGCTGAGCCGCCGATACGAGCGCCGCTTCGCTTCCTCGAGAATGTGCCGCATCAGGTTGGCGGCCACCCCTTTGCGCAGGTGTGCCGTAGCCGTGCGCATCGACTTGATCTCGCCGTGTTGCGCATCCAGTTCCTTCAGCGCGCCGCAGCCCATCAGTTGCGATTCGTCCCACACACTCCAGAACGTGATCTCGGGTTTGCGCAGCGCCTCAATGCCGAGCGCGTGCACGCTCTCCGGAGGAGAGTGTTGCGACATTCCCTGCAGGTGCAGACGGATGAGGTCGACCACCTCAGGGCGGGTCAGATTGTCGACGCGGATCTTCATTCCGGCTTTTTCCGCGCGTAGCTCGTGGTCAGCATTTCCCATTGATGTCCGTCGGGATCGTTCCAGTACACGTTGCCGAGTTCGGGGTGCACTTTCATGTCGACCGGACCGCGCACTTCACTTCGATACGCAATGCCGGCCGCTTTGATGCGGCGAAGAATTGCGTCGAACTCGGACGCATTGACGCGGAAGCAGAAGTGCTCAACGGGAAAATCTTCGTTGGTTTCGATGAAGTCGAGCGTGAGTCCGTCGTTCAGATACACCGGTGAGAACGGCCCCGCGCCCGACTCGGCCCAGGGCACGCCGAGCAACCCGGCGAGACGTTTCACGGACGCGATCTGATCGCGGCAGGAAACGATGAAGTGATCGAGTTGGATCGACACCGGAGAATCTCCTTACCGTATTCCCGTTGGCAAACGCTACCGCGTCTTCTTGCGCGCGTCAGCCATCCGCAGATTCTCCTTCGCGCGCGCCTTCACGATTCTGCCGATCAACTCATACGGAACCGGCTCGTCGAGCGGAAACCTGAGATTGCCCTTCTCGTTCGCATACTTCGCCACGTCCTTCAGCAGCTTCGCGTCGCCCTTCACCGGCGGATACAGCCCGATGTGGTTCTTGAATGCGGCGTAGTACACGAGCGTGCCGTTGTGAAAGAGCGACGGCATGCGGTAACTGATGCGCTCTTCCGCATCGGGCGCGGCTTTTCTGATGGTCGCGCGGATTTTTCGAAGAATTGCACGGACAGCGGGTGGGAACGCGGCGATGTAGGCATCGACGCTCGTTGGCTGCTTCATGGTGCACTCATCCGCTGCGCGATGATCTGCGACACTTCAATACTGAACGGCAGCAACGTGTGGATGGTGTCCACCTGATGGTGTTCGGTAATCCACTCTGCGGTGACCTCTGAAACAGCTAGAACGCCGTCGTTCGAATTGCTCTCGAATACACGTCTACTCGCCGGCAGACCGCGCGTGCCAGCGATGCTGATCGTCGGTACCGTGATAGCGCCGATGGCCAACATCCGTTCCGATGAGCCGAGCAGTTGGCCGCAATCGCGCGTGACTGCCCGGTAGATGACATTGTCCCGGAATCGTTGTGCAAGCCGGGGCGCATGGACCGGCGAGCCGAGCAGGAACAGTCGCCGCGGAAGCCGCGTGCCCTCAGGGAGCTCGCTCACTGCACAGCGGAGCAGCACGCCGCCCAGCGAATGACCGATCAGCACATAGTCACCCTGCTCTGCCAACGCCGTGATCCTGGCAATCAGGCGCATTCGTATTGCGGCAACGTTCTCGAACGTTGCCGAGTATGCAAACGTGGTGGTGCCGAAACCCTCGTGCTCAAGCCGCGATAGCAAGCGCCACCCCGACAACGGCGAACGACCCATTCCGTGAACGAATAGCGCGAGCATTGTGGACGATCGACTAGAACGCAGCTCCATCGAGCGGCTTGATGCGGATCGAGTGCAGCACCTCGGGCGGGAAGTTACGCGCATTCACGCCCACGTTGTTCTGCGGATGCGGCGCCAGGCGTTGCCAATACATGATGCAACCGCATTTCGCGCAGCGGACAAAGCGTTGGTGCTTCCGCCCCCAGATGTACTCGTCGGTCGTCTTCGCCTTGGCATCGAGCTGAACGGTCGATTCCTTGTAGTACGCCCACAACACCCCGTACTTCGTGCAGAGGGTGCAGTTGCAATCTGTGATCGTGCGCGGCTTGCGCGGCACCGTCACCGACACGGCTCCGCAGTGGCATGTCGCCGTCAGCATGAACATCTCTCCTTCATCAATCCGTCAGCCATCGACCGGATGCGCAGGCGTTTCGAGAATACGTTGATAAAACGCTACGTCGAGCCACCTGCCGAACTTGAACCCGGCGTGCCGTATCGTGCCGGCATGCACGAAGCCGAGTTGCTCGTGCAGGCGGATGCTGTTCGTGTTCGACACGTCGATGGCGCCGACCATGACGTGATACTGCTGCTCGATCGCTGCATCGATCAGGCGCTCCATCAACACGCGACCCAATCCTCTGCCGCGATGGTCGTGATGCACGTAAACCGAATGCTCCACCGAATACTTGTATGCGGGGCGCTCGCGAAACGTACCGTAGCTGGCGAAACCCGCGAGACGCCCGCCTTCGACCGCGCCAACCACCGGAAACCGCTTTGCTTCCTTCGTCTGAAACCAGACCGCCATGTTCTGCATGGTGCGTGGCGCGTAGTCGTACAACGCCGTCGTGTTCGCGATCGCCTCGTTCAGAATCGCGAGGATTTCCGCCGCGTGTGCGTCGTGCGTACAACGAATCACCTCCATAAGCGTTCCTCGTGTACCTCCATAAGCGTTCCTCGTGTACCTCCATCAGCGTTCCTCGTGCTCCTCCATCAGCGTTCCTCGTGTACCACCTTGCCGCCGATGATCGTCAGAACGCTGCGCGTTTTCGGCAACTCCGGGACAGGCACGCTGAACGGGTCCTGCGACAACACCACGACGTCGGCGAGCTTGCCGGCTGCGAGCGTGCCTTTGTCCTGCTCTGCGAACTCCGCAAACGCCGAACCGGCCGTGTAGGCACGCACCGCCTGTTCACGGGTAATCGCTTCGGGCGGATTGGTCGGATCGGAAATTGCGAACATGATGTTGAGGAACGGATTCATCGGTCCGTCCGACCCCAACGCCACCGGAATGTCGGCCTCCATCAACGAGCGCAGCAGCCCCATCGGCGAATGCCAACGCTGCTTGAACAACTCGACGAACGTGAAGTGCGAGGGGTTCTGCACCACGATGATTCCAAGCGCTCGCGCGCGGGGAATGAGATCGTCCATCACGCCTTCGCCGTGTTCGATGCGCAACCGTTTCGACTTCCAGTCGACCTTGCCGCCGTCGATCGTTTCCATCGCGTCGAAGATGACGTCGGCGGTTTTGTCGCCCACCGCGTGCAACAGCAGCGGCTGCTGCAGTTCGAGCGACTCGCGCAACATCGCGGTGATGTCGCGCTCCGGAAAGTTGAGCCGCCCGTACCAGCCGGGAAGATCCGCGTAGTCATCGCGCAACGCCGCGCCGCGCTCTATCGGCGTACCGTCCACCACCCATTTGATGCCGCTCACCGTCACGTTCGAATCGGAGTCCTGCAGACGATCCAGGTCGCGGATCTCCGAAAGATCGCGGCCCGACGGCGTCGTTGGCGAGAACGCGATGGCGCGAATCCGGATCGGCAGGTCGCTCTTCCGCGCGAGATTTACGAAGCGCTCCATCGGCATCGCCGGGAAGATCTGCAGCGACGTTAGCCCGGCGCGCACCGCGGTATCCGAGAGTTCATGAAGCGCCGCCACGATTTCGTCGTCCGAAACCGTGCTCGCCAGCGCGCGCGTGGCTTTCCACTGCGCGTATTCCCAGAACCGTCCGTTGATTTCACGCGTGTTGCCGACGCGTTCGTAGTAGCCGCCGGCCGGATCGGTTTCGTTGTTCGCGATGTGCAACAGCGACAACGCGCGCGAGTTCGCGATGTCGCCATGGCCGTAGTACGCGCGCAACAGCACGGGATGATTCGGCGCGACTTTGTCGAGCGCCGCGCGGGTGACCTGTTCGTCGAGCACCACGGTGTAACCCACCTGCCCGAAGATCCATGTGCCGGCGGGTGTCTGCTGCACGGCTTTGCCGATTGCCGCGCCCGTCTCGGGCCACGTCGGCTCGCTCGTGTCGAAACGAATCTCGAAACCCTTCGGATCGGGGCCGAAATGTACGTGTGCGTCGTTGAAGCCGGGCGTGACTACCCGCTGCTGCAGATCGATGGTGCGCGTCTTGGCGCCGGCCAGCGCCGCGATTTCACTCGTGCTTCCCAACGCGACGATACGTTCACCGCCGATCGCGATCGCTTCGGCACTCGGCCGTTCCGAATCGCCAGTGAACACCCTGCCGTTGGTGAGTATCAGATCGACGTTCGCGGGCGCCGCGAGCGCGCCGAGCGGAAACAATCCACCAAGCGAAAGCAAGGCGATGAACAGCAGAAAACGAGCACGCATCCGGTTTCTTCCCCATCAGGAAGGCGTTGTCGGGACGGACTGTGCCACGTCTTCATCCGGCCGGCCACGGATCGGCCCACGCCGGAATCCGCTGCAAACCGTCGAGCCAACGAACGACGTTCGGAAAATCCGCCAACGGCATTTCCGATTCGCGCCAGTACATCGCCATCGATGCCATCTGAAAATCCGCAATGGTCAGTCGTCCGCACGCGGGATGATTCCGGCCGGCGAGATGGCCGTTGAGCACCGTGGCGAATCTGACGAGGTCGCTGACGCTCGCTTTCAACAACTCGCGATCGGGCGGCCCCATCCGGAACGTCGCTTTGACGATGTGCTCGAAGTAGAAGGGCGACACCGCGGGTGACCAGTGACCGTCACTCCACGACAGCCACCGCAGCACTTCCACCTGTTCGGCCGGGTTGTGCGCGGGCCACATGTCCGAACCCACCTTGATGCACAGATGCGCCATGATCGCCGAGGCTTCCCACAGCACCGTGTCGCCGTCGACCAGCGTCGGTGCTTTCATGTTCGGATTCAGAGCCGCGTATTCGGGCTGCCGCAACCCACCTTTCATCAAGTCGATCTCTTCGCACTCGGCGTCGATGCCGAGATGTTTGATCAGCGCCAGCACGCGTTGCGGCGCCTGCGCCTTGATCCAGTAGATCTTCATGAAATCGCTCCGTTCGGGTTGTTCAACTAGACGAACGGCACCGCGTCAATTCGACACGCCTTCGCCTCCTGCGGGCCCGTAGAAGATGCGCCACAGCGCGAGATCGTCGGTGAACGCTTCGTAGTGGTGTTCGACGCCGGCCGCGACGAACAGCAGATCTCCCGCCTCGAACGCATCGCGCCTGCCGGCGTGCACGAGCACGCCGCGGCCGCGAACCACGGCGTAAATCTCGTCCTGGGCGTGCGGGGTTTGCCTGTTCGGCGGCAGCGGAATCGACAGCACCACGTCGAGCGTGCCGCGTTTCAAGGCCGGTGCTACACGTTCGCCGGCCGGCCCGGGTATCGCGGATTGGGCGTCGGCGAAGCGGATCACGCCGCTACGGTCGGTTGAATTCATGCATCACGTTCGGGCTCCCCCGATGCGGCACAATTACCTCGAGGGTATTTGAACCGCGGATCCGAGCAAAGCGACGATACGCGAACAGGAGGACGTCGATCGTGTCGTTGACTACGGTGAGTGCCAGCGTCGAAACCGAACGCGGTTTTCCGCTATTGCTGAGAACCTGGCGCCACAAGCGCCGTTTGTCGCAACTCGATCTCGCACTGACGTCGGGCGTATCGCAACGCCACGTCAGCTTTCTCGAATCGGGTCGCGCGCGGCCGAGCCGCAGCATGATCCTGCAGCTGAGCGAGACGCTGGAGGTACCTTTGCGCGAACGCAACGACTGGCTCACCGCCGCCGGCTTCGCGCCCGTGTTCAAAGCGCGTCCGCTCGATCATCCGCAGATGAACCAGGTGATGAACGCAGTGCGGATGATGCTGACCAATCACGAACCGTTTCCTGCCCTCGCCGTCGATCGCGCCTGGAACATCCGCATGGCGAACGCGCCGTTCGAACTCATGGGTGCAATGTTGGGCGCCGACATCTGGGATCGCATCGGCGGCGAACAGCGCAATCTGATGCGTTTGCTCTTCCACCCGCACGGCATCAAACCGTTCGTTACGAACTGGAATACCGTTGCTCCGCTGTTGTGGCAACGGGCGCAAAAGGAAGCGGCGGCGTTCGGCGGGGAAGAGATGCAGGTGCTGTTGGCGGAGCTTGCGCCGCTACAGGACGACAGCGTGCTGCGAATCGCTGACGACACTGCGCTGGTGCCCGTGTTGCCGCTCCAGATCGAGAAGGACGGCGTGCGTATTTCGCTGTTCACCGTCATCGCAACGTTCGGAACCGCGCAGGACGTTACCGCCGACGAACTGCGCATCGAGAGCTTCTTTCCCGCGGACGATGCCACCGAGCAACTCTTCCGCGCCGCCGCCGTTCGTAGCGGCGGCGTCTGACTCCTAACGACTACGCGGAGGCGGTTCTTCGAGCGCCGGCTCGCAGTTCGCGCACCACCAGATACAGCAGCGGCCCGAACGATCCCGCCACCAGCGTGATCAGAATGAACGGCCAGGCAGACAGACCACGCTCGTGCGCGTCGCCGATCATCCAGAAGCATGCAAGCACCGCGATGATCACCAGATCGAGGAACACCTGCGCGCCGCCCCAACTGCGGAAATGCGGCTCCAAGATGCCGAGATAACCGACGTCCAGCAGCGCAAGCGCAGTGAGCACGCCGAATGCCGCGAGGACCAACAACAGAACGATGAGACGTGTGGACATATGAACCTCCGCAAGTGACGCGAACAGTGTGCTGCGCGCGGCAGACACGATTCAATTACCTCGCAGGTCGTTGCCCCTCGTTCGCTTCGTTGGCGAACGCAGTCAGCTTCACGATCAGTTCGGCTTCACATTCGTCTATCGACTTGCCGGCCGTATCCACCACGATCCGATCGACCGTCCACGCGTCGTATTCGCGCGTATCGATCTCGTGCCACGTCGGCTGTTCAAGCCCCGAAACTTCGGAAACGCGTGTCTCCGCACGTCTTCGATGTTCGCGGGCATCCGAACAGACGACCTCGATGTTCACGAAGCGCGTACCTGAATCCCGCGCAACCTGTTCCCACTCGCGGCGCGTCAACTCGATCGGATTGCACGAGTCCGCAACCACGCTTGCACCGATGAGCAGATTGTCGCGAGCGACCCGATACGCGAGGCGATAGCCCTCGCCTTGCACGTCGAACGCACACAGGTCCCGCAACGCCTGTTCGATCGTGTCGATGCGCAGGTACACGGCGCCGACGCGCGCACAGAGGCGCTTCGACAGCGTCGATTTGCCGCTGCCAGGCAAGCCCGAAAAGATGTACAGCTGCGGCGCGCGCAGCATCTCAATCGAGCCCATGACCGGCGATTCGCATCGTACCCGTAGTCATGTCGGAAACGCCTCGAACTGCGGCGCGTCACCGCCGATGTGATCCCACGGCGCCTTCGATCCGACGAAGATGTGCATCGCAATCGCAACACCCGGATCGCCGTCGACGCTGCCCAGCGTCACGCCGTGAACATTGCCGCCGACGATGCCGCACAACGTGGTGCCGCAGGCGCTGCAGAAACACATGCCGAAACCTGCGTCGCTTTCGTATCGCGTCACGGAGTTCTCGCCCCGCAACCAGTGAAAGGACCCAGGTACCACCTCCGCGTAGGCAGACCCCGCACCGCTGAAGGCCTTGCGGCAGCGCGAACAGTGACAACTTCTGGCCACGACCAGCGGTGCGTCGATCGCATATCGCACGTCGCCGCAAAAACAACCGCCCTCGATCGACATAGCGCCTCCGAAAACTCGTCAGTGATTGATGTCTACCACGCAGAACAGGTTCCCGTCGGGATCTTCCAGCACCACGTAGTCCGCAGTCGGCTGATATCGCCACTCGTAACGGCGCGCGCCCAGCTTCACGAGACGTTCCACTTCGTCGCGTTGCGCGCTCGTATAGAGATCGAGATGCAACCAGCTGCGTTTGCCGGTGCGTTTCGTCGGCGACTGATCGAGCGATATGTTCGGCCCCTTCCCCGAAGGGTCGTGGAGAATCACGAAGCCGCCGTTCGGGTCCGTGTGCTCGACGACGTAATGCAGCGCTTCCTGCCAGAACGCCCACATGCGCTCGAATTCGTAGCAACGAATGACGATCGACCCGATCTTCACCCGATCCGGCCCGCTCATCTCACCCTCCGTTCGACGCTGCAACTTTCATGATTCGGACTGCTTCGGTCGTATTCGTTTCTCTGCTAGTGTCACCACCCCCATGCGATCCAAGGCCCATTCGAAATGACGATCAAAGTGCACGGTCACCCTCTCTCGCCCTTCGTCCGCAAAGTGCTGTTCGCACTCGAAATCAAAGGCGTCGAGTACGAAAACGTCGTGGTAATGCCCAACGATTCGAGCCCCGCGTTCCGCGCCGTGAGCCCACTCGGCAAGATTCCGGTGCTGCAACACGACGACTTCTCCATCCCCGACTCCAGCGTGATCTGCCGCTACATCGAGCGCGTGTTCCCGACGCCTGCCCTGTTCCCCGCCGACCCCAAAGTGGAAGCCCGCGCGCTGTGGGTGGAAGAGTACGCGGACACGAAGGTGATCGAGAACTGCGCCGGCCTCTTTCAGCAGCGCTTCCTGTTCCCGAAGATGATGGGCAAACCCACCGATCAGGCGATCGTCGACAACATCATCACGCACGGTATGCCACCCGTGCTCGAGTATCTCGAGTCGATCGCGCCGGAAAGCGGTTACTTCGTTGGAAACGCGCTGTCGATTGCCGACATCTCCGTGGTTACCTGTTTCCTGCAGGCGCAATACGGCGACTACACGGTGGACGCGAAGCGTTATCCCAAACTCGCCCGCTATCTTGAAGGCGCATTTGCATCACCGATCGTGACCGGACGGATGGCGAAAGAGCGCGCCGTGCTCGGTAGCTGACGCGTCGAATCAACCGCCAACGCCGCGGTGCTTGTCGGCGTTGGCGAAATGTTCGACCTGATCGGCCCGCGCCTTCATGAACGCGGGCCGACCGGTGATGCGCGCCACGTAGGCTTCCGTCGCCGGCCGGTCACCGAACGCGCGAACCTGCGCAACGCGTAGCACGTCGGCCATCAGCAGGTCTGCGACGGTGAAGCGGTGTGCAGCGAGCCACTCGCGCTCGCTCAATACGGTCTCGAGCTGACCGAGGCGGGCGCCCATCCATTCGCCAAGACCCTTGTTCTCGGCGCCGGATATCTTCAGGAACCACCACGGTACGCTGACCATCTCGATCGAGTTCAGCGCTGCAATGGTCCATTGCAGCGTTTCCGCTTCTCCAACCGCGTCGCTCGGCATCAACGTTTCGCTCTTGCGCGCCAGATGCAGCAACCCGGCACCGCTTTCGAATATCTGCAGATCGCCGTCGCGGAGGTACGGCACTTGTCCGAACGGCTGCTGCGCAAGGTGATTGGCTTCGCGACCGTCGAATGGAACCGTTCGGACCGTGTATGCAAAGCCGGCTTCTTCACACGCCCACCGCAACCTCAAGTCGCGCACGAAACCACGCGGACCTTCGGGCACCCAGTCATATGTCCAGATGGTGAGTTCGCTCATTCCTGCTGGCTCGTGAGTTACGGATGCGTCTCGTGCTGCGGAAGATCGTCGGCAACCGTTACCCACGGCGCTTTCGATTTCGTCCACAGATGAATCTGCGGCGCGGGCACGTTCCGATCGTCGATGACGCCGAGTGGAATGCCGCGGTATTGCGGCATTCCCGCGGGCTCGTACCACAGCGGCGAACCGCAGGTGCTGCAGAACACGCGCAACCCGCCGCCGGAATCGAATTTCGTTACACCGCCATCCGCCGGCGTGATAGTGAGCTTATCGGTCGGCACCAGACCCCACGCCGCGTAAGCGGTGCCGGAGAATTTCCGGCAGTTCGTGCAATGGCAATACCGCGCGTTGTGAACGGTGCCGTCGATCTCGAACGAAACGGCTTTGCAGAGACAGCTGCCTTTCATGATTTCGAATACCAGTCGAGTACACGCAGCGCGCGCAGTGTGTTCCAGCGGCTCGGCTCGCCCGCCCTTCCTTCCATTTCGAAGTGCACTTTGCCTTCGTGCGGATTCTCGAGCGGCCAGCGCCCATCGTGCATACGTTTGCTCTCGACGAGTTCCACCGCTTCCGCAACGCGCTCGTCCGCTTCGACATCTGCACTGCGCAGATAGTCGAGTCCGCGCAGCACGTCGTAATACCAGCGCGTGGGAAACGAAAACGCCATCCACTCGGGTTTGACGATTTCGCCGGTCGATAGCCGCCGAAACATGCCGCGACGCAGCAGATAGTCATGCGCACGCAGCCGCGCGTCGCGCACCGTCGCATCGGCGCGGGTCGCGCGCTCGTACTCGAGCAGCCCTTCGAGCACGCAGATCGTCGAGTGAAACGACGAGCGTTTGGTGCGCGGCCAGCAGTTCCAGCCGCCGTCTTCCTTCTGTTCCGACAGCAGCAGTTCGACCAGCGAGGCGCTCGGCTGGCCGAAGTACGCGCCGCACGCCAGCACGCGGCCGTTGATGCACGCCTCTTCTTCGCCATCGAAATACGGCGAGTTCTTGAACTCCGGTCCCCAGTTGGTGATGCGCACGCGCTCGATCGCGCGGCGCACCCGAGGCGAAGCGGCGTCGAGCCCCAGATCCTTCAACACCACCAGGGTGTCGGTGGTGGCGATCCAGCCGGGCACCACATACGGCCCACCGCCCCAGTGACCATCGTCCGCCTGCAGATCGAGCAACCGCGCGCCCCAACCTTCCGTCGCAACGCGCGCTCGTTCGCGTGCGACGACTTCGGTCGACTCACCGGTGAGATCGTGCATCACCTGCCAGCGGATCGACGGATCCGAATCGAGCAACCACTCCGTGACTGCGCTTGCCATGCTTCCCTCGATGCCGTTCCTCTAAGCCCACGTTCTCACTGATGCAGTTCGATGTTCAAACCGAGTTTCGCGCGCAGCAGTTCCAAAGTGACGCGCTGGAATTCGTCCGGCCACTTCGCGCCCAGTTCGTTTGCGAGCGAACGCGCGCGCGGGAAGAACTGTTCCGCCAGCGCTTTCGAGCGCGCGAACACCGACGGCCACGTGCCGGTCTGTGCCGTGATGACATCGTCCCGGCCGTTCACCACCATCGAAAGTCCGAGCACACGAATGAACTCGTTGACGATCTCCAGCAGTCCGTCGGCAGAGAGATTGCGACTGTATTCGGCGGCGGGCCGCATTTTCGCGAACACGCCGAGCCGATCGAACAGCGGTTTCAACTGATTCTGTGCGAAGAACACGATCTCCTGCTGCGTCAGCACCGTGAAGTCGAAGCGCAGCCACTCCTGCGTGATCGCATTGATGGTTCTCGCGTTCGGCAGCACGTTCGAAAACAGGATTGGCTGCACCTTCTCGAGATTGTTGGAGAGTTCGGTGAGCATGTGCGGAATGTCGTCCTGGCCGGCCACCACCACGTAAACATCCACGTCGCTCACCGTGTCCGCTTCGCCGCGGCCGTAGCTGCCGCCGAGAAACGCGCTGCCGGCGCGCTCGAGGTCGCGCGAAACGCTGGTGATGCGCTCGATGAGTCCGCTTTGATTCATGCAACCTCCTGAATCTATTCGCGATAGCCCTGCCTAAAGTCGAACGCGGCAACGCACTCCGGCAGATCGTAGTAGAGCGGCGCTCTGTCGCCGATGCGCGCGCCGTAGTCGCTGTAAAAGCGCTGACACTCTTCGAGCGTGTCCTTCATTTTTCGCTGCACGCACTCCTGTGCGTACATCGCGCGTTCGGGTTCCAGCTTGCGTTCGCGCGCGGCTTCACACGCGGCGTCGAGTGTCTGCTGCGTCGCGGCGCGATCGCTTTCCGCAATCACGAACACCGGCGCCGACAGCACGAACGCGAAGAGCAATACGCTGGCAACCTTCATTGCTGATCTCCAGTTCGATTTTGCCGCAATGATACCGAGCCGCCGATCACCGGGCAGGCCTCAGCGCATCGCATACGCGGCTACACCAACGACCAGACAGAGGAGCGCGACGACATCGGCACGATAAACTCGCGCCACCTGCGAGTTGTACCCCCCAACGGACTTCGCCAGCCAAAGGAACGGCACCACGCTTGCGAATCCGGCAACGAACGCGAGCGTCTGCAATGGCGGATGGAACGCCGCTGCCAGGAAATACACGCCGAGGATGCCGAACAGCACCGCACGATGACGCATCAGAATCAGCAGATTCGGCTCCGCAACGGGGATGCCGTACAACGCCTGCAAACGCGCGCCGCTGATGACGCCGGATACCGGCAACAGATGAATGATCGCCACAACCACCAGCATCGCCGAAACAACGTACCCCACGTTCCCCTCCTACTTACGAACGCTGCGCGTCAGTCGACGGGCGCCGGCACCAGTTCCCAGTTCGGTGGCCACGCGAGGTGATCGAACGTCTCACGATAACGGGCGGTGACTGGTACACGCAGCTTCGTCAGCACCGGTTCGGCGTCTTTGTAGAAATCGATCGCAACAGGCCGATACCACCAGGGCTGATACGACAGCGCGAGCATCGGCCGCGCTTCGTCGGTGGCATTGGTGGTCCCGCGGTGCCACATCCGCAAGTCACGCAATAGAAGCGCGCCTTTCGAGAGCGGCACTCGTACGGGCGGAGTCTGTGTGCGGCGCGCCTCGAGCCACTCGTCAGGGACGAGTAGCGACTTCAGGTGCTCACCGGAGCGCACATCGCGATGCGTGCCCGGCCATACCTCCAGCGCGCCGTTGGCGAGCGATACGTCGACGAGCGGAATGTTCACTGCAAGCGAGGATGTCGGCGGCGCGTGTTCGAGGCCGGACCAGAGCTGGTAGTCGTCCCAGTGCACCGGCTGCGGCTGGGTGGTATGCGCGAGCATCGTGTTGCCGGTGTATAGCGCGAGGCGCACGCGGCCCATCAGTGCGCGCGCCACCGACAGCGCGATCGGATTCGCGATGATGTCGGCATACAGATCGCCAGCGCGCGGCGGCGGGTTGTGCTGAACGTGGCCGCGAATGTCGAGCGCAAAGGGATGCCGCAGCGCTGCGGGCAGATCTTCGATCATGACCGCGCGCAACTGATCGCAATGATCGAGGTCGACCGCACCCTCGATGATTGCCGCGCCGTGTATACGAATCGATTCGACAACCGCTGCCAGCCGATCTGCCGATAGTGCTTCGGCGGCGAGCTCATCGCTCGACATGCGCAGCTTTGCGAAAGGATGGTCACTCATGAACGCGCACCACATCGCGACGCGGCGGACTGTAGCATTCCTGACGACCGAGCATCCGTCGAGAGCCGGGCTCACGGCACGTCTCGGCGCATGTCGTCGAGAATGCGTTCATAGACGCGCAGATCCGCCGCCGAGAAGCAGCAGAAGACAACGTGCGCCACCGTCGCCGCCTGTTCCAGACACTCGCCCACCGTCGAAACGGCAACCCGTGCGGCGCGCTCGATCGGGTAGCCGTAAATCCCGGTGCTGATACTCGGCAGCGCAATGGATGAAAAGGCGTTGGACGCCGCGATCGCCATCGCGCGCCGATAACAGGACGCCAACAGATCCGGTTCGCCCTTGTCTCCGCCCCGCCAGACCGGACCCACTGCGTGAATGACATGCCTCGCCGGCAGGCGATAGCCCCTGGTGAGTTTCGCATCGCCGGTCTTACAACCGCCTAGCTGACGACACTCTTCCAGCAATTGCGGCCCGGCAGCGCGATGGATCGCGCCGTCGACGCCGCCACCACCAAGCAGCGAGGAGTTGGCCGCGTTCACGATCGCATCGACTTCGAGTGTGGTGATGTCGGCCTGAAGCGCACGCATCGTGGCGATGGTCTTCATGGAGTGGGGCCCACTTCACCCGACTGCTTGTTCCAAACCGGGACCTCCTGCTGTCCGCGCGGTGACAGCGCGTAGATGCCCACCGACGCGCGCTCGAACCACCCGTATACGTCGCGATACAGAATCGCGCGCGCGTTCGGCACCTGCAATGCGCGCGCAATGTCGGACGCTTTGCTCGGCCCGAGTTGCTGCAGAAACCCGGCAATCTTCAATGCCTGTTGCCTGTACGCGGTCACTACGCCGCCGCGGCGATGCAGGCCGCCGGGATTCGGATCGCCGACGCGTTTGCGAAATTCGCCGAGCAGACGCTCGTGGCGATGCTTCGACTTGCGTGGCTTGTACTCGCCGGGATCGAGCAGTATCTCGACACCGCGACGCGCGTCGATCGCCACCAGACCGACGCCGAGCATACGCAGCAGTTTGACGATGTGTTTGCGCCGCGCGCTCAACACGGAACATTGCTTCGGTACCCCGATGTACACCTTCGGCGTAACCGACAACCGCTCCACGGCCTGCAGCACCACGTTCAGGTTGAGCGTGAGCTTCAGCTCTACGATCACCGGCGCTTCGGCGCCGCGGACGGCGAGCACGTCGCAGTCGCCGATCTCGCCTTTCACTTCGTAGCTCTGCGCTTCGAGAAAACGCTTCAGCGGCGGATAAAGATCGGATTCCTTCATGACGCGCTTTCGCGCTTCGCGCGCGCTCATCGCGGCACGCCCGCATCGGCGACGACTTCGCGCAACGAGAACGTCGGCACGTCCAGAACGACGTACGCCGGACAGACGAGTCGTTTCCACAATGCAAACGCATCGATCGCGTTATGCGCGCCGGCGAATAGCGCGATGACGGTTCCGTGCGTGATCGCAACGAGAGTCGGTGTTTGCGATCGTTCGAGTTCGGCGTCGAGTGCCGCTGCAAACCGACCGAGTGCATCGCGTGCCGATTCGTTGCCGAGCACGCGTTGATTCGGGTTCATGAAGATTTCCGCGTTCGTTCGCTCGTGCTCCTCCTTCGACAGGAACGGCAACCGCGGCCGGTCGAACTCGCGCAGGTCGGTGACGGTATGCACACCCACGCCCAGTTTCGCCGCGACCAACGCACCGGTTCTCGCCGCCTTCGGTTCGGGACTCGCGATCATTCCTAACGGTGCGAACGCGCGAAGATGCACGGCCAGCGGCTCCGTTTGCAGTTCTCCCTCGGCGCCCAATTGCCATTCCTTCGCCGGCTTCGACGCATCGATGACCGGCAGCGCATGCTTCACGAGTATCAGCGTCGTCACGCTCATCGAATCAATTCACCACAGACGCGATTCAACCGGCAACGGCATCGAGCGGCACATACGTCAGCTCCGGATAGCCGAACGCGTGCGGACCCACTACTTCGAGCGCGGCCGGCGTTCGCATCAGGTCGTGCACCGGCATGCCGATGACGGCCACGCGTTGCCCGTAGCGCAGCATCTCCGTGGTGATCGGTTCGCCGGTGTCGATTTCCACATTCATGATCAGGTCCGGCACCATGATCGAAGGCACGCCGTCGATCCACAGCACCAGGTTCTCGTTCTGAATCGCGATGCGCGCTTGCGAACCTGCCCATTGATCGAGCCCCAACAGGTTCGCCTGGCCGCGCACGAAGCCGCCCTTCAGTTCGCGCGCTACATCGACGATCTTGCCGACGAAGAACAGTCTGCCGCGTGTCACGTCGACTACGCGTTCGACGACGTTCTGTCGTTTCGCGCGCGCGTTGAGCACCGCGTGCCCGATCTCCAGCGCCTGAGTAACCGTGTTCGGAATTGCTGCGCGCCGCACGAACTCCATCGGCATCGGTGCGCCGGCCGCGCCTGCACCGGCGCCCATGTCGACCACGATCGTACGTGCGAAACGCTCCAGCCAGCGCGCATCGATGTACTTGCGGATGACCACGACGTTGCCTTTGTCGTCTGCAATCGCCGTGAGTCCTTCCCGGCTGCCGTCGCCGTAGATGGCGAACGTCGACATCTGCACTTCCGGGAATGCGCGACCCATACCGTCGCCATCGATCACCGGCAGGCCCGCGAGCGCCGCGGTGATGATCGGCGCCATCGCGTTTGCACCGCCGATTTCGGCCGCGATCAGCGCCGCCATGGCTGTTCCTGATGCTTCTTCTACGGCGCGCATCGCGCGGTAACACTCGCCGCCTTCGGAGATCTTCTCCACACCGATCACCGGCGCGCCGATGCTGCCGACCGTGCCCACCCAAGCATCGTCGGGCAGCGCATCGAGCGGCAGCACGCGCACGGCAGCGCCGTTCCGGAACAACTCGCGCGTGCGCAGCATGCCGATGTACGGATTGCCGCCACCGCCGGTGCCGA
>JBGSNQ010000142.1:0-30661 GCA_041739525.1 Pseudomonadales bacterium | reverse complement strand
GCTGCGCCGGCGCAACCATTTGCTTGGCCGGTACTTGGGTTGTGGTTGCTCTTGTCATCGGCACCAGGGGCGTCGGCGCTTGCTCGATCGGCGCTTGCGCTGCCGGCGCGACCACCGGCGCAGGTTCGACCTGCGTCGGGATGCGGGCAGTCACCGCAGGAAATGGAGCGAGGCGCTGCGCGAGAAGATCTGCGGTGCTGCGGGCTGCAGGCCGTGAAGGCTTCTCGATTTCGGCCGCTGGGTGCTCGTCCAGGGGTTCCTCGACAAAGTCGGCGTCGAGGAGCAGGACGTTGTGAGCGAGGCG
The DNA here is from genome assembly GCA_041739525.1 of Pseudomonadales bacterium. Classification (GTDB taxonomy): domain Bacteria; phylum Pseudomonadota; class Gammaproteobacteria; order Pseudomonadales; family Azotimanducaceae; genus DATJGR01. Next base: position 30,357 of record JBGSNQ010000142.1, on the reverse strand, counting down.
GATTTCGGCCCCGCGATTGCGAACCAGCCGCTCGTAGTGGCGACGCGAGCCGCCCGCCGACTCGATCTCATGATCGCCCAGGGTGCTGATAACTAAGCCGCCATCGTCGGCGATGTCGAGTTCCAGCTGAGCAAACGACCGTTCGAAGCTCAGTTCTCCGGACTCGGTTTCTCCGAGTAAAGCCCGCGGGCGCAGGCGCGTCACCCGGTCGCCATGACGTGCGATCAGGTACCAGTGGCCTGCACCCTGTACTGTCTGAGGTGGCCCCAACGGTTTGCCCTTGCCGAATACTTCTCCCTTAAGCCCGAAAGGTAAGCCCGGCGGTTGACCAGAGTCCAGGTTTGTGTCGATGTAGGTTTGTTGGGGCGTTGCAGCCAACCATTCGGTCGTCTCGTGGAAGCTCATGAAGTACGTGTCGTACCGATCTCTCGCAAACTTACCCAGGCCTCGCTCACTGAAAGCAGTTGCGATTCTCCTGGCCGTTGGTCTCACGTACGCGTCGGGGGCATCCGCCGACGGTTTCCGTTGCGGTGTGCACATCATCGATCGCGGGAAGCAGATGTTCGAAGTGCTCGACGCCTGTGGCGAGCCCGAGCAGGTGACGCACAGCGCGTTTCAGCGTCCCGAGGTCGTCTGGATACGCGGCCGGCCGTATACGAGCGGCGCGCTGGTCGATGTCGCGGTAGAGACCTGGGTCTACAACTTCGGCAGTTCCCGGCTGATGCAAAAGCTGCGCTTCGAGAACGGCGAACTGGTGGAGGTGAATTCGCTCGACCACGGGTATCAGCGCCCGCCTTAGAGGCCGCCCGAGCGCTTCGTATTCCCACGAGAGGTGCGTTAGCATATTGGTGCTAAATCACCAATGTGTGTGTAGACATGAGTCGCCTTACCATTACCCTGTCCGACGCCCGCTATCGCGCGCTCAAAGAAGCTTCGGCGCAGCGCTCCAAGACCATCGGACAGCTGATCGACGAGAGTCTCGATTTCTACGGCATCAAGCCGCGCGAAGACGCGTTGGAACTGGTTCGGCGCGCTCGCGCACGTAGCAAGCTGAGTGAAAAGCAGGCACTCGCGGTCGCGCAGGAACAAGTCAAGACGGTACGCCGCCGGCGGTGAGTCGTTCTGTCGTCATCGTTGATACCAACGTGGTTGCGGGGGGGTTACTGACTGCCGACGAAACGTCGCCCGTGGCGCGGATTCTCGACGGCATGCTCGGCGCGACGCTTCCGTTTGTGTTGTCGGAGGCGCTGCTGGCCGAGTACCACGCCGTGCTCACCCGGCCAAAACTCCGTGCGTTACACGGGCTGACAGTTGCCGAGGTCGAGATTGTTCTGACGTGCATCGCGCAGCACGCGATCTTGCTCGTCCCTGCTGCGGGAACTCGGGCGCCCGATCGCGGCGACCAACTGCTGTGGGATCTGCTCGCGGCGAGGGCAGACCTGGTGCTGGTGACCGGAGACAAACGACTGGTACAGGATGTCGGCATGCGTGGGCGAGTGGTGTCGCCTGCGGAATTCATCGCGTCAGGGCTGGACGCACAATAAATTACATCGTGAATTTACGCCGTAAATCGATACGGCGTGACCCTGCCTCACCCAGAGGTCGAACTGCAGCTGCAGGCGTTCGTCGGCGCCGAGCTCGCACGCCACGCGAAGCGGACCCACACTTGCAGGAGCACGCGGTCGGTGGACATCTTTGCGACGGAACCGGGGTTAGAAAGAAGCCACTCAAGCCGGGTTGATGCAGGTGGTCCGACTGAGCAGCAACAGCAGCTGCGACTGTCGCGCGGTGCGTGTCTTGCTCAATAGACTCTTGATGTGGAAGCGCACCGCATTTGTGCTCACGCCTGAGTCGTGTGCGATTTCCGAGGGGCTTCTGCCTTGGAGCAGTTCTGCGGCTACCCGGCACTCGCCCTCCGTCAGGTTCCAGAGCGCACACCAACTACGCGATGCACCTACTCGGGCCCGATATGGGTCGAGCACGTGCAGTCGCCATGCATGCACTGCCTGACGCGCGCGCTCCCGACATTCCACGAACACTACGAGTTCCGGCTGGCTCGCTCGGCCTATCCGAAACCACGGTCGTGAGGACACGTTCTGCGCCGGAGCGTCGCCGTAGCTGCGCATCGCCTTCTGCAAAGCAGCGTCGGCCTCGTGGTCGATGAACCGGAACTGACCACCCTCTCTGGTCGGCGCCACGAGCCTCGTAGGTACCTCGGCGGCCGCGAGCTCGGCGATACCTAGAAGCTGGCGGGCGATCGCGTTGACAGCCAGCATGGTGGTGGCCGGTCCCAGGTCTACCACGCCGACACCGCAGGCGGAGAATGCAACGTGTTCGCCCTGCAGGCGGCTCCAGTCTAGATGGTTCACCGGACTCGACACGGTAAGTCGCGATTTTCCCCTTAGCAAAAGCAATAAAATGGTGTCATGTGCGATGAGCGCGTGCGCTTCCATTCCCCTTCTATTTGCCTTCTCCTCGACAATTCGGCAGAAAGGTAGAAGAGCAACGCGAGGGCGTCGGAGTGCGAATTGGCGATTGCCACATCGTGCGGGAACGAAATCTGATACTGCGCGGCGCAGCGGAAGTGCGCGTTCGGCCGCGCAGCATGGACGTACTGATGTACCTCGCTGATCGCGCGCCGGCGGTGGTTTCCATTCCCGACATCGTCGCGTCGTTATGGCGCGCCGAAGTGTCTCCAGCCAATGGGTTGCACAAGGCCATCGGTGAGCTGCGCAAAGCGCTCGACGACGATCCGGTTCAACCGCGTTACATCGAAACGGTCGCGAAGCGCGGCTACCGGTTGATAGCGCCGATGGAAGTCGAGGATCGAGTACGGCTCGCGGTTTCGGAGTTCCAGTGTGACGAACCGGTGGTTGCGTTCGGCCGCGGAGTCCGCAACGCCGCGCTTGTGCAGCTCGGGCGGAGCGACAAGGTTTCCGTCGTCGAGACACCGCGAAACGCCGCCGAGAAGCTGGCCGGAATTTCTCACGTGCTGCAGGGATCGGTGGTTCGCGACGCCGAGCGGTGCAGGATCGTCGTGGTACTGAGCCGGCTTCGCGACGGCACCACGCTCTACTCGAACCGCATCGATCACGATGGGCCGCATTCGCTCGCGGCACAGGAAACGATCGGCCAGCGCATCGCGAACGCCGTCGGGGTGCATCTCGACGTTGCTGCGCGGGCGCGCATGTATGCGCTCGGCACGCGTGACGCGGGGGCCTATCTGGCTCTTCTCGAAGCGGAACATCTGTACGAACGCGCCAACTATCAGGCGCTCGTCCTGGCGGTGGCCCGGCTGCGCGAGGCGATCTCCCTCGATGCCGGCTTCCTTGCCGCGTACGAGCGACTAGCGGTGTCGCTCAGGTTCCTGCACTGGTTCGTCGGCTCAGAGGACATCGTGCACGAGCTCGACGAGCTTTCGCTCGCAGCGTCGGCCCGGGCGCCAGGCTCCGAGACGGCGCGCATCGTCGCCGCGACGCGCAGCTGCGTCGGTGGACAGATTGCGCAGCAGGAAGCGCAGCTCTTCGCGATTTTGAACGCGGGCAAGGCGCACGCCGAGGCGTTTCGCCTTTATGGACGCCTGCTCGCCGGCGCCGGGTTGTGGGCCGATGCCGACCGCTACCTGCAGCGCGCGCAGTCGCTGCTCCCCAACGACATCATTTGGGCGCGCGAGGCGGGAGAGGTCGTCCTGCTGCGCGACGGGCTCGAGGCCATGGTCGAGTACCGCAAGAGTTATCTTGCCCACGATCCGGGAGACATCGGCCATCTCTCCGGCGTCGTGACCGGCCTTGCGAGCCTCGGTCGCGCCGTGCAGGCAGAACAAACCCTCGCACACATGAGCCGTTACGACGAAATGGGTCTGTGGACGCACTCCACGGACTATTTCATGCGCGCGACGCTTGGGCGCATTCAACTCGGCACTCCGGAGCTCGCCGAATTCATGGCCGATTCGCGGGCGAGTGACCTCGCCATCGGTGTCGTGCTGTTCACGCTCGGCGACATCGAAGGCGGCATTCGCCACTGGCGCCGGCTCGGCGGCAATCAGAGCAACAACATACTGTCCATCAACCGACCCAGCCTCGAGACGATGTTCCCGGCTGCCGTGCTCGCCGACCCGCGCTATGGCGCGCTGCTGAACGAGATCGGCCTCGGCTCGGAGTGGAGCACGTTTCTCGCGCAACGCGTCGGCGATCTCGCCGCGCACACCGGATTGATGCCCGACGCACCGCTGCGAAACTGATCGCCCGCGCGCTAGCGCTGTCGTTGGCGGCCATTGCTTACAACTTCGTACGCTGACCTACCCATGTGGGTAGTGCGTCGCGTGCCACGTGCGCTCAAGAATCTCGGCGGAGTGTGTTCGGGATCACGCGACATCTGCAAGCGACATCCGCGGGAAGACTCTCGTGTGGGTTGCCACTCGACACTAACGAATGGGGGACGCGGTGGGCCGCATACGAACGCTTGTTGCCGTTGTGAGTCTTCTGTGCACGTCGATCGCGGGCAGCGCTTCCGCCTCGGTGATCACCTACGAAGCGACGAATCTCGGCGGCAGCGGGTGGCGATACGACTACACGCTGCTCAATGACACGTCCGTTGTTCCAGTCGAGCAAGTGACGATCTACTTCGACCTGGGCGTGTACGAGAACCTGCGGAGTGCGACTGCACCCACCGGTTGGGATCCGCTGACGATCGAGCCCGATCCCGCACTCCCTGACGATGGCTTCTACGACGCGATCGTCTTCAACGTGCTCGACGCGTTGCCCTTCGGAGCGAGCTTGAGCGGATTCTCGATCGATTTCGATTTTCTCGGCGCCGGCACGCCAGGTAGTCAGAGGTTTCAGTTCCTGCTCAGCAGCTCACTCGAGGTGCTCGGTGATGGCCTGACGCAGCAGGCGGTGGCAACGGCGGTGCCGGAGCCGGACTCATTGCTGCTGTTGACAGCAGGGCTCTTCGCGTTGCTGGCACTGCGGCGGCGCGACCAGCGAGCGTCCGGGGGCTAGCGGCCAGTTCCACGAGCAAGGGGCGATGATGCTGGGGAGGCTGTTGCAGCGCGGGATTGTCAACGTGTGCCTCGCACTGGCGGGCGGGCTGCTTCTCGCAGCACCCTGCACCGCCGGTGCCGTCGAGGTGCGGGATGCCAACATCGGCGCCATCACGCAGGTCTCGAATGCGCGCGTGACGCGCGTGCTGTTCGACTACAGCTACCGCGCTCAGATCGTCAACGGAAAAGCGGCACTGCGAGGCGTGGTCGCGTCGGTTTCAAGCCGCTCGCCAAACACAGTGATTCGCGACGGCGCTGTCGACTTCGGCGACGTGCCTGCCAACTCGACGCTGACCAGCGTCGATACCTTCACGATTCGGCAGGATCGGCAGTTTCCATTCAATCCGGCGGACCTCGTTTGGACCATCCAGGCCGCAGAACGTATCAACACCGCTCCGACGGCAGACCCGGGTGTCGACCGAAACGTGCTTACGACAGACAGCGTCACGCTCGATGGCTCGGCGTCGAGGGATGCAGAGGGCGATTCGCTAACGTTCATCTGGTCGTTCGTTTCGCGACCGAGCGGAAGTGGCGCGACGTTCAACGACCCGCAGAGCCGCACGCCGTTCTTCGTGGCGGACAAGATTGGTACCTACGTCGTTCGACTCGTGGTCAATGACGGTGCGGTGGACAGCGCTCCGGCGCAGATTTCGATCGTTGCGCAGCAGAAGACGGTCCAAGTCCCGAATCTTGTCGATCGCTCCATCGACGACACCGACGCAGCGCTCATCGCGGCAGGGCTCCTGCCGGGCGCTGGCCCGTTCGAGCCTTCGACGACCGTTCGACAGGGCCATGTCATACGGCAAACTCCCACACCCGGTCAGGTCGTCTCCGTCGGCTCCAGAGTCGATCGCGTATTCTCGTCCGGAGGCGGATGGGTGAACTGCCCGGTTTCCGGCGTGCCCCTCGCTGCCCGCTGTGTCGTCGAAGACGGCCCTTCCCGACTATCCGTCATTGCGAGCTTCATCGAGGACGATGTTCTCGACTTCTCCTTGGCGAGAGACGGTGTCGTGCACTTGCGCGAGCAGGGGCTCGAGACCTTCGACCTATCGAGGGGCGCGGTCACCGAGGATCAGTTGATCTCCGCACAGTACAACGCGGCGACCCGTGGAATTCGGCTGCTCTTCTCCGAGCCCCAGCTCTTCATATCGGAAGCGGTGATCTATCTCGACGACACGGGCGCCGGCTCGGAGCTTGCGCAAGCGGTGACTCTGACGGCGCTCAAGGATTTCCGAACGAGAGCCGTCGTCTATACCGATTTCACGCTCGGCGGCGAGACGCTCGATCAGTCGGTTGTGATCGACGGTGGGAAACGGCTGGTGCAATCGAACGGAGCATTGGCCGCGACCTTCGAGATCACAGGACTGCCCGCGCCCGAAGTCTACGCGATCGCCTCAGCGGATTCGTTGGGCGAGCGCTTCACGTCCGAAGACCTGTTCGTGAGGCCTGACAACTCGGTTGTCACCGGACCCGGTGCTCTTGCATCGGTGTTCGCATGGGATCTCATGATCCGAGCTAACGGCGGCGCGACGATTCGTGGTGTGACTCGCATATTCACCGGTACGGGCGAGACAGTCGCGATGCCGGACGTGCTCGGACAAACCGAAGAGCTGGCGAGTGCCGCGGTGACGGCCGCGGGGCTCGAAGTGGGTTCGGTCGAATATCGAGACGCGTCGGCAGCGCACGCCGGATCGATCGTCGCGCAAGTGCCGGTTGCTGGAGTACTGGTACCGCAGGGATTTCCGGTGCATCTCGCTGCCGGTGCGGATCTTTTCCCGGTACCTGTACCCAATGTAGTGGGCGGCGGGCGCTTGCTTGCGGACCTGGCGTTCAGGTTTTCGTTGCTCGAAATGGGCCTTGTGCGCGCGGTCGCCAGCACATCGCCGATCGGAACCATTCTCTCCCAACAACCCCCCGCAGGTGCGCTCGTGCCACGCGGGAGTGCGGTCGATATCACGCTCTCGTCGGGTCTCTACGTACCTCACGTCGAGAAGCTCGAGCTGGACGCCGCGCGTCAGATTCTCGAGAGCGCCGGTTACCAGGTGGGCACCGTCACCGCTGACCGCACGACATTGCTGCCGATAGGGAAGGTGAGTCGGCAGCAACCTGTTTCGGGATTCGCTGCTCCAGCGGGGTCGCAGATCGCGCTCTTCGTTTCCGCGGAAGTTCTCGCGTGCCCGTGTGTGGTGCCCGATCTGGAGGAGTTCACGCGGGAGGAGGCGATTGCTCTGATAGAACGCGCGGGGCTGGACGTTGGCAGCGTCACCGTCGTTCGGGGCAGTGGATATCCGGCGAATACCGTGATCTCGCAGTCGTTGGACGCGGGCAGCGTCGCGCAGGACGGAAGCGCGGTTGATTTTGCCGTGGCCGAGGACGAAGGGTTCGTGACGTGCCCGAATATCGGGAGCGTTTACACGTGCCGAGTGGAAGACGGCGATGCGGTGTTCACGCTAGTGGTGGACCTGGCCCAGAACGAAATCCTCGACTACGACTTGACGATCGGGGGGATCCGGCACGTCACCCGGCAGGAGTACTTCCTCTTCGACAGTTCGGGTGACGATCCCGACAGCGAGTTTCTCGCGCCCATGCAGCGCACGTCGACCGCAACGGTCCGGGTGGCTGAGGATTACGAGTCGCTGCGCGAGGCGACGAGCGTGACGCTGTCCAGCACCGGAAGTGGTGCGCGTCTGGACATCGAGCTGCGATTCGACTCCGAACTCGATGGACCCGTCACAGGACGCGTCTACGGCTACACGGATTTCGCTCTCGGTGGCACGACCACTGACCCCGCCGCATTCGTAGCGAATACTCAGTTCCTTTCCTCTGACGGCAGCTTCTTGGGTAGGGTCAGCGCTTCACCTGGCGTCACGGGATCGCAGGCGGCGGTTCGTGGACAGCTGGCGGATCCACTGAACGCTGGTGTCGCCATTGATCTCAGCGATGTGCGCATCCTTCTCGAAGATGGCGATTTCGAGCATGCGTTCGTGTGGGAAGTGACGCTCCGCCCCGACGCACCACTCACTTTGTCCGCGACCACGCTGATCGAAATCGCACGTGCACCGCAGGCGCTGGTGATCACGTCCGTACCCGATGTGCAGGTACTGGAAGACCAACCGTATCGCTACTTCGTGGACGTGGCCGGGGGCGAGCTCGACTTCCTGCAGTACGAATTGGGCGCGCATCCCAGCGGAATGACCATCGATCGGCTCACCGGAGAGGTGAGCTGGACGCCGACGAATGTTGATGTCGGTGTCCATCCCGTTGAAGTGGCGGTCACGGGCGTGTTCGGCGCGACAGTCATGCAGTCGTTCCGGGTCGGCGTCGAGAACGTGAACGACGCGCCGGGGATCGTGTCTGTACCGCTGACCCAGGCTGTAGTCGGCGAAGGCTACATATATCGCGTGGTTGCGACAGATATAGATCGCGGCGACGAGTTGACCTATTCGCTCGCAACGTGGCCGGCTGGAATGGCGATCGACGAACACACGGGCGTGATCACATGGCTTCCAGATCTCGGAAGTGGCGGGTTCGCGAATGTCGAAATCATCGCGAGAGATCTCGCCGGTGCGAGCGTTGCTCAAGCGTTCTCGATAGATGTGGATGTGCGTGTGCCTGATGTCGTGGGCATCGCCGAGGCGGACGCAACCTCGCGGATAGTGCTGGGCGGCTTGAAACCCAGACTTCTGGATCGCGATGTGAGCACAACTGTCGTTGCGGGATTCGTACTGTCTCAACAACCCCAGGCTGGATTGGTGGTTCCTGCCGGAGCAGATGTCGGACTCGTATTGTCGACGGGGGAGGAAGTTGGCCGCCAATTGGACTTCTCGGGACCGCCGCCCGTCGAGCTGTCCGATCTTGCGGCGCTACCGGTAGACGAGGACACCGGTCTGCCCGTGGCCATTGAAATCCCTGGCATGCGAGTGTTGATCGATCTCGAACGGAAGGATCCGATCACCGGCTTGGGTGAGTGCCTGACCTGGGTGACGGCGTGCGTACAGCCCGAACAAGACAGATCACTCGACGATTGCGTCCGCTCGGTTCCACGTTGCTCCGCTGCAGATCCTTGGCTCGATACCTCTTTGTGCTGCCCGACAGCGTGCTACGAGAGGTACCGATCGTTGCGGTTGTCAGGAACCGCTCGGTTTGAAGCCTTCGAGAGGGTCTTGTTCGGTGGCAACTCATGCTACCCGGGAGTCGAAGGGGAGGTGCCGTGATGATGAATAGGACATTTTGCCCAAATCGGATCACGACGATTGGCATCGTCTTCATTGCCACCCTGACCATCATCCCCGATGCGGTCGCGTGGGATTCGGGCGACGAGAGTGATGCGGGACCTGCTCGAGCGAAGCGTGTCCTGTTGTCGTCTGAGGATGGAAACGAGCATGGTCAGCTGCTGGCAGAAGTCCTGAGAACGGTCGAGCCGTCTCTGATCGACGATGTCTGGCGTGTTCCGATTTACGTAGTCAAGTCGGAAGACAAGCTGATTCCCAGGAACTTTCGCGTTGTCGACAGCGTCGTGTCCCGCGAGCTAGATCTGGCGGGCGCGGCTGGCCTCCCTGACCACTCCTACTCACTCTGGGATTGGTTCGCTGGAAATGAGATCTGCCCGCATGGCGTAACCTTGGATAGCGCCACCTCTGCCGACGGGTGCCACAAGTTCGCCAGCCACCTGGGTGCAGTGAACTCGCACCACTTTCTGCCACAGTCCTTCCGCACATGGGAGTGGTATCACAAACTTGCGCTGGCGAACGCACGGGAGTGCTTCTCGATGAGGGAAGCGTTCGACGATAGCGAGCTCAACGTGACGAATTCGAATTTTCTAGGACTGTTTCACGGCGAGTGTCACCGCTGGTCCCTGCTTCTCGAAGTGTTCGGGCAGCACTTTCTGCAGGACTCCTGGGCAGTCGGACACATGTGGCACCGATGGGGCCGGCCAGATCTGCGGACGTTTCCCTCGCCTGATCCGAGGCACAGAGCGCTGCTGGTTTCGGCAACGGCCGGCTTGCTGCACGGGAAGGGACAGCTAGACGCCATGTCGAGCGGTCTCGAAGCTGCGTTTCAAAGCTACTCCGCCGACGGACCTGAGAGCGGAATCGGCGATTCCAATCTCGCGGACCTGCGGAGTGACCCGAGTTACTCTCAGCAGAGGACTCGGATGGCGGAGTGCTCGAAAAATTCGATTGAAGAGGTCCTTTCCACGTTGCGCAGCGGGGATCAGGGCGAGCGAGTAGATTGGTTCACTTGCTTCACACAACGCAACACCAACAAGGCCGTTAGCTCTGGTTGGGGATTTTGGAGCTCGTCCTTGCTTGCACAGAACATGGTCCTTGAGGTCGTCGCCAAGTTTCAAGCGGAGATTGGCGCGGAGGATGTTGATCCGGTGTTGGATTTTGCTTGGAGAAAAGAGCTGCTAGAGATCGGCGTGAGGGCCCTTTATCTCGCATGGAGTTCCCCGCATGGGACCGAGATGGCTAGAGAAATCGAATCCCACCTCCACGTGCCAAACAACAGTGTTAGTGCCCCACCCTTTCCCCCGGCACCGTTCTCGGACCCGAGCACTGTTGAATCGGAGCCGACACCGTCGCACGTCGAGACCAATCAGCCATCGTCGGTCCGAACGGATATGGTCCTGAAGCGGGCTCTCCATCGGGCCCACGTCAAGCCGTTATGTTCGGAACCGGAGGTTGACCCCAACGCACTGCGGACTCGTGTCAGAGAATTGCGGGACGTGGAGTCAGCGGATACACAGATCGCTTGTGCCGTGTGCACGGAGTTCGCATCCCGTCACATCCAACTGCCCTCGGCGGGTGGCAGCCGAAAGCCGTCGATGTGCCAAGTCCTCGTCCGTGATGACAAGGCGCCGACGATTCCGACGATCACGAACTACGAGCCTCTGGTGATACCGAGCCCCCTTGCCCTTGCGACACAGTCGGAGTTGGAGCGCGCCGGGGCCGAATGGTGCGGTTGCACCGTGATTGGCGCTGAGATCGCCTACCGAGGAAAGTCCGAAGGAGTCGCAACGATCACCGACCTCACAGGTCCTGTTTCGCAGTCGCAATTCGCATCTCAGGGTAGCCCAAACAGTACCTGCGGTGGCGAAATTGGTGGTCCAATCTGGAGCCGGAACGCGTTCGACGCTAGTGAGGGAAAGGCCAAGTTCTTCCCAGCGGCCACTACCTCCGGCGTCGCCTCCATCTTTGAAGAGGCCGCGAATCGCCGGACTTGCTCGAGTTTCATCGCTACCCAGGATATCGGTACGCCAGATGAAAGGGTCTGGATCAATGTCGCGGAGCGGCGCTTTCGAACGGACGGCGTCAATACGAGCGATCGCGAGTACCAATTGCGCTACTACAGCGGCGACGGTGGAAGTGGCGGAGCCGGTGGGAGCTGTAAGGTTGGCAGTGTGAGCGTCAACTTCCTCGGCAACTTCGGAAAGGAGGACTTCGATCTCGTCTGCGAACATAGGTTGATCTACGCGCCTGAACCATGATGGGAGCCGGACGAGCAGAACGAGAAACGATGTGCGTGACCGGAGCGGCCCGGAGCCAATCTGGCGAAGGTTGGGATTAACAGCGCACATCCTGCGCGCTATGCATGCCGGCGTTGCTCGACAGCCAGGACAACTGCCCGCTCACCTCCAGTCCCGCCCAGGCCGACACCGATGGCGATGGGGTTGGCGATGCCTGCGACAACTGCGCTGCGGTCGCAATCCCGCCCGGGCCGACAGCGACGCGGACGGTGTGGGAGACGCCTGCGACAAATGCATCAACAATCCCAACCCCAACCGATCCGATCGTGACGCGGACGGCATCGGCGACAGTTGCGACAACTGCGTCGACACCCAACGTCGATCAGGTGGATGCGGGACAGCGACATGATCGGCGACGTCTGCGATAACTGCCGCGACGTCCGCAATACGGATCAAACGGACTCGGACGGCGATGGGGGCGTTACGAAATAGGCAATGCGCTATCGATGGATGGTGGATTCGATTGATCGAGTCCACTGGTCCAACAGGTACGCGCGATCTGGGCGTAGACCACTGTGGTCGCGATGGAGTGTGGCGCTCCCCCTTGGACCTTTGGACCGGGCGGTAAAGCAATCCACTCGTGCAACCATCCCTTACATCGTAAACTTACGTCGTAAATTATAGCCGTGTCGGTCCTGCCAAAAAATCTCACCAAGCAAGCCGTCTTCCGGTTCCGCGAGCAGATGTGCGAGGCGGCGGAAGGCCTGTTCGCCACTCATGGCCTGGAGGGCGTCACGATGCGGCAGCTCGCGGATGCCGTCGGCGTGTCTGCAATGACACCGTATCGCTACTTCAAGGACAAAGACGCCATCCTCGCGGCCGTGCGTGCGCGCGTGTTCAACCGATTCGCCGACGCAATGGAACACGCGCACGCGCGCCTCGATAAAACCGGTGGGTTTCGCCCCGACGAAGCGTATCTCGACTTCGCGCTCGCGAATCGAGGGGCCTATCTCATGATGTTCGATACGCACCAACCGACGGCTTCGCGGTATCCCGAACTGGTGAAGGCAATGGAGCGCGCGCGTTCGACGATGACGTCCGGCTGGCAGAAGCTCGCGAACGACGGCAAGTTCAAAGGCGATGTCGAGCTGAAGGGCCGCCAGATATGGGCCGCGATGCACGGTGCAATCATGCTCGAGCTATCGGGGCTGCTGCGCGCTCCGCACGATGCGCGAACCGTGGGCATGGCCGCGATCAGGTCGCTGTCGAAAGCGACTTCGCAACCAAAGTAAACGTCAGCTCGAAGTAGAGGTCCGCTCGATGAATCGCACGAAAATCGAAGGTCCCGCGTTGTGGCTTTCCGTGATCGGCGTCGTGCTGTTGTTGTATGCCATGGCCGGCAACTACATCGCGCTGCCTGGTTACGTCCGTTTCCTGGAACGCGGTGGCAGATCGGCAGCGGGCGCGTCGTTCGATGCTTCCGTTCTAGTCGGAGCGATCAAGACGATTGTGTGGATGTACTCGTTTCAACTCGGCGTGCTCGCGCTGGTGGTTGCGAAGAGCGTGCGCGAACACCTGCATACGAAACACATCGTCGTGTTTGCGTTGATCTGGCTCACTGCCTGGTCGTGGCCGTCGCTGCCTGCACCGGGTGCGTGGTTCTACATCGTGTTCGGCGGCGCGGTGCTCGTATGTATCGTCGCAATGCTCGCGCAACCTCCGTCGCGCGAGATGAGCAAGACCAGCCGAACGTTGTTTCTCGCGGCGCTCGCGTTCTTCGCATTCGCCACGTGGGAAGTGTGCGGCTTCGGCAGCACCGGCCGGATGCTGCATCCGGAACAGGCTGCGAGTCCGCTTGCGAACAGGATTCTCGTTACACAAAGCTCGAAGCTGATGTTCGAGTTCCTGTTCGCGTGGGGTCTGCTCGCGGCGAGTACGGTGTTGTCGCGGAAAAACCGCTACGCGAATCCCTGATCGGCGAGCCAGTCGTGGAACAGATTGATCCAGCGGTCCGACGGCGCGCCCTGTTTCACCATTCCAAAACCGTGGTCGCCACGTCGGTAGATGTGCATCTCTGCTGATCGCTCGGCGTCGGTCCAATCCGAGTACAGGTTCTCGGCGAGTCGATGAAGAAGCACGTCGTCTTGCGCCATCACCGTGAACAGCGGCGGTGCATCGGCCGGCACCGTGCGCCCGAGCGTTTCGCCACCGTAGATCGGCGCAACGAACGCCAGCGGTTTTGCTCGCGGATCGATCGCGACATCGACCACGAGAAAGGCGCCTGCGGAGAACCCGATCATGCCGACCTTGTCGGGATCGATGCCCCAGTCTTTCGCACCCTCGCGAACGATCTCGACTGCTCGGCGGCCGTCGTCGGCCGCGGCTTCGCGCGCCTCGCGGATCGTCTCGTACGGAACCACATCGCCGATCGTGCGCGGTGCCTTGCGTCCTTTGCGGGTAAGGTCGATCTGCGAAGCGAGTTTCACCATGTCGACGTCGTAGTCGGCCTGCTTCGCGGGAGTACCGCGCACGCGGTACTTCAGCAGGAACGCGGTGTAGCCGAGCGACGTCAACCAGTCCGCCACATCGATGCCTTCGTGCTCCCAGGCCAGGAGGCGCCAACCACCGCCCGGACACACGATCACGCCGACGCCGTTCGGTTTCGCGGTAGTCGGACGAAACATCGTCAGCGTCGGATCGGCCACATTGCGCAGCATCACCGTCTCGGCTGCAACTCCTACAGGGCCGCGGAAGGTCACTTCAGGTCCGACGGCGCCGGCGAGCTTCTTCGGTGGGCCATCGGGCCAAAGGCGGACCACCACGTGAGACGAGATATCACGGGCCATTGCGGTCCCTCGGTTTGAATAGCGTCCAGGGCCGGAGCTGACGCATCCGGCCTCGCGGTCGACGTGCTATGGGTCAGTTGACCTTTCTGAGCAGCTCCGGCACCAGACGCGCCGCTTCCTGTTGCGCTTCGTCGCGCGTCATCTTCGCGGCGTACGGTCGGGCGATGCCCAACTCACCGAACGCGACGTGAAGCGTGCAACGGGCCGGGCCGCGAGGTACGTCTCGAAGCTCCCAGCGAAATCTCAAGTCGTGCAGATCGACGGTTCCTTCCATGTCTCCCCCCAGTCGTTTTTTTGGTCAGCGGTGCATTCTGCCCCCTGTCGCATCAGGGAGGAAGATGAGGCGGCGTTGAAAAACGGTGCATGCCCCCCAACTGGTGTCCGGGTGAGTTTGAGGGGAAGAAATGCGATGGATCCCATCAAGAGCTTGATCGAACGCGCGTTGGACGGCCTCACCGAGGGTTGGCGGGAGTTACTTACGCGCGGTAGCGGCGCGCTCACACATTTCGGCACCGAGGGCGATGCTGCGCGGAAGGTCCGACCTTCGCAGGAGTTTCCGCAATGGAGTCTACTCGCGGCGGAAATCTGGGAGACCGCGTTGTCGGTGGTGATCCGCGTGGAGCTTCCAGGAATGAAGCCAGACGACGTGACAATCGACATCCATGAAAACGTTTTGCGCGTCCGCGGCGAAAAGCACTCCGACATCCCGCAGCAAGGTCGCAAATATCACCTGCTGGAGCGGGCATTCGGACACTTCAACCGCAGCATTCCGTTACCTCAGGGCGTCGACACTGAAAACCCCGAGGTCTCTTATCGCGACGGTGTTTTGACCGTAATTCTGCCCAAGACCGACACGCTGCCACCGCGTTCCCTGACGACCTCGAGCTAAGCGCCGGAGAGCCCGAAATGTGATCGCGCTTCACGAATGCTGAGGCATTGAATTTTTCTGCAGCGTCACTAAATCGTGGGCGCGCCGAGGCAAAGCCGAGGTGCTTGGTTCAACCGCATTCAACCGCAAGAGAGGAGTTTGTTATGTACCGATCCTTGTTTGCTCGCGACGTATTCGCCGAACTGGATCGCCTGCAGCGCGATGTGCAGGAGGCCTTCGACCTGTCGCCCAGTATTCGCGGTATTGGCCGTGGCGGCTTTCCGGCGCTGAACGTCGGCAGCACGCCCCAAGCGGTGGAGATTTACGCCTTTGCCCCGGGACTCGATCCCGTCAAGACGCAAGTGAGTCTTGACCGGGGGTTGCTGACCATCGCCGGAGAACGTGCAACTGACCTACCTTCCGGACGCGACGATGAATCGGCCGTGCACATCAACGAGCGTTTTGGCGGTCGCTTCCGGCGCGTCGTGAGCCTGCCGGATGACGTCGATCCCGATGGCGTGACGGCCGACTATCGCGACGGTGTGCTGCACGTCCACGTGAAGCGTCGCGAATCCGCTCAGCCCCGTCGCATCACCGTTCAATGAATAAGGAGGAACGCCATGAATGATACGACCACAGTCAGGAACGAACGGGCTTCGCGCACTGATGCCGCGGCTCGCAACGAGCAGCGCGGCGATGCAGCGTTGATGCCGCCGGTGGACGTGATCGAGGACCGCACCGGCATTACGTTGCGCGCCGATCTGCCGGGCGTACCCAAGGAAAAGCTCAGACTACAGGTGGAGGCAGGCACGCTGACGATAGAGGGCGACGTGAGCATTGCGACGCCCGAAGGCATGGAGGCGACTTACGCGGAGGTCGACCTGCCGCGCTTCCGAAGAGTGTTTACGCTGTCCAAGGAACTCGATATCGGGAAGGTGTCAGCGGAACTGAAGCATGGCGTGTTGACGCTGCGCATTCCGAAGGCCGCTGACGCTCAACCGCGCCGGATCGACATCAAGGTCGGGTAAAGCATCGGGTAAGGCATCGAGTAACGCGAGCCGCCGCCCGCATTGCGGTGCGGCGGCGGCTTGTTGATGCGCACGTATTTGCAACGTCAAAGTGAGACGTGCGTTGACTCCTGATCGCGTTTGCGTTGATGAGAGTTTCAGATCGGTGTGCAATTCGAAGAAGCAGCGCCAAGCGCCGCAACGCACACGGCAACGCAGGCAACGGACGTGGACAAGGACGACCGCGAGCTCATCGATCTGAGACGCAGAATCGCGGCGCTCACGGACGAAGCGCGCAAGAACGACGACGCCTGGCGAAGATCTCAACAGCGTGAGATGGAACTGCTCGAGGCAGACAGTCTCGAAACTCTGCTGGAACGCCTGACTATGGGACTGCGCACGAGTTACGGTCTGGCCACCGCAACGCTCGTGCTCGCCGACCCGGAACACGAGGTTCGGCATCTGCTGGCAGCGAAGGAGCCAAGCCGCGTCGAGCCTCCAGACGTCGTGTTCGTCGATTCGATGCGTCCGATGGCACCGCTGTTCGTGCACGGTCACAAGCCATGGCTCGGGAAGTTCAGGCGTGCCGATCACGCGCCGCTGTTTCCAGCGTACCCGCGCCTTCAGAGCGTCGCGTTGCTTCCACTCACGCGAGAGGGACACATCATCGGCAGCCTCAATCTCGGCAGCGACGAAGGCCGCAGGTTCGGCGGGCATCTGGCGACGGATTTCCTGCACCACCTCGCCGTCATCGCGGCCTTCTGCCTTGAAAATGCGGTCAATCGAGCTCGCCTGATTCGCAGCGGCTTCACCGACGCGCTGACGGGTTGGCGCAACCGGCGATACCTGCAGACCCGCCTGCATGAGGAACTCGCCCGCTGTCGGCGCGACAACACTGCGCTCACGTGTCTGATGATCGACGTCGATCACTTCAAGAAGATCAACGACCGGTACGGTCATCTCGGCGGCGACGAGATCCTGCGGCAACTCGCGCGCTGCATCGGTACCGAGGTGCGCGACAGCGACGTATCGGCGCGTTATGGCGGCGAAGAGTTCGTAATACTGCTGCCGAACACCGGGCTCGACGCCGGGCGCGTTTTCGCGGAGCGGATGCGACGGATCGTCTCCCAAAAGACGATCGATCTGCCCGGGATCAACGACCCCGTTGCCGTAACGGTTTCGATCGGCGTCGCCGAGCATCGGCCAAACGCGGCGGCGGCTAACGACTTGACGAAGGCGGCCGAGCGGTTGATCGCGCTTGCGGATGCCGCGCTCTACGAGGCGAAGGCGGGTGGGCGCAATGCAGTTGTGCACGCCACCAACAGTTAACTTCAGCACAGCGCGCCGTTCGATCACCCGCAGTTGTTCGTTCCCAACGGCCACGTCACGACGCGCGACGGCACGCCACGCGTGAACCATGAAGGCGTTGCGCAGGACGTGTTGCTTGAAATTCCGGAAGTGGGGCGTCGGCGCGGCCGCCTGCCGGACGGGTTCCTCGAATAGGCCGTTTGGCCAGGACTACTGCAGTGTCCGCATGAATGCGCCGAGCATGGCAGCGGAAGGATCGGTGAAGTTCTGCTCGTCCTTCGCGATGGCGGCGGCGAAGCCGGGTACCGTGAGATGGGGTAGATCGGCGACGTTGGCGAGCGCGCACTGCAGGATTCCGTCGTACGAGGTGCGCTTCGCGCCCGCCAGTTCGGTGGCGCGCGTGGACGCCGTCTCGTTTGCGTGGATCTGCTGGTAGCCCATCTTCGCCTTCTGCTCCTGGCCGAGCATCGACATGGCCAGTGCCGCGTGGGTGTTCAGCCAGTAGTCGAAGAAACCCGCGCGGTCGATCGAGGGCAGCCGGCTGGCGGCGAGAGTCAGCAGGATCGTGTCCGATGCGGCGGGCAATACCTGCTGGACCTTGCCTACCGATACGGTCGATGCGCGCCAGTCGACCGCGTGGCGCAACTCAGTTGCGATTTCCTGGACGGCACCGAGCAGGGGTTCGGCATCGTCTCGTTGCACCGACAACTCGACAAGGCCGCGCGGTTGCACAATGACGCGAGTGCCGCGCGAGGCTTCCGCCGACAGCGGGTCACCTTCGAGTTGTACCGCGAGTCGCAGGTGTGCGCCCGCAGATCCTGCGATGCGCGCCAGAGCAGACTCATGCGCTCGCAGCGCGTGTTCGAGTGTGTTGGGTTCGCGAGTGGTCAGAAGCATCAGCAGTCGGTGCATTTCGGCAGCCTAGCTATCTCGTTGGGTCACAACGCGAGCTTCGCGAAGAAGAAGCATGGCGCACGAGTTACGGCTTCCGATACACGTGACGCGCGCGGTGTTCGATGACCGGATCGAGCAGCGACAGATCTCCCGGCGGTACCTGATTACCTTGCGGAAACGGCGCTCCGGTGGCTACGCCGATCTGCACGCGCACGCGATCGTTCTGGTAGTAGCAGTCGTAGACGCGGGTCAACAACGCCTGGAACAGCGCGGGGTCGTTTGCGCTGAACTCGCGCACGCGTTCGCAGCGGTCGGTGAGCGGAAGATCGACGAACGACGGCTCGAATCGCTGCAATGCCGACACGAGCAGCGGCACGAACTCCTCCGCCTGCGCGAGCAGGTATGCATCGAACCCTACGTCGGTTGCGCTCGGCATAACGCCGTCGTCGCTGGCCGGAACCAACGTATCGAGCAGCGCGGCCAGGAGCACCTGTTGGGAACGCGTCAACGGGTAGTCGGTGGAGATGATCTCGGGCACGGCTGACTCCTCAAAATCGAGCGGTGGATCGAACAGCTCAGTCGAACAGATTGGCGAGGTTCTTCTTCATCGTATCGGCCACGTACAGAGCCCACGCTTGAATCGTGCTGGCCGGATTTACGCCGCCGCCGGTTACGAACACGCTGCCGTCGACGATGAAGAGGTTCTTCACGTCGTGGCTGCGTCCCCAGTGGTTGACCACGGAGCGCTGCGGGTCGTTACCCGCGCGCGCCGTACCGAGCAAGTGCCAGCCGGACATTCGCATCGGGCCGGAACTCGTTACCGATCGGGCGCCGGCCGCCTGCAGCGCTTCTGTCGCGCGTGCCTGCCCGTGTTCCATCATTCGCAGGCTGTTGTCGCTGTAGCGGTACGTGATCTTCGGCGCCGGAATGCCATTCGAATCAACTCGCGTCGGGTCGAGCGTTACGGTGTTGCGTTCTTCCGGCAGATCCTCGCAAACGATGCCGATCGACGCGACGTGGTCGAACCGTTGGCGAAACGCTTCATGATGTCCGTGACCCCACGGGATCGTGCCGCTCACGAAGCCGCCCATTGCCGTGCCCAACGGTCCTGCGCCGCGCGCGATCTGCATGTTGTAACCGCGCACGAAGCCGCGCGACTGATCCGTTTCGTAGAACTGCTTGCTGAGGATGCAGCACGCTTGCGGACCTTTGTGGCTGTCGAGCCGCTCGTCGAACAAACCTTGTACGAACGCAATCGGGTGGAACATCAGGTTCTTGCCGACGAGGCCGCTGCCGTTGGCGAGTCCGTCGGGGAACTGCGTCGACTTCGAGTTCAACAGAATGCGCGGCGTACCGACGCCGTTGCACGCCATCACCACCACTTCGGCGCGCTGGAAACACTCCTCACCGGCGGCGTTGTAGTAGACGACGCCGTTCGCGAAGCCGTGTTCGTTCACCGTCACCTCACGTACGCGACAGCGTGTACGAAGTTCCACACCGCGGCGAATGGCCTCAGGCCAATACGTGATGTCGGTACTCGATTTGCCGCCTTGCGCGCACCCCGAGAGACACGGCCCCAGGTTCACGCATTTGTCGCGCCCCTGGTACGGCTGCGAAATGATCGCGCTGTCGGACGGCCACCAGTGCCAACCGAGTTTGTTGAAGCCGCGCGCGACGGTTTCGCCGACCAGCCCCATCGGCAGCGGCGGAAGCGGCGGCTGTTTGGCGGGATACATAGGATCGCCCGCCAGCCCCGATACCCCCATCATGCGGTCGTTAGTAGCGAAGTAGGGCTGCAGCGTGTCGTAGTCGATCGGCCAATCGTCCGCTACGCCATCCAGCGTTCGTACTCTGAAGTCGGATGGATGCAAGCGAGGAAAGTGCGCGCCGTACAGAATGGTGCTGCCGCCGACACCGTTGAAGTTGACGACCGTCACCGCGGAGTCGTCGTTGTTGATCGGATAGTCCGTGTCGCGCCCGCGTACGTTCGGATCGATGTGATAGGGCCCGTACGCCTGGCTCTCCCAATTCGATGCGGTGCTCGGATAGTCGGCGGGGTTTGTCCAGTCGCCCTGTTCGAAGCAGACGATGCGCATCCGCGTGTCGGCCAGGCTCCACGAGACCGCTGCGCCCGAAGCGCCGGCCCCGATGATCAGAACGTCGACGATGTCTTCAGCCATGCCTTACCCCAACGATGTCGACGCAGTGTAACTCGACGATCGTTACTCCAGACCTTGCGCGATCGAGTCCGCAGTGGTGCCGATTCTGTCGAGGATGCCGGACAGCACCTCGAACGACTTGGTGTAGGTGTCCAGGTACTTCTGCAAACGCTGCATCAGCTGCGTTGTTTCGTCCATCTCACCAACCTGGTTTTCCAGGGCTGCGGTCGTAGCCTCCAGCTCTTCGATTGCTCGAGCGGAATCCGCTGCGAGCGTTCGCAAAGAGGCCGCGGCGGTGGTCAACTTCCAGACCGGCAGGGTGTCCATCTGACTCAGCAGACTGGGTATCGCCGACTGCAGGAAGGCCTCGCGTCCCTTGTATTCCAATCGGTTTGCGCCCACGACGATTTTCAGTTTCACAGTGCGTTTGTTGGGCATTGAATGACTCCTTCTCGATTCCAACCAACCTTCGATTGCAGACCCGACGGCACGTCGTCGATGCTGCGCTGACGTTGCCGGAGTGTCATTAGGAAGAGCGATGACCAAACCCAAAACCATCGACGTGCACGCTCACTTCCTGCCGCCCGTGTATCAGGAGGCATTGCGCGACACCGGACTGAAGACACTCGACGGCGGCATCCCTACTCCGACATGGTCACCGGAACGCGCCTTGGCGATCATGGACGAGGTCGGTATCGCCGGTGCGGTGCTCTCGGTGTCGTCACCGCATCTGAACTTCGTCGAGCCTGCGCGCGCCATCGCGCTCGCGCGATCGATCAACGATTACGCAGCCGAAATCAAACGCCGGTACCCGGACCGATTCGGCGCGTATGCCATCCTGCCGTTGCCCGACATCGATGCGAGCCTCACTGAGCTTACGCGCGCATTGGGCCAACTCGAACTCGACGGCGTAGCGCTACCCACTCACACAGAGGGGCACTACCTCGGCGACGCGCTGCTGGCGCCGTTGCTCGCGGCGCTCGATGCGCGCAAGACGACCGTGTTCGTACATCCCACGTCGCCGCCGTGCTTCGAAGCATTCGGCCTCGAACTGCCGGCGCCGATGATCGAGTTCCCGTTCGACACCACACGCACCGCCGTGAGCCTGCTCTACAGTGGCGCGCTCACGCGCCATCCCGGAATCAACTTCATTCTGCCGCACGCCGGCGGCACGCTGCCGTTCCTGGCACCGCGCATCGCGGCCGTCGGATCGCTGAAGCCTGCGATCGGTGATCGCGCGATGCCGCCGGCCGATGCGATGCAGGCGCTCGCGCGCATGTACTACGACACGGCGCTCTCGGTGACTCCACAACAGATTGCGGCGTTGCGCGCGCTCGCGCCCATGTCGCAGATCCTCTACGGCACGGACTTTCCGTTCGCTAACGAAGACCGGTTGCGCATGGCAGACGCGGCGTTCGAAGCGCTCGCGTTTACCGCAGAGGAACAGAGCATGATCCGCCATCGCAACGCGACGCCGCTGTTCGAATCGTTTGCTGTGCGTTGCCGGGGTTGACGCTGTTCAACGAACAGTAGAGGAACTGCAGCGGGCCTCAGACCAAATATGCCAACGAGGTATGTCGCCGGCCTATTTGATCTTCGTGTCCTGCGACGACACGGCCTTCCAGCCGTCGTCCCCCTTCACGAACGTGTCGGTAAAGCGGGTCGACTCGATTGCTCCCTTCGCGTCCTTCGCGCCAAAGATGCCCGTAACAACCGCGGTCCAGCCATGCAGCGTGATCAACACTTCCGACAGGGTGAAGTCGCCGAGCTTCTCTCCCTGCAACAGCCCGTCGATGTAGGCAACTCGACCCTTGACGAACTCACCGTTCTCGTCCGTGAACACGAAATCGTCCGCCAGAATCCTCTCGAGAACTGCCTTGTCGTGAGTTTTGAACGCATTCGACCACTCGTTTTCGATCTTCGTGATCGCCTGTCGGTCGGCCTCGCTGGAATCGGCTGCAAATGCGGCGTTCCATCCCGATGCCACGGAGAAAATCAGAAGCATCCCCAGCGCTGAAAGTCGGTTCACGTCGGCTCCTCCCAAGTGGTCGAGTCCGGATCGTAGGCCGGTCGCCCAGCTGTCGCAAGGTCGCGGGAACATCGCGCCAGATCGAAATTGTTGGTGGACGCTTGAACGGAGGCCGTTCGAACGTTTAAGGTCGTCCGCCATTTCGCGCTATTCGTGTCGAAACCACCGACCTGAGACAGGAGCAACGTTGCAATGCTGACCGTTCATCATCTGGGTATCTCGCAGTCGGAGCGCATTGTCTGGCTGTGTGAGGAGTTGGGGCTCGACTACGAACTGAAACGTTACGATCGCAGAGCCGACAACCGACTCGCGCCGGACGAGTACAAGGCGTTGCACCCGATGGGAATCGCTCCGGTGATAACGGACGGTGATCTCGTGTTGGGTGAGAGTGGCGCGATTTGCGATTACATCTGCGCACGCTACGGCCGCGGCCGGTTGGTGCCCGCGAGTTCCGACCCGGACTTCCCCGAACATCTCTTCTGGTTCCACTGGTCGAACGGCACGTTCATGACCACCCTCATGATGCAGCTCGTACTCCAGGGCACTCCTGGCAACCCCGGCGCAGGATTCGTCGAAGAGCGTAGCCGGCGTTGCTGGGCGATGGTCGAAGAGCGGTTGGGCAAGGCGCCGTTCTTCGGTGGAGCGAACCTGACCACTGCCGACATCATGTTGGTGTATTGCCTGACGACCAGCCGCGCATTCCGTGGAACGTCGCTCGATCCCTTCCCGAACGTGAAGGCCTATCTCGCGCGAATCGGGGCGCGGCCCGCCTATCAACGTGCGATGGCGAAGGCGGAACCTGGCACCAAGCCCTGGTTGACCTGATTGAGCGCCCCGGGACCTGCTGACGGAGTAGTGAAGGGGTGTTTCCGCGGCGATGGTGGCGGTTGATCGTTCCGACGCGAACCGCTGGTGCAACGCTGCTGGTTCTAACGTGCGTGATCGGCAACGCGTGGGCTGACGGCCCGCCATTCGATCGCCCAGGCATCGCGTTTTCGACGGGCACGCTGCCGGCTCGCAGTGTCGCGTGGGAACAGGGTCTGCCGGATTTCGAGCGCAGTTCCGATCGACGTATCACTTCGACTCTGTACACGTTCGACAGCCGGTTGCGCGTAGGTGTCACAGACTCATTCGAGGTGCAGTTTGGCGCGGCGTTGTTCAATGAGCTCGAGTTGCGCGAGGCCGGCGACACGGATCACGCGAACGGCCGCAGCGACGCGAGCTTCGCGGTCAAGGCAGCGTTGCCGTCTTCGCACCCGGATTTTTCCTGGGCCATGTTGGCAGGCGTCACCGACTCGAGCGGCGCAAACTACTTCACGAACGGAACGACGTCTTACGATTTCGGCGTAGCGCTTGGCTATGCGCTCGGCGACAACGTCTCGACCGAGGTGTACGTCAACGTAGAGCACTTGGACGGCTCGAACAGCCTCACCATTTCGCCGAACCTCAATTTCGCGATCTCGGAATCCATTTCGGCGTTCGTAGAAGCCGGCGCGGTGCATTCGGGAAGCGGGCTCGATGAAGCCGTCGCCGGCGGCGGCTTCACGATGCTGATAACGCCGACGGTGCAACTGGATCTGTCGGCGGACTTCGGCCTCACGTCGAAAAGTCCGGATGTGCTGGCGGGATTCGGAGTGTCGGTGTTCTTTCGATGAAATCGCGCTGGTGCAGCAGAACGCGAAGACCTTCGAGTAGCTCGTCCTCGCGAATGGCATCGCTGAAGTGCGTGCGGTATCGGCCGGCCGGATCAAGCAGGTAGCTGATCGCGGTGTGGGGAACGTCATAGTCCTCTTCACTCGCGCCAGGCACGCGCCGCGCGAACACGCGGAAGGCGTGCTTCGCGTCGTCGATCTGTGCGCGTGTACCCGTCAATCCGATCACCCGCGGGCCTCGTTCCTCCAGATAGGTCTTCATGACGCGCGGTGTGTCGCGCTCAGGGTCTACCGTCACGTAAAGCGCCTGCAGCTCGTTAGCGAGCGGGCCCAGCGAATCGAGCACGCGCGTCAGTCGCGCCAGCGCGCGTGGACAGACGACCTTGCAGTGCGTGAACCCGAAAAAGACGAGCAGGTGCTTGCCGCGATAGCTCGCGTCGGTAACCGCGCGGCCGTGGTGATCGATGCCCTCGAACGAGGGCTGGATCGGCACGTCGTCGGTCACGGCTCCACGACCAACGTTCGCAACTCGGCGCCGGCGGGTGCGTGCAGCACGAAGTCAGCACCATCCCGAGAGACTTGCACTCCGCGCCCGATCGAACTCGTTCCGTGTTCATTGGCGACCACTGCGTCGCCACCGTCGACCGACCACCGCGATGCCGCTCCGAGATTCCGCACCACTACGCGGCCGTTAGCGTTGTGGTCGGCGCGTCGCCGAATCGCAAAGCGCAGGCGGCCCGCCTTCGCGTCGTACGTCGCCTCGTACACGTCGATGTCGACGTCGATATCGACCAGCGCCGGTTCGTGAAAGCGAGCCCGGCTCCACGGTTTGTTATAGAGGCGCCACAGACCGTCGGGTACGTTCAGTCGCGCGTAGCCGAGAAGCACGTTGCCTGTAAGCGGTTCCATGATCGTGCGGTGACCCGCGCCGTTCAGCTCGGCGTCGTTGCGCGGATAGTAGAGGCCGCCGTCGCGCCAACTCGGCGCCATGTAACGGTCGGCGTGTGTGAACAGGCCGCTCAGTGTGTCCGCATCCCCCATCTCGGACGCCCACGCGGCAACCCAGCCGAAATCGCAGCTGTCTGCGACGACGCGAGGTCCGGGAGTTTCCGGCCGCTCGTTCACGTGCACCGACAACGCGCCCGCTTCTCCCGGCTGCAGCAGTTCACTCACCTGCCTCGGGTAGTGCGCGCGCACGAAGTCGCGGTTCCACATGTTGATGAGGGTGCCGCACCATGCGTCCACCCACGGCATACGTTGCGCATTCGGCACCACCGTGCGCCCGTCCTGCAGCAGCATCATGTTGTAGTGACCGTTTGCGTCGAGCCGACCGAACTGCTGCCACGCCTGCTCATAAGCGCGCGTCACTTCGCTGGCCCGCGTTCCGCCGTGAATGAGGTCGTGCAGCCGGAAGCCGAGGATCGCGGGCTGATTGCAGATCTGGAAGATGCAGTTCGGCTCGCAGGCCACTCCGACGTAGCCGTTCTCCACCATCTGCCAATAGATGTGCTCGTTCAGCGAATTCTCGTCGTATACGAAGCGCCGTTCCGCGCCGCCCCAGAAGAACGACCAGTGTGCGAACGTCAGCGCGCCGGGTTGCGTGTAGCGATCGTCGTCGAAGAGATAGTGGTAGAGCAGCGCCATCGACTGCACGTACGCGCTGTACATGATGTTGTCGCGTACGACGGGGTCCCACTCTTCCTTCAGCTGGTCGACCAGGTGCGCATTGAAAACAGCGCCGCCGCGGCTGGTATCGCGCCAGTACATCCACACCTCGGGCGACAGCATCTTCTCGATGAGTCGCTCGAACGTTCCTTTGAACACGCCGGGCGCAGCCGGCAGGCGATGCGCGTGTGTGAGTGCGAGCGCGTACGCCATGTACGCAAGCTGGAACCGGTAACCGCCGAAGTCGTCCTGTCCGATGCCTTTGCCCTGCATCAGCGACCAGTCGTTGGGACGCTGGCGAGACAGATTGTCGAAGTGGCGCAGGTGGCCGATTTGTTCAGGCGTAAGCATGTTTCGAATCTACCAGCCGGCCTTTCAACGAACTACATCGATGCCCAGGACGCTTCCAAGGAATCCGGGAAGGAAACGAGAAGGAATTCAGAAGAATCGCCCGCTGAGTTTGCTGGCACGTTTACCACACGGACCTTTTGAATCTGGCCAGTGCGGGGAGTGGACGATGCAGCGAACTGACGACCTCGACGAGAGCATTCTGAGGTTGTTGCGCGATGACGGTCGGCTGAGCAATCGCGAGGTGGCCCGCCGGTTGGATGTTTCTGAAGGCACGGTGCGGCACCGGTTGAAGAGGCTGGAAGATGCGCGCGCGATACGCATCGGTGCCGTCGTCGATCCCGCTTCACTCGGCATTGGCGCGACGGCGAATGTGATGGTGGCGATAGATCCCGCGCATTTGCCGAATGCGCTCGAGGGGTTTGCGAAGTTGCCGGGCGTTGAATACGTCGCCGCGATCACCGGGCGGTTCAACGTGTTGGTGTCGATTGGCGCCGCCGACCTTTCCGGGTTGCGCGCGGTCGTCAGCGACGGCCTTGAACGTCTCGAGGGTGTGCGCGCCGTCGAAATCCGGCCGATGGTGCGGACGCTCAAGCCGGAGTGGCACGTAGTCGCGATTCCACGAATCTGAGGTTGTTCCGCGCGCATGGCCCACCACCTGGCGCACTTCGCCCCTCGATAGGCGCGTCGCTGCCTGGACCTTGTTTCCGGATAAGAACCTCGGCCCGAGGAAACCGCACTAGACGCGTTCCGGGCTGGCAAGCTCTAATCCGCGATCCCGTTCGCGCGCTGGATGGCACCGGGCAGGTGAACCCGTCGCCGCTGCGCCCGCGCCGGACGAACCACACGACAACAGAATCAACGAGGGGAGCGATCCACATGGCATTCCGTCCGAAACGTATGAAGTTCGGAATCTTCCTGGCGCCGTTTCACCGCGTCGGCGAAAACCCGACGCTGGCGTTGAAACGGGACATGAAGCTGATCGAGCTGCTGGACGAGCTCGGTTACGACGAAGCCTGGATCGGCGAACACCACAGTTTCGGTCGGGAGATCATCGCGGATCCCGTGTTGTTCATGGCCGTGGCGGCGGAGCGCACGAAACGCATCAAGCTGGGTACCGGCGTGTTGAGCCTGCCGTATCACCATCCGCTGATCGTCGCGGACCGCATGGTGCAACTCGATCACATGACGGAAGGCCGCGTGATGCTGGGCTGCGGCCCGGGCGCGCTGACGTCCGACGCGCACATGATGGGCATTCCGCCCACCGAGCAACGCCGCCGCATGGGCGAGGGACTCGACGCGATCATGAAGCTGCTGCGCCGTGAAGAACTGGTGACGATGAAGACGGACTGGTTCGAGCTGAAGGACGCGCAGCTGCAGCTTGCTTCGTATTCCGATCCGCACCTTCCCGTTGCGGTCGCGGCGTCGTTCACGCCCTCCGGTCCGATCGCTGCGGGCAAGCAGGGTGTTGGTCTGCTGTCGGTGGCCGGCGTGGACAACACCGGTTTCGAGCGCACATGGGGCTGGGCGGAAGAGGCTGCGGCGGAGTCTGGCCGCGCGATTTCGCGCGAGCACTGGAAAGTAGTCGTACCAATCCACGTTGCCGAGTCGCGTAAGCAGGCGCTTGCCGAAATCCAGGAGGGTTACAACCTGCGCCCCTACACCGGCGATGCGAAGAATCCGGCGGCCGCGGGCCCCGGCTTGTTCGCCGGAGCAGGCACGCTCGAGAACCAGGCTGAAAAAGGTTCGGCGCTGATCGGTTCGCCTGACGACGTCATTAAGTCGATCGAAGTCATCATCGAACGTTCGGGCGGCATTGGTGGAATTCTGGGTCTTGCGCACGAATGGGCGAGCACCGAGGCGACCAATCGCAGCTTCGAACTCTTCGCCCGCCACGTTGCGCCGCGTTTCCAGAACCAGCTCGAACCGGTTTTCCAAAGCCGCGACTGGGTGGAAGAGCACATGCGCGAGGTGTTCGGTGGAACCCTACCGGCGGTGGCCAAAGCGTTCACCGACGCCGGCAAAGAGCTGCCTGCCGCGATCGTGCAGCAGCAGAAGGAGCGGGAAGAGCGCCGCAAGGCGCGGGCAGCCAAGGCTTCCGGGGACCAGTAGCCCGCGATCTGTCAGCGGCTGTGCCGCCACTCGATACGCCGTATGACGAAGAGGCGTGACTCACGCGAATAACAGGGGCGATCCTGGAACGTGCACATTCAACTGAATGCCGGTCGTCGACTGGCCGCCGAGACCTTCCATGAGCGCGACCACCGGTAGCGGACGCGCCGGCATTGCGGCCGCACTCGGTGCGGCGGCCTTGTTCGGCGCCGGCACACCCATCGCGAAACTGCTGCTCACGCACGTGAGCCCATGGATGCTCGCGGCGCTGCTCTATCTCGGGTCAGGTATCGGACTCACTCTTTATCGGTGGGTAACCCGCGCGCCCGCCGCGCATCTGCCGCGAAACGAAGTGTGGTGGTTCGTCGGCGCGATTGCCGCCGGCGGCGTTGTCGGGCCGGTTCTGTTGATGTTCGGCCTCGCATCGATGCCGGCATCGGGCGCGTCGTTGCTGCTCAACGCCGAGGCGGTGTTCACGGCGTTGCTCGCGTGGTTCGCATTCAAAGAGAACTTCGACCGCCGCATCGCGCTCGGCATGGTGCTGATCGTCATCGGCGCAGTCGCGCTCGCGTGGCCGGGGCAGGCGCGTTTTGCCGGCCTGTGGCCGACGCTCGCGGTGCTTGGAGCGTGTTTTGCGTGGGGCATCGACAACAATCTGACCCGCAAGGTGTCGCTCGGCGACGCGACGTGGATCGCGTCGATCAAAGGGCTCGCCGCCGGTGCGGTGAACCTCGCAATTGCGCTGTCGCTCGGCGCTTCCATACCGCTGACGACCCAACTCGGGGGCGCGATGGTGGTCGGGTTCTTTGCATACGGCGTCAGCCTCGCGCTGTTCGTCGTTGCCCTGCGGCATCTCGGCGCCGCGCGGACCGGCGCGTATTTTTCGACGGCGCCGTTCTTCGGCGCGGCGCTGGCGCTCGTGTTCGGCGATGCGCTCACGATGCAACTCATCGTGGCCGGCACGCTGATGGCCGCCGGCGTTTGGCTGCATCTGACGGAGCGGCACGAACATGAGCACGTGCACGAGCCGATGGAACACAGTCATCGGCACGTCCACGACGAACACCATCAACACGCGCACGACGCTGTTTGGGACGGCAACGAGCCGCACACGCATCCGCATCGCCATGAGCACATGGTGCATACGCATCCGCACTATCCGGATGCGCATCACCGTCACTGATGGTGGCAATAGTGGCCGCTGGTGCGGCCGAGCCGTTCAGAGCGTTACGAAGTAGATCGCCACTCCGGCGATCGACATCACGAGCAGCGTGCGCGACGTCGACCAGTGCGCCGCGAACGTCAGCAGCATCGACAACGCGGTCAACGCGGCAAGCCGCAGGTCGATGCTTGCGAATATCGGCAAATGCAGTTGTGTGCCGGGAATCGGTTCAGCCGCCGACTGCGTGAAGAGCGCATGCAACGCGAACCAAAGAGCGAGATTCAGGATTACACCGACCACAGCCGCCGTGATTGCGGCGAGCGCGCCGGCAAGCGGCTTCTGATGCCGCAACGATTCGACGTAAGGCGCGCCCAGGAAGATCCAGAGGAAGCACGGCACGAACGTAACCCACAGGGCGATGCCGGCGGCGACGATGCCGCCGGTCATTCCGTAGGTTTGAAACCCGGCGACGAAGGCGACGAACTGCACGACGAGAATCAGCGGTCCGGGCGTGGTCTCGGCCAGTGCGAGTCCGTCGAGCATCTGTCGGCTCGAAAGCCAACCGAAGTCGACGACCGCGCGCTGCGCGACATAGGCGAGCACGGCGTACGCACCGCCGAACGTCACCACCGCCATGCCGGCAAAGAAAATCCCGATGTGCACATAAAGGTGTCCGTACCCGAGCCACGGTGCCGCGAGCGCGATCGGAGCGAACCACAACGGCAGCCAGAGCGCGAGGATGCGGAACGCGCGACCGGCGCCCGCCGGCGCGCGATGCAACAACGCATCGTCGATCA
>JBGSNQ010000016.1:0-14924 GCA_041739525.1 Pseudomonadales bacterium | reverse complement strand
GAGCAAATCGGCAAACATGATTGCCGCGTCGACGCCGAGGATGCGCTGAGCGTCGAGCGTTACGCGCGCAGCAAGGTCGGGGTTCTTGAAGAAGTCGAGGCTGGACGTGGTGCCTTTTACCTCGTGATATTCGCGCATGTACCGACCCGCCTGCCGGTTCAGCCAGACCGGTGTGTGCGGCACCGCTTCGCCACGGCACGCCTTCAGAAAAACGCTGTCCGTGCGTGCATCGATCGACATCAGAGATGGCTTCCAGTGAGGTCCGCCGCACCTTAGTTAGCCGTCTCTCTCGCGTCAACGCTCTTGCCGGTTGCTGCGTGATTCACTGGCGAACAATCGATAGCGGCATTACCGCAGAAGCCGCATGACGGCGTTCCGCGTTGCGCCGCGATCATTTCGCGAATGTTCGTGTGTTCGCCGTGGTTCGATCAGCCCAACGGCACCGGCCACGCCTTCGCGATCGTCATAACGTCGAAGTACTCGCGCATCGAGGCAATCTTGCCGTCCTCGATTCGAAACACGCTATTGATCGGCAACTCGACCCAACCGCTCTCGACGCGATGCCGATCCACCCGCTCGAGGAACAGCAGATCGCCGTTCAACGCATGGTTCTTCACGACGAACGTGTTTTCCGACGTCGGCTTCAGGAACTGGTCGAGCACGGCGCGCGCCGCGTCGGGTCCGTGCACCGTCCCAACCGGCACGTTGGTGTACTCGCAATCCGCGGTCATCAGCGGCATCGCGGAGTCCCAATCCTGATTCAAGGCAGCCGTGAGGAATTGAGTGACAGTGTCGAGGGACGAACGAGGCACGGGATTCTCCGTGTGATGATTGACTTCATTGTTCCAGTGTCGAGATGTATCTCAATTACTCGCAAGGTAGTTGCCTGAATGTAGTGTCCGCTACAAAGTTGTAGCGAGTGCTACAGGAGCAACTTCGATGATGATCGTATTGGGAACGTCAGTGTTCAAAGAACCGATATCCGACGGCCTGCGCCAGCAGCTCGGTGAGCTCGCCGACGCCGTTCGTGAGCGTCATGCAGGCAACCTCGACTACCGTTTCAGCATCGATACCGGCGACGCGCGTGTGCTGCGGTTGACGGAGCGTTGGGACGACCTGCAGTCGTTCGTTGCACATGGCGCAACCCCTGAAGTTGCCGCGATCGTGCACCTCGTGAATCCGCACACCACGGAGTCGATCGAGATCATGCGCTACGAGGTGGCATCCGAAGCGCGAGTCTGATCCGGACTGCGGATGCGCCTCGGCTGCTTGTGTCGGAGGCTGCTTGTGTCGGAGGCAGGGCGCGGCCATGCTCGCGGCATGCCGAACAACAAGTCTCGCGGCGCGTCGCGATCGATCGCGGGCGAAGAACGCGGCGCGGAAAAGCGGAGCCGGATCCTGCAGCGGCTTGCGGACGAGGTACTCCTGACGGGCCTGGATGCGGCGAGTTTGCGCCCGCTTGCGAATGCGATCGGCACCAGCGATCGCATGCTGCTGTACTACTTCCCTAATAAGGAAACGCTGGTTACATCGATCCTCGGGTGCATCGTGCAGCGAATGCTGACAATCCTGGACGAGCGGCTTCCCTCGAAGCGCCTCCTCGACAGCGAAGAGATGCTTCGAACGTTGTGGCGCTCGCTGCGGGAACCGCGCGTGCATCCTTACATGCAGATCTGGCTCGAACTCGCCGCTCACGCGGCGCGCGGCAAGGAACCGCATCGCACGGTCGGCGCGTCGATTGCAAAGGGACTCATCGATTGGATAGCTGTCAGGCTCTCGCTCGCGAAGCGCGACCAGCGACGCGAGGCTGTCTCGGTACTGACCAGGCTGGAAGGGATGTTGCTGCTCGACGCGTTCGGAATCGAGACCAGAGTGCCCCGATCGAGGGAACGCCGAAAACCAGTTCCCTGATCTGTCCCGATGGACTTGAAGCGATGTCATTGGATAGTCGATGAGTGAACCGTTTCAGATTCTGTTAGCGGAGGATCACCGTCCGCTCGCCGAGAGCGTCGGTGCGTACCTGGAGGCGGTCGGCTTCGTCGTCGACTATGCAGCCGACGGCCTTACGGCGATGTCTCGCCGCCACGCAACCTTACGACGCCATCGTGCTCGACATCGGTTTGCCCGGCGTGAACGGTCTAGAGATCTGCCGCAGTCTGCGTCGCGACGCGCGCTCGAGCACGCCGATCATCCTGCAGGGCATGGGTGGTGTGTATTTCGGCTGTCGTCGCGTGTCGCATAGCGACGTTCACCGAATCGATGCGTCACCGAATTCACCAGCCGCCGCCGAAGTCGATGCGCCGGAATCCCGGTAGCTCGTTGCGTAGCGCCTCGGGCACTGCTTCCACCATCTCGACAGACAGCGGTGTCGTGATGGGGCCGTGAAGCGCGCACGGCCACTTCTTCACAGCGTCTTCACACGGCACGAAGTAGCGTTCGGCGATGTTGGTTCGATCGACAACGCCTCTCGTAGCGGCAAGGCCTGCCATGTTCGCCGTCGCCGTGATGGTTGTATTGACCGGCTGCCGCGGCAGTAGCGAAGAGCCGCGCTATCCAGTTCGTTATCAGGCAGCGCTCGACGGCGCGGCCGCCGCACCCGTTCCTGGCGGGGCGGCGCAACGATTCGCCGATTTCTTCGCGTCCGTCGATCAACCGAACGTGAGCGCTCGATTCGATGCGTTACATGGCGAGCGTCTGTATTTCAGCGACACTCTTTTCGTTACTGAAGATCGCGCGGCGCTGGCGCAACACTTCGAACGCCTGAACGACAGCGGCGCGCACATCGAAGTGGATATCGACGATGCGGTGATCAGCGACGTGAACCTGTACCTGCGCTGGCGAATGCGGGTTACGTTCCCTGACGATCCTGATACGCCGCGCACGCAAACCATAGGCATGACGCAGTTGCGGTTCGACGAGACGGGGCGCATCGGCTTCCATCAGGATTTCTGGGACAGTAACGAAGGAATCTACCGGCATGTACCGGTTCTCGGATGGGCGATCGGCTTCGTGGAGGCTCGGATGGCAGCACAGCCTTGAAATGAGCAGCTGAGATAGGGGGAACTCCATGCGTATCGGCGTACCGAAAGAAACCTGGCCCGGGGAATTGCGTGCCGCGCTGACGCCGGCCGGCGCCAAGAAGCTGATCGGCCTGGGTTTTTCCGTCAAGGTGGAGGCGGGCCTGGGGCGTGGCGCGCGAATTCCCGATGACGAATATCGCACGGCAGGCGCCTCGGTGGTCGGCGACGCGGATGCCGCGGTTACTGATGCCGACGTGGTGGTGCGCGTGCGCAAACCTTCCGACGGAGATCTCGATGGTCTGCGCGGCGGCGCCACCCACGTCAGCTTTCTCGATCCGTTCAATGAAAGAGGCCTTGTCGCCAAGCTGGCAACCAG
Organism: Pseudomonadales bacterium; assembly: GCA_041739525.1. Taxonomy (GTDB): domain Bacteria; phylum Pseudomonadota; class Gammaproteobacteria; order Pseudomonadales; family Azotimanducaceae; genus DATJGR01. The sequence continues at coordinate 11,528 of JBGSNQ010000016.1, read as the reverse complement.
GGGCATTACGGGCATTTCGATGGAGATGGTTCCACGCAGCACCCGTGCGCAGAAGATGGACGCGCTGTCGTCGCAGGCGAACCTGGCCGGATACGCCACCGTGATACTCGCGGCGACCTACAGTCCGAAGATGCTGCCGATGATGATGACGCCGGCCGGCACCATTCAGCCGTGTCGCGTCTTCGTGATCGGCGCAGGCGTCGCAGGATTGCAGGCGATTGCGACGGCAAAACGACTCGGCGCGCGCATCGAGGCCTTCGACACGCGGCCGGTGGTGGCCGAACAGGTGGAGTCGCTCGGTGCGAAGTTCGTCCAGATCGATCTCGGCAACACGGGTCAGACCGAACAGGGTTACGCGAAGGAACTGACGCCGGAACAGCTCGAATTGCAGCGCCAGGGAATGAAGAAGGTGGTGGGCCAGTCGGATATCGTCATTACGACGGCACAGGTGTTCGGCCGTCCCGCACCACGGATAGTCACGCGGGACATGGTGCAAGCGATGCGGCCGGGTAGCGTCGTTGTAGACATGGCTGTCGAGTCGGGCGGTAACGTCGAGGGTTCGGTTCTGAACGAAGTCGTCGATGTCGATGGCGTGATCATGGTCGGGCTCGGCAATCTGCCGTCGCATGTCGCGCGCAGCGCGAGCGACATGTACTCGAGCAACATCGTCAATCTGCTCGACGAGTTCTGGAACAAGGAAGCAAGGGAGCTGCGGCTCGATCCCGCTGACGACATCGTGAAGGGCTGCGTCATCACCCGCGGCGGCGAGATCGTCAACGAAACGATCAGGAAGTTGCTGTCGGCGTGAGCTGATTCGACTTGGTCGCGTTCACGATGAGCCGGAAAATCAGCGTGACGCTGGTTTGCCTCCTGTAGGGTTATTCCTACGTTGCCTGAGGTGGATGGGGCGTATGGTTCGCGAGTTTCCACCCATGGGACGAATGTGGACGAATCGAAATCGACGGTAGTCGTATCCGGCGCGGTGTCGCTGGGATCGTTGGCAGCGAACGCGGCTGCGCTCTCGAATGGCGCAATGCGCGGCGACCTTGCGGAGTTGGCCGCCTTGTTCGCGCGGGAGCGCCCGGCGGTGTTGGCTCGTTGGCGCGAACAGGTGCGACAACTGCCTTCAGCGCGGCACCTCGATACGCCGACGCTCATCGATCACATGCCCAGCCTTCTCGACAGACTGGTGGAGGCGTTGAAAGCGGGGTCTTCCAGGTCCGTTGCGGAGGGAATCGACGACAGCGCTGCGCAAGTCCATGGTCTGCAGCGGTTGAAGGAAGGATTCGACATCGAGGAAGTCGTAGCCGAGTACAGCATTCTTCGCGGATGCATCCACGACGTCGCCACCGAGCATGACTTCAATCTGCAGGGCAAACCCTTTCACGTCATCAATCGGGTGTTCGACGGCGCAATTGGCATCGCACTGCAGACTTATGCGTCTGAGCGCGCCCATGAAGTACAGCAACGACGCGAGGAATATCTGGCTTTCGTTGCACACGACTTGCGGACGCCGCTGTTGGCAATCTCGCTGGCCGGACGATTTCTCGAACAGACGCTGCCGCAACGAGGCTACGGCGCCGACACGGCCCGGATGTTGAGGACGCTGCGTCGCAGCCACCAGCAGCTCGACGAACTGGTTCGCAAGGTGATGGAAGAAAACGCCAATCTGCAGAGCGATACCGGCGTCAGATTGCAGCGGCGCGAATTCGATTTGTGGCCGTTCGTCGAAGCCGTGATCGAAGAGCTTCACCCGGTCGCCAACGCTGCTAGCACGCAGCTGGTGAATGATGTGCCGGACGATCTGATGGTGTTTGCGGACGCGAGCGCGTTGAAGCGTGTTCTACAGAACCTGATTACGAATGCGATCAGATATTCTCCGCGCGGAATGGTCAGTGTCGGGGCCGGTGAATCGAGTGCGGGCGATAGCATCGATTGCTGGGTCAGCGACAACGGCGCCGGAATTCCGCAAGCGCGGCTCGCGAACGTTTTCGACAAGGGAGAGACCGATTCGCTCGACGACGGCAGCAAAGGTCTTGGTCTTGCCATCGTGCAGGCATTTGCCGAGGCGCACGGCGGCAACGTAGCGGTCGAATCACAGATGGGGCAGGGTTCCACGTTCCGGATTTCGCTGCCGACTCGCACGAACGCGCCCTAGTCGCCTCGTTGGATCTTCACCAGGGGCGATCATTCCGCTCCGTACTCCCTTGCTACCCAGATCCCCACGAACGGACAGCTTGGCGAAACGCAGTGGTCGGTTCGAAGTGCGCCAGCCGCGGTAACTCCGATTCGACTGAGCCACGCGCCGTATGCGAAGCTCGATCGCGGTTTCGAGGGCATAAGACTGGCTGCTTGGGGGATCGGACCAATGTCATTGCAGTTTCCTTTCTCGGCCATCGTCGGGCAGGACGAGATGAAGCTCGCGCTTCTGATCGCGGCAACCGACGCGTCGGTCGGCGGTGTGCTGGTGTTCGGTGACCGCGGCACGGGCAAATCGACCGCTGTTCGCGCATTGGCCGCGCTGTTGCCGAAGATGCGTGCGGTCGTCGGGTGTGCATACGGATGCGATCCGACGGCAATCGATACGTTGTGCGATCAGTGTCGGTCCGCTTGCAGGCCAGGTAAGAGAGGGGAGTCACTCGAGAGCCGACTGGTGCCGGTGCCGGTGGTGGACCTTCCGCTCGGTGCGACTGAAGATCGAGTGGTCGGTGCGCTGGATATCGAACGCGCGCTGGCGCGTGGTGAAAAGGCATTCGAGCCCGGCCTGCTCGCTCGTGCGCATCGTGGTTTCCTGTACATCGATGAGGTCAATCTGCTGGAAGACCATCTGGTGGACGTGTTGCTCGACGTCGCCGCGTCCGGCGAAAACGTCGTGGAGCGCGAAGGCCTGAGCGTGCGCCATCCCGCCCGCTTCGTACTGGTTGGCAGCGGCAATCCGGAGGAAGGCGAGCTGCGCCCGCAGTTGCTCGATCGGTTCGGCCTCTCCGTTGAAGTAAAAACACCCGAAGATCTGCCGACACGCATCGAAGTGGTGCGGCGGCGCGACGACTTCGATCGTGGCCCTCAGGCGTTCGCCGCAAAATGGTCGCGGAAGGACGCGGCACTACGGCGCAAGCTGGTCGAGGCGCGCGATCGTTTGAGTGATGTGCGTGTTCCCGACGCGGCGCTTACGCGGGCAGCGACGCTGTGTCTGAGCCTTGGCACGGATGGGCTGCGCGGCGAGCTCACGCTGGTGCGTGCAGCGCGCGCGCTCGCGGCCTTCGATGGCGATGCACAGGTCGACGATTCACATCTGCGTCGCGTTGCGGCACCCGCGTTGCGTCACAGATTGCGCCGCAATCCGCTGGACGACGCGGGTTCGACGATACGCGTCGAGCGCGCCGTAGCGGAACTGTTTGGGTCGTGAGCGAATTCGCCCCCGTCGCAGAGTCGACGTGGCTCGATGCCAGCCTCGCTGCCGCACTGTTCCTGGTTGATCCGATTGGAACGGGCGTGGCGTTGCGTGCAGCGGCGGGTCCGGTGCGCGATCAATGGCTGAGTCTCGTTCGCGACAGCATTCCAGCAGCCACGCCATGGCGCCGCCTGCCGATACACGTAACCGACGCGCGTCTGCTTGGCGGCCTCGATCTGACTGCAACACTGAATTCCGGGAAGCCGGTCGTCGAAGCCGGGGTGCTGGCCGAAGCCGATGCCGGTGTGCTGCTGATCGCGATGGCCGAACGTGTTTCTTCGAGCACTGCCGCACGCATCACGGCGGTGATGGACGCCGGCGGGGTGGTTCGCGAACGCGATGGTTTCGCATCGCGATCGGCTGCCCGATTCGGGGTGATCGCGCTCGATGAAGGCGCCGATGCCGATGAATGTCCGCCGGAAGGTTTGGTGGACCGGCTGGCCTTTCACGTGAATCTCGAGGGCATCGCGTTGCGCGACGCCATTGCGGACTTTCCCGATGCTGCCGACTTCGCAAAGGCGCGCGAACAAGTGGCGTTCGTGGAAGTGCCGGACACGGCGGTGGCGGCACTGTGCGCTGCGGCGCTGGCTTTGGGCATATCCTCGCTGCGGGCGTCTGTGCAGGCAGTTCGCGTTGCCAGAGCGAATGCGGCGCTCGAGGGCAGAACGATCGTCGGCGATGCCGACGCGGCCGTGGCGGCGCGACTGGTCCTCGCGCCTCGTGCCACTCGATGGCCGCCGCAGGATCAGGCGGAGGATGAGGCATCGAACACGCCGGAAGATCCGGGCGACGCCGAGGCGCATGGGGACGATGGAGATTCTGCGAAGGCTCCCGATTCATCCGACGAAATCGTGCTGGACGCGGCCAGGGCCGCGATCCCGCCGGGTATTCTCGCGCAGCTATTGAACGGTGGCCGATTACGCGTGCGCACCGGAAAATCCGGCAAGTCGGGCGCATTGCAGCGTTCCGCGCGCCGTGGCCGCGCCGTCGGTGTTCGATCCGGCACACCGCGCAGCGGCGCCACACTGCACATCGTGGAGACCTTACGTGCCGCAGCGCCGTGGCAGCGCCTCAGGCGGTCCGTTGGCGGCTCGGCTTCGGCGGCACGGATCGAAGTTCGCGCCGAGGACTTTCGTGTGATGCGGCACAAGCACCGAACGGAGACTACGACGATCTTCGTCGTGGACGCATCGGGATCATCTGCATTGAATCGCCTCGCGGAGGCAAAGGGCGCGGTCGAACTGTTGCTGGCCGATTGTTACGCGCGACGCGATCGTGTCGCGTTGATCGCGTTTCGCGGCGCAACCGCCGAGCTGTTGTTGCCGCCGACACGCTCGCTGGTTCGCGCGAAACGAAGGCTCGCCGGATTGCCTGGCGGGGGCGGTACACCACTCGCATGCGGTATCGATGCGGCGGTCGAGTTGGCGGCCACGGTGCGACGCGGCGGTAGAACCCCGATCGCGGTGTTGTTGACCGACGGCAAAGCGAATGTCGGGCGCGACGGCATAGGCGGCCGGGCTCGCGCCGAAGAACAGGCGTTTGCGGCGGCGCGTTCGGCGCGCGAATCGAATCTGGCGACGTTGCTGGTAGACACGTCGCCGCAGCCGCAACCGCAGGCGGTTCGGTTGGCTGCAGAGATGGGCGCCAACTATCTTGCACTGCCGTACGCGGACGCAGGATCGTTATCGCGGGCCGTCCGCGATCGAACGGCCGATCTGCGACGGGTGCAGTAATGCACAGGCTGGAGTGGGGCCGCGACGGCCGCGACTGGCCAAACCGCGCAGTCAGCCGATTCGTCGCGGCCGGTGGATTGCAGTGGCATGTGCAGCAGTTCGGATCCGGCCCCGTCGCGTTACTCGTGCATGGAACCGGCGCATCAACGCATTCCTGGCGCGACTTTGCTCCCGTGTTGGCAAAACACTTCACGGTGATTGCGCTCGATCTGCCGGGTCACGCGTTTACTTCGGCGCCGGCTTCTTCGAGAGGATATTCGCTCGTCGGGATGATGGAAGCGTTGGCCGCGCTGCTCAAAGTGCTCGACGTGAATCCGGTGCTCGCGATCGGGCACTCGGCCGGAGCGGCGATTCTCGCCCGTATGTGCATCGACGGACGCATCGCACCGCGCCGCTTGATATGCCTGAACGGCGCATTGTTGCCGCTGCACGGCATTCGAGGACGGATCTTCTCGCCCGCCGCAAAAGCGTTTGCAGGCAACGACCTCGCGCCGCGCTTTTTCGCATGGCGGGCAACCGATCGAGCCGTGGTCGAACGATTGCTCGGGAGCATTGGATCGCCGCTGGATTCTGCGGGTGTCGATCTGTATGCGCGCCTGGCCCGAAGCCCGGGTCACGTTGCGGCCGCGTTGCGGATGATGGCGAATTGGGATCTCACCAAGCTTGCGCGCGATCTGCCCCGCATAGCGCGCAGTCTGATACTGGTTGCGGGCAGCAAAGACAGCGCGATTTCGCCGGCCGCGATGCGCCGGACCGGCGAACGCGTTCCGGATGCGCCGTTGATGTGGTTGGCCGACGCAGGCCATCTTGCGCACGAAGAGAAGCCGTTCGAAGTTGCGGCGCTGGTAGTGCGATGTGCCCGTGACGCGCAGGTGCTGGAGACAGCCGCTTCCGTTGTGTCGTCGCCAACGAGCTTGTAATGTCGTGACGACGCAAGTGAGACGTGAATGATCGCAGCGCCCGCCTGTTCGCGCGTTCGACGTGCCGTGGTGATCGGCAGCGGCTTCGGTGGGCTCGCAGCGGCTGTGCGTCTCGGTGCGCGCGGTTATCGCGTGACGGTGCTCGAGCAGCTCGATGCGCCGGGCGGCCGCGCATATGTCCATCGGCAGGACGGATTCACGTTCGACGCCGGTCCGACAATCGTCACCGCGCCGTTTCTATTCGAAGAATTGTGGGCGCTGTGCGGGCGCCGCCTGGCCGACGACGTGGAACTGCGCGCGGTTTCGCCGTATTACCGGATTCGATTCGACGACGGCGAGACGTTCGAATACAGCGGCGATGCCGCCGCGATGCGCGCCGAGGTGCGTCGCCTGTCGCCCGCCGACGTGGCGGGCTACGAGCGCTTCATGCGCACCAGCGAGGCGATCTTCAAAGTGGGCTTCGAGCAGTTGGCACATGTGCCGTTCTCGTCGTTCATGGACATGCTGAAAACGGTGCCCGATTTGTTACGCCTGCAGAGCTATCGCACCGTGTACGACCTCGTCGCGCAGCATGTGAAAGACCCGCGGCTGCGCATGGCGTTCAGCTTTCATCCGCTGCTGATCGGGGGCAATCCGTTTCGCGCGCCGTCGATCTATTGTCTGATTGCGTATCTCGAGCGTCGCTGGGGCGTGCACTTCGCGATGGGTGGCACGGGCCGGCTCGTGGAGGGTCTGGTCGGTCTCATCGAGTCACAGCATGGCGAGGTGCGCTGCGATGCGGAGGTGGCGTCAATCGACTCGAGCGATGGTGTGGCCACCGGCGTCACGCTCGCGTCGGGCGAACGCATCGAGGCCGATGTGGTGGTGTGCAACGCCGATTCGGCGTGGGCGTATCGGTATCTCATGCCTACGACGCCACGCAGGCATTGGACGAATCGACGCATCGACGCCGCGCGCTATTCGATGGGTCTGTTCGTGTGGTACTTCGGAACGCGGCGTCAGTATGCGGATGTGCCGCATCACATGATCCTGATGGGGCCGCGCTATCGCGAGCTGCTCGAGGACATCTTCGAGAAACACGTGCTCGCGGACGACTTCAGCCTGTATCTACACCGACCCACGGCAACAGACGCGTCGCTCGCGCCGCCCGGCTGCGACGCGTTCTATGTGCTGTCGCCGGTGCCGCATCTCGATAGCGGGACGGACTGGAACGAGCGTGGCGAGTCGTATCGCGCGGTCATTGCACGACGGTTGAGCGAAACCGTATTGCCGGGCCTGGAATCGCAGGTGGTCACATCACGCATCATGACGCCGCTGGATTTCCGGGATCGACTGCACTCCTTCAAAGGCGCCGGTTTCGGGCCCGAACCCGTTCTGACGCAGAGTGCATGGTTCCGCGCGCACAATCGCAGCGAGGAACTTCGTAACCTCTTTTTCGTCGGTGCGGGAACCCATCCCGGAGCCGGATTGCCCGGTGTACTCTCGTCCGCTCGGATCCTCGATCTGGTGGTGCCGGATGCAGCCGCAATCGCCTGACGGAATTGTTCTGGCGCGCGCCGATGCGGCGGCGTGCCGCGCCATGCTGAAGGGCGGCTCGCGTAACTTCGCGGCGGCAGCGTGGCTGCTACCCTCAAGCGTTCGTGAACCGGCGACCGCGCTTTATGCATTCTGCCGACTCGCCGACGATGCGATCGACGAAGCGCATGGCGGGTTGAACGCCATTGCCGCGTTGCGCGCTCGCTTGTCGGGAATTTACGCCGGGAAGCCGTCGGACGACCCGGCCGATCGTGCATTCGCGTCGGTCGTGGGGCGCTTCGACATACCGCGCGCCCTGCCAGAGGCGTTGCTCGAAGGTTTTGAATGGGACGCGCGCGGGCGCCAGTACGAAACACCATCGGAACTCTATGCCTACGCGGCACGGGTGGCGGGTTCAGTGGGCGCGATGATGGCGGTGCTGATGGGTGCGCGCGATCGGGTGAGGCTCGCGCGCGCCTGCGAACTGGGCATTGCGATGCAGCTGACCAACATCGCCCGCGACGTTGGCGAGGATGCCCGTGCGGGCCGCGTGTATCTGCCTGCAATGTGGTTGCGCGAAGCCGGAGTGGATGCGCGCGCTTGGGCCGCGTGCCCAACCTACAACGCAGCGATCGGTTCAGTAGTGCGCCGAGTGCTCGCAGCCGCGGACGTACTTTATCGACAGGCCGACATCGGCATCGCCGCGTTGCCGCTCGCGTGCCGACCTGGCATCCGCGCCGCGCGCACGCTATACGCCGGAATTGGCGATGAGATCGTGCGGCGCGGCTACGACTCGGTATCGCAACGCGCATCGACGACGCTGGGCCGCAAGCTCATCCTGCTTGCGGGAATGTTCAGCTCTCCTCGTCAGGTTGACGGAGGGGAGTCGGTTCCGGTCGTTGAAGAGGCCCGCTTTCTGATCGATGCAGTGGGCGGGAAGGTACGAGCGAACCCAACGACCCAACGGCCAAGAAAAGGGGTGATCGGGAACGTAGAGGGGATCGGTCGTGGTATGGAGTGAGTACTTCAGATGGGAATGGCTGTTCTTCGATGGCGCGATCCTCGCGTTCTGCGTGTGGCAACTGATCTCGTTGCGGCGATTGAAGCGCCTTCGCGAAACCAAAGCCGCGCGCGAAGAAGCTGACGAACAGAAGCGATAATCAGCGCCGGCTCAGGAACGCTCGCGGCATCCGGAACGGCAGCAGCATTTTTACCCAGCGGGAAGCGAAGCGATCGAGAGACAGGCTTTCGTGCACCGCGACGACGGACGTGTCGAGCAGCCGCGTCGACAGCAGCGAACGTGCGTAGAACGGTGTGTCTTCCAACGTGCGTACTACGCGTGCATCGCCCCGTTCCGCGCGTGTCGATCGAGAGATGCCCCAGCGTGTCGACTGAAGCGCGACGGGAGGGGGCGCCGGCAGTTCCCGAACTTCGCCGCGCGGGCCGAATTGCAGGAACAGAGGGGCGGTGGCGGTTTCGCGCGCGGTAGTGTCGTACAACACCGCGGTTCGGCCATCGGGCAACGACGCACGGCTCCAGTCCCAACGCACGAACGCGTCTGCCAGAGGCGAATCGCCCCAGTTGGTATCCAGGTAACCGGAACCGGTCCAACTCAGGCGCGGTTGCGACAATTCGACTTCGACCGACGCGTGCGGGGCAATCGGCCGCCAGCGATGATGTCCGCCAGGGTCGAGAGCCCATGATCGGTCGTTGCAATAGTTGGCGTGGAGCTTTACCACGCCCGTTATGCGCGATGGGAACGGTGCGGTGATTTCGTCGATCCGCACCGTCAACGTCCTGCGGTTCCACACGAGCGCGCTTGGGCCGATGCGCAGCGTTGTATCCGACCGACCGACGGCGCCTTTGCCGCGTTCGGTCAATGCCCAGCGCGAATCGCGCGGACCGTATAGCGCGACGTTGACAGCGCAAAAATCTAACGGATCTGCGTTGGCGCGACGGCGCGCGAGCGCGTAGTAGGGAGAGAACACGCTGCCGACGAAGGCAATCAACGTCAGCGCGTGCTGGCCGTCGTCGCTCAGCGCGTCGAGGTACCACCAGCCGTAGCCGCCCGAAGGAATCTCGGTCGCGAAGCCCGGTCCGCTAGCAGACTGGCCGCTGCCATCCGCCCCGAAAGGGCCGCCATGGGAACCCCTGGCCCCGGGTGGACGCCGCCCCCCGCCAGGTAAAGACCAGGCAGGCGGCTGCGTGAGCGCTGTCTCGCGAACGACGCCGACCATCCGTGCGTCGTGCGGCCGTACAACGCGCCACCGGTTGCCGGGAACATTTGCTCGAAGGTCGTCGGAGTTGCGATGCGCGTGTCTTGCGGCGTCTTGTAGATTTTCAGTCCCGCACGCTCGAGCCGCGTGAATGTCGCTTCTTCGCATCGTGCTATCTCTCCTGATTCGAAAGGATGCTGGTCGCCGTTGGCGGGGGCATTGATCAGACAGAACAGCCGCTCGGGCTCGCCCGCCCGATGCGCGGCACCACCGCGATCCTGCGCGCAGACGTAGACCGTGGGTTCGCGCGGCAACCTGGCGTGGGTGAACACGTCTTCGAACTCGGCGCGGTAGTTGGTCGAAAAGAACACGTTGTGGCGGCTGAGTGGGAAGCCGTCGGTTTCCGCCACCATCGACCAGGTTAGGGCCGACTGCGATCGCGTGGCGCGCGGCGGCGGCAAGACGCTGCCCTTGACCGCTGTGCCGAACAGGCCAGCCGCGATTGCTCCTATGTCCGCGTTCACCACGATCGAGTCGGCGTAAACCGGTCGATCGGACCCGAGCACAACGCCGCTGGCGCGCCCATCGGATACGAGGATTTCCTTTACTTCGGCACCGTACCGGATTTCCACACCGTTGCGCCTTGCAACGCGCTCGAGCGCGCGCGCCAGCTGATACATCCCGCCGTCGACGAGCCATACACCTTCGCGCTCGACGTGCGAGATCAACATCAGCGTCGCCGGTGCCTCGAACGGCGACGAGCCGCAGTAGGTTGCGTATCGGCCGAACAATTGCCGAAGCCGCGGATCCCGGAACTGCGTGCCGAGCTCGTTCCACAACGTTGCAAAGGGTTTGATTCGCCAGAGATCCGCAAGTCCACTGAATCCGACGCTGCTCACCAGCGACGCAATTGAGGGGCGTGCGCAACGGATGAACGACGGCAGCAACGTCCGGTAGGTGCGCTCGGCTTGTATGCAGAATCGGCGGTAACGCAGCGCCTCGTCGTCGCCGGCCAACGCACGGATCGCGTCGGCCGATCGGTCTACGTCGACGAATAGATCGAGCCGTTCGCCCGACTCCCACGTGTGTCGTGCCAGGACATCGGCGGGATGCAGCGTGAGTTCCGCATCGAGCGAGGTTCCCGAGGCGGCCAGGATTTCGTCGAACACCCAGCGCATCGTGAAAACCGTGGGGCCGCTGTCGACATGCGCCTCGCCGATGACCGTTTCACGGAGCTTACCGCCGGGACCGGATGCTCGCTCCAGCAGGGTGACGTCGAGACCTCGCGCAGACAGATCGATGGCGGCCGCCAACCCTGCGACTCCAGCGCCCACGACGACCACACGATCGCTTTTCACTGCTGCCGGCCCCGGGATCAAACGGCGAAGTGTCTATTGTACGTTACATTGACATATGACAACGTGGGATTACATATCGTTGGGGAGGGCGTGACATGGATGCGATGGCGAGGATCGAGTCGGCGCTGATTCTGGCAGTGGCCCGCGGCGAGTCTCCGGATTGTCCGCCCCAACTCGCAGAGGCAATCCGCTATTCGGTGTTTCCGGGTGGCGCACGTCTGCGACCGCGGTTGTGTCTTGCGGTCGCGGCCGCGTGCGGCGAAGACGCGCCGTCCCTCACGGACGCGGCTGCCGTTGCGATCGAGCTCCTGCACTGCGCGTCGCTGGTTCACGAC
>JBGSNQ010000014.1:0-2029 GCA_041739525.1 Pseudomonadales bacterium | reverse complement strand
TTTCTTTCTGAATCTGATTGCGCTGGGCGGCGGCCCGCCGTTCGTCGGCTGGTTGATCGATCAGCTCGCCAACCATCACTTCAATCACCCCGGCGACCTTGGCCCGATTGCTTCCACCTTAGCGACGTTCTTCCCGAGTGTTGCAGCGCCCGCCAGTGCGGCGGACTTTCTACAGAGCTGCCCCGGCGGCGTTGCCCCTGACGGTTCGAGCGCCGATCTGGTTGCCGCTTGTGCGCACGCGAGCGCAATCGGAACTCGTCAAGGCATCCTAATGACGCTCGTGATCTTCGTGTGGTCGGCGTTCCACTACCTGCTCGGGTCGATCGGTCTTGCAAAGCTGTTGCGTGAAAAACAACGCGAACGCGGCAGTCAATAGCCTGCGATCGACACTTGGGTTGACCTGAGCGATCCCGTAGAACTGTTCGCGCAGGGAAAACTCTGAGGCTTCCTCTAGCTTCCTGAGGCGGCCGGCTTCGGACGCGACGCGGGCACGATCGGTATCTCGCCATCCTTCAACGGCGCGCGGTGTTTGCGTCGCTTGAGCGCGGCTTCGATGTATGGAGCGAGTTCTTCGGCTTTGCGCCGCTCTCGTTCTTCACGCCCCTCAGCAAAGTCGTCGAGCACGTCGCTATGGAATCGCTCCAGGCTTTCGCAGATGTGTTCGTGCCGGTTCTTGCCGCCCTGTTGCAGGAAGATAACCTGATCGACTCCGGCGTCGGCGAAGCCGTGCATGTGCGTTCTGAACTCGTCGGGTGTGCCGATGCCGGGTGAGCGCGTCATGCTGCGCTCGGGGTTCGCGGCAGCACCGCCATAGCCGGCATCGATGACCTGTTGGCCGCGGGCGCGCGCGGCTTTGCGCGCTTCGAACTGCTCCCACAACTTGCTGCGGCCCGGCACCACGTCGTCGGTGACCAGCGCGCCAACGGCATATTCGAAGAAGCGGAAGCCGTCTTCACCGCGCCGCGAAGCTTCCGCATGATCGTCGTGCAGCGAGAATGCGGAAACCATCGCGATGTTTGCGTTCACCGTATATCCCAGCGGCACGCACTCGTCGGATTTGATCGTGTCGTAGTAAACCGAGCTCCAGGTTTTCGCTTCTTCGGGATCGAGAAAGCTGAACGCGAGCACGCCGAGGCCGTTCTGCGCCGCCACTTTGATGGTGTCGCGGTTGGTGCACGCCATCCACATCGGCGGGTGCGGCTTCTGGATGGGCTTCGGCAGCACGTTGCGGCACGGCAGTGACCAGTCTTCGCATTCGTAGCCGGGGTACGGCTCCATCACCATCATGTCTGCCACTTCACGCGCGGCTTCGAGGCTCATCGCGCGTTTGCGTTTGGCCGGAATCGAGAATCCGCCGAGTTCGAGACGCGTTGCACCTTCGCCGATGCCGAACTGCACGCGGCCGTGCGAAACGAGGTCGAGCATACCGACGGCTTCCGCAGTGCGCGCGGGGTGGTTGTAGTTGGAGATCACCTGGCGAATGCCGAAACCGATCTTGATGCGTTGCGTCTTCGCGGCGATAGCGGAAAGAAACACTTCGCTCGCCGAGCAGTGCGAGTATTCCTCGAGGAAGTGGTGTTCCACCGACCACGCGTAGTCGATGCCGAGCTTGTCGCCGAGCACGCACTGTTCGATGGCGTTGTCGACCAGTCGCTGCTCGCTGTCCTGTTGCCAGGGCTTTGGGAGTTGCAGTTCATACAGCATGCCGAATCGCATCTTTGCCTCCTCGTTTCGCTTGAAGACAGATGCTGGCGGTACCGATCGACGTTGTCGAGCGCCGCCGGCGACGTTAGCCTCACTCGACGACTAAAAGAGCAAGGGTGGGGACATGAGTCTGGCAGACAAGGTTGTGCTGATTACCGGTGCGGGGCGTCCGAACGGTATCGGTGCCGGCATCGCACGCTGCTTCGCCAACGAGGGCGCAAAGGTGGTGGTCACCGATCTCGAGGGCTCGCCGATCGACGAGACCGCGTCGAGCATCGGCAGCAGAGTCTCGGGAGTGGTTGCGGACGCTGCGGATCAGCGATCG
>JBGSNQ010000107.1:0-17436 GCA_041739525.1 Pseudomonadales bacterium | reverse complement strand
CGCGGGGTGTCGCGCGGACGCGCGGGGCCTGCGGTCGCGCGCAGGAACGCGCTGGATTAATAGCCTTCGAGTTCGCCGTAGCGATTGCGGTGGAAGTTGGCGTCGCCGAAGGTCTGCTCCGCCACTGCCGAACGTTTGATGAAGAAACCGATGTCGAATTCGTCGGTCATGCCGATGCCACCGTGCATCTGGATACCTTCGCGTGAGACGCGCGTGAAGGTTTCGCCGACCTTCGTTTTCGCGAGGCTCGCAAGCTTCGCGATCTCCACCGGATCGCGACCTTCGTCGAGCGCGCTCAGCGCTTCGAGCACCACCGACTTCGACAACTCCACTTCGCAGAACATGTCCGCGGCGCGGTGCTTCAACGCCTGAAACGAACCGATCGGCACGCCGAACTGCTCGCGCTCCTTCAGATACTTGATGGTGCGGTCGAAACACTCCTCGGTGGAGCCGAGCATTTCCGCCGCGAGACCGATACGCGCCACATCGAGTGTGCGTTCGAGAATGTCTGCCGCGCCGCCGATGGGACCCAGCACCTGGTCGCGCGTCGCAGTGACACCGCGGAACTGAATGTTCGCGGCGTTGCGGCTGTCGGCCATTTTCGTGCGTGTCACTTTCACGCCTTTCATCTTGCGATCGATCAGAAACAGGGTGAGACCGTCACGACTGTCTTTCTTGCCCGACGTGCGCGTGACGACGAGCAGTTTGTCGGCCACGTGGCCGTCGAGCACGAACGTCTTCTTGCCGCTGATCTTGTAGACGCCTTCTTTCTCGCGCGCCTTCGTTTCGATGTGGTACGGGGCGTGGCGGTGCGACTCTTCGAGCGCCAGCGCAACGATGAGTTCGCCGCCGGCGATGCGTCCGAGCAGATCCTGTTTCTGATCCTGCGAGCCCGCGAGGTTGATCGCGGTGCCGCTCGTCCACACGGTGCTGATCAACGGGCTGGCAGCCAACGTGCGGCCGGTCTCTTCGGTGACTACGCCGAGACCTTTGTAACCGAACGCGAGACCGCCGTATTCCTCGGGCCAGGGGATGCCCGACCAGCCGAGTTCAACCATCTTTGCCCACGTGCCGCGATCGAATCCGTCTGCGCTGTCTTCGTCGCGCAGTTTGCGCAACTGCGAGATCGGTGCGTTCGTGCCACAGAACGCCTTCGCAGTGTCCTTGAGCATGTTCTGCTCTTCATTGAGAATCATCGGCATCTGTGTCCCCTTACCTCATTCGTTGGAAACTGCGGGGGCAAATCGTGGCGAGACCGGGCCATGGCCCGGGTCGTCCTACCAAACGTGGATTCCCCCGTCGAAGGCGACGATGAAAACAGACTCAATTCCGCTTGTCGAGCAGCCGGTCGAGCGAGCGATTGGCTCGCTGAGCGATGCGCTTCACGCGACGCTGCCGATGGCGCGCATCGAAGTGCGGCCCCTGCCCGGCTGCCCGGGCCTGGTACTGGGCCTGATCAACGCCGACTTCCCCGCCGGTCCGTTGCCAGCGGAGGTGATGCACGACGTCATTCGCGCACCCGCGTATTGGGCATTCTGCTGGGGTAGCGGTCTGGGATTGGCGCAACTGCTGTACTGCAATCCGCACTGGGTGCGCAATCGCCGCGTACTCGACTTCGGTTCGGGTTCCGGCGTGGTCGGCATCGCCGCGCTACGCAGCGGCGCTGCATCGGTGACGGCGTGTGACAACGATGCCGACGCCCGCATCGCCACGCTTGCGAACGCCCGGCTCAACGGCGTCGACATCGAGGTACGCGCCGAACTCGCCGATCTCGGCCGCTTCGATGTAGTGCTGATGGCCGACGTGCTTTACGACCGCAGCAATCTGCCACTGCTCGACGCGCTACAGCGTGTAGCGCCGGTGCTCATCGTGGCGGATTCGCGCGTGGCGGAAATTCCGGCGGCGGGATTCCGGCAGATCGCGCAGGTGGAAGCGCTGACGCTGCCGAATCTGAACGAGTTCGACGAGTTCCGTACCGTAAGGGTGTTCGCCTACGGCCCGGTTTAAGACTCTTCAGGCACGGTCTCGAGTTGTTCCCCGGCATCGGGATCTCCCGGCGCAACCTCGGATTGTTCCGGCGGGCTAGTCGCGGGTGCGTCGGGCGTCGTTTGCGAATCGACCGGCGCCGTTACCGGCATTGCATCGGGGTCGATGCGCGTATCCGACGCGATGATGACGTCGCGACGGAACAGGCGCCGTTGCAGCGTCTGCAGCGTCTCGCGCTGCGCATCGTTCGCCCACTTGTCGCGGTGCGCGGCATCGATGAAGCCATACACCAGCATTTCGCCGAAGCGCTGCTCGGGTGCGGTGACCAACGGATTCAATCGGGCGCGCCAGATCAGCTTGCCTTCGTGACGTGCAAGCATCTGCGTTTCTTCGGCGAGCCACTTCTTGTCGAACGCCTCGATCGAGTCGTCATGCGCGCCGATGAGAAAACGCACCGCTTGTGCCTGGGTGCCCTGCAGATCGAACTCGAGCGCGCGCGTCGCGGAAAGTACGGCGTCGCGCTTCAGTGCGTCACGACGCACGTCGAGCAGCGCGCGGTAATCGCTGCTCGTAACCAGTTCGATGAACGCGGCGCGCGACGGATAGCCGACCAGTTGCAGCGCCGACCAGCCGTCGAGCACGCCGCCGTGTATCACGTCGCTCGCGCTCGCCTGCCAGATCTCCTTGCCGCCCAATGCGCCGATCAATGCAGCGGCCGGCCGCTCGAATCGCGTGTGATACGCATCTGCATGCTCCGTATCGGCGAAATCGAGCAGGTTGACGGTGACCACCGGTTCGGTGCGGCGCTCGGCATGGAAGACGAACGCGAGCACGTTCGGCCCGAGCACGTACGCCACCAGACCCAGTAAGAGCGAGAGCACCACGAGAAACCCGAGGAACGCGATCAGGCCACGACTCATCCGGATGTCTAACCCAAAAAAGACGGCGCGATGTTACAGAAAAACGCCGGGGCGCAAAGCGCCCGATAGTCGACTCCGGGGCTCGGCTCGCCTCGACTCCGGGAATTGGCTACGCTGCGGTGCTTTTCTCGAAGATGCTTTTGCGAAAGAGAGGGAGAGAGTTCATGTACGAACACATCTTGTATTCGGTCGATGCGCCGGTGGCAACCATCACGATGAATCGGCCCGACAACCTGAATGCCTTCACGAATCGTATGCTCGCGGAGATCCGCCACGCGCTCGCGCAAGCCGAGAGCGATGAAAAGGTAGTGGGCATCGTGCTCACCGGTGCGGGTCGCGGCTTCTGTGCCGGCATGGACATGAATGCGCTGAACAGCATGTCGGCTGGCGGCGGTCGTCCCGAAGACGATTTGAGCGCGCTGGAGTCGAGCCCGGGCGATCCGTCGATGGGCGACGACTTTCAGGTGACGTATGCGTATCTGTTGTCGATCCGCAAACCGCTGATCGCCGCGATCAACGGCGCATGTGCCGGTCTCGGCTTCTGTTTTGCCCTGCTCTGCGACATGCGCTTCGTCGAGAAGACCGCGAAGTTCACCACCGCGTTCTCGCAACGCGGTCTCGTGGCAGAGCACGGTGCAAGCTGGCTGCTGCCCCGCCTCATCGGCCCGGGTCGTGCGCTCGATCTCCTGTGGAGCGCGCGCAAGTTCGATGGCGTCGAGGCGCAGCAGCTCGGTCTGGCCGAACGCCTGTGCGACACCGGTACGGCGGCAAGCGAAGCAGCGCTCTACATCAAACAACTTGCTGCCAGCGCCGCACCGATGTCGCTGATGGTGATGAAGCAACAGGTGTACCGGCACCTCAACATGCCGCTCGGTGATTCGATGCGCGATACCAACAAGCTGATGGCGGAAAGCCTGAAGCGCGACGACTTCAAGGAAGGCGTGCGATCGTTCATGGAACGCAGGCCGCCGCAATTCAAACCACTGAAGGTCAAGCGCTAACGACATACCAGCGCGGTAGTTCAGGAACATCGCCACGTCCAGCCGGTGACAGAACCCGTACACCACACCGTCCGCTCGTCGGGCGTCAGCCTCAATGTGCTGACGCTCGGCGATCCGGCCAATCCGCCGCTCGTGTTCGTGCACGGCATACGCGACGTAGCGGCCAGCCTGCTCGCAATCGCCGAACCGTTGGCCGATCGCTGGTACATCGTGTTGCCGGAACTGCGTGGCCACGGCGACAGCGACAACTCGAACTACTACGCGATCTGGCAGTTCATCTACGACCTGCACCGCGTGATCGAGGCGCTCGAGCTCGAGACACCGATCGTGGTCGGCCACAGCCTTGGTGGACAGATCGCCGCGCACCACGCGGCGATGTTTCCAGAGGAAGTTCGTGCGCTCGTGATCGTGGAGGGCCTCGGACCGCCTGATCGAACGCAGGACGTCGATGCCGATGCGCGCCTGCTCGCGCAACGCCAACAACTGGTCGCCACCATGGAAATGTCGGAGCATGCGCGGCCGTTACCGAGCCTCGAGTTTGCCGCGCAGCGCCTGCGCGCGAACAATCCGCGCCTCAGCGAAGATCGTGCGCACTGGCTCGCCGAACACAGCACAGCGATCGCCTCGGACGGCAATCGATACTGGAAGTTCGACCAACGCGTCATGCAGATCTGGCTATCGACCGACCCTGAGCTGAACCGGCTACGGTGGCGGCAGGTGCAGTGTGCGACGCTGATCATCACCGCCGATCTTGCCCACGAATACTGGACCGCGCAGATGCCTCGCGACGGCTGGGACGGCCGCTTCACGGAAGGCGATCTGGCGGGACGCCTGCGCTCCTTTCGCAATGCCACGCACGTACGCATCGCCAACGCCGGACACATGGTGCATTTCGATGCACCGGAACAGCTGATCGAGGCGATCGAACGATTTCTTCATCGCGCCACAGTTGCACCGCGATCGGGCCGATAAGACTACACGTCTGTTAGTCGCCCGTTTCGAGCGCGATCACCCTAGTGAATGGACGTCGCCGGGATCAACGCGATGCTCAGATCGAATTCCGGTTGCAACCTCGTACATGAGTCGCAAAGGCGGTGGATCCGGCACGTCTCGGTCCAGCATCCGATCGGGCCGAACTGCGCGAACAGGATGCGCGAAAGGTGATCGGTCGCTCTACCTTTCAGGAACACGAGGTCGCCCGGGCGCAGCTGGTTCGCCAAAAATGCCGCGGCTCTCTTCAAGTTCGGAATCACGTGACACGCCGCCGGATCCATTCCCGCCTGCGCAGCCGCGCGAGCCGCGTGATGGGCCGTGATCGCCGACAAACACTGCCAGTCCAGTCAGCTCGGCCGCCAACTGCCCGAAATCGCGTTGCCGTCGCCGCGGATTCGCCTTCGAATCGGACAAGTCGCTCATCACGAGAACACGTCGCACAGCCCGGGCCTCGCGCATGACCTTGACCATGGCGTTGAACGTATCCGGCGATCCGTTTTCCTCATCGCGCACCATAACCGCACCGTTGGGAAGTGCAATCGGCTGCATGCGCCCCGCAACGGGCTCGACGACTTCCACGGCCTTTGCAGCCACGTCTAGTGGGACGCCACACACCCGCGACGCTGCAATCGCGGCGAGCACAGAACTCAACCAGTGAGTACCGACAAGTCGCGTTCGCACATCGGCTTGCGCATCTGCTGTGCGGACGGAAAACCCGAGGCGGTCCGGCCATCGCGATTCGACGCGTTCGGCAACGACATCGACATCGGGCGACTCACCAAACAGCAGCACGCGCGCGCGACAGCGCTGCGCCATCGGTCGCACCCGACCATCGTCTGCATTGAGAATCGCGGTCCCGCGACGCGAGAGGTAGCGCAACAGTTGAGACTTTTCCTCTGCGGTGTCGTCGAGCGTTGCGAACTTGTTCGTATGAGTGCGCGCAACGCTCAACACGATGGCCACATCCGGTTTCACGATGCGCGCCAACCGCCTGATTTGCCCCGGCGTTCCTGTCCCCACTTCGACTACCGCGAAGCGGTGCCATGGGCGCATGGCGAGCAGCGTGCGCGGCACGCCGGTTTCGTCATTCTGGTTGTTCAGGGTCTTATGCGTCGCGGCCACCGTCGATAGAACTGCCGCCAGCGAGTCTTTACACGTGGTTTTGCCGACACTGCCGGTGATAGCGATCACCGTGGTGCGGATCATCAGACGCCGCCAGGCGTACGCCAGCAGCGGACGCACACGATCCGCCAATGCCGGCCGAAGACGACGCAGGTACTGGAGCATTCGCGCAGGCTTTTGCATTCAATGTGCCCAGTGAGCCATTGCCGCATGATCGCACCTGCCGCGGATGTGCGAAGCCGCACGAACAACTCAAGGCCATCCAACGTACAAATGCCTTACCGGTTGCCAGCGCTTGGCCCCAACAATGAATCGTCTCCGTGTGTGTCGGTGCTGATCTGTGTCAGAACTCGAAACGCAGTCTCGCGACTCGTCGCTTTCCTTGCTGGGTATGCTTCAGCGCCCCGGGGTGCAGCGGATTTTTGTCCACGACTACGAGGCGCCCAACGTTCCGAGCCTGCGTCCCGACATAGATGCCTTCGCTTCCCTCTATGCGGAACGCGCGCTGCTGATGGCGCAACGCAGCGACGTCGTCATCGTTGCAGATGAGGTCGATCCGGCGTTTCTGGAGTATCTAAGAGAGCTGGAAATAGGACCGATCACCGATCGGGTTCTGGCCATTAGAAGTTCATCCAGGACGTCACTCGAAGGTCGCACGGCCGATCTGCTGACCCTCCTCGGAAGGTCCTGCGCTCTCGACTGCATTGCCGAACACGTCGATCCGGCATGCCAGTTGCGACTGAATCCTTACTTCGCATCCCCCGCGGTTTGCGGTGTTCAGAGGCGGCTGGAGAAGCGCCTCGGTCGCTCCGTGACCTTGGAAGCCGGACCACCCGCCGCCGCCGAGCTTGCGAACCGCAAAGACCAGGTTCGCGTCGCGGCGCAAGAGTTGGAAGTACCAATAGCGCCGGGAGAAGTGGTCTGCTGGGCCGACACACATGCACCGACGTCTATCACCGCAATGTCGGGTGCCGTCGCGCGCCATCGCAACCATACGGGCAAGGTCATCGTTCGCGGCGCATGGGCCATGCGCGGTTCGGACAATCTCACGCTCGAAAGCGAATCGGACATGGAACGCTTGCGAGAGTGGCTCGCCCAGCGCGAGCACCTGCGCTGTTATCTGGTCGAATCGTTCGTCCCCGTCACCGCCTCCCCGAATCTGCAGGTATGGATCGAACCTGCCGGCTCGAGCGTTCACGTCGATGTGATGCATACGACCGACCAGCGCTTCAACGACACGGGGCACCACATCGGCAACTCGTATCCGCACAACAGCGAATTGGGGCCAGAGCTTGCGGCGTCCGCGCACGTGTTGGCGCGGTGGCTGGCCGCCAACGGATATTTAGGGCCGGTTGGCATTGACTTCATCGAGACGGTGGACCAATCGACCGGGAACGCGGCACACCTTCTCGCCGAGATCAACGGACGTATCAACGGATCGACTTACGTGTTGGCGTTGTGGAGTCGAATCAACCAGGTTCGTCAGGCACGAGACCGCAAACCGATCGATGCGTGGATCTCGAATACGAACATCTCTGTGCAGAACTGCAGCTTCAGCAAGTTGTGCGATCGGCTGGGCAAGCACTTATACACACACTCATCGAGCCGCGGAGTCGTTCCTTACAACACCGGGCTGCTGAAACACGGCATCATGAACGCCGCAATCTTCGCCGACTCGATCGAAGAATCCGAAGGCATCGAGCGGGAAGTTCTGCACCTGCTGTCGCGTTAGTTTCGCTTCGAACGACCCGGTCCCATTGCCAGGTCCACGAGCTTCTGCGGCGGCACCAGCGCAACCAACGTCAACCCCGTTTTAGGCGACTTCGCGCGTCCGACGTTCTTCCAGCCGGCGGCAAGCATCTGCTGCAATGAAGCATCGCGGTCGTCGAGCGCATTGGCCACGGGCACGAGACCGGCGTCGATGGCGGCACGAATCGCCCTGCGCGTCAGCAGATCGGCCAAGCGCTGCCGTCGCCATTGCGGGTCTACGACCAGTCGGCAGATCTCTACCAGCTTTGCGATGTCGCATCGCAACGCGTTGCACCACAGATCCGAGATCGGTCCCGTTTGCGCAGGCGCATTCCCGACGTGACCGACCGGCGCGCCGGACTCTTGCATGACGACCCATCGTCCGAGTGTGGCCGGCTCTCCCAACCACTTCGCAAGGTCGCCGCCGCGCGCATAGTCGGGCGGCCAGCCGGGGTCGTGCTGCATCTGTCGCTGCATCACTTCGACCAACGCCGCGTCGTCGCCTGGTTGCCACTCCCGCACACGGAACTCGATCGGTGGTTGTTCGTTGCCGGCCATATGGGACGCAGCATAGCTGCGGTGATGCCGCGCGATTCGCGAATTTGTGTGACCACGGTCGAACCGTGCGCTAACGTCGCACGACCACGATCGGAGAGTTCGTCATGAGCAACGCATTCATCGCCACCGACCAAACCCACATTGCATGGGGCGATCTCGTCGACGATCTCAACCGGCTGCTCCGACTACGCACCACGCCGATCGGCATGAAGCTGTTCGAGCGCCGCGCCGACATGGAAGCGATTCCGAAAATCCGCCGGCCCTCGGCGATTCACACCACCGACCAGATCGTCGGGCAAGCGGCGCGCAACGGACTGGACCGTCGGCATCACGGCTGAAGACCTCGTCGGCGCGCAATGTTCGACGGTCATCGGACTACATCCGCGCAGCGACGAATGGCTCGCAGGCAAGAACATGGCCGGCGTGTGGTTTTCCAATCGCGAGGAGTCGAGCGCGCACCAGCACGCGATGGAAGTGGTGCCGTTCGGCCGCTTCGAGGCGATGGCCGTGGCTCCCCTCGCCGCCGGTCGTCTGAACCCGCCCGACATCTGCCTGATCTATGCAACACCGGCGCAGATGATCCTGTTTATCAATGGGTTACAGTGGACTGGTTACAAGAAGCTGAACTGGGGATGCGTGGGCGAATCGGCGTGTGCGGACTCGTGGGGTCGTGCGCTCGCCACCGGCGAGCCGAGCCTGTCGATTCCATGTTTCGCCGAGCGACGTTACGGCGGCGTGATGGAAGACGAACTGTTGATGGCGTTGCCGCCCGCGTTTCTTCCCAAGGTGGTCGCGGGGCTCGACGCGCTGTCGCGCAACGGACTGCGCTATCCGATTGCGCCGTATGGCGTGAACAGCGACGCGCGCGCCGGATTAGGTGTGAGTTATCCGAGCAGAGACGCGAAGACTTAGAGCGAGTGGCGACGGCTGAGCGATGCTTCGGGGTCGCTCGAGCCCTCCATGGGCGCTCAGGCGCGGCCCTCCATGGCCGCTTATGCCCCGCAGCACCGCTCAGCCGTCACCTTCCAAACATCGAGGTCGCGCCTCTGTTCGTTCGTTAGATGGGGGATGAACGCGCGCTGCGCGCGCGTTCTGCACCAACGCGCTTTAGCGCGTTGGTGTCTCTCCCATAGCTGGCGATGCAGTTCGACCTAGGCGGGCGTGGGGGAATGTCGGTGAGGACCGTGAGCGGCCATGGATGGCCGCGATCGAGCGACCCTTCTCTTCAGAAAAGACAGGGATGGCCCGAGCGTGTCCGAACCAACATTCCCCCACGCCCGCCGTCATTCGAAGCTCCATCCCACCACCTCTCTATCCCGCGGCTGCTACCGCCGGATTCAGATCGGAGATCGCATCGAACTCACGCAGAATCCGCGCACCCTGCGCATGCTCCAGAATGCGCGCCTTGATCAGCTCGTACTGCTGCATCGCGGCCAGGCGCGGTTGTTCAACCGTTGCCCAGTTGATGAGCCCGCTCCAGAACCGGTCGATCAATGCCGCACCGCTCACCTCACCGCCGTCGACGGTCTTGAACGTCACCGTGCGAAGCTCGCCCAGATAGAGCCGTAGCGATCGCACGTGAATTTCCTCGTCGGTGCGGATGCGTTCGATGATCTCGGCCGCCTCTTCGGCCGCGGCACGGCGATCGGTGAAGAGATCGGCAGTGCGAAACACCTTCTGCGTGATGGCGAAGCCGATCTCGGCGCGAAATTCGATCAGCAGCAGATTCATCAGGAACGACAGCATGCCTTCGTATTCCGGTGGCAGTTCCGGCATCCAGCGACGCCCTGCTTCCGGACGGCTGATGCTGGCCGGTGGCTCGATGTCCGGAAACGCGCCGTTCTCGAACACAAGATCGCGAGCGACGAACCACATCACGTCGTGTCCGCCGATCGACTTCTCCGGCTCACCGCCTTCATCGAGACCATGCGCGGTCAACAGGCCCTTGTTCAGATGGCCGATCGACATCTGCGAGATGTCTTCTTTGATGATCTTCTGCAGATCCGGAAACTTGATGTCGGCGATGGCGCGACCGCGCCCCTCGATCTTGCCGGTGGTGGTGAGGCCGTTCCAGAACGTCTGCGGTAGTCCGTTTCGGATGAGCAGGCGCTGTTGCTCCACGTTCGGCATGCGCGCGCCGGTCAGCAAGGATGCGTCGGCGCCGAACAGATTGCCGCCGCGTTGCCGCAACGCCGCGGTCCACGCATCGAGCGCTTCGTTACGCCGCTTCGCGCGCGGCGGAACGTAAACGCCGTTCGCGTCGAAACCGCCGTGCATGCGGCGCCCGTCGATCACGTGCGGCGTCGCGTAGTCGTGATTGCTCATCAGTTCGGCTTCGGTGTACACCAGTTTCATTGACTCACCTCGATTTGAACTTCAGTGAATTCTTGGAGCGACCCCTGCTCGAGTCAATGTAGGCTCGAGTCAATGCAGGCTCGAGTCAATCACGGGCCAGCCAGTCGACGCCGGTCAGGCCGTCGAGGCTCTGTGCGTTCGTGTTGCGCTGATATTCGATGACGCCGGCCGGCGTTTTCTTGTCGGCCCACTTCGTCAGCGCTTCTCGTTCGGCGACGAAGTCCATCTTCGGCACCGCGTAGCCGCACGAGTCGCTCATCCGGATCAGGTCGATCCTGATCACGCTGCGCACACCCGGTTGCGGCGGAAACAGCGCGACCAGACGGTCGAATTCCGCATCGCCGGGATGCACCACCGTGCCGCGGCCGTGCAGACGCACGATGCGCGGTGGTCCATCGAACGCGCACAGCATGACGATGATGCGGCCGTTCTCTTTGAGGTGCGCAATCGTTTCCACCCCACTACCGGTGAGGTCCAGATAGGCAACGCTGCGCTCGTCGAGCACCCGCAACGAGTCGAGCCCTTTCGGCGAGCAATTGATGAGTCCTTCGTCGCCGAGCGGCGCGGTGGCCACGAAGAACACGTGCTGGCGTTCGATCCAGTTGCGCAGCTGTGCGTCGATCCGTTCGAATGTATCGGCCATTGGCTTTCCTTTTGACACTGACTGGCGGATTGCCCGACAGCATGCCAGCCCGTATAAAGATCCGGACGCACGATATCGTAAATCCGGGGGAGAGACGGAATTGACGAAGTCCGAAGCGGCGGCCATGCCGACGCTGTCCACCAGCAAGATCTGGATCTACGGTTCCCTCGGTTTTCCACTCGCTCTGATCGGCTACCCGTTGGGCATCTGGCTGCCGCGGGCCTATGCCACCTATATAGGGATCGCGACCGAGAGCGTCGGCACGATCATGATCCTCGCGTCGATTTTCGACGCGATCACCGACCCCGTAATGGGATTTGCGTCCGACCGGTTTCGCACGCGTTGGGGACGCCGTCGTGTGTGGGTGTTCATCGGCGCGCCGTTCTTACTGGCGGCACTCGTCTACCTGCTGAATCCGTCCATCGGCGACGGTGTGTTCTACCTCGGCGGCTGGTTCGTGTTCCTGCGCATCGGCAGCACCATGATCGGCACGCCGTATGGCGCGTGGGGGGCCGAGCTGTCAGGCGAATATCACACCCGCACACGCATCGTATCTGTGCGCGAAGTGTTCGTGCTGCTGGGATTGATCGGCGCCGCACTGGTACCCGCGATCGTCGAGTGGATACACGGCGCGGAAACCACGGCTGTGCAGGTGTTGAACGCCTACACGTGGCCTATCGTGATCCTGTTGCCGTTGCTGACGATTCTGGTGGTGACGCGCGTCCCGGAACCGCCGCCCAGCGCGCGCGAGGGGCGCGTACCCTTCGCGGCGTCGTTGGGCCTGATGTACCGGAACAAGCTGTTCCTGCGGCTGATCGCGATCGAGTTGTGCATCAACGGCGGCGAAGCGTTCCGCAACGCGCTGTCGCTGTTCTTCATGCAGGATTACATCGGCGTACCGCGCGCCGGGCAGCTGTATCTCGTCTACTTCGGCATGGGCCTCATCGCGATTCCGTTCTGGAGTTACCTCGCACGCGAGTTCGGCAAACATCGTTCGCTCGCCGGCGCGGTCGTGTTCGTCAGTGCCGTCAGCATCGCTATTTTCAATCTCGAGTACGGCCAGTTGACAGCGTTCTACGTGCTGTTTGCATTGAAAGGATTCTGCTTCGGAGCGTTCGCGTATCTGCCGCGGGCGATGATGGCCGACGTCATCGATCTCGACACGTTGAAGTCGGGCGACGCCCGCACCGGCGGCTACTTCGCGATCATCGGATTCATGGGCAAGCTGGCGCTATCGGTGGGCGGCGTTGCGCTGATTGCGCTGTCGTGGGTCGGTTACGACACCGGCAAGGGTGCGGTGCACGATGCGAGTGCGCTCCAATGGCTCGCGATTCTGTACGCCATCGTCCCCACGATCGCGTTCATGTTCGGGCTCTATTTGTGCTGGACCTGGCCGTTGACCCGCGCGAAACACCAGAAGCTGCAACGCTTACTCGAAACGAGACAGAATCGCCTGAAGCGCGACGCCGCCGTGTCGGTATAATCGCGCCCTTCCTTCACCAACTGCGGCCGCTGTCCCGATTGCCATGCCCCGCCTGACCTTTGCCGAACGGGCTGCTTTTCTCGCCGAGCCCGGCGTGCTGATGCGCATCGCCGTGGTGCGTGCCGACGGCAGTCCGCTGGTGACGCCGATCTGGTTCATCCACGAAGACGACGCCATCTACTTCACACCGCGCGCCCATTCGGAATGGTATGGCTGTCTGAAACGCGATCCGCGTGTGGCGCTGTGCATCGATGAGCAACCGCTGCCCTATCGAAAGGTCACCGTGGAAGGCGAGGCTGAACTCATTCACGACCTCGGCGCCGACGATCTCTGGCGCGAACGTTATCGCCGCATCGCGCGTCGCTACGTCCCGCCCGATGCAGCCGAGGCATACATTCACACCACCATCGATCAGCCGCGCGCGTTGTTTCGTGTCGCATTTGCGCGCGCGAACGTGCGCGCCTGGCGCATGCCGTTGGGCGACGAACCGGGCGACGGTATCTGGCATCAACGCTATTACGTCGAAGGGAGTCGACTGAAACGCAAATGAAGACCTCAGATCTCGATCTGCGCGATCGCGCTGCACTGTTTGCCGAACTCGGGGCGGTGGATTTCGATGTGGCGGTAATCGGCGGCGGCATCACCGGCGCGGGCATCGCGCGCGACGCAGCGATGCGCGGGTTATCCGTCGCACTGGACGAGGCGCGCGAGTTCGCCGCCGGCACATCGAGCCGCTCCTCGAAACTCGTGCACGGTGGCATCCGCTATCTCGCGCAAGGCGACATGGCACTGGTGCGCGAAGCGGCACTCGAGCGAAAGACGGTGCGCGACATCGCCCCTCACCTCGCACGGCGCACGCTGTTCATCGTGCCGGCGCGCAATCGTGCGGCCGTAGCGACGTTCCGAACGGGACTATGGACGTACGAAAAACTCGGCAGTGTCGAAGCCGACGACCGCCATCAGCTGTGGACCACGGAACGCCTGGCCGAGGAAGAGCCCGCGTTGATCACCGACGGACTGTCCGGCGCGATCGTGTATCCCGAATACGTCACCGACGACGGCCGACTGACGCTCGGCAACGTCCGCAGCGCGTCGCGTCACGGTGCGGTCGTCGTGAACTATGCCGAAGTGACGGGCATCGATTGCGCCAACGGCACCGCTAAGGCGCTGACTGTCACCGACGCTCTCGGCAACCGGCACACCGCGCAACTGCGCGCGAAAGTCATCGTCAACGCCACAGGTCCGTGGGCCGATCACATCCGTAAACTCGAACGCGCGGACGCCGGCGATCGCCTCGCACTCAGCAAAGGTGTGCACCTGGTGCTGTCGCGCGAGCGGCTGCCGATCAAACACACAATCACGATGACTGCGGCGGACAAACGCGGCGTCTTCGTGGTGCCGCGCGACAACGTCGCGTACATCGGCACCACCGACACGTTCTACGCCGACAGCGAATACTGGCCTGCCATCACGGGCGACGACGTCGACTACCTGCTGGCCGCCGCGAATCGCGTGTTCCGCACACAGCCGCTGCAACGCAGCGACGTGCTCGCGCTGTGGTCGGGCATTCGCCCGTTGATCGCCGAACCCGGCAACAAATCGCCATCGGAAATCTCGCGTCGCGACGAAGTGATGGAGGGACCCGCCGGGATCATCACCATCGCAGGCGGCAAACTCACGGCGTATCGCCGCATGGCGGAACGAATCGTCGATCTGTGCGTTAAGCGTCTCGGTCGCAATGGTCCTGCGAGCACGACTGCGGAAGAAGCACTCCCCGGCGGTGCATTGCCCGGAACTCCGGCGGTGCTCACGCAGCAACTCGTCGGTGTCGGCCTCAAAAAGCCGGATGCAGAGCGCCTGATGATGCTCTACGGCACCGAAGCCGTGGCGTTAGTGAACGGCGGCATTCACGCCGAAGCACGGCATGCGGTATTGAAAGAAGGCGCGCTGACGCTCGAAGACTACTGGATGCGCCGCAGCGCACGCGCGCGCTTCGATCTGGACGGCGGCATTGCGTCGCTCCGCCCCGCCGCCGACGCAATGGCGCCATTGCTCGGCTGGTCTGAAGCAGAAGCCGATCGGCAGATCGAAGCTTGCCTGGCAATCAGAGCGATGGAGCGCGCACCACTCGGAACCGCCGCGGTGAACGGCGGCAATGCCGCATGAGTGACACCTTCGTAGAGTCGCTGGCGCGACAACTCGGTGCCGACAAAGTACTGACCGACGCCGCCACGCTCGACGAACGCCGCCATGATTATTGGGTTCTGAGTCACCTGGACGATCTGCAGCATCGCGCGGCGCCGCGCCCGCGTTGCGTCGTTCGGCCGCATTCCATCGACGACGTTGTGGCAACAATCAACGCGTGTCGCCATGCCGGCGTCGCGATCGTGCCGTTCGGTCTGGGCAGCGGCGTGTGCGGCGGTGTAGTCGCGCATCAGGACCGGCTGTTGCTGGACATGTCGTCGATGCATCAGACGCGTCGCATCGACCCGGTGAATCTGTTGGCGAGTTTCGATGCCGGTAAACGAGGTAGCGACGCCGAAGACGAAGTTGCGGCAAAAGGCCTGACGATCGGCCATTGGCCGCAATCCATCGCTGTGAGCAGTGTCGGAGGATGGGTCGCCACGCGCGCTTCGGGTCAGTTCAGCACCGCGAACGGCAACATCGAAGACATCGTGTACTCGATCGAAGCGGTGCTCGCAGACGGTAGCGTCATTCATGCCGGCAAGGCACCGCGCGCATCGGCCGGGCCGGACCTGCGCCATCTGCTGCTCGGCAGCGAGGGCACACTTGGCGTCATCAGCGGCGTAACGCTGAGCCTGCGACGCAAGCCGGAAGCGCAGGACTACAGCGCGCTGCTGACCACTTCGTTGCAACAAGGATTCGACTTCCAACGTGAGTTGATACAGCGCGGCTGGCAGCCCCCGGTGATGCGCCAATACGATCCCATCGAAGCGCAACGCTCCTTCGCCGCGCATGCCCGCGCCGACCACGGCTTGCTGATCATGGTGCACGAAGGTCCGAGCGAACGGGTTGCAGCGGAACTGGAAGCGAGCGATCAACTGGCGCGGTCGATGGGTCTGCACGGCGTGCCTGCCACGGCAACCACCGGCTGGCTCGACCATCGCAACACCGTGCCGCATTGGCGCGACTTCCTTTCGAAGCGCATCGTGATCGACACGGTGGAAGTGTCGGCGCCGTGGGATCGGATCGAAGCGATCTATACCGGCGTGGTCGCTGCGCTGTCGGACGTGCCGGACATCCTCAATGCCTCTGCGCACAGCTCACACGCGTATCGCTCGGGCTTGAGTCTCTACTTCTCGTTCGCGGTTCGGCCGGAAGATCCCGCCGCGATGGCCAATCGTTATCGAACCTGCTGGCAACGCATCATCGATACAACGGCCGCACTGGGTGGCGGCATCGCGCACCATCACGGCATCGGCCGAGTGCGCGCACCCTATCTTCATCACGATCTGGGCAGCGCGGGAATTGCAGCGCTGCGCCGCGTGAAAGACGCACTCGACCCGACCGGCATCATGAATCCCGGCGTGCTGTTGCCCGACACCGACTGTCCGACCGTCTGAAATGGTCGGCCCCGTACTCGCCATCGATGCGGGTTCAACGAGCGTTCGTGCACTTGTGGTAGATGCTAATCTCGAGGTGCTGGGTCGCGCGCAGGTGCGTGCAGACGTGCACTCCCCCGCCCCCGGGCGCGTCGAACAGGATGCCGCACAACTGTGGTCTGCCACCGAAACGGTGATCGGTCGCGCGCTGTCCGACGCAGGTATCGCGCGGGCCGCAATCGCGGCGATTGGCATTACCGCGCAGCGCGGTAACGTGGTGGTCTGGGACGCAAAGACGGGTGATCCTGCCGCCCCTCTGGTGAGTTGGCAGGACACGCGCGGAACGGCGCGCGCGACGGAGTTGATCGCGCAGGGTTTTCTCGTCAGCCATCAGATGGCCGTTGCAAAGATCGAAGCGGTGCTCGACACGATAGATCACGGGCGTGACCGGCTTCGCTCGCGCGCGCTGCTGTGGGGAAACATCGATACGTATCTCGCCTGGCGTCTATCGGCTGGTGCGATACACGCGATGGATCACGGGCAAGCCTGCGCCACCGGTTACTACGACTACTTCACGGGCGCCTGGAACGCAGCGTTGATCGAATCGCAAGGTCTGGATGTGCAGGCACTGCCCGCGTTGAGCGAAACGATGCGGCACTTCGGCGACACCGCGGCCGATCTGTTCGGTGCGAAGTGTCCGATCACCGCACTCATCGCCGATCAGCAGAGCGCCTCGCTGGCCGAGGGGTGTCTCAACCCCGGGGACGCGAAGGCGACGTTCGGTACCGCGGCGGCACTCGAGGTGAATACCGGCGTCGAACTGAAGATTGCGAACGGGACCTATCCGATGGTGTTGTGGACGCGCGACGGTGTACGGTCGTTCTGCATCGAAGGCATGGTGAACACCGCCGGCGCGATGATCGATTGGGCCGTTGCGGAACTCGGCATTGCCGCTTCGGCTGCGGAGTTGTCGCGTCTCGCGGCGTCGGTCCCGGACAGCGCCGGGGCGTATGTACTGCCGGCGCTTCAGGGACTCGGCGCGCCGCATGGCGACTCGACGCGC
>JBGSNQ010000076.1:0-3503 GCA_041739525.1 Pseudomonadales bacterium | reverse complement strand
CAACCCGGCGAGTTTCTGCAACGTGCTCGGCTTGCGCCCCACGCCCGGCCGCGTGCCGTCCTATCCGACGTTGAATCCGTGGGCCGACATGTCGGTGCTCGGTCCAATGGCGCGCAGCGTCGACGACATCGCGCTGTTTCTGTCGGCGCTCGTGGGCGACGACCCGCGCGTACCAATCGCGTTTACCGATCCAGGCTCCGCGTTCTATCCGGTGACGCCGCTCGACCTGCGCGGCGCCCGCGTCGCGTTGACCGCCGATTTCGGCTTGCCGGTGGCACGCGCGATCAAATCGCGCATCGAAGCAACCGGCGCGCTGCTGCAATCGCTCGGCGCACGCGTCGAGTCGGACTGTCCTGACCTGTCGGGTGCAACCGAAGCATTCCACGTGCTGCGCGCGCATGGATTTCGAGAACGATTTGCCGCGCTGCGGCCGAAATCGCGCGCCGAACTGAAGGACACGATCCGCTGGAATCTGGCGGCAGGCGAAGCACTGACGGTGGCCGATCTCGATCGCGCGTGGGCCGCGCGTCGTGCTGTTTACGACCGCGTCGCGCAGTTCTTCACTCAGTACGACTTCCTGATCGGCCCAACCACACAGGTGTTGCCGTTCGATGTCGAACAGCCGTATCCGACCGAGATCGACGGTACGCCGATGCGTGACTATCTCGAATGGATGCAGAGTTGCGCGCGCCTCACCGTTACGAGTTGTCCCGCGCTATCGCTGCCGGCCGGTTTCAGCGACGACGGGCTGCCGATCGGCATGCAGATCGTCGCGCCCGTGCGGGCTGAAGCGCGCCTGCTCGCCTTCGCGAAGTCCGTCGAAGCTGCGACGCATCACGCCGCAACGTTGCCGCAACTGCTGCGCGTATAGATCGGTATACTGCGCGCCCATGAAAAACCTCTGCGCAGAACTCGAACAGACCTGGCACGAAGAGATTCCCATCAGCAAGGCGATGGGCATCCGCGTGATGGACTTCGCCAACGACCAGCTCGTGGTGCGGGCCGAACTTGAACCGAACATCAACGTGCACGGCACCGCCTTCGCCGGCAGCCTCTATGCGATAGCCGCGTTGTGCGGTTGGGGCATGACGTGGCTTCAACTGAAGACGCGGCACATCGACGGCAGCATCGTCATCGCCGACGGCCACATTCACTACGAACGACCCGTCAAAGAGCCGATCGTCGCCACGTGCCGGTTCATTCTCAGCGATCAGTCGGACGCGCTCGCGCGGCTGAAATCGCACGGGAAGACGCGCTTCAACCTGGAGTGCGTGGTTCGTGCGAACGGCAACGACGCCGCACGTTTCACCGGCGAGTACGCGGTGCGCGTAGAACGCCCGGACTGAGCGGCGCGCGATGGTCCGCGTCGTCAGTTCCGGCACCGTCGACGGCGTCATCGACGCGAAACTCGGCATCGACCGGTCGAACTGGGACCATCCACCACATCTCGCGTTGAGCCAGCTCCACATGGACCGGATGATGCCGGTTGTACATCTCGAACCCGGTGCCGCGATTCCATTGACGCGCGCCACTCGCTCGCTCGACGTCGACGCACTCGTATTCGACGACCCGCTCACCGGCGCGCCGCTATCCGCCGCGACCTTTCTCGATCGCCGGTTGTTCAACGACGCCCTGCTCGTGATGCATCGCGGCGCAGTGGTGCACGAGTCGTATCGCAACGGCATGTCGGCCGAAGATCATCACGTACAACATTCCACGACGAAGTCGCTAACGACGCTGTTGCTCGCGCAAGCGCTCAATGACAGACGGATGGAGGCGGACGCGCCGTTCGGTACCTACCTGCCGGAACTTCGTGGTATCGCTGGCTGGCGCGGCGTGACGTTGCAGCACGTTCTCGACATGTGCCCCGGCCTGAAATACGTGGAAGCGTACGAAGACCGAAGCAGCGACTACTACGCATACGCACGCGCCGTCGGCTACTACCCGGCACCCGCTAACGAGGCCGTTGGTGCGCGACGCTGGCTGGTGCAAGGCATGACACAGCGCGTTGCGGAACCCGGTGCGCGATTCAACTACGCTTCACCGCTAACGAACGCACTGATGATGGCCGTGGAGAACGCCTATCAGGAACCGATCCTGCACTTGATCGAACAGCGGCTCTTTCAACGCGTCGGGGCCGAATCCGTCGGCTGGTTCAACACCGACGCACTCGGCTTTCCAATCGCAGAGGGCCAACTCAGCCTGACGCTGCATGACTTCGCACGCTGGGCCAGCGTGATGATCAACAAGGGCCACAATCTCGCGGGCGAACCGGTAATTCCCGAATCGTTCATCACCGAAATGTGCGCACCGAACGCGGCCGCGCATAGAGCGTTCAATGCGGTCGAGCGATCGGTGCGATTTCCCGACGGCCACTATCGCAACCAGTTCTGGGTGATCGAACCGCGACGGCAATTCGCGATGCTGGGTATTCACGGCCAGTTCGCGTGGTTCGATCTAGAGCGCGAACTGATGGTGATCGGCTACGGTTCGTTTCCCGTTCCGACGTCGCCGTTGCTCACGCTCGCGCAGCAGCAGTTGTGGCGGCGTATCGGCGAGGCGGCGGTGGGCTCCAGTTAAGTTCTCACGCCTCAAGGAACAGCGGTTGCTGGTCTCGCTCAACGCGCCTGCAATCGTGACGGCGCGCAATCCACGTTCGGTATCGATGACAGCAGCCTGTGGATCTCCCCGGACCGATGTCGAACATCGCCCCAATCAATGTGCAGCCAATGTGCACCCATCTCCTTGAATGCGTTGGATATCGCAGTCGAACCGGCCAAATCGATTTGTTTGAGCGGGCTTGGTTTGAAAATGGAAGGGGCGGTGGCGTGATGAACGTTCGCGTCGTAGGAAATGTCGCGCCGGTTGGACCGTCGCCGGCGGTGGCGGTGGCGGTGCGGTGGCGGTGGCGGTGGCGGTGCGTGAGATTGGACCATCGCCCCAATCAATTTCGTCGCGGTGAAGGGCGCGCGTTGGGTTCCATCCGCGCCGCGCGTCTTTGGTCATCCCGCGATACACCAGATCGAACCCCTCGGCCCGACAACCCGGATTGAATTGGGCGATGGTGCAAATGCGGCTGACAGCCAACAGTGCAACCGACGCGACGGCTCATGCGACGAAGGCGCTCATGGCACCGCCGTCCCCTCAGTGTCAAACCCAGCCCGGCCGAACAAATCGATCCGGCCCGGTTCACCGGTTCTTGCTGCGTAGTCACTGGGTATTGATTGATAGGGGCGATGGTGTGCGGCGCGGTATTGATGTCGAACCACTGCGTGGAGAGGCGGAAAACCATACGAGATCTCGCACCCCACAGAGGGACGTTACCCGGCATCGGCACCTGCACCATGGCCCCATTCTTTCATCCATGGCGCGATCAACACACAGGAAGAGACCCGAACAACTCACACTCGATTCGGTGCGTTATCACTCGGGCCGTGGTGGACCGCGTCATGGTGCCGGTCGGCCGCGCGGGATACGGCCGCGCGTCATGCACCGGTATCGAG
>JBGSNQ010000054.1:0-47215 GCA_041739525.1 Pseudomonadales bacterium | reverse complement strand
GACCCTGGCGCGGCGCGCGCTGGCGGCGCCTGGGGTTCCACGCCGCCGTCGCGGCGCTGAACACCGCGTTCATTCGTGTAGTTGCCTACGTTCCCTTCCTGCTTTGGGCGGTCTACGTCGACGAAGAAGGCTGGGGCCTGTCGCGCTGGCTCGGCCTGGTCGGCTGGACCGAAATCGTGGCGTCTGTCGTTGTACTCGACCTGCTCGACTACATCTGGCATCGCGCGAACCATCGCGTGCGTTTCCTCTGGCGCTTCCACAAGGCGCATCACGCGGACACCGCGATGGACGTGACGACGGCGCTGCGATTTCATCCGGGCGAGTTGCTCCTCTCGGCACTGATCAAGGCCGTGTGGATAGTGATTTGGGGGCCGACCGTGGTCGCGTGGTTCCTGTTCGAGGCACTCGTCAGCCTGTGCGCGCAGTTCCACCACAGCAACATCGATTTCCCCAATGCGGGCGAGCGGTGGTTGTCCCGGCTGCTCGTCACCCCGCGCTACCACGCGGCGCATCACGCCGTGGATCAGAAATTCGGCAACGCCAACTTCTCGACCATACTGAGCATCTGGGACCGACTGTTCCGCAGCTATGCACCGCCGGCGGACGACGGCGCTACCACCCGCGAGCCGAATGCACTGGGTCTGCCCGACGCCCGCGAACTGGCGTTCTCGCCTCTGGCGTGGCTCGACGAGCCGCTGCGCCCCCGCAATCTGGACGTCAATCGCGGGCGCGGTCGTTAACGATGGTGGTGTGCAGCGTGTCCGTAGTAACGTCGTCGCGTCCAATGGGAGAGACACTGATGAAACTCATCGCAATCCTGCTGCTGAGCCTGCCGCTGTTCGCTGTTGCCGCGGAGCACGGTGGTTCCGCTGCCCAATCGAAGGAGCATGGTGGGACTGCCGCGCCATCGAAGGAGCACGGCGGTGCGCCCGCCGAATCGAAGGAACACGCCGGAAGCGCGGCCACACCGAAGCCGGGCGACGCGGCGAAAGAAGAGCCGGCCGCGGACAAATCCGCGAAGGATGCCGATCCCGACGGCGAGCCGGCGGCCGCCAAACCCTGACGGATCGACTACGGCGCACGCTATGCGTACTCGATGCGAAGCCATGTGAAGACGTCCGCTGCCGCGCTGGTCGGGCTGACGATCTTTTGCGGCGCGAGCGCCCAAGGTGAGACGTCGACCGGTACTCCACCGACCGCCTCGGCGGCGCGGCAGCAGTTTTATGTCGAAGACATCGAGGCCGCGATGATGGCGCACCTCGCCGAACGGGTGGACGCCGGGGGCGTCTTTCGTTTGCGTGACGACAAGACCGGGGAAATGCTCGCATTGAGGTTCGTCGAGATTCACGACCCGGTGCGACAGATCGACGGCGACACCTACTTCGCCTGCACGGATTTCCACGCACTCGACGAGCCGGACAAGCTCTATGACGTCGACTTCTGGATGAATCCCCGCGACGGGCAGCTCCGGATCTATGACACGAAAGTACACAAGGAGCCGCGGCGCTCGTTGCTCTACGGATGGTACAAACACCCCCGCTACACGTTCGTGAACGATCGAATCGTTTCGCTGTACTCGCAGTGATGTCCTCGTCTTCGGACCTTCGTGTTCGGACGACGTGGCGCGCACGTCCCCAGCACGCAGTCGAAGCATGCATCGCGTATCATCCCGGTTCGTCGTGGCAGGAGGTTCGTGACAATGGCGCGGTGGCTGGGTTGGTTGCTGATGGCATTCAGCACTTCTGTCCTCGCGGCACAGCCGGCAGCCGACGACACGCATACCACCCGCTGGGGGCCGGCGATCCATAGCACCGCGCCGTCGATCAGCGCGCCCGACCAGCATGGCCAGATCCAGACGTTGAAGACGCTGGCCGGTCGCAACGGCCTGTTGCTGGTCTTCGTTCGATCTGCGGACTGGTGACCCTACTGCAAGCGCCAGCTCGTGCAGCTGGCCGATTGGCGAAGCAAGTTCGAGACGCTCGGCGTCGGCGTTGCCGCAATGAGTTACGACCCGATCGAGATACTGTCGGCATTCGCGGCTTCGCAGCAGATCCGATATCCGTTGCTGTCAGACTCCGCTCACACGCACGTGGAGGCCTTCAGGATACGCAACGAAGAATATCCGCCCGGAGACAGTGCGTACGGAATTCCGCACCCGGGCATCCTGCTCATCGATCCCAACGGCGTCGTTCTGCTGGCCTTTGCGGAGCCTGACTATCGAAAGCGCCCGGAGCTGACCGACGTGTATACGCGAGTGGCAGCGGTCGTGAACGCCAGTGCCGATCCCAACGTCGCCGGCGGCGAGTGACGTGACGACGAGTCGTCAGCCAGTCGCCGATTCGTTCAGCCAAGAGTCTTCGGGCATGCCTTCCAACGCCGCATCAGCGCGTTGACTTCGCCGATGTGTATTCCGTCCCGCGACGTCGACTGGGAGGACTGCGACTTCGACGGCGCGTACTTACGAATTGCAGCAAGCTGGCGATCCGCGGAGCCGATTGAGGCGTCTTCTCCGACAGTTGAACTGGGGGGCGAGCCCTTCGTAACGCGACTGGTAGTCAACGGATTAGCGCTCCCGCACAGCGAACAAGGATCGCCGAGACTACAGATCAATGGAGTGCAAAGCTCGCACAATCGATTTGCCGACCGTTCCGGCGCCGCGGGCCCCGCGTTCAGTCGCGACGGCACAGACAACCAACCATGGTTTCAGCGGCGCCATCACGATGGTCGGCAGAGCGTTTCGCGACTAGTCGAGTCGCAATCAGCTGTTGCGCAAGTCAGCCAACGATTGGACGTTCGCACTACCCAACAGTGGATCGTCCGCGTCACCTCGCATCCACTTTCGCTTGGACTCACGCGCGCAGCGCCCGGGGCGCCAAACGCTTTTCGGCCGGCATCGGTCCGAAGGAGCAGGACGTCGCCGATTGAAGCACGGACGAAGCTACGTTCCGGGTTTCGCGTACCTGTCCAAGTAGTCGATGATCGATGCCATTTCGGATGAACTCGGTACCATGACGCCGCCGTTAGAGGTGGACTTATCGGTGATGTGCTCTTGCATGCGTCCCGTCACGTCCGCCCATTCCTTGGCTCTATGCGCGCTGGGGGACGGCGCGGCATGGCATTGTGAGCAGTACCTGGTTTCCAATGTCGCGCCGGGCGAACTCGCGTCCGGCAACGCGCTCGCCGTACCTTGGTGCCACATCCAGCCCATTCCACGCATCGTCTGCATGTCGCGATAAATCGTGTAGTAATGCTGTCGGATCAGCGCGTCACGCAGGGTGAGGTCCTTCTCGGCGGCGATTGCCGCCGTCTGCTTGCGCATCAGCTTCTGAAGCGCCTGCATGTGCTGCTGGTACTGCGCCGGGGCTACGTTTGGTACTGCCCAGCCGTTTCCCGGTCCCGTGCCGTGGTACCAACCCAAAATGCCGCCGCCCATCATCTCGGGGCTCATCATCACCCAATCGGACGCTCCCTTAGGGCTCATGCCCGGCCACTCGCGCATCGACTGCAGGTAGTTCTGCATCATCGACCAGTGGCTCTGCATCGCTTGTTTCTGCGCCTGCGAATTGGTGCCCCCCTGCACTATCGCGAGTTCCTGCGCCAGCGCATCGGCCCGTTTCTGGAGTTCCTGAATTTTCGCTGCATCCTGATCACCGGCTCCGGCGGCCGCCGCCCCTGAAATCAGCGCTAACAGAATGCACGCGACTGACGCGACAAATGCACGGATACCGGTTCGCATACTTTCCCTCCGCAGCGATAGCTGCTCCAACGATAGATCTCGCGATCAACTGACAGTCGCGCCATGTTCAAGCCGCGCGACCATGGCGACTCCACCGCGTAGCGCGAGTATGAAGCGCCGCTAGCGAAACAGTTCATGTCGACAGTAGTCGACAGGGGCGCGCCGTTGAGCATGCGCGCCAGTTGAGCAGATGGCGAAGTCGCAAGTCGGAAGCCGCCGGAGTAGACGACTTCGCGTTCGCATCTCCCGCGACGTTCGGCGTACCCACCAGCTCTCGTCCGTCGGCCACAACCGCGCCGTTGCCGAACTGTTTGGGCTACGCGTGTCGGGATTCGTCACCTGGCTGATGTGGCGCGGCGTGTATCTGCTGAAGGTGCCGACGCTCGCGCGAAAGGTGCGGCTGTTCCTCGAATGGAACTGGGCGATGTTCTTTCCGCCGGATCTGGCCCACTTCGGCTTCAGGTTGACACCACGTCACGTGACACCGCCTGCGATTGGCGCCACCGAAGCACGAACAGTTCGGCGCGCGCCGAATCGGCGATGCACTGACAGAGCGGCGGCGAGCGATGCGTTCGATGAGTTGTTCATCCACGGTATCCGACTTGGATACACTCTTCCGCGTTTGCCTCAACCGTTGACGCGCGCGAAGCGAAGGACCTCTTCGCGCGTAAGTACGCCGAGTGTAATCGCGACGGTTGACGCATCTGCGCGGCGCACGCACAGCGCATCGACCTTCGAGTCCTTCAGCACCTGCCAGGCTTCATACATGGTGGCCCGGGAATCGATCGGCGCGACCTCCATCGTCGCGCTGGAGATTTCGTCCAGTCTGATCGATTCCCCTCCACGTTCCTGTTGGTCGTGATCGAGGTGGTGCTGCAGATCCGAAGCGGCGATAACGTACAACGGTCCTTGTGGACCCTCGACGACGATCCAGCGCGGCTCTCGACCCAGAGCCATGGTTGCGTAGTCCGGGGTGACCCGTTCCAGCGACACCACGAAGCTGCGATCCATCACACCGACAACTCCAGTGCGCTGGAGATGTTGTGCAACAGGATCGGCGGGATAGCTGAGGCCGCGGGCATCCAACGCCGCGAGAAAAACCGAGCGCTGCCGGAACAGCGAGTTCGTCGTAACGACGGCCACAACGATCGCGAGCATCGCGGGCAGCGTGATGTTCGGAGTGCCGGTCAGTTCGACGACCGCGATCAGAGCAGCGAGGGGTGCCTGCAGCACGGCACCCATCATCGCGCCCATTCCCAGCATCACGTAAATCGCCGTGTCCGACGCGAATTCGGGCGCAAGCAACCGTCCGACGGCGCTGAGTACCGCGCCGGTACAGGCGCCGATGACCAGCGTGGGGCCGATGATCCCGACCGGCACCCGCAGGGCGTAGGTCACGGCGCTGACGACCACTTTCCCGCAGAGCACTGCGACGAGCGTTCCGAGGGCGATGTTCCCCTGCAATGCCCGTTCGACGGTGTCGTATCCGATGCCCATCACCTCGGGCACGACGATGCAGATTGCGCCGGTGGTGATGCCCGAGATCGTGATGCCGGCCCAAGCGGTGTCGATCTTCAGGCGGGAGAGCCGCTCCATGGCCGCCAGAAACGCACTCGCGACGCATCCGATCAGCAAACCTTCGAGCAGAAAGATCGGGTATTCGACCAGCGAGTGCACCCGAATGTCGTCGGGAACGACGAACGCAGTGTGATTGCCGAACACTGCCTGGCTCAGTAGCGTTGACGTCACCGCGGCGAGGATGACTGGCGTGAAGCTCGCGATGGTGTATTCCATCATGACGACCTCCATCGCGAAGATGACTCCCGCGAGGGGTGTGTTGAAGGAACCGGCAATCGCTGCAGCCGTGCCGCACGCTATGAGTGTGCGAATGCTGTTGTTCGGCAGTTCCAGGATTTGACCCAACAGGCTGCTGGCTGCCGCGCCGAGATGGATCGCCGGCCCTTCGCGCCCCCCCGATTGTCCCGTCAGCAGCGCCGCCGCACCGCCGACGAACTGCACGATCGCGTTGGGCAACGGCATGCGGCCCTGATGTGCGTTCAATCGTTCCATTACATGCACGACACCGACGGACCGGCGCATCGGCGTGAGACGCTGCATCCACAAGCCGAGCAAAACCGCACCACCTACCACTAAACAGACTCGGGTTAGCGGAGCGAGCCCCTCGAAGTTCTCGCTGTTGTGTCCCGGCAGCAGTGCCATTAGCGGCAGTTCGATGATTGCCCGGAACATCAGCATGACCAGGCCCGTCGACAGTCCGGCCAGAACTCCGAGTATGGCCAGTTGCGGGAAGGCATCGGCCGTCGCGAGGCGGTGTCGCAGGTTCTCGAGCGTGATCAAGCGTTAGCACCCATCGACGGTGCTTCATGTCCGGGTATCACCATCACCGGACAGACCCTGGCTGCGATAGAGCTTCGTAGCCGGATACGACATCGAAGAGCTCCTCATCGATGCTGCTCTGTCGCAGACGGTTGAACGAGCTGTGGAGGTTCTCCAGTATTTCGTTGATGTTTCTGTCGGCGCGCTCCATCGCCGCCAGCCGGCTCGCATTTTCGCTGGCGAGAGATTCGGCGCACGCACGGAACAGCGAGACGAAAACGTACTCCCGGATGAGCGCCCGTA
The DNA here is from genome assembly GCA_041739525.1 of Pseudomonadales bacterium. Lineage (GTDB taxonomy): Bacteria > Pseudomonadota > Gammaproteobacteria > Pseudomonadales > Azotimanducaceae > DATJGR01. Next base: position 40,839 of record JBGSNQ010000054.1, on the reverse strand, counting down.
GCGTGGTCGTGCGGCTACCCATTACCTCAGGCAGGTTTCCCGACGGCCAACGCAGGTCTGCAAGCGTACGGCGCCAGGCTTCATCGAGCGGCAGCAGCCGTTGAGTGATGGGTGAATAAGCCGAGCCGATCGTGCGGCGGTTGAAAATGAGGTGCAGCTCGGCGATTTCACCGGCGCCGGGGCGTGTCTCGGTCTCGAGCAGGATCTGACCGACAAGCGGCGCGACCGCCTCCACCGAACTCGGCAACACAAAGGATCCCGTCAGCGCCACACCCGCGTCCAGCAGGCGCATCTGTACGCGCTCGCCAACGGCCCAGATAAGGGGATCCCCTGGCAGGGCCGAAATCGCCTCGAGGGAATGGTCGACAATCACCTGATTGAACTGTCCCACCAGACCCTGGTCGGAACCAAAGACGACGACGCCTACCGCGCCCGCTCCGGACTCGTCCTTTTGCGCCGCTAACGAGGGCACCGGGTCGCTGTCCCTCAGGCAGAGTGCCAGCCCGAGCTGCACGGTTCGATCATAGTCCGCCAACGCGCGCACCGATCTTTCGTACTGTCCGATGCTCGATGCCGCCAGGGCCTTCATCGTCCGAACCACCGACTGGAGGTCTCCGGCGCCGCTGATCTTCCGCCGCAGGCTGGCAGTGGTGTCGCCCATCAATGTCCCACGCGTTCAAAGTTGGAAAAGGTCACGGGTTCTTCATAGGCCGCGCCGCGGCGCTCGACGCAGGACCCTTCGCGGGTTTTGGTTGAAATCGATCCAGTGTCCGACGGCCGATTTCGATCATCGATTTGCGATCCGCCTCGCTCAACGCATCGGCGGTTTCGAGTCGTAGGCGCACCTCTGCCGAAATGTTAGCGGCCGCGCCTTGCAACGCCCGCTCGGCGTGTTTCATCTGCTCGAGCGGCACCGCGTCGAATAGTCCGGACGTCAATGCAAGTAGAACGACGATTTGCGCCGGCACGGATACTGGCGCGAATTCCGCCTGGTTCAGACATGCCCGGATGCGCCGCCCGTGCTCGATGATCTTGCGGGTGTCGTCATCCAGGCGCGCGCCGAACCTGGCAAAGGTCTCGAGTTCCTCGAACTGTGCGTATGCAAGCTTGAGGTTGCCCGCGACCGCGCGATAGGCCGTCCGTTGCGCTTTGCCGCCGACCCGCGAAACGGATTTGCCGACGTCTACCGCGGGCAGCACGCCGAGTTCGAACAGCGACGGCGAGAGGTAGATCTGGCCATCGGTGATCGAGATCAGATTGGTTGGAATATAGGCGGAGATGTCCTCCGCTTCGGTCTCGATGATGGGGAGTGCCGTGAGCGAACCGCCGCCACGTTCTTTGCTCAGATGCGTCGCCCGCTCCAGCAACCTCGAGTGAATATAGAAGATGTCTCCGGGGAAGGCCTCGCGACCCGGCGGTCGGCGCAGCAGCAGCGAAAGTTCGCGATACGCCCGCGCGTGATGGGTGAGGTCGTCGTAGACGATCAGCACGTCGCGGCCCGCCTGCATGAAATGTTCCGCGATGCTCGTCGCCGCGTACGGCGCGATATAGGCGAGCCCCGGCGGGTCGTTGCCCTCGGTCACCACCACCACGGTGTATTCCATCGCATCGTGCGCCTGCAGCACCGCAATCACTTTCGCCACGGCGGAGGCGCGCTGGCCGATGGCGCAGTAGATACATACGACATTCTGGCCGTGCTGGTTGAGGATGGTGTCGATCGCAATGGCGGTTTTGCCGGTTTGACGATCACCCAGGATCAGCTCGCGTTGCCCGCGTCCGATCGGAATCAGCGCGTCGACGACCTTGATACCGGTCTGCAGCGGCACGGTGACCGGCGCGCGATCCATGATCGACGCAGCGGGTCGCTCGATCGGCAGGCGCGCATTGCCGGCCACCGGTCCATTGCCGTCGAGCGGCCGGCCAAGCGGGTCGATCACGCGGCCCAGCAGGCCGTCACCCACCACCACATCCACCACGCGTCCGGTACGTTCGACGGTATCGCCCGCGTGCAGATGCCAATACTCGCCGAGCAGGACCACACCGATTTCGTTCTCGTCGACGTTGAACGCGACGCCGAATACGCCTCCCGGAAATTCCAGCAGCTCCTCGAATCCGGCGCTCGGCAGACCCACGACCGTGGCGATACCGGTGGACACGGTGGCGATCGTGCCGACCTCGCGCGGCGTCAATTGCGGCGCGAATGTTTCCCGTGCGTGTTGGATTCCGGAAAAAGTGCGATCGAAGACGCCTCGCAGACTGTCGGGCTCGGGCCTGGACGCGCTCACCTGGCTTCCTCGGGCGCGGCTGACGCGCCGTCGGTCGCCGCCTGGGCTGCAAACCTCGTTTGCTCGTTCAACAATTCGCCGACCTTCCTCTGCAACGACTCGAGGTAGTCGGCGATGCTCCACGCGACCTTCTGTCCGTTTGCGGTGAGCTCAACCCCGCTGACGAGTTCCGGCGCGGTCTCGAAACGCACGCGGACCTCGGCGGAAAAGGTTTCATTGAGCGCATTCTGTATGGCCGCCCGCTGCCCCAACGGGAGTTCGAAGGCGCTGCGCACGAGTGCGGCGTCGGACGTCGACATCAGGGCTTTCGCGAGAACCGCTTTCGCCGCGGGGTCCATTTCACGCAGACGACGCGTGAACACCTCGCCGAGCCGCTCTTCCAGACTCACCGTTGCGAGATCCGTGAGCGCTTTGCGGGCGATCGCAAACACTTCATGTTGCGCCGCGCGGCTGATCGCCTGATTCAGGTTCTGCCCGTCGGTCCGAAGTGTCTCCAGGCGTTTGGCAGTCAACGTATCGGCCGCCTTGCGCGCCTCATCGAGTAGTCGCTGACGTTCTGCCTCTGCTTCTTGCGTTGCCTTGCTCAGCAGCGCAGCGCGTTGTTCGTCGAACGCGGTGCTCTTGCGCCGGAACTCGTCGCCCAGATTGTCCGCAGCCGCCTTCTTCGTATCCGCATCTGCGAGTTCGGCGGCGATTCGCTTCTCCCGTGCGTCGATGGCATCGAGGATGGGTTTGTAGAGAAACCGCTTCAGCAACCACACGAGGATCAGGAAGTTGACGACCTGGGCGACGACGGTAAACCAGTCGATGAGCACGGATTACTTTCCCGTTGTCTGGGCGATCGCGTGATTCCAGAACGGATTGGCGAAGATCAGGATCATCGAGATGACGAAACAATAGATCGCCGTCGACTCGATCATCGCCAAGCCGACGAACAGCGTCCGCGTGATCGTTGCCGAGGCGTCGGGCTGTTGCGCCAGCGACGTGAGCGCCGTCGCGACCGCCCGTCCCTCGGCGAGCGCAGGTCCCAGACAGCCGAAGCTGGTGGTGATTCCGGCGATGGCGATGGATGCCAACGCGATGAGGGTCATGCTGTCCATGGGCTGTCCTTTGGCTGCTTCACGGTGGGATCAAGTCTGATGTTCTGCCTGTGTCGACGGCTGACGGGTGCGCACGGCCGCGGCGATGTAGACCGCAGCGAGAATACTGAAGATGTAGGCCTGCACCATGCCGGTCAGAAAACCGAGCGCAGTCATCACGATCGGAAAGACGAACGGCGTGATGGTCAGCAGAATGCCGATGATCATCGCGCCGCTCATCATGTTGCCGAAAAGCCGGACCGCCAGCGCCAACGTGCGCGACAGCTCGCTGATGATGTTGAACGGCAACATGAGGAACGTCGGCTGCGCATAGGATCTCAGATAGCCGCCGATGCCCTGCTGCTCGATACCGAACAGCGGCACCGCCACGAGTACGCACAGCGCGAGTGCAGCGGTGGTCGACAGAGAGCCGGTCGGCGGCTGAAATCCCGGAATGATCGTGCACAGGCTCGCGGCGGCGACGAACAGGAACAACGTGCCCAGAAAGCCGAGGTACGGCCTGGGGCGGCCGAGGCCGACGTCTTCGATCTGTTTCTCGATCCCGGTGACGACGATTTCCAGCAGGTTCTGCCAGCGCGAACGCTCGAGCTCGCTCGACAGTTTGCAGGTGACCAGTTTCGAGCCGAGCGCGAGCACGAACATCAACCCCCACGTGAAGGCGATGGTTGCGTTCAGTTTCAAAAACCCGTGTTGCCAGAAGATCACCTCGTCAGGACTCAGGTGCATGGCCCACCTCCGGTTGCCGACGCAACGGGCTCTCGTGGCAACGTCGCCTTCATCACGACGAAGCGCGCAAGGACGAAACCGACCAGACACGCCAACAGCCGCGCCCAGTCGCCGCGACCGATGAAATAAAACCCCACCAAGGTCACGCTGACCCGCAACATCACGCTGCCGAACAGCCAGAACGCAGGATGTTTGGCAGACAGGCTCCGCCGCACCGTCCACCAGAGACCGCCGAAGAACATCGCGCCGAGCAAACATCCCGCGAGCAACGCCAACGTCAGATTCGCCGTTTCACTCATCGTCGTCGGCCTGTTCGTCGCGGATCGCCTTGTCCTCTTTGGCAACCCAATGCCATGCGTTGGCGCAACCCACGATCAAACCGATGATCAGCAGCGTCAGCGTCCAGGAGTGAACGCCGGGATAGCGCGTGTCCAACCACGCACCCAGCGCCGCGCCGAGCAACGTCGGCACGACCACTGACCAGCCGACGAGGCCCATCATGCCGAGGCCGAACCAGACGCCCTGCGCAGCGTGACGCCGCGCTTTGAGCTTGCGGGCCGCCTTCGCGCCCACCTGCCCGGCGAAGTTCGGCTCGTTCTGCGACGGTTTGCCGGTCGGCTCGTCATTCATGCTGGAAGCTCGCGAAGCGCCGCAGGAAGCCGGTTTCCAATTTCGCCATCACCGTTCTGAGGCTTTGCTCATGCGCATCCAACGTCAGAAATTCGCGCTCCACGGCATCGCGCAGCTGAGCCAGATCGGTTCCGCCCATCGCCCGGCGCACCGAGACGAAAACGTCAGGGCCGGCCTTGACCAGCACGCCGCCGTCCACCGCCAGGTAGGTTTCGCCAGCCGCCACCGTCTCATAAATCAGGATGCCCGGCGTGAGCGCCGCCACACAATCGAGTCGGTGCGGCAACAATCCGAACGAGCCATCGCAGGTCTCCGCGACGATGCGCAACACATCGCTTTCTGCGGCGAACATCTGGAACGGCAACAGCACCTCAAGGTTCATCGGCGTGCATCGTCTGCGCGTTTGGTTTCGCTCTCGCCGTCGCTTCGTCGATCTTGCCGATCATGTAGAAGACACGCTCCGGGTAGTCCTTGAATTCATCGCGCAGGATGCGCTCACAGCCGTCCAACGCGTCTTCGAGACTGACGAGTTTCCCTTCGAAGCCGCTGAACTGTTTGGTTGTGAAGAACGGCTGCGTGAGAAAGCGTTCGAGGCGGCGTGCCCGTGCGACCACCTTGCGGTCTTCCGGCGAAAGCTGCTCGAGGCCGAGCATGGCGATGATGTCCTTCAGTTCCGCGTACTGCGCGAGCGTCCGCCGGACTTCCTGCGCCAGGTGATAATGCCGATCACCAACGATGCCCGGCGTCGCCATCTTGGAACTCGATTGGAGCGGATCGATCGCCGGATACAGCCCTTCGCTCGCCCGCTTGCGAGAGAGCACGATCGACGCGGAAAGATGCGAGAACGTATGCACTGCCGCCGGGTCGGTGAAATCGTCTGCCGGTACATACACCGCCTGGATGGAGGTGATCGCGCCAGTGTCGGTGTTTGCAATGCGCTCCTGCAAACGCGACAGCTCGGTGCCCATCGTCGGCTGATAGCCCAGCCGCGACGGCATCTGACCCATCAGTCCGGACACTTCCATGCCGGCCTGGATGAAACGAAAGATATTGTCGATCAGCAGCATCACGTCTCGATGCTCGTCGTCGCGGAAGTATTCGGCCATCGTCAACGCGGCGTGGCCCACGCGAAAGCGCGCGCCGGGCGGTTCATTCATCTGGCCGAAGATCATCACCATGTTCGGCAACACGCCGGCCTGCTTCATCTCACGATGAAGCTCTTCGCCTTCTCTGCAGCGTTCGCCGATGCCGCAAAAGATGCTGACGCCCTCATGGTGGCCGACCATGTTGTGGATCATCTCCGTCAGCAACACCGTCTTGCCCACGCCCGCGCCACCGAACAATCCCGCCTTACCGCCGCGTTCGAGCGGCATGAGAACGTCGATCACCTTGATTCCCGTTTCGAAGATTTCCGACTTCGTCGAGCGTCTCCCCAGCGCGGGCGGTGCCCGATGCACGGAGCGCCAGTCCGCATCCGACAACGCCGCGCCACCATCGATCGTATTGCCGAAGACGTCGAACATGCGCGACAGGATCCCCTTGCCGACCGGCGCCTGCAGCGGTCCACCGGTGTCGTCCACGGCCATGCCGCGCGCAAGACCTTGCGTGGGAGTCAGCGCGATCCCACGCACGTGATGTGCATCCCGTTGCGAGAGCACTTCGATGACGATCTGTTTGTCGCCACCGGTGCGCAGGACCGTGTAGATCGGCGGCAACGTTTGCTCGAACCGGATATCGACGACGCTGCCGCGCACGGAAACCACGGTACCGGAATTCGAGACCTTCACGGTTTCTCCCTTCGCATGCTCATACCTTCTGCAACAGGAAGATGATTCCGACCAGTGCCGCCAACAACCCGGCCTCGACGGTGATCGCGATCCGCGTGGCTTTGGCTGCGCGCGCCTTCTCCCACCAGTTGGCCGGATGAATACCCTGCACCAGAAACGTGGCGACCGCGGCAAGGTTCACGCACGTCAGGTTCACCAGAAAAAGCACCAGTGCGCCGGTCGCCCGCGCGGGATCGTTGCCGCTCAATAACAGTCCGAACGTCACCAGCGGCGGCAGCAGCGCCACCGCCACCATCACGCCGATCAACGTCGCCGACACGCCCGTCGTGAATGCCAGCGCACCGGCGCATCCGGAGGCCAACGCCAACACGATGTCTCCCATACCGACGTGCGTCCGCGACGCCACCTCAGTGAGCATCGGGTCGACATCGATCACGCCGCCGATGGCGATCGACAACGCCGTTACCAAAGCGATCCCCGCCAGATTCGTCAGAAGCGCGCGCCGCAGCAGTTCCAGATCACCGAGCGCAGCACCGAGTGCCAGCGCCATGTTCGGCCCGAGCAACGGCGCGATCACCATCGCGCCGATGATGACGGCCACACTGTTGTGCTGCAGCCCGATGGCCGCGACGATCGCCGACAACACCGTCATCGCGAGATAGACTCGCGTGCATCGCGCAGCGTCTTTGATGTCTTCGTACAACTCTTCGCGGCCGATCCGCTCCGGGGATTTATCGGTGGATTGCTCGGGTACGGCCGCAGGATCAATCATGGCTCGCGGCAAGGTCGCCTCGACGGGCAGAATCACCACGCGATTGCCATCCGTGCCGGAGTAGTGTTGCTCCAGGACATCCAGAACCGCCTCGCTCTCTTCGCCGTCCAACAGTATCCGCACCAGCACTTCTCCGTCGGCAAGCTTGATCTGTCGGTGTTCGAGCAGCTTGTGATGCTTTAGAAGCTCTCGCACTTCCACGCCGTCGCGTTCACGCAATACCATCTCGATCAGGCGCAGCGCCATCCTGGATTGAACCTACCCATTCCAATCAGCCAATTGCGTTGAGCATACGAGCCCTTCCGGGCGCTGAACACCGCCGCAGGGCTGCCAGCTCTTTCATCGGCAACCCCCGATGACCGACCGACAGGAGTGCAATGCCGGCAAGGGCTGCGCGATCGTTCCGCAACGACTTCGCAACCCACAGAAGCCTGGAAATGGGTGAGCGGCGGAGTAGAGTTGAGCGATGCAATCCGATTCATTCCATCCGGCCGCGTGTCTTCGCTATCAGCAGCAGGACAGCGGACTGACGCTGGCCGAAGGACTCGAGGAATACTACGCAGCCAATGCGGGACGCGTCGTGCGTCCCAGCGATCTGCCGCCCGAGAGTTTTGCGCTGTTTCGCAACCACGACATGTGCCACGTCATCTTCGGGCTCGATACCACGCTCGACGACGAAGCGTTGGCCGATACGCGCACGCTGTTCTCATGCGACGTCGGCGTTCGGCGCTACGTCGCCTATCTGGCGCAGGACAAACAGGCTCAAGCGCTCTTCAAAGAATTCGGTTACCTCAGGAGCGCCTGGATAACGGTGCTGGCGGTGCCGCGTATCTGGCGAGCCGCCATCGATGCGTGGCGAATGAAAAAGCGTTGGCCCTGGAACCCCCCGGAGTCTTTCCAGAGTCGCACGCTGGCTGATTTACGGCGCGAATTCGGGATCTGCGTCGTCTGATCCGCGTTTCGAGATCAGGACGGTGCAATGCCTAACGCGGAGACTGAGGGGCTCCCTGTGCGCACACGACGGCGTCACCGGTGCCCAACGGCCTTGCGTATGACGTATCCGATGGAGAGTCCTTGAGCGAGGATCGAAAACACGACGACGCAATAGGTCAGTGCGACGACCGTGTTGCGCTCCGATCCTGCCGGCAGTGACAACGCGAGCGCCACGGATATGCCGCCGCGCAAACCTCCCCAGGTCAGTACCTTCCACGAACCCAGTGGCAGGTCGAAGGCGCCCCGCAACACACGCACCGGCACGCCGACCGTCAGCAGTCGAGCCATGAGCGTCACGACGATCGCAACACAGGCGGCAGCGAGCTGGTTGACCGAAAGCACCAGGAGGAGCACCTCCATCCCGATCAGCACGAACAGCAACGCGTTCAGTATCTCGTCGATCAATTCCCAGAACATGTCCAGATAGCGACGCGTCGTATCCGACATTGCGAGGGCGCGGCCGTGATTGCCGATGATCAGGCCGGCGACCACCATGGCCAGCGGGCCGGACACGTGCAGCGTGCTCGCCAACGCGTAGCCGCCCGTGACCGCGGCCAGAGTCAGCAGCACTTCGACCTGGTAGTTGTCCACGCTCCTCAGCAGACGGAAGGTCACGTAACCCAGCACCAAACCGAACAGCAGACCGCCGCCCGCCTCTCTCAACAGAATTTCGACGCCGTGGCCAAGCGTCGGCGTCAAGCCGCTTGCCAGCACCCCCAGAAGCAAGGAGAAGATCACCACGCCCACGCCATCGTTGAACAGTGACTCGCCGGCAATCACGAGGTCGAGCGCCTTTGGCGCTCCGGCGGACTTGAGGATGCCCGCAACCGCAATCGGGTCGGTGGGCGAGATCAACGCGCCAAACAGCAGGCAATATATGAAGGGCAATTGCACGCCGACCATGGGCAGCGCCAGCCACATCCCGTAGCCGACCGCAGCGGTCGACAGTGTCGTGCCTATCACGGCCAGGGCGCCCACCGGCCAGCGGTACCTCTTGAGTTCGCTCATGTCGACGTGGAGAGCGCCGGCGAACAACAGCAACGAGAGCATGCCCTGCATGAGCACGTCCGAAAAGTCGATCGAGCGCAGCAGCGACTCTTCGTACTCGCGCAAGCCGTGCGCCATGCCTAGCGCGTCCAACCCCACGAGCGCGAGCGAAAAGACCAGTGCGGCCACCATGACACCGATGGTCGTCGGCAGCCCGACGAAGCGGTGGTTCAGATACGCGAGCAGTGCGGTGACTACCAGACAGGTGGCGGCAATGTCGAACATTCGTCGTGGCGGACTTTTGCAATCAGAGAACGAAGCCTAACCGTACGCCGACCTGTTTGCTCGCGACAGAACCAACTGTCGGATTCCGGATGGTAGGTCTGCCCCTTCAAACTGCTGTTGTACCCGCTGCATTCGAGGCGCGCGGTTGTACTGACGTGTGCTGTCGTTCCCGCACAATCCGAAGACGCGAGGCTCGATTCGATCCGATACTGGTCGCCAACGACGGCGTACGGAACTCATTTGCTCGCAACCAACACAGGCTTCGCCACGTACAGATCACCGAATCGCGCCCGCAGCTGTACGAGCTTGGGTGCGTCGTTGAAGACGATGTAGGGGTTATTGGGGTGCAGGGTCGCATAGTCCTGGTGGTACGCCTCGGCGGGATAGAACGCAATCAGCGGCGCAACGCGGGTAACAATCCGGGAATCGAATACCTGCGCGGCGTCCAGCTGGGCGATATACGACTCTGCGACGCGTTTCTGATCGGTGCTCGTCGTGAAAATCGCCGAGCGGTACTGGGTGCCACGATCGGGCCCCTGACGATTCAACTGAGTCGGGTCATGCGCGACGGAGAAGAACACTGTCAACAGTTGGCCGTAAGAAATCTGCGCAGGATCGAATGCAACCTCCACGGACTCCGCGTGGCCGGTGGTACCGGAGCTCACGATTTCGTACCGCGCGTCGCCTTTAGTGCCACCTGCGTAGCCGGAGACTGCGGAACGAACGCCTTTCACGTGCTGGAACACCGCCTGCACGCCCCAGAAGCAGCCGCCGGAGAACACCGCGGTTTGCGTCTCGCCATTGCCCGGCGCGACATCGACCAGTGGCGGCGGCAGAGCGACGGTCTTGTCTGCCGCTTCCGCTTCCACTCCCACGCCAACCGCAAGCACGAGCGGAAACAGCGCCAACGCGACGATCAAGTCGCGCGCGCCCTTGGACACCAGAACCGACGTCAGCAATCGCATCATTTTTCTCCTGCAATGGAACAACAGCGGGGGCGCTGGATCCGATGATTACTTCGTCGATGCTTTGCGTGCGGTTACGCGACAGGAAACAAAAACCTGCGGCCGCGGGCAGGTCGCTGCGCGGCGGACCGATTTGGACGGGCGACGATCCGGCGGGCACAATTCCCCAATGACGCGTGTCTTCCGCCCTTCTGTAACCGGCTCGACCTCTCCGGCGAACTTCTCAGAAGACGCCTTCACCGCGCGTGAAGAGCATTTGCGTGCGCTGATGCTGCAGGCGCAGGCCGGCGACGAAGCCGCCTATCGGGCGCTGCTCACCGAACTGAGTGAGCGCCTTCGCGCCTACTACCGGCGGCGCCTGACGACCCTGGTGAGCGATGCAGAGGATCTCGTGCAGGAAACGCTGCTGGCCATACACAATCAGCGCCACACGTACGACCGTTCGCGCCCGCTGACGGCCTGGTGTTATGCCATCGCGCGCTACAAGCTCGTCGACTTTCTGCGCCGGCGCGGTCGCCGCGAAGCGCTCACCGATTCGATCGACGACGACTTCGGTGAGCGTCTGTCGGCAGACGAACCCGGCGCATCCGATGCACGCAAAGATCTGCGCCAACTGCTCGATACGCTACCGGAGCGTCAGCGCCAGTCGGTCGTCTACGTGAAAATCGAGGGCCGATCGGTCGCCGAAACGGCGACACTAACGGGCATGTCGGAGTCAGCCATCAAAGTGAACGTGCACCGCGCCTTGAAGGCATTGGCAGCAAAGGTGCGAGGATCGACATGAAAACCGACTCACTCATCGATCTGCTGGCGACGGACGCCGGTCCGGTGCCGCGCCATCCCGTTGCACGACGCTTCGGCGTGGCCGTTGCGTTCGGCGCCACGGGCGGCTTCGCGATCCTGCTTTCGATGCTCGGCATCAATCCCGCGCTGAGCGAGTTCCTGCATCTGCCGGGCTTCTGGATCAAAATGGCGTTCGCTGTTCTTCTGACGCTCTCTGGATTGGTTGCTTCCGTACGCCTGGCGCGACCGGGTGTGACTGTTGGGAATGTGAAATGGCTCGCGGCGGCCACGCTGGCGGCACTGTGGATGCTTGCGTTCGTCGTGCTCGCCGAAGCGGAACCGGGCGCGCGCGTTCCACTCGTTCTCGGCAACAGCTGGAGCGTATGCCCTTTCAGAATTGCGTTGCTGTCGGTACCGATGTTCGTCGCGAGCATCTGGGCGATGCGCGGACTCGCGCCTACAAACCAGACCCTTACCGGCGCCGCGCTGGGCCTCTTCTCCGGCGCGCTCGGCGCGTCGATCTACGGATTGCACTGTCCGGAGCTCGCGCCGCCGTTCCTGGCCATCTGGTACGTGCTCGGCATTCTGATCCCCACCATCGCAGGATCGGCGCTCGGCAGACCGCTGCTGCGCTGGTAACGCGCTCTTCGGCAGTCACATGATCACCGCATCATTCCGCAGGCGTCTCACGCCGGACCTTCACGCGCTCGTTGTGCTGTCGCTTCTCTTCGCGTCGACCTCGGGCTACGGCGAAACCGTCTTCGAGAGCCCGAAAGAATCGGTGCGGCTGGTCGAACTGTTCACGTCCGAAGGCTGCAACAGCTGCCCACCTGCGGATGCGTGGTTGTCGAGCCTGCGCGCGTCCGACGGTCTGTGGTCCCGCGTTGTGCCGGTCGCGTTCCATGTGACCTATTGGGACTCCCTGGGCTGGCACGACCGTTTCGGCCAGCAGGCGTTCGACAAGCTGCACGAAACAACCGCGGCGCACGCGAACGCGCCCGTGTACACGCCCGGCGTATTCGTCGCGGGAAAAGAGTGGCGCTCGTGGCGGCGCGCTCCGCTAGAAATCGCCGCCGCGCCCGACCGCATCGCCGGAGTTCTCAAAGTGCACGTGGGCGATGCGCTCGCCGACGTAACGTTCGACAGTCCCACCGCCTTCACGCAGCTGAGCGTCGAGTTCGCATGGCTGCAGGCGAACCAGACGACGCAGGTGCGCCGCGGCGAGAACGCCGGCAAGAACCTGCACCACGAATTCGTTGCGCGCGCGCTGCACACGGCACCGATGCAGATGAGCGACGGCATCTGGCGCGCCTCCGTTCCGACGTCGGCGGCACACAGGGGCGCATCTCACGCCGTTGCGATCTGGGTGGTCGACGCCGCCGGCCAACCCGTGCAGGCGACTGGCGGCTGGCTGCAGAGCGCCACTGGCAATGTCGCGGTCCAGCCGTAAGCGACGCAAATTCGATTACGCGACTGATGTAACCGAACGGCGAGGCGCAGCGAACTCTCTTCGCAGGCCGTGAATTTCTCGCTGCCTGACTCGAGTTCAACCCAATTTCCGAAGGAGTTCGCTATGAATCGATCGTATGTCGCCGCGGCACTGACTGTTGCCGCCTTGAGCGCGGGCGTTGCACGCGCCGCGGAGGACGCAATGGCGTCCGATGGGAAGGCCATGGAGAAGTGCTACGGCGTAGCGCTCGCCGGCAAGAACGATTGCAAGGCCGGCGCTGGGACGACCTGCGCTGGAACCGCCAAGGTGGATTACCAGGGGAATGCCTGGAAAAACGTACCGGCGGGTACCTGCACGACGATCAAGACTCCGAAAGGAATGGGATCGCTGACGCCGGCGAAGAGCTAGGCCGATGCCGGACGTTGGTCGCACACGCGTGATGGATCACGACGCGCCGACGGCCGGCCTGGGTCTGAGGCCGCCGCACTATGCCGATTCCGCAGATGCTGCGGCGCCGGGATTGTGGTTCGAGGTGCATTCCGAAAACTACATGGTGGAAGGTGGACCGCGTCTGGCGTGGCTCGAAACCATCCGGACGCGTCACCCACTCTCGTTGCACGGCGTCGGCCTGTCCCTCGGCGCAGACGCCGACCCCGATCCCGACCATCTCGCGCGCCTCAATCGACTCGTTCAGCGATTCGAGCCGTTCGTCGTATCCGAACATCTCGCGTGGTCTACTTGGAACGGTGTCTACAGTCCCGATCTGCTGCCGTTCCCACGTTCCCACGAAGCTCTACAACGCATTACCGCCAACGTTCAGCGGACCCAAGACGCGATCAAACGCTCGATTCTCGTGGAAAACCCGTCGCATTATCTGGCAATCCCCGGCCACCACTACGACGAAATCGAATTTCTCACTGAGCTGTGCAGGCGTACCGGTTGCGGACTGCTGCTCGACGTCAACAACGTCTACGTCAGCGCGAACAACCTCGGATTCGATGCGAATGCCTACCTCGACGCATTTCCGGGCGGGCACGTCGCCGAACTGCATCTTGCCGGGCATTGCGCCGATCCGAACCTGGGCAACGTGTTGCTGATCGACTCTCACAACGCTCCGGTCTGCGCGGCGGTCTGGCGACTCTACGCGCGGCTCATCGCGCGAATCGGCCCGCGGCCCACACTCATCGAACGCGACGACGAACTGCCCGCATTCGAGGTGCTGCTTGCCGAACGCAATCGGGCGGATTGTCTGCTGCGCGCGGCGAAGCATCGATGACTCAACCGCTGCGCGCCTTCCAGGATGCGTTTATGCAGGCGCTACAAACAAGCGCTACAGGCCATTCAACCGTGGCTGTACTGGCGGCCCAGCCAGGATTTTCGGTCTATCGAAACACCGTGGCGAAGGGTTGCGTCGACGCGCTGCTCGCCAACTACCCCGCTGTGGCGCGATTGGTAGGCGACGATTGGTTCCGCGCGGCCGCCGCGGTCTTCGTTCGACAGAGTCCGCCGCGATGTCCGATGCTGGTGAGCTACGGCGATGCTTTCCCGGGTTTTCTTGCGACGTTCGAACCGGCCGCTGAACTAACGTACTTGTCGGACGTCGCCCTGCTCGACCGCTTCTGGATCGAAGCACACGTTGCCTGCGATCGAGTGCCGGTCGCGGCGGCGGAAATTGGGCAATGCGATCCACACCTGCTTGCACGAACCGTACTGCGCCCACATCCCTCCGCCCGCTGGAAATGGTTCACGGACCAACCGATCTATTCGCTGTGGCGATGCAATCGCGAAGACTCAAACACCGACGCGCTTGGCACGCTCGTTTGGAGCGGCGAAGGCGCGCTGCTGGTCCGCCCGTACGCCGATGTGGAGACGTTCGAGCTGTCGGCCGGCGGCTGCGCGTTCCTCGACGCGTGCGCTGCCGGCGCGAATCTAACGGACGCCGGCTTTGCCGCGCTTGGCGCGGAGCACGACATCGATCTGTCCGCGCTGATCGCCCAACTACTGCGTGCTGGCGCATTCGGGGAGATGCATCAGTGACATACGAACATCGCCTGCTGGACGTCTACAACCGGATCGCGGTGAAACTCGACGGTCTCGTCAGCCACGCGCTGCTGGCTGCGATCGCGCGCGTCTCGATCGCAAGTCTGTTTCTGCAGTCGGGTCGGACGAAAGTCGACGGATGGCTGCATGTGTCGGATGGCGCGATCGAACTGTTTCGCGACGAGTACAAGCTGCCGCTGTTGCCGCCCGAGCTCGCAGCGCACTTGGCGGCATACGCAGAGCATCTGTTTCCGGCGCTGCTCGTGCTCGGCCTCTTCACGCGCCTGTCTGCCCTCGCATTGCTCGGCATGACGGCGGTGATCGAGATCTTCGTTTATCCGGATGCGTGGCCCACGCACCTGTCGTGGGCAGGGCCCCTGCTGTACCTGGTTGCGCGCGGCGCGGGCTCGATGTCGATGGATCGCCTGTTCGGGATCGAATGACCGCCTGTTTCATGTCCCCGAACCGCCCGGCAAGCTCCGAAGCCGCGATCACCTGCTACATCGATTTAGCGGAATACAGCTGTCCCAGCATCGACGGCGTAACCAGCGTCACGCCGCCGGGCGTGACGAAGAAGCGCTTTCGATCTGCCTCGGGATCTTCGCCGATCACGGTATCTGGCGGAATGATGCAGCCCTTGTCGATGACCACCTTGCGTAAGCGGCAATTCGCGCCGATCGACGCGTCGGGCAGGATCACCGCGTCGTCGATGACGCTGTAGTTCTCTACGTGAACGTTACAGAACAGCAGCGAACGCGCGACCGATGCCCCGGAAATCACACAACCGCTCGCAATCAGCGAATTGACGGCAACACCGCGACGGCCCGGGTCGTCGAACACGAATTTGGCGGGCGGCAGCTGCTCCTGGTATGTCCAGATGGGCCAGTCGCGATCGTAAAGATCGAGCGGAGGAACCACGTGCGCGAGTTCCAGATTCGATTCCCAGAACGCATCTACCGTGCCGACGTCGCGCCAATAGCTCTCCCCGCCGTTCGGCTCGACGAACGGGTACGCATAGACGCGGCAATCGTCGATCAGACGCGGGATGATGTTCTTTCCGAAGTCGTGCGACGAGTCGGGATCGCGTGCGTCTGCGGTCAACTGAGCGACCAGAAATTCGCGGTTGAAGACGTAGATCCCCATCGACGCGAGCGACTTAGTGGCATCGTTAGGCATTGCCACCGGATCGACCGGCTTTTCCTCGAAACCGATTACACGCCCGCCTCCATCGGTGCTCATCACACCGAACTCGCTGGCGCGTTCACGAGGTACCGACACGCATCCAACCGTGAGGTCCGCATCGTTTTCCATGTGGCGCGCGATCATCGGCCCATAGTCCATCTTGTAGATGTGGTCGCCGGCGAGTACCAGGACGAACTCGGGCGCATGCCGATTGACGATGTCGAGGTTCTGATACACCGCGTCCGCGGTGCCTGCGTACCAACGCTCACCCAGCCACTGCTGCGGCGGCAGCAATTCCACGAACTCCCCGAACTCGCCACGGAGAAATCCCCAGCCGCGCTGCACGTGACGAATCAGCGAATAGGCTTTGTACTGGGTGAGTACGCCGATGCGCCGAATGCCGGAATTGATGCAGTTCGACAGCGTGAAATCGATGATTCGGAAGTTGCCGCCGAACGGTACTGCCGGTTTTGCACGCCATTCCGTCAACGGTCCGAGCCGCGCTCCCTTGCCGCCCGCCATCACGAGAGCCAGGGTGCGATGCGTCAGCCGGCTGACATAACGTTGAGTGGGATCCAGCTTCATGTCACAAAATACCGCGGGAGACGCACGACCGTAGCACCGGCGCAATGACAGTGTAAGCGGGCGCCAGTAGAATTCCCTCACTCATGAGCGGCACCCAATTCCCCCTCGAAGTTCGTCCGCGAATCCCGGCTGAACTGCCTCGCCTCCCCGAACTGGCGAACAACCTGATCTACACATGGGATCGGGATCTGCGGCACTTGTTCAGGCAGTTGGACAATTCGCTGTATGAAGCCTGCGGCGGCAATCTGAATCTGTTCCTGCGCCGCCTCGGACAAGCCACGTTCGACGCCGCGGCGCGAAACCCGGCGTACCTCGACATCTATCAACGCGTCGTCGCGTCGTACGACGCGTATCACGCGAAGACGATGCCGGCGGATCTCGCGGCATACCTCGATCCGAAGAACGATCTCATCGCGTACTTCTGCTTCGAGTTCGGTTTCCACGAGAGCCTGCCCCTGTATAGCGGCGGCCTCGGAATCCTCGCAGCCGATCACTGCAAGGCGGCATCGGATCTCGCGGTTCCGCTCGTCGCAATCGGGCTGCTGTATCACCAGGGGTTTTTTGAACAGCACATCGATGTGCGTGGCCGCCAGGTGGAGCAGTACAGAACGACCCGCCTCGAAGACCTGCCGCTGCAACTCGCGGTGGATTCAAACGGCACGCCGCTCGAAGTCTCGGTGCTGATCGGCACCGATACGGTGCGCCTGCGTATCTGGCGGGGCCGCGCCGGTCACACGACCCTTTATCTGCTCGATAGCGACTTACCGAGCAACGGCGACACCTACCGATCCATCACCGGGCGACTGTACGGCGGCGACGAATCCACCCGCGTGATGCAGGAGATCGTCCTCGGCGTGGGCGGCGTTCGCGCGCTCGCCGCGCTCGGCATCCAACCAACGGTATGGCACTTGAACGAAGGTCATGCGGCCTTTCAGATCGTGGAGCGGTGTCACGCGCTGATGACGCAGGGTCACTCGTTCGCCGCCGCGCTGGAACACGTGGCGGCCGCAACCGTGTTCACCACTCACACTCCGGTCGCCGCCGGCCACGATGTCTTCAACCGCGGGCTGATCGAGCACCTGCTCGGACCTTACCTGCGATCGATCGGACTCGAGACGGACACGTTGCTCGGACTGTCGCACAACGGCGAGATGGACCGCGTGAACATGACGGCGCTCGCCCTCTACGGCTCGCGCCATCACAATGGCGTTAGCAGGGTGCACGGTCACGTAGCGTCCGAGAACGAAAGCTACGTATGGCCGGAAATTCCACCTGAGGAAAATCCGATCACCTATGTGACGAACGGTGTGCACCTGCAGACATTCCTCGCGCTGGAGTGGGTGAATCTGTTCGACATCCGCTTCGGCGATTGGCGCACTCGCCTCTCCGATCCGGAGTATTGGAGCTGCATCGAAACGGTTCCCAACCATCAGTTCTGGAGTATCCGCCAGGAACTCACCGCGGAATTGTTCATCAACGTCGAAAAACGCCTTCGGCACCAGCACGAGACCAACGGCGTCGCATCGTCGACCATCGACCGGGCGACTCGCCTGTTGAACATGCCCGCGAAGGACGTGCTCGTGCTCGGGTTCGCGCGGCGTTTTGCAACCTACAAACGCGCGACCCTGGTGTTCTCCGAACGCGACCGCCTCGCGAAGTTGCTGAACGATCCGGCTCGACCGGTGGTGTTGATCATGGCGGGCAAGGCGCACCCTCACGACGAGCCCGGCAAACGGTTGATCGAGCAGGTGCACGAACTGTCGATGAAGCCGGAGTTCATCGGCAAAATTCTGCTCGTCGAAAACTACGACCTTGCGCTCGCGCGCAAACTGGTCGCGGGCGTCGATGTGTGGCTCAACAACCCCGAGTTTCCGCTCGAAGCAAGCGGCACGTCAGGCATGAAGGCGGCGCTCAACGGCGGCATCAATCTGTCGGTGCTCGACGGTTGGTGGGCCGAAGGGTTCGACGGTACGAACGGCTGGGGGATCAAGCCTCACGACGTCGCGTGGGACAGCGAGTACCGCTTTCGCGAGGAAGGACGCGACCTGATCGACCTCCTCGAGAACCACGTGATTCCGTTGTATTTCGATTCGGATGCATCGCGCGAGTGGATTGCGATGGCCAAGGCGTCGATGCGCACGATCATTCCGCGCTTCAACGCGCAGCGTATGGTTCGGGAATACGTGCGAAACCTCTATTCGCCCGCGGCCCGACAGAATCGGGTGCTCGCGCATGATCGCGGCGCTGAGCGCCTCGCCGAATGGAAGCAGCGCGTCGCGCAACTATGGGGCGGCGTCCGTCTGACGCGAGTCGACTCTCCGCAGGTGCAGGTAGCACACGGCGATACCGTAGTGATCGATCTTCGAGCGCACCTAGCAGGACTACAGCCCCAGGACGTTCGCGTGGAATGTGTCGTCGCTCAAGACGACCTCGCGCCGATGTCGTTCAGCGCAGTCGAAGTTCCCAGCGAACCCGGCGGGGATGTCGCGTTCCGGCTGCAATTCACGCCGCCGTTTGCGGGACAACAGACGTATCAGGTGCGGATGTACCCGTTCCACGAACTGCTGTCGCACCGTTTCGAAATGGGGCGCATGTTGTGGATCTAGTGGCTGTTACGGGCCGCTAGACGCCAACGAAACTCTTAAGACGCGCGCATAGTGTGCGCGATGGCGCCCTGAGTACCGCGGCTGACCGGCACCGACAACGCGTCCGGAACGGGCTCCCCGAGCGCAACGTACAACGCCGTGAGATGCGCACGGAACAGCGCCTCGAACCGGCCCACGGCTTCTGCGGAATTGTCGTCGCCGAACCACCAGAACCAATCCGAACCTTCGCAGACGGCGAGCAGCGCCTCGCAGGACGCCACGTCTTCGAGTGAATCGCGGCGCGCGTCGAATCGCTGCTTCGCGTCGCATAGCAGATCCCACGCTCGGTTCTTATCGGGATGACCGATCCAGGTCGACAACGTGCCGTACACCCAGCTGCCCGCCACGATCCGTCGCAACGGCGTTGCGGCATCGGGATATTCGTCGAGGTAGTCCGAATACGTGGTCAGCCGCAAATCCGGATGCGCTACCAGCTTGCGATATAACGTCTGCAGAAACTCGTAGCCATTGGCCGGATACGACTCCCACGCGTTCTCGCCATCGAGCACAATCACGGCAACCGCATCACTTCTGTTGCAGTGTCGCCTGATCGTGTCGAGGTGGCCCAGCAGATTTGCCACAGCGTCGTCGGAAGACCAGTCCTTGTAAGCGAAGCCGATCAGGTCCGACAAACCATCGTCGCGAAAGAAACACGACACACCGTCGACGAGATAGGGCTGATGCATACAGTCGAACGACTGTTCCGACGCGACAAGGCTGTTCCGCAACACCGCCCCGCCGCTTGCCGTCCAGCGAAAGCCCGCCTCGCCCATCTGGCGAATCGCTGCTGCCGATACGGCACCCTCGGATGGCCAACAGCCCTGCGCAGGCGCACCGAAGTGCGCTTCGAAAACACGGCGAGCATGCGCGAGATGCCAGGTTGCCCGCTCCGCCCCACCCGGATATGCGCGATGCTGAGGCAGCGTTGCATTGGGGAGTACTTCGTGCATCGTGTTGAAATCGAGTAACAGCGGCAGAATCGGATGCATTTGCGGCGTAACGGACAGTTCGATGCGTCGCTCCTGCGCGAGTCGTCGATATCGTTCGATGACCGAGTCGAGTAGCTCCCAGATCACGGTCACGAGCACGCGGCGATCGGCGGCGGTGTAACCGCGTTCGCGCGCGATGAGCGCCACCACTCGCGGATCATTGCGCCGGACGTGCTCACCGAGCCATGCAAGGTGAAACCACACCACCAGATCACTCAGAAAATCGTCGCTCAGATAGCGCGCCGCGTCCGCGCCGGCGCTGCGAACGAGCGCGGCCAATCCGGCAAACGCGGGCCATCGGCCCAACACGTGATGTTCGTGGACGTTCAGGCATTGCCGGATCACATCACCGCGCTCAGCGAGATTGGAACGGGCATCGGCTCGCGCGAGCGCATCGAGCAGCGGATCGGGTATGGGAACGCCGGTGTCGAGAAAGCGCTTCAACGATGCGCGGTAGTCGTCGATCTGCTCGAGCAGCACCGGCACGAAGTTGAACACCGCGCGCGCACCGTCCACGGATTCCACGTGCGCCGCCATGTCCGTGTAGTCCTTCATGGCGTGCAGATAAACCCACGGCAATGCGTAGCGACCGTTCACCCGGTAAGACGGTTGATGCATGTGCCAGTGCAGTACGACGTTGAGACGAGCGAGCGACATCGGTGTAGTCGGGCGAATCCTGCAGATCTTCGGCGGCGCTGCCTGGCGCGGCCGGGAAGTATGGGACAATCACCCAGGTGACGAAAGCAACAAAAGCACTGCGGATGTCGACGCGCGAGCCTTCGTTGAACGTACTTTTCGCTTCGAGCGAAATGGCGCCGTTGATCAAGACCGGTGGACTGGCCGACGTTGCAGGAGCATTGACTGTCGCTCTCGAAGAGCGGGGCTGCAACGTGCGCGTGGTGTTGCCCCGATACGGTGCATTGTCGGCAGCGACCGCGGGCGCGAAGGTGATTGCGCGCACCGAACTCCAGCACAGATCCGTCGAAATACTCGAGACGACTGCACCTCAGGGTCAGACGCTGTGGCTCGTCTCGTGTCCTGAACTGTTCGATCGCGACGGTGGTCCGTATGTCGATTCCAACGGTCGCGACTGGCCGGACAACGCCGAGCGTTTTGGATTGTTCAGCCGCACCATCGCATGGCTTTCGACGCATTCGCCCGATGTCGCATTCACGCCCGATGTCGTGCACTTGAACGATTGGCAGACCGGGCTCGCAGCGCCACTCATGGCGCGTGACGGCACCGCTCCACCGTCGCTCTTCGTCATACACAACCTCGCCTATCAAGGTGTCTTCGATCGCGCGACGTTCGAACGCCTCGGGCTTCCCGCGGATCTGTGGTCGATCGACGGGATCGAATTCCATGGCGCGATGTCCTTCATCAAAGGGGGAATTACGTTCGCCGACCGCGTTGCGACGGTGAGCCCGACCTACGCTCGGGAAATACAAACGCCGGAATTCGGCCACGGGCTCGACGGACTGATGCGCCATCGCGCCGGCGCGCTGCACGGCATCCTGAACGGCATCGACACGAACGTCTGGAATCCCGCGGTCGATCCGATGCTGCGCGCTCGCTACTCCGCCACGAATCTCGAACGCAAGCTGATCAACAAGCGCGCCTTACAGACACTGTTGGAGCTGGATCCGGCCCACGTGCCGCTGCTCGGCGTCGTCAGCCGGCTTGCCGAACAGAAAGGCATCGATCTGATCCTTCCCCTGATCGATGCGTTGGTGTCGTTACCGGCACAACTCGCCGTGCTCGGTAGCGGAGACGCGACGCTGCAGAAGGCCCTGGAGGCGGCGAGCGCGCAACACCGCGGTCGCGTTGCGTTCAAACCAATCGTCGATGAGACGCTCGCGCACATGATCGAAGCCGGCGCCGACATCTTCCTGATGCCGTCGAGGTTCGAGCCCTGTGGCCTCAATCAGATGTACAGCCAGGCGTACGGCACGGTACCGGTTGTGCGCAGGACCGGTGGGCTTGCCGATACCGTAAAACCGGTTGCGGGACGTTCGGGAACAGGCTTCGTATTCGAACATCCGACGCCCGAAGAGCTGTTCAGCGCCATCAAAAGCGCCGTCGCGACTTCACGAAACCGTCATACGTGGCGGGCGATTCAGCGCAACGGCATGGCGCAGGATTTCTCGTGGACGCATAGCGCCGGCCGATACATCGCGCTCTACCGCGAGCTCGTTGCCTCGCACTCGCGCGGCGCTCCATGAAGGCCCGAATCGACGCGCGTAGAGTTGAGCGCCTGCTCGCGGGCAGGGAATACGCACCATCCGACATTCTTGGCCGCTTCGAACGCGGCGACAAAACTCAACTCGTCGTCTTCAATCCCGCGGCGCAGTCCGTTGCAGTGGTGCAAGGACAGGACCTCGAGCCTACACAATGGTCCGGCGTCTTCACGTGGTCGGGGCCATCTGCACTCGTACGGCAAGACTATTGCCTGCGCTGGCGCGACCACGCAGGGGTTATGCACGAAGAACGCGATGCGTATGCATTTCGCAGCCCGATCTCCGCACAGGACCAATACCTTTTCAACGAGGGCCGGCTGCACCGTGCCTACGAGGTGCTCGGCGCATTACCGCTCACAATCGACGGATGTCCTGGCGTTCGCTTCGCGGTCTGGGCGCCGAACGCCGAACGCGTCAGCGTGGTAGGTGACTTCAACGGCTGGGATGGACGTCGCCATCCGATGAACGTTCAGGGCGCGAGCGGCATCTGGTGTTTGTTCATTCCCGAGATTGCAGCCGGCACCCGCTACAAATTCGAGATCCGCAATCGGCACACGGGAACGGTCGCTCTGAAGGCGGATCCATACGCTCGGGAGTTCCAGCTGCGTCCCGACACCGCGTCGGTGATCTGCGCACCTTCTACGTATCGTTGGGGCGACGCGGAATGGCTGGCCGTGAGAGCGGCATTCCGGGCGGCGGAGTCGCCGATCTCCATCTACGAGGTGCATTTGGGATCGTGGCAACGTGCACCGGATGGTGCCTTTCTCGACTATCGAACGCTCGCGACGCGCCTCGCCGACTACGCGACGGCGCTCGGTTTCACCCATGTCGAACTGCTGCCGATCACCGAGCATCCCTTCGACGGCTCGTGGGGCTATCAAACGCTCGGGTACTTCGCGCCAACGCGCCGTTTTGGCTCCCCTGACGACTTCCGCGGCTTCGTCGATCACATGCACCAGCGCGGTCTCGGTGTGCTACTCGATTGGGTGCCGGCGCATTTTCCGCGCGACGCGCATGGCCTCGCGCAATTCGACGGTACCGCGCTGTACGAACATGCCGATCCTCGCCTCGGCGAACATCGCGACTGGGATACGCTGATCTTCAACTACGGCCGCAACGAGGTTCGCAACTTCCTGACGAGCAGCGCGCTGTTCTGGCTGCGTGAGTTTCACATCGACGGACTGCGCGTGGACGCCGTGGCATCGATGCTGTACCTCGACTATTCGCGCAAACCCGGCGAATGGCTGCCGAACCGACATGGCGGTCGCGAAAATCTCGATGCGATTGCCTGGTTGAAGGAACTGAACGAAATCACGCACGCCGAGTCGCCTGGTACGACGATCGTTGCCGAAGAATCCACATCGTGGCCGCAGGTGACGAAGCCGACGTACCTGGGCGGCCTCGGATTCACGCTGAAGTGGAACATGGGCTGGATGAACGACACGTTGTCGTACGTGCACCAGGATCCGGTGCATCGCAAGCACCACCACCGAAACCTGACCTTCGGCATGCTGTATGCGTTCAGCGAGCATTTCCTGCTGCCGCTATCGCACGACGAAGTGGTGCACGGCAAATCCTCGCTGCTCGGCAAGATGCCCGGCGACGACTGGCAACGTTTTGCAAACCTCCGGCTGCTGCTGACGTACCAGTGCACGATGCCCGGTAAGAAGCTGCTGTTCATGGGCGGCGAGTTCGGCCAGCGCGGCGAATGGAATCACGATCGCCCGCTCGAATGGCAGCTGCTCGATTACGCACCGCATCGCGGGATACGCGACCTGGTAGGTGCGTTAAACGCCATGTACGTGAACGAACCGGCCTTCGGATGCGACACCGACCCATCCTGTTTCCAGTGGATCGATTGCGACGATGCAAGCCAATCGGTTGTCACGTTCACACGCAGAATGGGCGCGCACTTCGCCATCATCGCGCTGAATTTCACACCGGTAGTTCGGCGCGGATACCGCATCGGCGCGCCCGAACCGGGTCGTTATCGCGAGATCCTGAATTCCGACTCGACTTTCTACGGCGGCTCCAACGTCGGCAACGCCGGCTACGTCGAGACGGAAAACATCGGCAGCATGGGATACGCGCAATCGCTGTCGCTCACGTTGCCGCCGCTCGCCGGGATCGTGCTCACACCCGATCGGCCCGATCGAGCGCGGACCTGATTCTTCCGGCCAGCGCCGGCGTCAACAACGAACGATCGAACCGCCAACGCCAGTTCCCCGCGGCAACCCCTGGCGTGTTCATGCGTGCATCGCGGTCGAGCGCCAGGAAATCCTGCATGGGGACGATCGCATCGCGCGCGGTCGATCCGAATGCGAGGTCGATGAGCGACCACGGAAACGGCGCATCGGAATCGAGCAGCCGATCGACCTCGTCTCGTACGTGAGCGTCGAGCCCGCCATACCACCCCATTGCCGTATCGTTGTCGTGCGTACCCGTGTAGACGACCGTGTTCTCGACATAGTTGCCCGGCAAGTGCGGGTTGTTTGGATCACCGCTGAACGCGAATTGCAGTACGCGCATTCCTGGCAGTTCGAACGCGTTGCGCAATGCATCTACTTCCGGCGTGATCACACCGAGATCCTCGGCAACCACCGGCAACGGCTCCACCCGACGGCGAAGCGCGTCGAGCAGCGCCCGGCCGGGGCCGGGTCGCCAGTTTCCCGCCGACGCATGGTCGGCGTCGGGCGGAATCGCCCAATACGCTTCCAGCCCTCTGAAGTGATCGATGCGGACCATGTCGAACAAGCGCAGCTGCGCGTTCAGGCGCTCGACCCACCAGGCGAACCCGACCTGTGCCAGGTGTTCCCAGTCGTACACCGGGTTGCCCCAGAACTGTCCTTCGGCGGAGAAATAATCGGGCGGCACTCCCGCGACATAGCGCGGCCGTTGGTTGGCATCGAGCAGGAAGACGTCTTGGCGAGCCCAGACGTCGGCGCTGTCGAACGCGGGATAGAGCGGCATGTCTCCGAACAATGCGACATCACGCGCCGCCGCTTCGAATCGCAGATCTGCGAAGCCTTCATCCACCGCGAACTGACACATGCGCGCGTGCTCGATCGCCCAGCGATTGTCCCGATCGAATCGCTCGAGCGCATCGCTTCTCCGCAGCCGCAATCCCATCGGCCAGTTCAACCAGTTTGGACCATGCAGCGCGGATGCCGCCACGAACCGGCAATAATCGGTGAGCCAGAACGCCTGCGTGGTTGCGAACCGATCGAACGCATCGCCGCGCGCGGAGACGAAGTGTTCGAGCACGAGCGGGTCCGACAGACCAAGGACGGGATCGAGCAGATTCGGATCGAGCGCGAAGAGCGACGAGCTGTGATACGGCGAACGATAGCTGTCGGCTGGGTTCAGCGGGAGCATCTGCCAGATCGACAGGCCTGCATCGCCGATGAAGTCGACGAACTCACGCGCACCGGCGCCGAGCGTGCCGGTTTCCCCCGCACCCGGTAGTGACGTGATGTGACACAGCACGCCGCCGCGTCGTCGAAAGCGCAATTGGGTCATGTCGCCTCGGATGAAGCCGAGAAGTAGATGCGGCGATCCAACAACATGAATGAGGTGCGATCTCGACAATCCCGAAGTCGCGCGCGCACACTCACGATGGACTCATCCGCCCCCACACGCGTGGCGCGTATCGCCGCAGTGATCGAAATCCCCCAAGCGACGGTTGAAGGTGTACTCCAAAGGTCGGGTTACGAGCGCCCTCCCCGCCTCGGCGGTGCTCTGGCTAGGCAAGGTAAATGGCAGCGCCACCACGAAGATCGCCGCACCAACCACGCTACTCACGAGCGAGACGGGGCGCACGAAGATCAGATCCGCGGCCATGGCACCCGAATCGGTGTCGCCAGGGTAGGTTTCCTGCGCTATCGCCGGCCCGCTACCCGCCATCGCGGCAACGCATGAGATTGCCGCGGCGGCGTGCCTGATATTGCGAATGGTCATGATATTCCCTCAACGAGTCTACCGAGACAGCGCCATCATACCTCGCCTGTAAATCGATCGTGGCACCAAGCGCCGGAGCCGTTCACGGTGCTTCTCCCGCTAGATCGGTCATGCCGATCCCGCTGTCAGATAACGAGTGAACAGTGCCGCAACCTCTTCCGCGCCGCGGTTGCGGTAGAACTCGGGACTCGCGTTCATGGCGATGCCTTCTGAAGCCGCAACGATGACAAACGCGGCCGCCTCTAAATCGCGCACTCGCAGTTCACGCCGATGGGTCGACAGAAAATCACGAAGCCACTCGACGACGTTTCCGCGCGCCTCGGCCACACGGCGTCGGAACAGCCCATTCGGTACCTGCTCGAGCGCGCGGTACAGCGTCGGTGCCTCCGGCCGCGCACGAATGATCGACGACAGCAGAATCCCGAGCGCATCGGCGACTGGCACGGCGGGATCCGGCGAAGCCTTGACCAGGAGTTGCTTCAGCCCATCGACTTCCCGGCGAATCAGTGCATCGAAGATCGCGTCCTTATTGTTGAAATACTGATAGATCGTACCAACGCTGACGCCAGCGACTTCTGCGATGCGATTGGTCGTCGCGCGTGCATACCCTTCGCGCAACAAAACATGAGCCGCCGCCTCACGGATCACGTCTACGGTGGCTCTCGCACGCTGCTGCTTAGCACGTCTTCTGGCAGGCTTTACCGTTTTCGGCGGCATTGGCGACTCCGATCTGAAAGGCGAGTAGCCCAAATATGAGCAGAAGCTCAGAATGTATACAACAGTTCCAATGAGCCGCCGACGTCGAGCGATCGGCGTCTGTTATCAGGGAGTTTCGCCATGTCAGCCGGCAACGCGGTACGGGTATCCAGGACGATGTCGCAGACACCGTTCGACATCAACGTCAGAGACGACCTGCGATGGGACTACTCGAAGGTCGGCAAGGTGTTCGTCGAGGGCGATCCGCTGATCAGCTGTCTGTGGGCGGCGTTTTCGATTGGTGCGCCGCCAATCGAACGGTTCTTCGTCAAGGCACTCAAGCCGACGGTGGACACGATCACGGACGATGAAAAGTTGAGCGCCGACGTGAAATGCATGCTCGCTCAAGAAGTGAATCATGCCGCCGCACACATGGCATTCAACAAGCATCTGGCGAGCATCGGCTACGACGTCAAGGCGGCGACTACGGAAATCGAAAGGCTGCTCGAGAAATCAACGG
The DNA here is from genome assembly GCA_041739525.1 of Pseudomonadales bacterium. GTDB lineage: Bacteria > Pseudomonadota > Gammaproteobacteria > Pseudomonadales > Azotimanducaceae > DATJGR01. Next base: position 13,225 of record JBGSNQ010000054.1, on the reverse strand, counting down.
TGGGTCTGAACCCGCTCGACATGCTGGGCGTGGTTGCAGCGGGCGAGCACGGACTCTATTCGTTCGCGGAGGTGTTCATCCGGATTCCTGCGATTCGAAGCGCGATGCACCCACAGGTCAAACAGCTGTTTCTTTACCACCTGCTGGAGGAAGCGGAGCACGGTGCGGTGAGCCACGATCAGTACCGCTACTTCGTAGGCAACAACTACGTTCACCGTCTCAAGACGGCCCTCAGGGCGCGGCATACCTTTGCCATGCTGACCAATGGAGTGAAGATTCTCTCCGGGCAGTTGGATACGAAGATCACGTGGCGGAACCGCCTCGCCCTTCTGTCGTATCTGTGGATCTATCCCGGTCTCTTTCGAAACATGCTCGGTAACCTGCTGCGCTATGCGGCGCCTTGGTACAAGCTCACCTTCAGCCACGAAGACCAGAAAGACATTCAGAAATGGAACGACGAACTCTATGCGGGTCAACCGCAATAGCACACGAGGGGCGCGATGTTCGGAATCGGAAAGCTCTTTCACCTCACTCAGGTCGTTGACGACCTGGCGCGCATCGATCGCTGGCACGACGACGTCTTCGCGGCGGAACGCTTCTACCACGGCTACGAGGAGGTGGCCGGCCGAGACGCATCGCTCGTCGTGATCGGCGACGTGGTTCTCGAACCGATGATGCCGGCGGGTGCGGAGCCGCTCCGGAACCCGTCCGTGAAGCGATTCCATGAGCGGTTCGGCCAACACGCGCATTCCATCGCGTGGTACGTCGACGACGTCAATGCGATCTCGGCAAGACTCGACGACGCCGGATATCGACTCTTCAACCTGGTCGGCAAGCAGGTGAAGCCGCCGCACAAAGCGAGTGCCGTGTGGACACATCCGAAGGAAACACCGGGGCAGCTCGAGTTCGCGCTTTATGGCGAGGTGGTGCTCGATCCGCGCATGAAGACGGATTGGTCGAGCGAGCGTTGGCGCCGCCATCCACTCGGCATCGAACGCACTTCCTCGATCGGCATCGTGGTGAGCGACATGGCGAAGGCGAAACGCCTCTACTGTGACGTGCTCGGCGGGACGCTGATCCACGAGGAACGAGTGGCGGACCGGAAGGAGAGCGCCTTCGTGGCGGTGGGCGACGATACGGTGGTGGAGCTTGCACGGCCCCTGTCACCCGACGGTGTGGAAGGTCGTGAACTTGCGAAGTACGGGGAAGGAATCTACTCGCTGATCTTCAGGACGAACGATATCGAGCGCGCACGAGACTTCTTGAGTGCGAAGCAGCAGCACGAAGAGTCGGACGGCCCGGATACGATCGTGTTGGCGGCGAAGCATGCATTCGGCATGCGTCTCGGCTTCACACGGCGAGACCTGCCGAACGATCCGCGGTGACGACCCTGCATAACGCGATCATGCCGGCATCGTATTGCCGCTTGGCTGCGTTTCGGCCAGAAAGTCGAGCAACAATCGATTGACTTGATCTGGCTTTTCCATGTGCACGAAGTGCCCTGCCCCACTAACGATTGTGGCCGGCCGCGCACGCGGTACCAGCTGCATGAACTGATCGATGACATCCTGCATGCCCGGAAAAAACCTGACTATGTCGCGCTCTCCACCGATGTAGAGCGCTGGAACCTGTACCGTGCGATCCGCCCAGGCACCCAGCAACTCCCAGCTGCGATGCAGACTGCGATAGGTATTGAGTGCGGGCGTGAAGCCGGTGCGTCGAAAAGCGGTTGTGTAAATCTCGATCTCGGAGTCGTCGAACCACGGCATCGGCTCAGGCGTGCTCTCGAGCGCCTCGATCAAACGGCCGTTCGACGACAAACGCATTGACGGCACGCGGCCGCCCGGGAGCGCACCCGAATTGCTATAGAACAGTCGTCGCAGAAACGTTTCGGGTTCGCCGTCGAGTTCGGCATCCGCCGGACCAGGCTCGAGGAAATAGAGCATGTAGAGATCGGGCGGCGCGGCCTTGCGCAGCATTTCAACCATGCTCTCGGGACCGCGTGGCGTATAAGGCACTGACACTGCCGCGACACCGACAAATCGATCTGGCCTTATTAGCGCCGCGGTCCAGGCAATGGAGGCTCCCCAGTCATGGCCGACGATCGTCGCGGTTTCGATTTCGAGATGATCGAGAATACCGATCAGGTCGCCGACTACATCGGTTGCGGTGTAACTGGTCGATTCCTGCGGGCCTTGGCTTTCACCAAAGCCTCTTAGATCCGGCGCAATGGCGCGATACCCGCGAGCAGCCAGCGCGAGCATTTGTGCGCGCCAACTACGCCAGAGATCAGGAAAGCCATGGCAGAAGAGCACGGCGGGCCCAGCGCCGCAGCTCACGAAGTGATACGAGAGGCCATTGATCGTCGAATAGTGATGTTGGAATCGGTCGTCGCTGGTCATGGCAATGCTCTTGGGTATCGAGACTTCGCCCTGATCCTGCCGTAACCCAGCGACCTCGGGTAGTAGCTCTTTTGTGTGACGGTATCGGCCACGCAGGCTCGCAACCATACTTCAAGAGCCCCTCAGTTGTCTCGCCAGCAGCTTCAATACTCACGTACTTTCCCTTCACGGACAATCTGCGAAAGGCCGGGCTCAGTGCCGCGTCACGCCGGGGCGATCGGCATAGCCGAGATACGCGACGCGCCGGAAGCCGATGTCCATGTTCGGCGCCCTCACGCGTACACAGCGCTCGTCGACGATTTCGAAATCGCCGGCGAGCGAGCGTAAGTTCGCGCGCATCGCATCGTTCATCGGCTCGCGCAGATCCACTTCGAATTCGTAGGGCGGCGGCTTGTCGCAGTACACACGCAGTTCGCCCGCACGCGCACGCCTCACGGCGCGTTCGGCGCCGCCGCGTATCAGTTCTCTTGCGCGCGCCGGAGGGATGCAGTTGCCCGACTGGTTGGCGAGTGCCGCCTTGACGATCACGCGCTCGGCCCACGGGCAAATCGCGGCTACTTGTTCCGCAACCACCTGATCACCGCTGATCATTCCAATCGGCACGCCGAGTTCGCCGGCGCGGATTGCGAAGAAGTCCGCCTCGCCGATCGGCTCGCCGCCAAGGCGGACCAGTTTGAAGGCGCCGTAGGAGATGGTGTGCGCCATGATGCCGGGGAACGAGCCGGCGCGGCCGTGATGCCCAACGAGCAACACGACGCCCACCGACTCATCGAGCCCCGCCATCGTCGTGGCACCCGGCCGCCCGGCGCCGCGAATCACCCGGCAACGCGGGTCGATCTCGTCCATCAGCAGGATGCATAGATCCTCGACGCCGTGGTTCTCCTCGACGATCACTTCAGTGGCACCGGCCGCGAAGGCGCCATCCACGGCCGCATTCGCGTCGAGCGTCATCAGGCGCCGGTTACGCGCGAAGTCGATGCCCGATGCCGAGACATCCGCCCAGCGCACGAGTCCCGAGATACCTTCCATATCGACGCTGACGAAGACCTTCATCGTGTGTTGCCTCCCGGCGTGGGCGCCATCAACCATACCGCTTCAGCAACTGTCTATTCGCCAACTTTGACCCCGTGGTCCTACACGACCAAGACTGCCACGCTGACGTCGGCGCGACCCCGAACCGTCTAAGGTGGCATTCGTCGAAGCCCGGGCACACAGGCGGCTTCAGCGGACCATCAATTGAAACGGAGTCTTGTGATGAAGAAGGATTTTAACAAGCGTGTTCTGGTCGCCGCGATCGCGTCGTTATGCACTACCGCCGCATGGGCCGCCAATCCCCCGGCTAGCTCGATGGATGCGTCGCCGCATGGCAATACATCCCTCACCAACGCACCAGTCGACAACCAATCAATGGACGATGCGAAGGATCAACTCGAATCGAAACTCAAGGTCGTCCAAAATCGCACCGGCTATGCAACGGCGTTGCAAAACAGCGGCTACCGCATTTCCGCGATCAACGTCGACAAGCCTGATTATCTCGAGTACGAAGTCGTCAAGGGAAACGCCAGCTACGAAGTTCAACTCGACTTCGCTGACGGGGCCACAAAGGCCACTGCCATCGACGTGACGAGCAACAACTGGCGCGCCGACTCCACCGAACAGATGCTGAAGGATCCACAGTACAAGACACCGACTGCGATGGTTGTCGACCCCGCCAGCCGCTACAGCGATCGGCATCTCATGCGGGCCTGGAACGACGAAAAAGATCAACTGGAGAAGGTTCTGACGCTGAAACAGCCGCTGGATGCATACAAAACGGCCTTGACGCAAAGAGGTTACGAGATCACGTCCGTCAATGATCGCGACGCAGACTCGGTCGAATACGAGATCGTGAAAGGCGACAACAGCTACGAGGTGCAGATCGATCTCGACCCGACCACCAAGCTCGCCAAAGCAGTGGATGTAACGAGCAACATCTGGGAAGCCGACGGCACCGATCGCGTGAAAAACGCCAACGAGGCAAAGCAGGCGGGGTAAGTTCGACGATCCCCGTACAGGCTAAGGCCGGCTCGCCGCTTCATCGCGGCGGGCCGCTTCTTTCGTCGGCAACCCGCCATTCGAAGAGAGATGCGCGCAAAGTGGTCCGGACTTTAGCGCGTGAGGACACCGGGCCGTTTGCGATTCAGAGCACGGTGCACCTCGAAACCGCGACGTATACGACAGCGTCAGGGCGAGCGAACTCAAGACGGTGTGGAGCGATCCCGAGTTCGATCCGGGCGCCAGGTGAGGCTCGAGTTCAAAGACTATCTGAAGACTGGTGATCTGCTTGGCATCGACGTCGAATTGCCAACGAACCGGTTGCTCGGGATGAATGTGTCGAGCTATCTCGACACGCCGAAGGATGCGGTGCAGATGAACGTCACGATGTCGGTGCTTTCCGATGGCACCATCTATACGGAAAAGTCGGTGCTCGACGCGCCCGCCAAGGGTATTGCCGTGACGGTAGAAAATTCGGGCTATCGGCGCAAAGGTGGATGACGCCGCGATGACGGTCGCGGCGTTCACTGGCGACGATGCCGCAGCCGACGCGGAACTTAGGTCCCTGGCTTCGCGTGCTTGTCGAGATACTCGACAATTGCCGCCATATCCGACGCACTCGGCACCATCACTCCGCCGCCCGGGCGCACCTTGTCTCCGATGTGTTCCTCCATGCGCCCCGTAACATCCGCCCACTCCTCAGCGGTGTGTAGCGAAGGTGACGGTGCTGCATGGCACTGCGAGCAATACTTGCCTTCAAGTTGACCTCCCGGCGAACTCGCGTCAGGGAAGGAGCTCGCAGCGCTCAGGTCCCACATCCAACCCATTCCGCGCATCGTTTGCATGTTTCGGTACACGGTGTCGTAGTGCTGGCGGAGCAGCGCGTCGCGCTTCGCTGGATCAGTCTCGGCGGCGATTGTAGTCATCTGCTCGCGCATGTTGAGCTGTAGCGCGTGCATGCGCTTCTGATACTGCTCCGGGGATTCGTTCGGCAGCTCCCAGCCGCCCGCCTTGCCCGGACCCATCATTCCCACCCCGTGACCCCACGGGCATGTGGTCTCGTTTCCGGTCGTACCGCTACCCATCATGCTGGTGCCAGTCATCGTCCAATCGATACATCCGCTCGCGGCGACGCCGGGCGTCTGCAGGATCGATTGCATATAGTTCTGCATCATCGACCAATGACTCTGCATCGCCTTTTGCTGCGCCTGTATATCGGTACCACTCTTGACCTTCGCGAGTTCCTGAGTCAGCCCGTCTTCCTCCTTCCGCAATTCCTGAATCTTCGCCGCGTCGGGACCCTTTGCCGCACCCACGCCAACTGCGGAGGTCATGAGCAACGCAGCTCCCAATGCAGCCGCCGCAAAAAAAGAACTGTTCCGGATTCGCATCGCGAACCTACATGACCGTGATAGATCAGCGACGATAGTCGTTCATCGTGACGGTCTCAATCTGGTGGCGAGCATGTGTCGTGCCGCGCACGTCGTGGTGGGGCGGCGCGGGCACGTCGTCGAGCAACTCGCGAGGCAAATCGGTGCACTGGCGATGCAGTGCGACGTGGGCGTGACGGAGTCCGTTGAAGGGATTGTCGCCCATTTGGTCGAGCGCTGCGGTGGACGTGATCTGGAACGCGCACTACTTCACCGTGACGGATGTGCCTGCGTTCATCGCGACGCTGGATACGTGGTACGCCTCGCCAACCGGCAAGAAGTCGCCGGCTCAGGCGCACCTGGCTTCGCTGTCCGTTGGCGGCCTGACCCCGGTAACGCACGTGCTTTCCATCGCCTATGCCAGCATCGCCGAGATGGAATCGTTCCTCGACGGCACTGCGAACGACTCCGAAAGGGCAAAGCTACTGGCGGATCTGCGGAAGGTGTCGACTCACGTAGGGGCCGACCTCAGCCGCACGATGAAGACATGGGGTAACGCTTCGATGAAGTCGCTGACCAAGCCCTGATTCGCACCAGGAACGAACCCGTCGTTGCGACCGGTTCGTTCCCTTTTCGACCCACGCGTGAAACCGGAAACGTTACGCCGCCACCAGACGCCACCAGACGCCACCACTCCGCTTTGAAATCGAAAGTCGGGCGCGTTCATCATTCATTGACCTCAGTTGAGATCCAGCGGCCTCGTCACGTCGCGGTCACCGTTTCGCCTTCGCACGCTGCGCGGCGATCATCTCTTTCAGCGCGTGACTCTCGAACGGATTCGTCAGCGTCCACGATCCATCGAATTGAAACGCGCCCATCGCCGCGGTGCGCGCGGAGTTTACCGGCCACGTGCGCGGCGCGGCATTGCCGAGGATTCCGGATGCAACATCCACACTGCCGCACAATGGCGTGATCCGTGCGATATCGAACTGGTAGTCGAGAAACGAGTACAGAGCGCCGCGCAAGGGATCCGGTGTCACCACGGGCTGCTCCATCATCGCGCGCACCACGCGCAGATGACCGAAGTCGTAGGCAAAGCCGGGGTTTCCATCGCTGTGCAGCTTCGCCCGCAGCACCGGCGCACCGTTCACGAGTTGCGCAACGTCCTGCTGTGCCACCGGTCCGCTGACACGCGCGAGACGCTTCCGATAGCCATACATCACCTGCCCCGCCAGGCTCGGCAGGAGCTTGTCCAGGTACAGCGCCGGCAGGAACATGAACGGCTGATTCGGGTTGTCGCTCGGTTTGGTCAGGCCGACGTACGGAATCGCAATGGCGCACTCCCGATAAGCCATCCCACCGACGTGGGCGAAGTTGGGCCGCACGCGGCTCTGATCGGCGAAAATCAGGCCCACCGGATGTGTACCAACTGCAGTCACTCGCTGCGGTAGCAATGTCAGGCCAGGCGCGAGCAGCTTAACCAACTCGTCAGATGGTACCGCCAGCGTCACGATCGCAGAGCTGATGTCGCCGCGCGCGTATGCGAGCGACCATGGAAAGTTGGCATTCTGCGCGGCAAGCGGTGATGCCGATATGTCGCGCTCGCCAACGATCGGAATGTCTCGGCCGGAGATTGCGCGCGCTGCCTGCAGCCCGCCCATCGTCGCCGCCTCCACACAGCCGGCATTGATGCCAGTGCGCAACCAGTCGCCCGCGAGGAACAGGTTGTCGAAGCCGCTGCCGTCGGCCGTCAGTCGATATTGCGTGCTGCCCGGCACCGATTGCACGTACCGTTCCGACGGCTCGATGTTCACGCGGAAGTACTGCGCATCGAAGCGCTCCTGATCACCGGCACCGGCGTTCTCGTCGAACAACTTCTGGAAATCGAACGTTCCGCCATCGCCGTCGGTCTTCGGCAGCAACTGCGTCAGATGCTGTTTGATCCAAGGCAGCGCCGCCGCCTTCATTGCGTCGATCTGGCGCGCCGGATAGTCGTTCGGGCCGAACGGAGGTGCCGGTTCAGTGGGGTGAAACACGCTGCAGAAATAGGAAATCTGTTTCGGCGCCGCTGCGCCCCACTGCTCGCGCGGCAGCAGAAACGACATGTCGGACCACGTGTCGATCGGTTCGCTGTAACCGGTGAGCACACCGGTGTGCGCCGGCCAGCCGAGCTGCTTCAGATCGTCGTTGAACCAGAACTGCATCGCCTGCGTCGCGATGGTGGGCATGTGCTCCACCATTGCCTTCCATTCCGGCCGCACCTTGATCAACTCGTCGGCGATGTACGGCAGGCCGCCGAGAGAAATTCCGAGCACCACCAGATCGAACTCGTGGCCTTCCACCAGGGTTTTTGTCGGCCCTTTCTTCCAGTGCACCCACATGCTCTCGAGATCGATCTGCTGACGATCCATCTCGTCGCCATCTTCGATCTGGTCGTACAGCGGCCGCGACGGCCAGCACGGCAGATCGTTGACGTTGAACAGCGGCCGATACTCCGCACCCGGCGTCTTGTCCTTGAGCTCCACCTGGCGCTCGATGTCGATCGTCGCGATGCGTTTGCCGTCGGCACTGAGCCCGAGGTTCGTCACCTTGTGGAAGAATCGGAATTTCACACCGCGCTGGTGCAGCACTTCGTAGATCGGAGCGAACACGATGTCGCCCATGCCCGCATTCAGCTTGTAGAACAACGATCCCTTGTACGTGAACAGCAGACGCAGCAATGCGCGCATCGCTGTACCGGCCGCCACCGCGCGGTGCGCGAACGTAGGAATACCGCCGCGCGAACCGAACACGTAGTCGTATGCGGACCGCCCGACGCTCGTTTCCATGGCCTTGCGCGATGCACCGTGCATCATCACCCACTGTGTCCATTCCATGTCGTCGAGCGGGTCGAAGCCGCGCTCGAGCACCTTGTCGTGAACGATGCCCTTCGCGCACGCCGAGCCGATCTCGAGTGCCGCCACCACCGCCGCAAGCGTCGGATTCATCGAGGTGCGGTCTTCCGGTTTGGGCAGCCGCTGCTGAAACTCGTGCAGCAACCAGTGCAGCAGCGTGTGCAGCGGTGAGTTAGAGCCCGACTTCGGCAGCGTTTTCGCGAGCGCGGCCGCGGCATGCACGTGCGTCGCCCGATGCGATGAGTGCAGGCCGCGCAACAGCAATGTGAGCGGTGCGGGCAACCCGGACGATACCTCCGCCTTACCAACGGATTGGCCGAGGGGAAACCGCGACACGAGTTCCTTCAGCCCTTCGAGCAGTTCGACCAGGTAATCCCTCGGCGTCAAGAGCACACCGCCGCTGCCGGTTACCTCCTTGTTGGTCGGGAAGTCGACGCTCCAGAAGTGCGGCCGGTGGTCGACGAAATCCGCGAGATACACCTTATTCACACCACGAAACGCCTGCTCGACCGTGCGGATCGGAGTCGGCTCGGAACGATTCAACGCGGCGTAGCAGTCGCGCATCACGCGGAACGAGTTGTCGTAGTAGCCCGCCCAGATGTGCAGGCCGTGTTCCTCAATGCGCGCGCCGAGTTTCCGATCGCGCCCGCTCGCGCCTTTGCCGCCAAGGCGCCAGCCGAGTTGATACACGGTGATATCGTACTTGCGCTGCCAGTCCGGCTCCTGCGTCAACTCGAACGCCGCCGTCATCGATCCGACGCCGCCGCCCAGAATCGCCACTTTCTTCGGTCTGCCATCCATCATGTTCTTCCGCCGCGCCCGCCGAACAGCCAGCGCGCTGCTTTGCCCACACCGATCTCGATCACGTGTATTACCTCGGAGAGTATCTGCGATGGCGACGCCGGCCCGCCGAGTGCATGACCGGGCACCTGCAGCAGGTCTTCACCGACGACATGGGCGGGCGCACCGCACACCGCGCGCGACGCCTGCATGCCGCTCATCACAGCGGCTTCGATACACGTCGTATTGAAGCCGGTATCGATCCAGCACCCGGCCAGCGTCAGGTTCACGAAGCCGGAATGACCCGCCTTCAGCCGATACTGCGTGGTACCCGCCGCAGATCCGACGCAGCATTCTGTGGGGCTGATGTTGGCGCGGACGTACTGATCCGTCAGTCGATCCGCGCCGTGCATGTGCTCGCCGGCCCACAGCACATCCCAGTCGAACTCGCCGTCGCGCGTCACCGCGCCGGGCCACATGCGCGGACCCTGCTCGGCGAGCCAGCCTGCGCAGATCTTCGTCAGCGCGGCTTCGCCGTCCTGTTGGGTAGCGTGGGCGCGACGCGGCTGCCGATAGGCAGTGGTATTCATCACGCCGGTGAAGTAATGCACCGACTGCGGCTTCGTGGCCCCCGCCCAATCCTCGAAGCGCAACGTTTGGCTCATATCGGCCCAGATGTCGAGCGGTTCGACGCCAGCCACCGTGGCTGGTTGCGGCAACGGCCATCCGAGCGATGCAAGCGTCCGCGGCGACCACACCTGCAACGCCATGGACGGCACCAGGCCGAGCTTTTCGGTCATCGTTCTGAAGCGCGGATTGCGCGCCGACAGCTCGTCCGCCAGCGTGGGGTCTGTGTTCAGTGGTTTGAACGCCCCGAGCGAGATGCCGAGCACGACGTGGTCGAAATGTACGCCGTACTGCAACACCTCGTGACCCGCCGGTTCGTACTGCGACCACGGCGATTCGAAATCGACGCCGGCATCACGCAGCGCGGCACCGTTCTTCAGTTGCTCCCAGAATGGCTCGGCGGGCCAGCAGTCGATGCCGCCCGCCCGAAACGTCGGCTGATACTCGCCGCCAACGGTATCAGCCTGCCGCGCCAGATGAATCTGGTCGATGTGCGTGTGTGCCTGATCGAGCGCCAGCTGCTTCACGTCGCGAAAGAACCGGAACGCCACACCGCGACTTCTGAGCAACTGATACAACGGCGCAACGATCACCTCGCCCATGCCGGCCTGCATCTCCCACAGCGCCGCGCCTTTGTAGCCACCGAACATTCGCAGGATCAGCTGCACGACAGTGCCGGCCGCATAGCTCGGCCGTGCGAGATCGCCTTCCTCGTACTGGAACATCGTGTCGTACAGCGCCCGCGTGATGAACGAATTCGCGACGACGTCCGCCGATGCGCCGTGAGAAATCAGCCAGGCCCGGAATTCCAACGCATCGATCTCGCGCGCGGTTTTGCCACCGATCAGGAAGTCATGGATGAAGCCGTGCGCAAAGCCGGCGAACAGATCGAGCACCTCGCGTACCAGCTGCGCGTCGCCCTCGCCAGCGCCGAGGCTGCCTGCAAAGTCGCGGTGGGTGTGCTGCAGCAGCTCGACGAGCTGCGGCAGGTGATCGCTGTGGCGGCCGTGATGTGTCGCGCCGAAACTTCGCGCCCAGTCTGTGGCAGCGTCCAGCGCCTGGTGAGGCGTTGCGAATGTGCGCGGGTGCGCACCGCGATCCGCCAGCGCTTCGTGCAGCTTGTCGCTTACATGCGCCGGAACGGTTACCGGGCTGACATAGCCGCGTCCGTGCTGCTCGCGGTCTTCGTGCCAGCTTCGAACGACTGCGGCCAGCAGGCCGAGCACTTCGGTGAACGCCTGCCACGGCGTCCACTGCAGATGGCCGTCACCGGGCACGCCGTCGTTGGTAGGCCAATTGAACGGCAAGTATTCCGGCCCTATCGGCGTGAACGATTGCGGGTGCAACGCATCGCGCCAGCTCTGCAACGGACTGTCGGCATCGCGCGACCAATCGCGATACACCTCGCGCAGCATCGCGAACGCATTGTCGTAGAAGCCGAACCAGACGTGCAGGCCGTGCTCTTCGATGCGACCGTTGCGCCGGCCCGTGGCGCCTTTGCCACCGAGACGCCAGCCGATCTGATACAAGGTCACGTCGTGCTGCGCGCGCAGAACGTCGGTGCGAGTCAGGTAGTAGGCCGCCGTCAACGACGCAATGCCGCCGCCGAGAATGGCAATTTTTCTTTTCGGCAAGGCTCGAGCCCCTTGATTACGTCGTTCGTGCGGGTTTGAAAAGGCTCGGGGGCGGCACATCGAGCGTTTCGAAGATCGCCAACGCTTCTTTCAGTTCCGCATTTCCCGGCGGCAGGCGCTGCCCCAACGCCTGCAATGCCGCAGCGCGATCATACGGCATCGACAAACGTTCGGCTGCCTCGGCCGCTTTGCGCCATGTTTGCGTCGCCTTCCGGCGCGCACCTTTGAGTTCCTGGTAGCACGCCAGCAGAAAGTAGCCGCGTGGCCGCGTGCTCGGCACCTGCCGCGTGTACGTCTCGAGCATCCGGCACGCGCGTGCCGTCTTCTCGGCGTACTCGCGGGATGCCTCTGGCGCGGCACGTCCCCAACAGGCGAGCAACGCCTCAACTACGCCGATCGGACCGTAGATGTAACCGGCGCCCGCCACCGGTGCGTTGCCGAACAGATACGTTAGCCCCTGCTCCGCGGACGCGAGCGCGCGGTCCGGTTCGCCGATGCACAGCCACGCGGACGCGGAATTGCCGCACGACGTCAATGCATCCACCAGCGAATCGACCTTTGCGGCCGCCTCCTGACGCGCCTCGATGTCGGCGCGGGCCACGCGACCTTTGGCGATGTCGCGCTGCAGCGTGTTGTCGAAGTACCAACCCGTCACGCGCGGAACCGCATTCGCGGCGACGTAAGTCGCCATCTGTTCGAGTGTGGCCGTTGCATCCGAATAGCGGCCACGCTGAATGTCGCCGACGAGCTGCAGCGCCTGTACCGAGGCGTGCCGATAGCCGTCGCCGAGATCCGCGAACAGCGCTGCCGCACGAACACCGCTGCTGTCGAGCACTGCCCAGTCGCACTGACTGGACGCGTACACCATTGCCAGCAGATGCGCATAGGCAATTCCGTTGACGTCGCTCGGGCGCGTCTCCGCCAGCTCGATTGCGCGGCGCATGTAGCGGCGCGCCACGCCGACGAGCCCGGCCTGACCAAATGCCACCGCGAGTGCGCCGTAGCCGGCGCACAGGTCCGGAATCGATCCGGCGCGCTGCGCCTGGTCAACCGACAACAGCGTCAGGTGCAGCACCGCCAGCGGATTGTTCTCGTGATAGTAGATCTCCGCCAGGCGCGCGTACGCGTGCGACGCGAGGCTCTGTTCGGCAACGGTGTTTTCGTCTGTTGAAACTGCGTGGCGTACCGCAACCTGCTTCACTAAGTGCGCGAGAATGCTAACAATCCGGTTGAGCGGCGCCGGGGCATATGGCCGGCCCATCAGTTCCAGCGCCTGCAGGTAGTGCGCCTGAGCGAGCCCGTACTCCGACAATTCATGACGGCTGTCGCCGAGTAACCGCTGCCAGCGCGCGCGTCGCAGCCGGTCTTTAAAATCTTCGGAATTATCGAAAATTTCTGTCCTGATAGCTTTTAGAGCATCGGCGGGCGGGTGATATGAACCTCCGCCAACAAATGAAGATCCCGGCTCAATGTGAAGGTAATAC
>JBGSNQ010000047.1:0-20739 GCA_041739525.1 Pseudomonadales bacterium | reverse complement strand
GGCCCTGCGCGTAGCTGTGCCGCAGTCCATGCAACTGTGACAAACCCGCCGCCTGGGTCTGCCGCTCGTAAACGCGTAGCTGCTGTCGGTACGTGCGTTGGGATGGGATCAAAGAACCTCGGCCGACCAGGCGGTGTGCTCGGTCCAGTACCGATCGTTGGGCCACCGTCTGCACCGGAATCACACGTGCCTTACCGCCCTTGGTCCAGCTGTCTTTCAATGTCAGAGCGTCACCGTGGTCGGCAAAGCTGGGCGCGAGTTTGATTGCCTCTTCCCGGCGTAGTCCGAACACGCGCTGCAACTCGAGACTCATGCGGACATGCGGATCCCTGACACGATCCAGCTGCGCTTGATTGAGCGCGTGCGCCCGCGACGTCCCAGCAAGTCTACGATCAGGCACGCCATAATGGGCGTTCGACCGCGCAATGACATTGCTGCGACCGACCTTCTCGGCCCACCAGCGCATCGTGGCCAATCTATTCTTGATGGTTCCCGCAGATAGGTTTGCGCGTTGCCACTGCGACACTAACGCGTCGACGTGTTTTGGCTTCAGCGATCCCGCGACCATTCCATGGTAACCCAACTGACGTAGTTGATTAGCGATGAGCGTGAGCACGCGCTCGCGATCGCGTTGTGTATTGAAACTGCCATCGCGATTGCGCTGACAGAGCAACTTGAGCTGAAAGTTAAGATCCCGCATCTGATGCACGATTGCGAATTCCGCGCCAGACGACTCGTGTCGGCGCACGATCGTCTCAGACGTTGCCTTCGATTGGTGAATTCCCTAACCGACGCTAGTGTCGCCGCGCCGATCTGTCAGCAATAAATCACTACACCAAGTCGATCGGTTGTGTAATCGCAATGTGCGACGCCGCGGAGAGGTGGCTTCGGCCCGCTAAGAAACCAAAGGATTGCGATGCAAGTTCGAGATCAAGTCGTCGTGTCGGTCAAGCTGAGGCATTGCCTTTCGCAACTCAAACTGGCTCGCATGCACCGTTGACACGCCGAATGTGCGAGGGTGCTCGCGACACGCAAGTCCTCGGCGATCTCAGATAGATCTACTTGGTCCGCCGATTGATAGGCACGACGTTGTCGGACTTTAGGTGATCGAGGTAGTCCGCCCAACGCTGCATCATCTTGCGTCTCTCGGCGAGATGTGCCGTTCGATTGTAGGCGCGCCCGTTCGGGTCTCTCACTGCGTGCGCCAATTGATGCTCGATGTAGTCAGGACGAATATGCAGTACCTCATCGAGGATGGTGCGAGCCATCGCGCGGAAGCCATGACCGCTCATTTCGTCCTTTCCGAATCCCATCCGCCGCAACGCCGCGAGGATAGCGTTGTCGCTCATCGGACGGCCATTGGTCCGTGCGCCGGGGAAAACGTATCGCCCACGACCAGTCAACGGGTGAAGCTCTCGGAGAATCGCCACAGCCTGTCTCGATAGCGGCACGAGATGCGGCTCTCGCAGTTTCATGCGTTCCGCCGAGATGTTCCATTCCGCCTTTGCGAGATCAACCTCACTCCATTCTGCTTTGCGAAGTTCTCCCGGGCGGACGAACACCAGAGGTGCGAGTCGCAGCGCAGACAGTGTGACAAACGATCCCTGGTAGGCGTCGCAAGCGCGCAACAGCGCACCCACAGCCTTAGGTTCTGTAATGCTCGCCAGATGCTGCTTCTTATAGGGAGGCAGTGCGCCACGCAAGTCATACGTGGGGCTACGTTCGGCACGTCCCGTCGCAACCGCGTAACGGAAGATTTGACCGCAGTTCTGCAGCGCACGATGCGCCGTATCCAGCGAGCCGCGGTGCTCAATTCGTCTCAGGCACGCGAGCAGGTCAGGAGCCCGAACCGATGAAATCGGCATGTGCCCAATCCAAGGAAACACATCTCGCTCAAGCCGAGCGATAATTTTGCCGGAATGGCTCGCTGCCCAGGTAGGTTCAAACTTGGCAAACCATTCGCGCGCGAGCACTTCGAAGCTATTTGCCGATCGCTCGCCCTCGGCCGCCTTGCTAGCTTTTCGGTGTTCTCCGGGATCTACGTTGTTCACCAACAGCGTGCGTGCAGCTTCGCGTCGGTCGCGCGCAAGCTTTAGCCCGACATCCGGATAAACCCCCAGCGATAGCCGCTTCTCCTTTCCGCCGAAGCGATACTTGAACCGCCACCACTTTCCGCCAGATGGCGCCACTTCGAGGTAGAGGCCCCCGCCATCAAACAGTTTGAATGCCCTACTGCTTGGTTTCGTCGATTTGATCGCTGCGTCGGTGAGGGGCATTTGGGGGCAACTGTTTACCGGACCGGGTGAGATGCCCCCAATGTTGCCCCCAGTTGCCCCCAGATTTCAATGTTTTTGATCGGACCGGCTCAGACGGAAAACAGGCTGTAGGGCGCATGTTTTGGGGCTTTTCTAGACTATTTCGGACTTCTTGGATCTATCGAATGGTGGAGCCAGACGGGATCGAACCGTCGACCTCTTGCATGCCATGCAAGCGCTCTCCCAGCTGAGCTATGGCCCCAAAATCGTGAAGGCTGGCGATGTTAGGCGGCACCTGTAGGGGTGTCAACCAACTCGCGGAACTCCTTCTCCCACTTCTTCGTGAGTTTTTTCGACACGCCGCCGAGCACCTCGACTGCGTCGCGAATGCGCATGCGCGTGAGGTCGGCGCCGAGTACCACCATCGAGTCGTACAACGGTAAAGACACTGGTTGCCCGGAGACCGCCACGAACAATGGGAACAGGAAATCGCGGATCTTGAATCCCATCGCGCTCGCAATGCGCTGCACGCCCGCGTGTAGCGTCTCGCGATCCCAATCGCGAACTTCGTCGAGCCACCACAACACGAATTGCAGAATCCGCTTTGCGTCGTCCTCCAGCAGATCCTTGTGCGCGAAGTCCGCGAGCGTAACCGCACGCCGCTCTCCGACCAGATAACCGGCAAGCGGGACGAGGTCGATGAGTCGCTCCGTGCGCTCTTGCACGAGCGGCACCAACGCTTCGAGCTGGTCGTCGCGAAATGCCCAGTCGCGAACGCGATCGAGAAATTCGTGCGGCGACAACTTTCGAATGTACTGCCCGTTCAACCAGTTCAGCTTCGTGAAATCGAACACCGGTCCACCGAGCGAAATGCGCTTGATGTCGAACGCTTCGATCATCTCGTCGCGACCGAACATCTCGCGCTGATCGGGCATCGACCACCCCATGCGCCCGAGATAGTTGATCAGCGCCTCGGGCAAGTAACCGGCGCGCCGGTAGTAGTTGATGCTCGTCGGGTTTCTGCGCTTCGACAACTTGCTGCCGTCGGGATTGCGCAACAGCGGCAGATGACAGAACACCGGCATTTCCCAACCGAAGTATCCGTACAGCAGTACGTGTTTCGGCACCGAACTGATCCAGTCTTCGCCACGCAGGATGTGCGTGATCCGCATCAGGTGATCATCGACGACCACCGCCATGTGGTAGGTCGGATAACCGTCGGCCTTGATCAGCACCTGCATGTCGATCTGCGAATAGGGAATCTCGATTTCGCCACGGAGCACATCGGTGAAACGACAGACGCCTTCCGTTGGAACTTTCATGCGCACGACGTGCGGCTCGCTTGCGGCAATGCGTCGATCTGCCTCTTGCCGGTCCAGCCCGAGGCAGCGACCGTCGTAACGTGTGTTCTCGCCGCGCGCAGTCTGCTCGGCGCGCAGCTGATCCAGCCGTTCCGGCGTGCAGAAGCAATAGAACGCATGACCGTCGTCGAGTAGACGCGTCGCGTGCGTGCGGTAGATGTCTTTGCGCTCGCTCTGACGATAGGACCCGCAACTGCCACCTACGTCCGGACCTTCGTCCCAATCGAGGCCGAGCCATCGCAGCGCGTCGACAATCATCCGCTCCGATGCGCGCGTGCTGCGCGCCACGTCGGTGTCTTCGATACGCAGGATGAACTGGCCGCCCTGACTGCGCGCGAAGACCTGATTGATCAACGCTACATAGGCGGTTCCGAGATGAGGATCCCCCGTTGGTGACGGCGCCACTCGGGTGCGAACGGTCATGCGCGCGATTCCGCTAGGAAAGGGCGCGCATTATACAGAAGCGGTCCGGAACTTGGCTTTCAGTACCAGAACGAAACGAACGCTCTGATGACAGTGGCGTCCATCGTATAGAGCGGCTCCTGGCCCGGTGCGCCAGCCTTCAGCACGTTGCGAAAGTCCTCGTACGTGAACTCAACATAGTCGGCGAACAAGCTGACCTCACCTCGCTTGAAATACGGCACGAGATTGGACGCGAACGCGTACGTCAGACCCACACCGATCGAATTCGACGAGAACTCGGAGAGCTCTTTGTCGCGACTGAGGAAATTCTGCGAATTCTGATAGGGAAACAGGTCGCTGTAGAAGTCCGCTCCGCTCTGCGTGTAGTAGCGGTAGCTGAGGTCCAGCGTCACCCCTGAGGACAGCGGTTGAACGTAACCGAACTCGATGTCCCAGCCTTCGACTCCCCACGTATCGTTGTAGTAGCGATACTCGGCTCGCGTCGACGCGCGATACGGCAGGAAGTACATTCCGCGAATCGCCCATGCGCTCGATGTCTTCGTACCGGGCGTCACTTCAGATTCATAGCTGAAGCCTTTTGCAGACGTCGGATCCAGGTAGCGTGCCGACCGATATGGATCGTGCAGGTAGCCGTCATCGGTGATGCCTTCGTATCCGAAGTTCAGCACCAGATTCGGCGTGATGATCTGCGACAGATCGACGCGCCAGTCCTGTCGGGTGGTGTGTTCTTTGAACGTAGGATCGCCATTCATCATGACGTCGTTCCAACCGCGGGCGTAGGAAATGCCCAGCGTAGTCAGATCTCCGAAGAAGTCCTGACTGATGGCGAAACGCGCGGTGTTGGCGAGATAGTCGTCCTCCTCGCTTCTGATATACGCGAACCCCATCATCGTCTTGTCGGAGAGATAGTCGATACCGCCGCTGTATTCCTTGCGCGTCTCGTCGTACGGGCTGGCCGTCGCCACGACATCGATCGATGCACTGCTGATCATGTCGACGTAGTAGTTGCCCCATACCGACACCTTGTCGTTGAAGCCCTTTCGCACGAGCACAGACGGACCGTTCACTTCCAGCCCGCCGCCATCGTAGCCGTGATACATCACGTCCGCGCGATCCTCCGGCAGGATCGCCGCGCTGGCGAAGCACGGCAGCACCGCTATCAGCGCTGCCGCGACCCTCGCCGGCGCAAACCTCGCTGCCAAGCGCACGCGTTTAGCTGCAACCACAACCGCCCCCCGCTCCGCCTGCGGCACCCCGCGCACCGGTGCGTGATTCATAGACGTGTTCGAGATAGTTCGACGCGATCGGGTCGCGGCTGAAGCTCATGATCGGGTCGGCGAGGTTGTTCCGCTCGTAGGGACTCACCCACGGCTTGATCGACGAGCAACCGCCGGCTGCAATCAGAACGACCAACAGAAGTGCGATGTTGCGGTACATTGAAATCACCTCAGAAGAAGACCGTCAGGCCGCCGCTGAACTCGAGGTTGTGCAGCGTCTCGTTGCTGCCGAGAAGATCCGACTCGAACACGTAGTCGCGTACGTCGATGCGCATCGACAACCAGTCGGTCGCCGCCATGCGATAGCCGAAGCCACCGCTGATGGTGAAACGCTGATCGCCGGCGAAATCGGAACTACCTGCTCCTGCAATCAGATAAAGGCCGCCGCGGAATGCGTACTTGCGGCCAACAAACCCTTCACCGGGGAGAATGTTGTAGCCGAGCGACAGGTTGTAATAGCTGAACTGCCGGTCATCGTCCGTCAGCAGTTCGACGTCGCCCGACAGCTTCTCGAAACTCGTCTCGCCGAGTTCGCTGCGGCCGTACACACCTTCGAGGAAGAAATCTTCCGTCACGTGGTAAGCGGCACGAACGCCGTATACGGGGTTCGAACCGAAGTCCTGCACGTTGAGAATGCCGCCATATGCACCAACCTCGAAATTCTCCGAGTCGATGTCGTCGACTTTCACCTCGCGACGCTCGGGCTCACGAACCACCAGCGGCTCGAGTTCGAGGTCTTTCGGTTGCGCGGCAACCGCGGTCTGCGCCGACATCGTTCCTATCAGCGCCGCTACAAGAAAAAGCTGAATCCTGCTGTCCATTCGTCGATCTCTTCGTTGTCATCCCGACTCGTAAGAACCGTGTGGCGTTTGTACTCCGCACGGAAAATGAAGCGCTTGCTCAGGTAGATGTCGGCACCGGCGCCGACATGGACAATCTCATCGGTGCGGTCCTCCGATTGCACGATCGTCGTCTGCGGGCTCACGTTGATCATGCCCGTGCCAATCTGGAAAAACGGCGAAACGCGCCACTCCGGAAACGGCGACATCACGATGCTCGCAGTACCCATCAGTCCGTCGGAGTAGTCTCCGAGCACCTGCGCACCGACCAACGCGAAGCCGATATTGGGCGTTAACGCGAACGTTCCGGTTGCACTCAGGATCCGTGCGCCGCCGAAGTCGCCGGCTCCGAATCCGAATGTCCAGCGCCGCTTACCAAACTCGTTTAGGCCGTACTCCGGAAAGTCGACCGGCTGGCCATCGAGATCGAGCGTGCTCGACATCTGCGAGACGTTCACCCAACCCTCTTTGCCGCGAGGCGTACGTACCTTGTACCAGTCGGTCTGCTCTTTCAGGATCGTGATGCGATCGCCCTGCGCCGCGACGTAGAAAATCGGGTAGCCGCGGCCGGGACCGGTATGCAGATCGATGTACGGATCGGATACGACGACTTCGGGCTGATACTTCGCGTTAGCGGGCAGCCCGAATGCCAGCGCGGCAAGCACCAGCGTCGTCCTGAGTAGAAGTGCCGTCATCCTTTTCCGGCCAATCACTGTCCCTGTCCTTTACGCGAAATCGAAAAAGCGTGCGCGCCTCAAGTCTGTGGTTAGGCGGGGGGCGCCGCAAATGGGTCGTTGAAATACTGTGCGCCAATGTCCAGCCATTCCGAGATCAACTTCAATTCGGCGGGCGTGAGCCAGCCGGCGTGCGTTCCGCCGGCATTGAAGGGAGCGAAGAAGCGCGGGCTTGCCAGCGCACCGCCAGCCGAAGCCGGCGCGGACGTCATCACGCTCACCAACACGGGAATCGGTTGACCGTTGGCATCCAGAATCAGGTTGCCGTTTCCGTCCATCTGAAACAGGGGGTTTCCGTTCGCATCGGTATCCTGAACCAGGAGATCGACCAATGCGCCGTTCACCACGTCCTGCTGATTGTCCGAAAACAGCAATTCGCGATAGCTGTTGAATTGCGCGGCTTCATCCGGCGACGCGCCATCCGACAAATCGAGTTGATCAGCCGGCACTTGTGCCGCGCCCATCGCATCGGTCGGCGAATGGCATGAATTGCACGTTGCATTCGTCACGCCGTCGGCGGCCAGTCGCGGCACGCTCCACAGCGGATGAATCGACGTTTCGTAGTTGACCACGATGCGGCAGCTCGCGGTCCAGTTCGCAACACAACCCGGATCCACGGGTGGCGGCGTCGTCAGCGCGGAGTACGCATACGCAAAACTCACGTCTTTCGCGCGTACATTCGGATCGGTCCACACGTCGTCGAACTTGATGTCGACGTTCGGCCGGGGCACACCGTGAATACGCGTATACGTTTCGGCCATCGTTTCAGCGGCATCGGCAAACAACGTCGGATCGGTGTTCGGGAACGGCGAACCGTCTGCAGGCGCACCGGTGTTGGCCGATGGCGGTTCGGCATCCGGGCGGCCGTGCGGCGTGGTGGCCGTAGTACCCGTGCGCGCGTGGCAGCCATTACATTCGATGACCTCACCTGCTTTCACCGTCATCCAGTTCACGTGCCGTTGCGACGTGCGGCGGCCGTTCGCATCGAGAATTTCGAGGCCAAACGCAATGTTCGCAGGGACTTTCATCTTCACCGATCCGTCCGGCTCGATCGGTGCGTAGCCGATGATCTCGCGCATGAAGTTGCTGGCGCCGAATGCCGAGTTGTCGATGTCCAGAACGTCGTCATCCGGAAGCGATACCGGCTTGATCACGCGCAGAAAGCGTGCGGGACGCTGATCTGCAGTCGTAAGCGCAGGATCGCGCACCGTAGCAATTGCGGGCGTGGCCGTTCCATCCATGTCATAGACACTGCGGATGTGCAGTTCACCGACACTCTCCGACACCAGGTCCGGGTCGAAATCGAGCCCAGCGACTTTATCGAGGCGCACTGCCGGAGGTGTGCGCGCTTCCATCACTACTGCTTCGGTGTAAGCAAAGTGTTCCTGCGGTGTGACGAGCGGTTGTTGCGTGTCATCGGTGGGGTTGAACATCCACACGCCGTACAACGGCGGTGCTTCTTGTATACCCTGCATTGCCAGCAGGGCTGGCGTGCACGGAATGATGACCGGATTGAGCGGATCGGGGCTGGCAGGGTCGAGCAGCCGGCACTGACTCCACGTCACAAGCAGTCGATCGGTTCCGTCGTACAACGGTGCGACGCTGGCGAAGCGACCGCGCGGCGACGGTGCGTTGGTCAGGTCCACGTTGCCCGGCACGAGCAGCTCCTGCGCGTCCGCAGTCAAACCCGCATTCGCGAACGTCGGTCGATCGTGATCGATGTAGTTCGCGGTATCGATAGAGACCAGCGCTGCGCCGAGATGCGACTGCTGGGCCGAGGGGCGCATGCTGACGAGCACGCGACCATCGGGCAGTTCCTGAGGTTCGACGAATTGAATCGCTTCGCCGTTCGGTCCGGTGTCGTGGCTATGCACACCGTAGAGCAGATTCTGCTCGGTGCCGTCCGGGTTCATGGTGTACAGACTGAAGGCATCCTGACCTCTTGCGTTGTCCCAACGCGCATACACGATTCGTCCATCGGCCAGCACCGACGGATCCATGTCGTGGCTCTGGTTGAACGAGATCTGATGGATGTCTGCACCATCGGCTTCCATCACGTGCAGCGACAGCGCATCTTCGTTGCGTGTCTCCACTTGTGCGGCGAACTGCGGCTTGCCTTCGTCGAGCAACACGGCTTTCGCCTCGCGTTGGCGCGTCGACGCAAACACGATCCGGCCGTCAGGCAGGAAGTGCGGCGAAACGTCCTGACCGATCTCCGCGGTGATGTCTGACGAAATGACGCGACGCAATGAAGCCGACTCGACGTCGTACAGCCAGATGTTCCACGTGGGTTGCTCGTCGTCGTCGGCATTCGGATCTTCCGGTGCACGCATCGCGAATACGAGTTGTTTACCGTCGTACGACGACGAAAGATCCTTCACGTCGTATAGGGGCGGATTACCCATCGCATCGTTCGGAAACACACCGGCCGTGATGCTGCGTTCTGGCGCACTCGCCGATGCACGATCACGAATGAAGAGTTCCGCGCCGGGCATGAATGCCGTGGGATCGCGCACGTCGAACGCCATTAGGTTGCCGTCTTCGTCGAGCAACAACGGCCGCTTGACGTAAGCAACGGGGAAATCCTGTACCGCGGGATCCGGGTTCTGTCCGCCGCCGAGCAATCCCGAACTCTCGCCACCGCCCCCACCGCACGCGGTCAACGTTACGCCGACGATAGCGCTCATCAGAGCCGCACGGAGCAGCCGCAAAGCCTGTGCCTGCGCCATCGATCGACCTCGACTTGTACTACCTGCGGGATTGTTCCACAGCGCAGCACCACGAAGATGTGAAGCGACTCACAAGGGGGGCGACGCCAACGAGCCGCCTAAGGTTCCAACGCGCTTCGATGAAACGTGGGCTCTGTCACAGCACCGCAGTGGCGAATCTCAGACCCTAGCGCAGCGGCTGTCCAGGCTCGTTCAGGGACTGGGATGCCTCGTGCTCATCAACGGATGGATGGCCGGCAGTAAAAGAAACGCCCTATGGAATTCAGCAGGGCGATCCGATGAACAGGAGTGTGTCCTTATGGTCAAGGTGCTGCGCGCAACACCAGAACGCCGTTGGTCGAAACGGGCGCTACTACTGGTGCTCACCGTCATTACCGCATTCGGATCGCTCGCGGTAAGCGCCGACGAACGCGATCAGGCGAAGCGCATCCACGATCGCATCGCCGGTGTGCCGCCGGATACGGCGACGTTGAATCTGATGGCGAATGCGATCACGACGGACCCGGTGAACGGCGCATTCAACGCCGCCCTCATCGCCACCGACGACCCCGCGTTCTACAACGTCACGCTGAAGAACTTCGTCGCGCCATGGACAAACCGCGATCAGGCCGTGTTCGTTCCGCTGAACGACTACACCGCCACCGTCATCGGTATGGTTCGCGACGATGTCGATTTCCGTAACGTGCTCTACGGCGACATCCTTTACACAGTCAGCGGCGTCAATCCCGCCTACTCGATCTCGAGCAACGCGCACTACGAAGCCGCCGAAACACAAGGTGCGGATCTGAAGGCGCGCCTGGTCGGTACCACTCCACAAAGCGCATTGACCGGCGTTCCGTCGTCGGCGACTGCCGGCGTGCTCACTTCACGCGCGGCATCGAAGGCGTTCTTCATCGATGGCACCAACCGCGCAATGTTCCGCTTCACGATGATGAATCATATGTGTCGCGATATGGAGCAAGTGCACGACACATCGCGCGTCCCCGATCGAATCCGTCAGGATGTTTCGCGCAGCCCGGGTGGCGACGCACGCGTATTCCTGAACGGTTGCATCGGCTGCCACTCCGGCATGGACCCGTTGGCCCAGGCGTTCGCCTACTACAACTTCCAGTATGACAAGGCGACTGATCCCACGGCCGACGCAGGCTTCCTGAAGTACAACAACTCCGGCGACATCGACGCCATCACCGGCACGCGCGTCGTTCGCAAGTACTTCAACAACAACACCACGTTCCCATATGGCTACATCACGATGAACGACCATTGGGACAACTACTGGCGCCACGGCCCCAACGAAGTGCTCGGTTGGAGCAGCTCGTTGCCGGGATCCGGTGACGGCGCCAAGTCGATGGGCATGGAACTCGCGAACAGCGATGCATTCGCCGAATGCCAGGTCGAAAAAGTGTTCAAGAACGTTTGCCTGCGACCGCCGCAAGACGCGGCTGATCGGGCGCAGATCAGCTCGATGGTCAGTGCCTTTCAGTCGGACAACTACAACCTGCGAAACGTGTTCGCAGCGTCCGCCGTCTATTGCATGGGCCAGTGAGCGGAGACCGCATCAATGAAAATCATGAACAAACTCTCGTCTGCTCGCGGCCTCGCGCTGGCGGCCTTCGCTGCGTCGACGCTGATCGTCTCCGGCTGCGGAAGCGGTAGCGGTGCGTCAACGGTAGCGAACCCGGTGACTACGCCGCCGACCGTCAGCAATTACACGGGACCGGCGCCGCAAACGGCCGACGTACAGCGCTTCAAGATCAACGTGTGGGACAACCTCGTTCCGAACAACCGCTGCGGTACGTGTCACAACCCGAGTCAGACGCCGCGCTTCGTTCGTAGCGACGACATCAACCTCGCGTACGACGCTGCGAACTCGGTCGTCAATCTGGCCGACCCGGCGAACTCGCGCATGGTGTTGAAAGTGCGCGGCGGCCACAACTGTTGGCTGACCAGCGACGATGCCTGCGGCGACATCATTCAGTCGTACATCGAAGCGTGGGCCGGCGGCGCGCTGGGCGGCACCGGCAAGGCGATTCAGTTCACTGCACCGCCGCTTCACGATCCCGGCTCGAGCAAGAACTTCCCCGCCGACGTTTCGGCAACGCTGTTCAAAACGGCGGTGTACGACCCGTACCTGCACCAGTATTGCGTGGGCTGTCACAAGGAAGACGCCGCAGTACCGCAGTCGCCGTTCTTCGCAAGTGACGACATCGATGTCGCTTACGCAGCAGCGCAGAAGAAGATGGATCTCGACAATCCTGCGAACTCGCGTTTCGTGCTGCGCCTCGGCGAGGAGTTCCACAACTGCTGGGCTGAGAATCCGCCGACCGTCAACTGCGCGCAAGACGCGGCCCTGATGCAGGCGGGAATCACCGCCATGGCGAACGCGATTCCCGCGACGGTCGTCGACCCCAATCTCGTTACGAGTAAGGCGCTGAAGCTCACGGACGGCATCGTCGCGTCGAGCGGCGGCCGCCAGGAAGCAAACGTGATCGCCCTGTATGAGTTCAAGACCGGGACGGGCAACACGGCATTCGACACCAGCGGCGTGGAGCCGGCTGCGAACCTGACGTTGTCGGGAACGTACAGCTGGGTCGGCGGCTGGGGTATCGACTTCACGAACGGGAAAGCGCAGGCATCTACCACCGCGAGCAAGAAGCTGCACGATCTGATCGGGTCGACGGGCGAATATTCGATCGAAGCCTGGGTGGCACCCGCAAACGTCACACAAGACGGTCCGGCGCGAATCATTTCCTTCGCCGGCAGTTCGGCGAGCCGCAACTTCATGCTGGGGCAGACGTTGTATCAGTACGACTTCCTGAACCGTACGTCGGAGACTGACCAGAACGGTGAGCCGCGGCTCTCGACGTTAGACGACGACGAGGACCTGCAAGCGACGCTGCAGCACGTCGTAGCGACATACGATCCCGCGAACGGTCGCCGCATCTACGTCAACGGCAAGTTCACCGACGACGTCGATACGGTACCCGGCGGACTGCTCACCGAATGGGATAACACCTTTGCTTTCGCGTTGGCGAGTGAAGTGGACAACACCAATCGTTGGGCGGGCACCGCGCGTCTTGTAGCCATTCACAATCGCGCGCTGACGGCCGATCAGATCAAACAGAACTTCGACGTCGGTGTCGGCGAGAAGTACTACCTGCTGTTCAACGTGAGCGATCACGTCGGCAAACCGGACGCGTACGTCGTGTTCGAGGTCAGCCAGTTCGACTCGTACAGTTATCTGTTCCGTGCGCCGTTCTTCCTGATGCTCGACAGTGCTGCCACGCCGGGTGACATCCCTATTGCGGGTATCCGCATCGGCGTCAACGGCCGCGAAGCATCGGTAGGTCAGGCGTTCGCACACGTGAACACCGCAATCAGCGATGCCGCGTATACGCCGACGGGTCAGCAGGAGCTGTCCTCGCTCGGAACCGTGGTTGCACTCGAGAAAGGTCCGACGCTCGACGAGTTCTTCCTGACATTCGAAGTGTTGGGAAGTGCTAGTCACGTGGTCGTCGAAGCATCACCGGCTCCTCCGCCGGCACCGCTCGATGTTCCGCGCGATCCCGACTACGGCATTCGCGACTTCGCGGAGATCAATCAGACGATGTCGAACATGACCGGTGTCGCGACGACGCAAGCGCAGGTCAAGGCGACGTACGACGCCGTGTACCAGGCGCTGCCGGTCTCGACGGGAATCGAGGGATTCCTGTCATCGCAGCAGATGGGTATCACACAACTCGCGATCTCCTACTGCAGCGCTCTGGTGGAAGACACTTCGAAACGCGCGCTGTTCTTCCCGGGCTTCGACTTCAACGCCGGCGTTTCGACCGCGTTCAATTCGGGCGCGAAGCAGAACCAGATCATCGATCCGCTCATGGCGAAGATGGTCGGTGCGAACATCTCTACGCAGCCGGATGACGCAGCAACGCGCGCCGAGGTCGCCAGCCTGATTACGCTTCTCGCCGGTTGCAGCGGTGCGCAGTGCTCCACTAACGGCGTGGTCAAAGGTGCATGTGCTTCGGTGCTGGGCAGTGCCGCGATGTTGGTTCAGTAACGCGCGGATGGAATTAGCGAGGATTCATCATGACAAGACGTAAGAACATTCGACGTTACGACGACCCGCTTCGGCACCCCGACCATCCGCGTCCCCGAACGCGTCGCGAGCTTCTGTCGCAGGGATTCATTTTCGGTTCCGGGTTCGTGCTCGGCAGCACCGTGTTGACCCTCGGATCCGGCAGTGCGCGCGCGGCGATCAACGTCGATCCGACGTTGAAAGCGTTCTGCGGCGTCGGCAACCAGGGCGCGGGAAAGATCCCCTTCATCTGCTTCGATCTCGCGGGCGGCGGCAACACGGCCGGCTCGAACGTGTTGATCGGCAAGCAAGGCGGTCAACTCGACTTCCTGTCGACCGATGGGTACGCGAAGCAAGGTCTGCCCGGCGACATGATTCCGCCGGTGATCGACACGACGACGGGGCTCAATCACGTCAACTCCGAGTTCGGGCTGGCGTTTCACTCGGACAGCGCGTATCTGCGCGGCATGATGACGCGTGTCACCGATCCGGCTGTTCGTGCGCTCATCAACGGCGCGGTCATTCCGGCGCGATCCGAAAACGATACGGGTAACAACCCGCACAATCCCATGTACGGAATCGCGAAGGCGGGTGCCGACGGTACGCTGCTGTCGCTGATCGGATCGTCGAACTCCGACTCGGGCGGAAACTCGGTAGCACCGATGATGCTCGTAGACCTTACGAAACGTCCGACGAAAGTCGACCGGCCGAGCGACGTAACGGGCCTGGTCGATGTCGGTGATCTAACGACCGTACTCAGTCAGGCCGACGCGGTTGCCGTAATGGAATCGATCTATCGCATCAGCGACGAGAAGCTCAAGAACTTCACGCCGGGCGGCGACACGACGGTTCACCCCGAAGACGTCGTGAAGGATCTGGTGCGCTGCGGTTATCTGAAGAGCGCCGACGTTGCCGAGAACTTCGGCAACCCGTCGCAGATCAATCCTGCCACCGACCCACAGATCGTCGGCGCAACGGGGATCTTCACGCAGGCGGAATTCGACGCGAACGCAGAGTTCCGCAAGACCGCATCGGTCATGAAGATGGTGATCAACGGCTTCGCCGGCGCGGGCACCATTCAGATGGGCGGCTACGACTATCACGGCGGCCGACGTGCAGAAGGCGAAGTGAAGGACTTCCGTGCCGGCGTGTGCATGGGTGCCTGCCTGCAGTACGCTGCAGCTCGCGGCAAGCCTCTGATGATGTACGTCTTCTCTGACGGTTCACTCTCCAGCAACGGCGCGATCGACGCTACCGTCGACGGACGCGGCAAAGGCGAATGGACCAGCGACAACCAGCAGACGGCAGCAACCTGGTTCCTCGTCTACAACCCGACCGGACGCGCACAACTGATCGGCGGCACCGCGGCAGAACAGGCGCGTCACCAGCAGATCGGCTATATGCGCGCTGACGGATCGGTTGAGACGGCATCGACACCCGCCGCCAACAACGTGAATCTGTTGGCGTATACGGCAATCCTCAACTACATGGCGCTGCACGGTGAACAGGGCAACTTCTCCGCGCTCTTCCCCGGCGCAGGATTGCCGGCAGGGCTGCTCGATTCACTGACGGCGTTCCAGCCGATCGTGAACGGTACGATCTGACAAACGAAGGCGGTGCAGGGAAGCACCGCCATGTCTTGTCGCGATACGCAACTGTAGTATCGCGCTGATACTCGACCGACCAGGACTGTCGGATGACCACCGCAAGTACCTTCGTAGACCTGTTGGCTTGTCCACGCTGCGGAAAGGCGCTCGTCTCTTCAGGAGCGACAGGTGCCGCGGGCACTGCGCTGCGTTGCGAACCTTGTCGCGTCGACTTTCCGGATCTCGCCGGCATTCCATGGCTGTTTGCCGAACCGCTTGCGGCACTGGCCGAATGGCGTACGCGCCTCCACCGGCTGATACGGCAATGGGACGCCGATGCGGCACGCACCACTCGTTCTCTCAAGTCGACCGACCTGCATCCGCTGACGCGCACGCGCCTGGAGCATTTCGTTGGCGCGCAGCGCGCGCATTCCGGCGAGTTGGCGAAACTGCTGGCGCCGCTGAACCTCGGCGAAATCGGCACCGCGCTGGAAACGCATCTGGCGCTGCGTACGCGCATTCCGCCGACTCAGGGTCTGACAACCTATTACGCGAACCTTCACCGCGACTGGTGCTGGGGTGCTGCGGAGAACGAGGCGTCGTTCGACCTTGTCGCGCGTTCGCTTCCGCCCCTTAACGGCGCCCGCGTTCTGGTGCTGGGCTCCGGTGCCGGACGGCTCGCCTACGACCTGCACACGCGCTTGAAGCCGGCCGTAACCGTGGCGCTCGACGTCAATCCACTGCTGTCGCTCGCCTGCCAGCAGGTTGCGAGTGGCGCGTCGATCGAATTGCACGAATTTCCGCTGGCGCCGCGTCGCCTCGAGGATGTTGCCCTTCGGCGTCAGCTCGCCGCGCCCGCTCCTGTGGGCGATGGATTCCACTGCGTACTCGCGGATGCGTTGCGCGCTCCGTTCGCAACCGACGCGTTCGATGCAGTGGTGACGCCATGGTTCATCGACATCGTGGACGAAGACCTGCGTGTGCTTGCACAACGAGTCAATCGTCTGCTGAAGCCCGAGGGTAAGTGGGTCACTTTCGGCTCGCTGCGTTTCGGGAAGGTCGACCCGGCGTTGTGCTTCAGCCTAGAAGAGGTCGTGTCGCTGATCGGGGGGGCGGGATTCGCCGCTCCCAGCGTCATCGAAGCATCGATTCCATACATGTGTTCACCTGCAAGCCGGCATGGTCGCAACGAAGAGACCGTGACGCTGTCCGCCACGAAAACGAAACGAGTGGCGGCGCCACCGCGTCAGAGCGCCCTCCCCGATTGGCTGATCCAAACCAATCGACCGGTTCCGCTCATCGAATCGTTCAAGGTCCAGGCCACCACCACGCAGATCTTCGCGTTCCTCATGTCCCTGGTCGATGGCCGACGCAGCGTGCGCGACATGGCAGCCGTCATGGAGGAACGCAGGCTGATGCCAAAGGCGGAGGCAGAGGCGTCTCTACGGGAATTTCTGATCAAGATGTACGACGAAAGCCGGACCCCCACGCACCTGTAGTCCGCGTCCGCCCGCTTCCATTTCTGTCGAACGGTCGCCCCCATCATTCATGTCGCGTTCAGGATCGTTCAGCCAGAATTGCTCCGAGACTAGCGGAGTACACGAAATGAAACGGTTCATGCTCGCAGCCCTTACGGTCGCCATGGTCGCGATCAACCCGGCGGCGTCGGCTGATCCAGGCTCGAATGGCGGCGGCCGCGGCGGTGGTGGTGGCTCGTATCACGGTGGTGGAAATCACGGCGGGAATGGCGGTGGCTCGTACCACGGCGGCGGAAACAATCGTGGCAATGGCGGTGGTTCGTATCACGGCGGCGGCAACGGTGGTGGCTCGTACCATGGCGGCGGCTATCCCGGCGGCGGCCATGGTCCCGTATACCCTCCGCCGAAGTCCGCCTACCCCAGTCAAAAGGCGTACCGCCAGGCGCGCTTCAACTACCCGTCGTATCCAGCGCCGTACTATCGGCCGTATTACCGACCGCACTACCCCGCGCCTTACTACGGCCGGGCTTACTATCCGCGTCCGGTCGGCTACCCGGCCTACTACGGCTATCCGTACTACGGCAACCATCACAACAACAACAACAACAATTCCGACTGGCCGGCCTACCTGATCGGCGGTGCAGTACTCGGCTCGGTGCTGACGAACGTGTATCACAACTCGCAAGTACAGGCGGTGCCCGCGCAACAGGTAGTGGTTGCACCGCAGCAGGGTCGACGCCTGCTGCGCGACCTGAACGGCAACTGCTACGACCGTTCTACCGACGCGAATGGCAACGAGTTGCGCACGGAGTTGCCGCCGTCGGCGTGCAATTGGTAAGCGCGCGTTTGCGTCGTGCCGTTGGTTCGGTTGTGGCGCGTTGAAGGTTTGAGGTAAAAGACCCGCTCCATCTGCATTCCATTTTCAGGGGGGTGAGCCTCACATGATCAGTCGAAGAAGCCTTCTGGTTCTTTCGGGCGCAACGCTTGCAACCTGCGCAGCGCCCTTTCGTCTTTCCGCCGCAACGGTTGCAGACGCCGCCGCGAAGGCGCTGAACGATTCCGACCTCATCTACATCACGCCGCTGAAGAAAGGCGGCGCCGAGAGCACCTGCCACGCCGAAGTGTGGTTCGTGTACGACGAGGGCGCCATTTACGTAGTGACGAGTTCGAAGGCCTGGCGCGCACGCGCCGTCGGTCTGGGACTCGATCACGCGCGCATGTGGGTCGGTGAGTTCGGCACCTGGAAGGATTCGAACGAGGCTTATCGCAAAGCGCCGGAACTGAACGCCACTACCGCACTGATCGACGACGCCGCGACGCACGAACAGGTGCTGGGCGTGTTCGGCAAGAAATACCATCTCGAGTGGCTCGTCTGGGGACCTCGATTCAAGAATGGTCTGGCCGACGGGTCGCGCGTCCTGTTGCGTTACACACCTGCCTGAGCGCACCCGTCATGCCACTCAACATCATCGGAATGATCGGCGTGGCGCCGCCGGGGCAAGCCGCGGTGCACGTCATCGGTGGCGGCATCGATCCGCAATTCCTCGCATCCTTCGCGCAGGCGCATGAGGCGTCCGGATACGACGCTGTACTGGTCGGTTACTCATCCTCCTCGGCAGAAGGGTTTCAGGTGGCGCAGTTCTGCGCACACCACACCGAACGATTGAAATTCCTCGTCGCGCATCGTCCGGGCTTCGTAGCGCCTACGCTCGCGGCACGCACAGCAGCCACCTTTGACAATCTCACTGGGGGGCGCTTGTGGTTGCATATCATCACCGGTGGGGTTGACGCCGATCAGCGCCGCGACGGCGACTGGATGGAGCACGACGAGCGATATGCCCGCACCGATGAATACCTCGAAGTACTTCGGCGCGTGTGGACGAGCGACAAACCGTTCGATCACGAGGGCATCCACTATCGCTTCGAGCGGGCATTCTCCGAAGTGCGGTGTACACAACAGCCACACGTACCACTCTGGTTCGGCGGCGTATCGGATGCGGCACTCGGCGTTGGCGCGCGTCGCTGCGACGTTTATGCGCTGTTCGGCGAACCGCGCGCGGCAATCGCCGAGAACATCGCGCGCATTCGCGGCATGGCTGCGAAGCATGGGCGCACGCCACGCTTCAACGTGTCGTTCCGCCCGATCATCGCTGCAACCGAATCAGCTGCGTGGAAGAAGGCCGAGTCGATTCTGGCCAGCGTCACGAAAAGCGCACCGAAGCGCTCGGTTGAACCGGAGGCTGAAACGGCGCGTCGCCTCGTGCGGTTGGCGGCAGGCGGCGACGTGCACGACGAGCGATTGTGGACGCCGATCGCCGGTGCATCGGCAGGTTCCGGCAATACGACTGCGTTGGTCGGCACACCGGACCAGGTCGCAGATGCGCTGGTTCGTTACTACCAGCTCGGCGTCGGCGGCGTGTTGCTGCGCGGCTTCGATCCGTTCGCCGATACCGAAGACTACGGTCGCGAGCTCATTCCATTGATACGCGAGAAAGTCGCTGCGATCGATTCGGCGCGCCCCATCGACCGCGCGCACGCAGCGCGCGCTTAGCAGGCGACACGCACCGCTGCAGCTCAACTGATGCTGCGTCCACCGTCTACCGGCAAACACACGCCCGTTAGAAATGCCGCGTCGTCCGAAGCGAGGAACGTTACTGCCGCAGCCACATCCGAAGGTTCCGTGAGTCGGCGCAGCGGGATACCCGAGATCAACGCCGCGCGATTCGCCTCGGGCAGCGCTTCGCCACCCAGCGCACCGCGCATGAACGGCGTGTCGGCTGCCACCGGATTCACCGCGTTCACCCGAATGTTGAATCGCGCCAACTCCACCGCGAGTCCACGCGTCATCGTCACCACCGCGCCCTTCGTCGCGTTGTAGACGGTTACACCCGGCCGCGGTGCAACTGCTCCGATCGATGCCGTGTTCACGATCACGCCACCCTTCGCACGCATCAGGGGCACGGCGTACTTCACGCCGAGCCACACGCCCTTTGTGTTGGTCGCAAACACACGATCGTAGTCGGCCTCGTCGAGTTCCCACGCAGGTCCGGAGCGATGCGTGAATCCGGCGTTGTTGACCAGCACGTCGAGCCCGCCAAACGCGGAAACGGCCGACTCGATCATGCCGCGTACAGCATCGGCACTGGAGACATCGGTACGTACAGCGCGTGCCGTGCCACCCTCGGCAACGATTTCACCGACCACCTTGTCGGCGCGTGCCGCATCGATGTCGGCGACGATCACGGCCGCGCCTTCGCGCGCAAAGCGTTTGGCGATCGCCTCGCCGAATCCGGAACCGGCACCGGTCACAACGACCCTCTTCCCCACGAACCGTTCCATGTTGTTCCCCTGCATTTCGTTCCCCTGCTTCTCGATGCTGCTAGCGTACTGCGAACGATCCGTTGACGCCTCAGTACACGCATGTTCTAGTCCGCCTCCATCGTAAAGTACGGGTGCGGCATGGCGCGACGCGTCGTGGTGGTCGGTGGCGGCAACGCTGCGTTGTGTGCCGCGTTGAGTGCCCGTGAGCATGGCGCCCAAGTGACGTTGTTGGAACGCGCACCGTTCGATCTGCGAGGCGGCAACACGCGCTTCACCGCCGGTGCGATGCGCGCGGTCTATAGCGGTGTCGACGATCTCCTCCGCCTGATGCCCGACCTGACGCCCGCCGAAATCGAACGTACCGATTTCTCCAGCTATTCGCCGGAGAGCTTCTTCGACGACCTTGGCCGCGTCACGCAATACCGCTGCGATCCGGTGCTGGCGGAGCGGCTCATCGCCGACAGCTTCCCAACCCTACGCTGGATGCAGTCACACGGTGTGCGTTTCCTGCCGCTCTACGGGCGCCAGTCGTTCAACGTCGATGGCCGCGTTCGTTTCTGGGGGGGCCTGACAATCGAAGCATGGGGCGGCGGCCCCGGTCTGATCGACTCGCTCACCGCTGCCGCAGAACGATCGGGCATCGCGCTGCAGTACGGCGCGC
>JBGSNQ010000202.1:0-12638 GCA_041739525.1 Pseudomonadales bacterium | reverse complement strand
CGATGCAATGCTCGGCGGCGCGTCGCTGTTTCTCGGCGCCGGCATCGGCGCCTTGATCGGCGCCACCGGCGCGTTGGTGGGCTCCGACCGGCTTGCCAAGGTCGAAGTACTCGGCCAGCCGCTCGGCGGTTACGAGTTGCGCATCGGGCCAATCACCGATCCGAATTTCCCGTGGGTGATGCTCGGCCGCGCGCTGTTGCACGCGAGGCTGGTATCCGAACGCAACCACGCGCGGCGCGAGGCACTGGTCATCGACGCCGAACGCGACGAACACCAGTCGGATGCCATCGACGCAACACGAAGGCGTAAGCTCGATGGCATCTTCCGCGCGCTGCGCAACGACGGCGCGATCGATCGCAATCAACGCCAACGGCTGATCGACGAGATCGCGGCACTCATCGAGACTCCGTGAGGTAACCGATGGCAACCATCCGCCTCACCCCGGCCACCCAAGTGCCTGCCAGTGCAATCAGCGTTTCGTTCGTGCGCAGCACCGGGCCCGGTGGACAGAACGTGAACAAGGTTTCCACGGCCGTGGAACTGCGGCTCGACCTGGACGCGGCCGGTCTGCCGCCGGCCGTACGTGCGCGCCTCGAGCGAATCGTTGGCAGCAAGCTGACGCTCGGCGGCGAAGTGATCATCTTTGCGCAGAGCTTTCGCACGCAGAAAGCCAACCGCGAAGACGCGCTCGCTCGCCTTGCGGAACTGGTAGAGCGCGCCGAACGTCAGCCGAAACGTCGTGTTGCCACGCGCCCGACGCTCGCCTCGAAGAAGCGACGCCGCGACACGAAGGGCCAACGCGGTTCGCTCAAGCGACTGCGCGGCAAACCGGCAGCCGACGACTGATGCACTACCAGGTGATCGCGCGCTGGATCACTGCGCCGATCTGCTCGGGCTCCCACGGGTCGAGTCCACGTTTGTTGACGCCCTCGCTCACCAGCATCTTGTATACGAACAACTGGTTCTGGTTCACGCCGAACGTCTGGCCGGTGACGTTGGCGGCCTGATCGGACGCCAGATATACGACAACCGGTGCCATGAACTGCGGTCCCATCTCTTCTTCGGTGTAGCTCGCCATACCCGGCAGATCTTTCGTCATGCGCGTGTATGCGTTCGGAGCAATCGCATTCACGGTGATGCCCTTGCTCACGAGTTCCATCGACGCGATGCGGGTCAGCATGTGGATGCCGGCTTTTGCGGCACCGTAGTTCGCCTGACCGAAATTGCCGAGCAGACCCGACGACGAACTGGTGTTGATGATCCGGCCCCCGCGACCCTGCGCCACCATCTGGCGCGCACCGGCCTGCAGACACGCAAACGTGCCTGTGAGGTGCACGTCGATCACCGCCTGCCATTCTTCGGGCGCCATCTTCAGCAACGTGCGGTCGCGCAGAATGCCGGCGTTGTTCACCAGAATGTCGACGCCGCCGAATTGCTCGACCGCTGCTTTGACGATTGCGTCGGCCCCTTCGAAGCTCGCTACCGAATGCGTATCTGCAACCGCTTCGCCGCCCGCTTTGCGGATTTTGTCCGCCACTACCTGCGCCGCGTTGCTCGAACCGGTGCCGTTCAACGCACCACCGGTGTCGTTAACGAGCACGCGCGCGCCGTGTTCGGCGAGCAACAGCGCGTGCGCGCGGCCGATACCGAAACCGCCGCCAGTGACGATCGCAACTTTGTCTTCGAGCAGTGCCATGTGTCCTCTCCCGTTCTTGGTCGAAGCAACACATTACGGGACCGGCAGCCATTTGCGAACCACTTCACATTCTGCTCGCTGGCGATGCGGGAAAGGTCTCGCACAGTGCCCACAACCCCAAAACACCACCCGACCGCATGCCCCCTAGCATGCCGCGACGTTCGAATATCGCAGGTCACCCGTGTTCCGCTGCCGTCATCTCTCACTACTACTCACGGTATTGCTCGCCGCGTGCGGCGGTGGCGCGGGTGGCGGCAGCACGACCGAGACGCCAGTCGGCAGCAACACTGCGCCGGGCGTCGTTGCATCGTTCACGTTGCAGGATGTGCAGGTGAGCCCGTACGCGCTGTGGGCCGACGAACTGTCGACAAGAACCATTACCGTAAAGGCGCGCTCCACCACCACCGGCAACGCGGCGCTGCGTCTGTCCTATTTCGACGGCCTGGTCGGCGGCGGTGGGGAACAAATCGTAAAGGCGATGTACGACGACGGAACACACGGTGACCAGATCGCGCGCGACGGCGTATGGACGCTCACGTTCTCGCTCGGACTCGCGGAGCCGGATCACCTGCGTCTCTACGACAACCAGGTCGATGCAGTTTCCATCTCCATCGCGGCCACCGACGGTACGAAGCCGCTGTCGCCATCGAACTCCATCGACACGCGCGTCGACGTAGCGGTGCTGAGCCGCACGGCGGACGGTGCGTTTCCGGTTCATACGCTCGATGCCACGACGCAGACAACCGACACGATGCTGAACATCGTCGATCCGAACTTCAGCGAAGCGGACATGCAAACGACGCTGCAGCGTGCCTACTCGGCGCTCGGCGCAGACGCATTCGATTTTGCGGTACTGTTTCACACGCGCACCACCGGCGACGGCGTACCCCGATCGGTTGGAGTGAAGAACGACGTCGCCGGCATCAACGTGCCGAGCTTCGACAACTCGGCGGACTACGGCAGCGCCGGACGGCTGCAGCAGCTGGTGTTCCAGAACAGCCACATGCTCGGCCTCGAGATCAACCACGAGATCGGGCACCGCTGGGGCGCATACCTCAATCGTCCTGCGTTGAACCTGTCGCTGCCGACAGGGTTTCACTGGGGAGCGTCGAACCACGTCGGTCAGATGGGCAACGGACCGTACTTGCTGGCAGAAGCCGGCGGCTATCGGGTGACGAACGCCGAAGACTCCGAGAATTTCATTGCGAACCCGTTTTCGAATCTCGAGTTGTACTTGATGGGGCTCGCCCGGCAGGACGAAGTGCAACCGCTTCGCTTCGTAACCGATGCCTCGGTGAACGTGCAGTTCGACAGCCTCGTTCCCGAGTCGTCGACGCGGCAGGTGACGATCGACGACATCGTGTCGGTGTACGGTGCGCGCGTGCCGGCAGCAGCCGCGAGCCAGAACGCTTTCACCGCTCTCTACGTGGTGGTGTCCGACCAGCTGCTGAGCGCGCCGGAATGCACGTTGACGTCGTTGATCGCGCAATACGCAGCCGGTACGTCGAATGGCGGCAAGCGGACCGGCGGCTTGTTCGAAGCGCTGGATCCGCCGTCGTTCAGCGCGGCGACCGGATTTCGCGCCACGCTCGACACGACGCTGCCGCTAGCCGGCGGCTGATGCGGCCGCCAACGGCCGGCCCTGCTGTCCTCGCGACAGCATCCTCGTGAAGTACATCAGGGTACCCAACGCAACCAGCAACGCCATGGTGCCGGTGATCAGCGCATAGTCTTCGAGCTGAAGAATTACGTACAGAACGGCATACGTCACCGTTTGCATTGCGCCGATCACAGCCGCCCTCCGCCAACGACCCAACGCTGCCGCGGTGTAGGTCGTGATCATCAGAACGACGGTCGACGCCGCGATTGCGTACGCCGCGCCGAAGCCGATGTGCTCGGAGAACGCAAGCAACAATAGGTAGAACATGGTCAGTGCTGCGCCGATCAGCGCGTACTGCACGTAGTGCACGCGCGCTTCGGTGACCAATTCGAACACCAGCAGCGTCACGAACGTCAGCGTGATGAACAGCACCGCATATTTCACCGCGCGGTCGTTGAGGCTGTAGAGGAACACCGGCTGTACCAGACGCACGCCCAGGCTCACCTCATTCAGCGACTGCGGTGCGCTCGATTGCGAGAACATCTGCGGGTAGTTGCGCGACAAGCTCGAAACCGACCAATCGGCGCTGAATCCGGACGCGCCGATCGCGCGCTGTCTCGGCATTACTCCGATGAAGCCGGGATGCGGCCACTTCGACGCAATGTGGGCTTGCGTAGTTGCGCCGATGGGTGCAAATGCAAGCTGTGCGCTGCCGCGCAGCGAGACGTCGATGCTGAACTCGCCGTTGTTTGCCAGCGCCTTGGCGTCGCGCAAACGCCAATGCATGCCTTGCGGCAGCGCGGTGAGTTGCGAGCCGGGCTCCGCACTTCGCGCGCCGCCGGTAATCAGCGGCGTGTCCAGATCGTGGATACCGACGGGTGCCGAGACACCGACTGCAAGCGTTGCGTCCTCCCAGCGCACGTCGATCGCCCGGCCCGGAGGCGCTGCGAAATCAGGCGGCGCGAAACGTCCTTTCAAGGCGACCTGCGACGTGTACACCATCGCTTCGTAAATGCCGCGCTGGCGCCGTTCGGCGTCGAGCGCAGCGTCGATGGCGAGCGTTTCGGGCAACACCGCGACGACGTCATCGCGCGTTTGTTCGCGGCGGATCTGCTTCGCTTCGCCGGCATCGGACTGAACCGTTTCAATCGTCGACCAACGCTCGGTGATCGGAATCAGCAACACCGGGCCGATCACCATCTGTTCGCCGCCCCACTCGATGCCGACCTGCCGGACGACGTCTTGATACAACCCATGACGTTCGTCGATGACGCCGCGCACCATGTTGATCGGGATCAGCATCAACAGGGCGAGCACCGCCACGCTCAACCCGCGAAACGTCAACGAATCGGTTTCGATGCCGAAACTTTTCCGGCTCATCCCGTTTCTCCGAATCTGCGTTCCACCTCGAAGGCGCCACCGAAGCGTCGCTGCCGCGCGGCATACGCATCGAGCGCAAGCGTCAACGCGACGTCGTTGAAGTCGGGCCAGAGCGCGTCGCAGAAATACAGTTCCGCATAGGCGCATTCCCAAAGGCAGAAATCGGACAAACGTTGTTCGCCGCTGGTGCGGATCATCAGATCGATGTCGGGCGCGTGTTGCGAGCGTGTGGCTTCGCTCAGCAGGCGGGTGAACGCGTCGCGGTCGAGCGGCGTGTCCCTATCGGGCTGGTCGGCGTAGATCTGCGCCGCCGCAACGATCGCATCGCGCGACGAATAGTCCACCGCCAACCGAAGCAGCATTGCGTCGCCCGCCGCCGTGCGTGTTTCGGCGAGTTCCACCAGTCGCCTCGTTCGCGCAGGCAGCCGATCGCGCCTGCCGATTACCTGCACGCGAACGCGCTGCTCCACCAACAGATCGATTTCGTCGCTCAGATAACCGTCGAGCACACCAAAAATCGCGCCGACTTCGTCGGACGACCTGCGCCAGTTGTCGGAGGAGAATGCATACAGCGTGACGAACGGAATTCCCCGCCGCCGCAGCGACTCGACGATCTTGCGCGCAGCGGTTACGCCAGCGCGATGTCCCAACGACGCAGGTAAGCCGCGCCGCGAGGCCCAGCGCCGGTTGCCGTCCATGATGATTCCCAGATGACGTGGCGCGCTCATGTCGGTTTGCGCATCGCTTTGATCAATGCCTCCATATGGCCGAGATAACGTTCGAACGCCGCGCGTCCTTTCGGCGTGAGCGTGTATTGGGTCAGCGGACGTCGATCCTGGAACGTCTTCTCGCAGGAAATGAACTCCGCCTCTTCGAGCTTTCGCGCGTGAATGCTCAGATTTCCGTCCGTAACGCCGAGCGTTTGCTTGAGGTCGGCGAAGCTGAGGAACTCCGTTACGGCAAGCGCGCTCAGGATGCCGAGGCGCACCCTCTCGTTCACGAGGCGGAACACCTCGGCACCGCCTTCATCGCGTAAGTGTCCGATCACCGCCTTGAACTCCGGTTTCTTCGCTTTGGCATTGCCTCGCGCACGCCGCTTCGCGCCAGACACCGACGGTTCTCTCGGTTTACCCGCCATGATGTCGAGCGATGTGAACGCCGAAGGCGATGTGTAGGCCACCGAACGCGAGCGCGAGCAGCGCGTTCTGGTGTTCGGGAATCACGAACAGAGCAGCGAGCCCCGCGACGACGAAGCCGGCGCCCATGATGGGAATCGTCGGCACCGAATGCGTGCCTGCCGCAATGACCGCTGAGCCATAGCCGGTCAACCAGACCGCTGGAATCAGCAGAGTTTGCTCATGCACTGCCAGCGCCAACGACACTGCTGCGGCGCATAGCGCAGACGGCATCAGCGCCAGCACGAACTTGCGGGCCGCGCCGCGCGCGAGATCTACCCCGGCCCGGCGCGACTTCACGACCATTGCAGCGAGGCCGATGCAGCCGGCGATCACCGCCTCGCCGACCCACACCAGCAACATGGCATCCCGTGTGGATTGCATCTGCGCGAGCGCCGCTGCCAGCAGCGCGGTCACTCCGATAATCGCGATTCCCGCACCGGGAACCGCGCTGAAACGCGTGACGCCATCCATCGTGCTGCGGATGTACTGCAACTGCGACAAGGCGTGATCGTGCGTGTGCAGCGGTTCTTTGGCGTTTTTCCTGGAACCTTCTTTGAAGTTGGGCATCGACGCGTGCCATGTCGGACTGATCGGCAATCTAGTTCACGGGAAAGTACTTTGCAATGCAAAGTTGATAGACGAAACGAGACTGAAGCCACATTCCGCGGCAATCTCGCTCAGCGAACTTATTTGCGCTTTGCCTTGCTCGGCTTCCGAGCGCGAATCGTCAACAGGTCTGTCGATAAATCCCTGATGATCGATTCGGCCGTGTTGCCGATCAGCAGCTTCTTGAGACCGGTCCGCGCGGCGGTGCCCACCACCGTCAACCCGACCGACAACTCGGCGGCGAGCGCACGGATGACGTCTGCAGGGCGGCCGTCGACCACGTGGAGTGCCGTCGCTTCCGCACCACCCGCCTTCAACAGCGCCTCGAGCGCAGCCCGGCGCGTCGCACGCAACTGCGCTTGCGTCGACGAGTAGTCCGGCACTACCTCGTAGACCCGCACGTACGGCGCAAGCGCCGGTATGACGGTGGCGACGTGAAACTCCGCGCCCACGGTTGCCGCAACTTCGGCGCCCATCCGCAGAATGTCCAGGTTCAACTGGTCGTGTGCCGCGTCGCTCACGTCGATGGTAGCGAGTACGCGCGCGGGCGTGGGCCACGGCTGCGCGCGCGTGAACAACACCGGACACGGCGCCTCGCGCATCAACTGCCAATCCACCGGCGCGTGCAGAAAATCGGCCAGATGTGCGGAAGCGGCAAGTGGTTTCACGATGAGACTCGCGTGGTGATCGCGAGCCGCTGCGCAGAACGCAGAAGCAGCCTGACGCGCAAACACGACTTCGACGTCGAGTTGCGTCATCGAGGCACGCAGCGGCGCGATCGCCGCCTCGAGCTCTTCGCGTTCGTGGCGCACGAGATCGTCGATCACGCGTTGCGACACGTCCGCGCTGTAGCGTTCGATCAGAATTTCGGTAACCGGATCGTACAGGACGAGCACCGCCGTCACTGACGCGCCCGTCATCTGCTGGATGCGTGCCGCGCGTTCCATGCCGCGCAGCAGCGCTTCCTGCGTATCGCTCGCCACCAGCACTCGTTCGATCGGTACCTCGCGCGCCGCGCTCATCCGCTGTTCCTCACTGGATAGTTCCTCGCTGGGTAGTTCGTCGCTGGGTAGTTCGTCGCTGGGTAGTTGGTCGCAGGATTGCCGCAGTTCATTCGTCGGATCTCAGTGAGCGTGCAGCACAACCGGTAGTGACTGATAACCGCGAATCAGATTCGAGCGCACGCGTACCGGCTCGCCGACCACCTCGATCAGGCCGAACCGCGACAGCAGCTCTTCCCAAAGCACGCGCAATTGCATCTCGGCCACGCGGTTGCCCATGCAGCGGTGGATTCCGTAACCGAACGAGACGTGTGAACGCGCGTTCGGTCGATCGACCAC
This sequence comes from Pseudomonadales bacterium, assembly GCA_041739525.1. Classification (GTDB taxonomy): domain Bacteria; phylum Pseudomonadota; class Gammaproteobacteria; order Pseudomonadales; family Azotimanducaceae; genus DATJGR01. The sequence goes on along the minus strand of JBGSNQ010000202.1, from coordinate 4,838 downwards.
CAGGCGATCGGCGTCGTCGAACACGGCAGCGTCGCGATTGCCCGAGATGTACCACATCACCACCCTCTCCCCTTTGCGAATCCGGTGGCCGTGAATTTCGGTGTCTTTCACCGTCGTGCGCCGCATGTGCGCCAGCGGCGTTTGCCAGCGAATCGTCTCGGCCACGAAGTTCGGGATCAGCGACGGATTCTCGCGCAGCTTCTGATATTGCTCGGGGAACCGGTTCAGCCCGAGCACGCCGCCCGAGATCGAATTGCGCGTCGTATCGTTGCCGCCGACGATCAGCAGCATGACGTTGCCGAGATATTCCATCGGCCGGTCGATCATGTCGCGCGTCGATTCACCGTGCACGAACATCGAGATCAGATCGTTGGCAGGCGGTTGCTCCGCCTTCTCGTGCCACAGGTCGGTGAAGCGTTGCAGACAGGCGAGCAACTCGGCTTGACGATGCTCGCGCGAACGCGTTACGCCGCTGATCGTGCCGCCCGACATCACGTCGGACCAATGCGTCAGCTTGCGGCGCTCGTCGAACGGAAAGTCGAGCAGCGTTGCAAGCATCTGCGTGGTCAGTTCGATGGATACGTGATCAACCCAGTTGAACGGCTCGCCCACCGGCAACGAATCGAGAATGGTCTGCACGCGTGCGCGTATCGCGCCTTCGAGCGCGGCGAGGTTGCGCGGCGCCACCGTCGGCGCGACGGCTTTGCGTTGTACGTGGTGCTTCGGCGGGTCCATCGCGATGAACATCGGCATTACGAAGTCGTCAGCCTGATCGAACAGCGTGATGTTGGTATCGGATGAAAACAGCTCGTGATCGGCGTCGACGCGCTTGATGTCGTCGAAACGCGTCAGCGACCAATACGGGCCGTGATGACTGTCCCGGCAATAATGCACCGGCGCCTCACGGCGCAGCCGTTCGAAATACGGCCAATGCGTGTCGTTTTCGAACAGATGAACGTTGCTGACGTCGAAGTCGTCGAGCGACATCGTTTCGGCGCGTTCGCGCGCGCGTTGAAGCGCCGCTTCGTCATCGATGCCGCTCGCACGATAGTCGCCCATCGATTTCCCCTTCGGCCATTCGCGAACCGCTGGGTAGCTTAACCGAAGTCGGAGCGGAGTCTCTCCACGCACGAAGACCGGTCCGGCGGCAGATCGAATTGCTGTATGGACGTGGGCACCTCGACATCGGCAACGCGCGGCGGTAACTGCCGCACCGCCTCGCCATACAGTTCTTCGCGCAGATTGCGCAGGTTCATCGCGTCGTTCAGTGCGCCGACCAGCGTCCACATCAGCGTGAGCGGCCCAAGATCCTTCGAGTCGTCTTTCATGTTCTGAAGTCCGGTTCAGTTCGCCCCATTGCTGCGTCTCCTCCGGCCCCGATTCGACCCTTCCCATCGAACCGGTGCGCAGTATCGGCCTTTCGGCGCGAATGTCACCCGCGAATCCCCGCATCGCCTGACAATCTCATTTCGGGACAAGCCGTGCATTTCGGAACAAGGATCGCGTTCGAGGACAAGCGTCACTCGTTTGGGTATCGTCGATCGCATGAGCACCGAACGACATTCGATTGCGCCACCGCCGATGCTGTACCAATTCCTGGAGGCGCGGGCAGGCGCGGAGTTCGCGGCACTGATGCTGATGCTGCCGCTGCTACGAATGAGCGCGCCGCGCGGCGAAGACCGTCCGGTGATCGTGTTACCCGGCTTCATGGCCAACGATACCTCGACGTGGGTGCTGCGCCGCTTCCTCGAAGACGTCGGCTATTCGGTGACCGGTTGGGGACTCGGCCGCAACACCGGACCCGGGCAGCCGTTGATCGACCGACTCATCGAACGCGCCGTGACGCTGAACAAAGGACACGGCCAGCGCGTCAATCTGGTCGGCTGGAGTCGCGGCGGAACGATGGCTCGCGAAGTTGCGCGCGCCCGCCCCGATCTCGTGCGGCACGTCATCACACTCGGCTCGCCCGTGAAAGGCGGCCCCGGCGCAACCAGCATCGGCCGCCTGATGCAGGCGAGCACCGGCCTGACAGAAGCGCAGATGCAGGAGTTGATCAAACGCCGCGAGCGCACGCCGATCCGCGTGCCCGTAACTGCGCTATACAGCAAAACCGACGGCGTGGTGTCGTGGCCCGCCTCCATCGACGATACGAATCCCGACGTCGAACACATCGAGGTGCAGAGCTCACACGTCGGCTTCGGCGTGAACGCGCAGGTGTTCCGCATCGTCGCTGAACGGTTGCATCAACCACGGAAAAAACCGGCCTGATCCGTTCGATTGCCCGAGCCATTACGCTTGGGCAGACTCAACCGACCTGTCGAAGCGGAGCTAGCAATGGCGAGTCCTTCCGATATTCGTCCCGATGACGCACAGGGAATTGGCGAAGCGCGCGAAGGCATCGCGCTCACCTCGGCACTCGCGCTCGACCGGCGCGCGATGCTCGAATCGCTGCAGCTCGTCGTCGATCGCGCATCGCAACAGCCGCGCGCAGTCGTCGAAACTGCAGGCGAACTACTGCGCGACCTGATCGGCATTACGTTCGGCAGCAGTCAGATCGAACCGGCGCCGAAAGACGCGCGTTTCAAAGACGACTCATGGCGCGACAACCCCATCTTCCGCCGCATGGGCCAGGGCTACCTTGCGTGGGGCCGTTCGATCGACGAGTGGCTCAAGCGTTCGAACTTCGACGACCTCGAACGCGAACGGGCGCGCTTCATGCTCGACATCATGAAAGACCTCGCCGCGCCGATGAACACGCTGCCCGGAAACCCCGAAGCGCTGCGCAAGGCGTGGGAAACGCGCGGCGAAAGTCTGCGCAAGGGGCTCGCCAACTACATCGACGATCTGCGCAACAACCACGGCTATCCCGCGGTGGCCGACCGCAACGCGTTCAAGGTAGGCGTGAACGTTTGCGCGAGTTCAGGCTCAGTAGTCTTCTGCAACGAACTGCTCGAGGTGATTCAGTACACGCCGAAGACGCCGGACGTACACGCAGTTCCACTGGTGTACGTATTCAGCCAGGTGAACCGTTTCTATCTCGGCGATCTCACACCCGATCGCAGTCTGTTCCAGAAGTTGCTCGATGCCGGCATCCAGGTGTTCGCCGTCAGCTGGCGCAATCCGACCGAGAAGCAACGCAGCTGGGGTCTCGATACGTACGCCGAGGGAGTCATCCAGGCGGTATCGGTGGCGCGCGAAATCAGCGGTCAGCCGAAAGTGAACCTGATCGGCGTATGCGCGGGCGGACTCACCACTGCCGTCGCCGCGGCAGTGCTCGCGGCTCGCGGCGACGACTGGCTCTCATCGATCGCATTGTTCATCAACATTCTCGACAACCGTCCGCTCGATTCCGACTTCGGTCTGTTCGTCAGCGAGCGGTCCGTAACGTTGCAGAAGGCGCGTGTGAACACCGAAGGCATCTTCGATGAGAAAAACGTGTTCGAAATGTTCGCGTGGCTGCGGCCCGAAGAGAACGTGATGAGCTTCTTCCGCAGCAACTATCTGCTCGGAGAAGACCCGCCATCGCACCCGCTGCTGTTCTGGTCGATGGACTACACACGCCTGCCCGCGGGCCTATACGCCGACATCCTCGACCTCTCGTACGCCAACAAGCTTGCGAAGGGGGAGCAACGCGCGCTCGGAAATCGCATCAACCTGAAGAACGTCAAATGCGACGTGTACCTGATGGCCGGCAGCACCGACCACATCACACCGTGGAAAGGTGCATACCGCTCGACACAGTTATTCGGTGGCGACATTCAGTTCGTACTGACCAACCAGAACCACACCCAAACGATCAGCGCTCGCGGCGACAACAAACACCTGCGCTACTGGATGGCGAACGAACTACCCCCGAACCCCGACGACTGGCTCGCACAAGCGAGCGAAACCAAAGGCGACTGGCGCGACCATTGGTTCAAATGGCTGGCAGCCCACTCGGGCGATCGAGTTCAGGCACCCAGCCTCCTCGGCTCGAACAAACACCCCTCGCTCTATCCGGCACCCGGCCGGTATGTGGTAGAAGGCTGAAGCCAACTCTTCTTTCTTATGAACGCGCGCAAGCGCGTTCAGGCACCAACGCGCTTTAGCGCGTTGGTGATTCCCCAGAACCCGGCGATGGAGTTCGACCTAGCGGACGTGGGGGCGTGTCGGTGAGGACCATGAGCGGCCAAGGATGGCCGCGACTGAGCGACCACGGACGGCTCGAGCGAGTCCTCACCGACACGCCCCCACGTCCGCCGTTACTCGAAGCTCCATCCCACTCTACGGTTCGATCTGAACCTTGATCGAACCGGATTTCTTGTCGCCGGCCGCTGCGAACGCACGCGCCACTTCGTCGAGCTTGAACCGATGCGTCACCAGCTCCGGTAGTTGCGCGCGGTACTTCGCCAACAACGTCGCTCCATACGCGAAGTCACCAATGCGCGAATCGCGCGCGTAGCAATACGAGCCGACCAGCGTGAGTTCGCGGTCTGCAAACGGCAGTCCGGGTATTCGCGGCGAACCTTCGAACACGCCCAACATCGCGATCGTGCCGCCGCGCGCGACCACACTCACCGCTTCCGTCAGCGCGTCGGATCTGCCGCCGACCGTTTCGATCACCACGTCCATCGATTCGGGCCCGACACCTTCGATCATCTCTTCGATCGTGCCGAACACGCGCGTTGCGCCGAGCGATTCGGCCAGCGCGCGCTGATGCGGATAGCGCGCGGTAACGAACACCTCGCTCGCGCCCGACTCGCGCGCCGCGAGCACCGACAGAAGTCCTATGGTGCCGCCGCCGAGCACGGCCACGCGATCGCCCAGTGCAATGCGCGCGTGACTCGGGTGAATGGCGA
>JBGSNQ010000182.1:0-26856 GCA_041739525.1 Pseudomonadales bacterium | reverse complement strand
TGAACGGCATGTCGCGCGGTCGCGGGGGCCGCTCCGGCGGATTCGGCGGCGGCGGCTTCGGCGGCGGTGGTGGCGGCGGATTCAGTGGTGGCGGCGGGAGTTTCGGCGGCGGCGGTGCGTCGGGAAACTGGTGATGGGACTCTTCGGCGAACAGGAACGCAATCAGATCGCCGACGCCATCGCGGAGGTGGAGCAGCGCACCAACGCGGAATTGGTAGCGGTGGTCGCCGCACGCAGCGACGACTACCGTCATCACTCGATCGCGTGGGCGGCCGCGCTTGCGCTGCTCATGTCGGCGCCGCTCGTATTCGTGCAGCCGAGCGTCGTGATCGTGCTGTCGATCCAGCTCGCGTTCTTCTGTGGGCTCGTGCTGCTGTTTCGAATTCCCGGAGTTGCGCGGCGGCTGATCCCGCGCCATCTGGGACACTGGCACGCGTCGAGCATGGCGCGGCGGCAATTCCTCGAGCACGGCCTGCACCACACGAAAGGCGAAACCGGTGTACTGATCTTCGTTTCGGAAGCCGAACGTTACGTTGAGATTCTGGCCGATCGCGGCGTGAGCGCACACGTCGACGACTCGCGCTGGCAGGCTATCGTCGACCGTTTCATTGCGAGCGTGCAGCGCAAACGCGTCGCGTCGGGTTTCGTCGAAGCCATCGGCGAGTGCGGCGACATACTGAGCGAAGCGGTGCCGAAGACCGGCGACAATCCGAACGAGTTGCCGAATCGCCTGATCATGATCGGCTACGACTAGCAGGTTGTTGAAAAACTCCGCAGGCGCGGAGTTTTTCGGGCTCTCGACCATCCATGGCCTACGAGCCCTCCCATTTTTCAACCGGCCGTCGCACGGACTTGCGTGTTCGAAAAATGCCGGTGGATCCCTCCACCGGACTAGCAGGCTGTTTTTCAACAGCCTGCTAGTGGCCCGTGGCGGTTACCGGCCACTAGAATCAGTCCTCGCTTCCAACCGGAGTAACCAAATGACGCCGCGTACCGAGATCGATCGCGACAAGTTGCGGGCTTACGTCAAACGCGTCGGCAGTTCGGTCACCGCCGGCTACAACTGTGCGATCAGTTCGCTCGGCGATCGGCTCGGGCTCTATCACGCGCTGCGCGAGCTGCGCATCGCAAGCAGCGAAGAACTCGCGCACCACACGGGCCTGAACGAACGCTGGATCCGCGAATGGTTGCGACATCAGGCTTGCGTGGAGCAGGTGGAATACGACGTGGAGACGGACCGCTTCTGGCTGTCGCCCGAGGCGATCGCGGTGTTGCTCGACGACACCCAGCCCACGTATCTGGCCGGCGGTTTCGACGGTGTAGTGGCGACGATGCCGTCGCTGCCCGGGCTCGTCGAGAGCTTCCGCACGGGCGTCGGGCGCAGCTACGACGATCACGGCGCCGGCTGTGCGTGCGGCATCGAGCGCCTTTCGTCGCACGGCAAGAAATTTCAGCTCGTGCCGAACATATTGCCGCTGCTCGACGGAGTGGTCGAACGACTCGAGGCCGGCATACGAGCGGCCGACGTCGGCTGCGGCGGTGCACTTGCAACGATCGCGATGGCGCAAGCGTTCCCGCGTTCGACCTTCGTCGGTTACGACAACTCCGCGCACGCACTCGAACGCGCGCGCGCCAACGCGAAATCGTCAGGCGTGCGGAACGTCGAGTTCGTCGATCCCGACGTAAGTCCGATGCCGGATCGCCCGGCATTCGACCTGATCACCACGTTCGACGTCATTCACGACGTGCCATATCCGCAGCGCCTGATCGAGGCGATTCGCAACGCGCTTACGCCCGATGGAGTCTGGTTGTGTGAAGACATCAAGAGTCTGCCGTCGTTCGACGAGAACCTGCGCGAGAACAAGTACGCCGCAATGCTGTACGGCTTCTCGATCATGGTATGTATGGCGTCCGGACTTTCGAAAGCAGACGGCGCCGGCCTGGGAACGCTCGGGTTCAACGAACCGACCGCGCGCGAGATGACCCGTGCAGCGGGCTTCACGCGCTTTCGCCAGCTCGACTACGACAATCCGTTCAACAGCTACTACGAAATCCGCAGATGATCGGCGCCGATACGCATTCGAAAACCGTCGGCTACGTGCTGTGGATCTTCGGCTTCATGGGCGCGCATCGCTTCTACTATGGACGGCCGATCAGCGGCACGCTGTATTTCTTCACGCTCGGCTTGCTGTTCGTCGGCTGGATCATCGATCTGTTTCTGATTCCGGGCATGGACGACGAATCCGACCGGCGTTTCTTTTCCGGCAACGTCAGCTACACCGTGGCGTGGATTCTGCTCACGTTCTTCGGCGTGTTCGGCCTTCATCGCATGTACATGCGCAAATGGCTGACTGGCATCCTCTATTTGCTGACCGGCGGTTTTCTGCTGATCGGCGTGCTGTACGACTACTGGACGCTGAACGAGCAGATCAGCGCCATCAACGAGTGACCATGAAACGAATCATCGAAATTCCGGGCGCTATCAACCTGCGCGACTTCGGCGGTTACGAAACCGCCGACGGCCGTCGCGTTCGAAGGGGCGTGTTGTTCAGATCGGGCATGCTCGCCGAGCTAACGCCGGACGGGCAGAGCGCACTGCGCGATCTCGGTATCGGCCTGATCTGCGACTTGCGCCGCGACGAAGAACGCAACCTCGAGCCGACGCCGTTTCCGAATCACGATCCGCTGCAGGTGCACGTCTCCATCGATCCCGATCACGGTGTGAAGCTGCGCGAAAAGATGCAGCTCGACGGCCTGGATCTTGCCGGGCGCATCCACTACATGATGGAGATCAACCGCGAGCTCGCACGCGTGCACACCGTGGAGTACGCGCGGGTCTTCGACGCGCTCTGGTCAGCCGGTGAGCGCGGGTTTCTGATTCACTGTGCCGCAGGCAAAGACCGCACCGGATTCGGCGTGGCCGCCATTCTGTTTGCGCTCGGCGTGCCGCGCGAAGTGGTGATCGACGACTATCTGCTCACGAACGAGGCGATGGACTTCGAGCGATTCATCGTGCCGCGCATGCGCGAAGCGTACGGCGACAACTACGGCGAGATCGACGTCGAGGCAGCCAAGGCACTATCCGGCGTGCGGCTCGAGTACATTCACGCCGCGCTCGACGAAGTGGATGCGAACCACGGTTCGTTCGACACCTATCTCGAACGCGCGCTCGGCATCAATGCGGCGCGCCGCGCCGCGTTGCAGGATCGTTACCTGGAATAGCAGCGGTACCGACAGCGTATCGAAAGAGAGGAACCTCGATGGCAGACAAGAGCGGCTTCGACACGTTGTCGCTGCACGCGGGACAGCGGCCTGATCCCGTCACCGGCGCGCGAGCGACGCCGATTTATCAATCGGCTGCGTTCGTTTTTCCGGATACCGACTTTGCCGCGGGCCTGTTCAACATTGAACGCGCCGGGCACGTGTACTCGCGGCTGTCGAATCCGACCAACGCGGTGCTCGAGGAACGGGTTGCGGCACTCGAAGGCGGCGTGGGCGCCATTGCGACGGCCAGCGGACAGGCGGCGATGCATCTGGCCGTGGCGACGCTGTGTTCCGCCGGCGACCACGTAGTTGCGTCGCGATCGATTTACGGCGGCACACACAATCTGCTCGCTTACACGCTGCCGCGTTTCGGAATTACGACCACGTTCGTGAATCCGCGCGATCCGGCTGCCTTCGCCGCGGCGATCCGACCGAATACACGACTCGTGTTCGGGGAAACGTTGGGCAACCCCGGGCTCGAAGTGCTGAACGTCCCCGCTGTGGCGCGCGTGGCGCACGATGCGGGGTTACCGCTGCTGATCGACTCGACGTTCACCACGCCGTATCTGATGCGTCCGCTCGATTTCGGCGCCGACCTGGTGCTGCACTCGGCGACGAAGTTCCTTTCGGGACACGGCATCGTCATCGGCGGTGTACTGGTCGACGGCGGCACGTTCGATTGGGAAGCTTCGGGTAAGTTCGCAACACTCACCGAACCGTATGCCGGTTTTCACGATCTGGTGTTCGCCGAAGAGTTCGGACCGCAGGCGTTCATCACGCGCGCCCGCAAAGAGGGCCTTCGCGATTTCGGCGCCTGTATGGCGCCGACCACAGCGTTCCACATCCTGCAGGGGCTCGAAACGTTGTCGCTGCGTATGGATCGCCACGTCGCCAACGCGCATCGAATCGCCGAATTTCTTGCTTCGCATGCGGCAGTGCAGAGCGTCAGCCATCCCGATCTGGAGTCGCATCCCGATCACGCGCTCGCGAAGGAACTGTTGCCGCGCGGAGCCGGCGCCGTGTTGTCGTTCGACATCAAAGGCGGACGCAACGCGGGGCGCGTGTTCATCGAGAGTCTGTCGATCTTTTCGCACCTCGCGAACATCGGCGACGCGAAGTCGTTGGTGATTCACCCTGCGAGTACCACGCACCACCGGATGGATCCGAAGGCGTTGCAAGCCGCCGGAATCGGCGAAGGGCTCGTACGGTTGTCGGTGGGTCTCGAAGACGTCGACGATCTGATCGACGATCTCGGCCGTGCCCTCGGACGCGCGCAAAAGGCGGTGGCATGAGCGTGCGCATCGAAGTCGACGGACGTTCGGTATTCATCGGTACGGGCAGTGGTCATCCTGCTGCGGACGCATCGCCGGTCGTGTTCATTCACGGCGCCGCGCACGACCACACCATCTGGGTAATGCCGGCGCGTTACTTCGCGAGGCACGGCATGCGCGTGGTTGCGCCGGACCTGCCGGGTCACGGCCGCACCGACGGCCCTGCGCTGACGAGTGTGGAGGAACTCGCCGACTGGATGGACCGCGTGCTCGACGCCGCGGGCGTCCGCAATGCGGCAATCGTCGGGCACAGCATGGGTGGGCTCGTGGCGATGTCGCTCGCGATCCGTCATCCGGGGCGTGTCAAATCGCTTTCGCTACTCGGCGTGTCGGTGCCGATGACCGTCACCGAACGATTGCTCACGGCCGCGCGCGACGACGAACCGGCGGCCAACGACATGGCGAACGGCTGGAGCCATAGCGCGCGCGGTCGATTGGGCGGTAATCCGAATCCGGGTTTCTGGATACTGGGCGGCGGCTCGCGCCTGATCGCGCGTGCCGATCGCGGCGTGCATCATGCCGACCTGACGGCGTGCAACGCATTCAAATGCGATCCATCGGCGATTCGTGTGCCGACGCTGGTGATCGTCGGCGAAGCGGATCAGATGACGCCGGCGCGCAGTGGTAAAGCGGTTGCGGCTGCGATCGCAGGTTCGCGAGTGGTTTCGCTGGCGGGCTGTGGCCACGCGATGTTGTTCGAGCAGCCGAACCAGGTGCTCGATGCGTTGATCGGAAGCGTCGCCATCAAGGCCTGAGCGTCCTGGTCCGAAAAGCGCAACTTCGGTTAGGGCGCTCGCCACGCCCGCCGTTACTGTGGCGCGGTCACGGAGACATTGCGAAGAGAGTTCCCTTGAGTTCGACGCCCGCAGATCGATACCTCGCCCGCTTCCGTCGCGTGTTCGATTTCATCGACGCGCACGCGGACGAAGATCTGTGCCTCGAGCGGCTCAGCGGCATTGCGGCGTTCTCGAAATTCCACTTCCAGCGCCAGTTCAGCGACTCGTTCGGCATCAGCGTGCACAAATACGTTCGGCTCGTGCGATTGAAGCGGGCGTCGTATGCGCTCGCGTTTCGCGACGATAGCCGCATCGTCGATATCGCACTCGACAGCGGCTATGACGGGCCGGAGTCGTTTGCGCGCGCGTTCAGAAAGAACACCGGACAGTCGCCGTCGGAATTCAGGAAGCAACCGCAGTGGCTCCCGTGGCACGCAACGTACGAACCACTGGGCGAGCTGAGGAGCAGATACATGAGACCGAACCATCGTATCGATGAGGTGTCGATCGTCGATTTCGAAGCCACGAAAGTGGCGGCGCTCGAATATCGCGGCGATCCGAAACTGTTGGGGACCTCGGTTCGCAAATTCATCGACTGGCGCAGACAGAACGGCCTGCCGCCGGGCACGAGCAGGACGTTCAACGTCGTGTACGCGCATCCGCTCGACGGCGGTGAATGTCATTACGATCTGTGCGCGTCGACCGATCGTTCAGTTGACGAGAACCCGTTCGGCGTCGTCGCAAAGAACATTCCGGGCGGCCGCTGCGCGATGCTGCGACATCTCGGCTCGGACGACACGCTGCAGGACACCGTGTCGTTCCTTTATTCGCAGTGGCTGCCGCAGAGTGGCGAAGAGCTGCGCGACTTCCCGTTGTTCTTCCAGCGCGTGCGTATGTTCCCGGCGGTGCCGGAGCACGAAGCGATAACGGATGTGTTCCTGCCGCTCGCGACGTCCTGCTACTGACTCATGTACCAGCCGCCGTTCGGCGAAATCACCTGGCCCGTCATGAACTTCGCTTCTTCGCTCGCGAGATAGACGGCGGCCCACGCGATGTCGTCCGGTTCGCCGATGCGGCCCTGCGGCGTTTGCGCGGCCAGCATCGGATGCATCGCTTCGAACGGCGACGTCATGTCGGTGAGGATCCAGCCCGGTGCAATCGCGTTGACGCGAATGTTACGGTCCGCCACCTCGTGCGCCAACGAGCGCGTAAAGCCGAGGATTGCCGCCTTGGCCGTGCAATAGGCGGTACCGCCGCCCCGGCCGAACGTGCCCATGATGCTGCCCATGTTGATGATCGCGCCGGAGCGCTGCGGCGTCATGATCTTCAGCGCTTCCCGGGAACAGAAGAATGTGCCGTCCACGTGCACACCCATCATTCGGTGCCAGGCCTCGTCGGTCTCTTCCATCGTGCTGTTGTCGGGTTCGAGCACTTCGCCGCGGCCCATTGCCTGCGCTCGCTCCATGAACCTGGCCAGACGTTCGTTGTTGTCGTTGTTGCCTTCGAGGCCGCTGATGCCGGCGTTGTTGACGAGGATGTCGAGGCGCGGCGTGATCCTGGCGATCTCCGCGAACATGCGCGTCACGTCTTTGGAGTCCGCCACATTGGCGGCGAAACCCGATCCCTTCAGACCTTTCGCGGTAGCCTGCGCGGCATCGAGATTGAGGTCGTTGATGATGACGGTTGCCCCTTCCTCGACGAAGCGCCGCGCGATTGCGGCACCGAGTCCACGCGCCGCGCCAGTGATGAGAGCAGTCTTACCCTTGAGTCGGTTCATGGCAGCTCCTCACACACCGTGGTCTTTGCGGTATTGCGCCCAGCGCGCAAACGATTCGTTGATGGCCGAGCTGCGTGCGTCGACCAGCGGCTTCAGGTCGGGGTGCGTGAAGATATAGGCGTCGTCCTCCTGAATTGCTGCGAGCACCATGTCGCCGACCACGGCCGGATCGAGCGCGCTAGCCATGATCTGCTGCATACGCGCGGCTTGTTCCGCGTCGTTGACGTCGACCGGGAGCAGCTGCGTCGAGTTGTCCGTTGCCCCTTGCAACTCGGTGGGACGGTTGCGTCCGGAATTGAAGATGTTCGTCGTAACCACGCCGGGACAGAGTACCGATACGCCGATGTTGTGCTGCGCGAGGTCGGCCCGCATCGTTTCCGACATGCCGACTACCGCGTACTTCGTGGTGTTGTAGACGCCGAGGCCGGGAATGGCGATCTGGCCCGCCATCGAGGCGGTGTTCACGAAGTGACCGCCTTCGCCGTGTTTCTTGATCCGCTCCACGAAGGTCTGCACGCCGTTGATCACGCCCGCGAGGTTGACGCCCATTACCCAGTCCCAGTCTTTATACGTCATCGCGTCGATGCCGCCGCCGACGGCAACGCCCGCGTTGTTGCACACCACGTGCACCTTGCCGAACGCGGCTTCGGTATCGCGCGCAGCCTGCTCCATTGCGGCACGGTCTGTAACGTCGACCTTCAATGCGATGACTTCCGCATTCGTCTTCTTGAACTCGGCCACCACCCGGTCGAGCGCCTCTTGCTCGATGTCGACGATTGCCACTTTCATGCCTGCCGCGGAGAACGAACGCGCCATCGCAAGGCCCATTCCGCTTGCGCCGCCCGTGATGAATGCCACTTTTCCCGTAACGTCTTTCATTTGTTTTTCCCCTCGATGAAATCGCTGGAAATTCTATACCGGAAGCCGTGCGCGTGTCGCAGCGCCTGCCTTCACTCCAAAAGCTTGTGCGTTCATTCCAAAAGCGCAGAATGCGATCGAGTTTCGGAAATGGGAGATCACATGGGCGAGTTGGCAGTGGCCGGAATATTGTTCATCGGTGCTCATCTCGGCGTCAGCAGCACGCCGCTACGTGCGTCGCTCGTACGTACTATGGGTGATCGCGCCTATCTCGGCGTCTATTCGTTGATGGCCGCGGTGACGCTGGGTTTTCTGATATTCGCGTACAACCGCGCGTCGCACGCCGACTTCCTGTGGATACCGACCCCGGCACTGCGCATGGTCGCTTTCGTGCTGATGCCGATCGCCTTTGCATTCATGTTGGGAGGATTCATGACTCGCAACCCCACGGCCGTGGGGCAGGAAGGCACGGTGAAGCAGGTGGGGCAGGGTTCCGGACTCGTGCGCATCACGCGCCATCCGTTTCAATGGTCGGTGGTGTTGTGGTCGATCGGCCACATCGTCGCGAACGGTGACGTCGCATCGCTGCTGTTTTTCGGCAGCCTCGGCACCTTGTCGCTGTGGGGCACTTTCCTGATCGACTCGAAGAAGGCGCGCACGATGGGTGCGGACTGGACCGCTTTCGCGGCCGCGACGTCGAATATCCCGTTCCTGGCCATCGCACAGTCGCGTAATCGTCTTGTGCTGAGCGAACTCGCGTTGCCGCTGGTGGTCGGCTTCGTCGCTTACGGGTTGGTGATGTGGGGACACCGGTTCGTTTCCGGCGTGCCCATCATCGGCTCAGGCGTCTAGTGGGCCACTAGGCCAGCTCCTGATCCACCACACGCGCCAGTTGCGTGTGCGTTCCGGAGAAGAAGTGGTCGGCGCCGCGGATGGTTTTGATCGTTGCACCGGGCGCCGCTTCGCGCGCCCAACCGGTTAGAGCTGCGCTGTCTACGTAATCGTCTGCATCGCCGGCGATCAGCGTGATTTTCTTATCCGTTGAGGGTCGGGGAGCAAAGTCCATCAGCCCGACCGGTGGCGCGATCAGCAATACGCCTCTCACTTCACCCGCGTGCTCGAGCGAACGCCACACGACGTTCGAACCAAACGAGTAACCCGCCAGCCACACCGGTAATCCATGGATCTGATCGCGCAACCACGCCAGGGCCGCGAGCAGGTCGTCCACTTCGCCCACGCCGTTATCGAATCGACCGGTGCTGGCGCCGACGCCGCGAAAGTTGAAGCGCAGCGTTGCAAATCCATGACGACGCGCGACGCCGTCCACCGTGTCGACCACCGCGTCGTGCATGTTGCCGCCGTATTGTGGATGCGGATGGCAGATCACGATCGCGCGCGTCGCAGAAGGAGATTGTTCGAGCTGCGCCTCCAGCTGACCGGTCGGCGATGGGATCATCGTCACGATGCACCCGTTGGTTGGCGGCATTTGTAGCGCGGTCGGGGAACATTGCCGCGCGCATGCGGTCTGTGCAAGGTCAAAACTCGAAATCGCGCCTTGAAATTGTGCGAAGGCTGAGTACGCTTGCGCACCGATTCCGGTTGGCTCACTTAGGAGATAGGGCAGTGATCAAAGCGGAACAGTTGACGCGTCGGTATGGGGATTTCCTCGCCGTCGATCGTGTCGACTTCTCGATCGGACAGGGCGAAATAGTTGGCTTGTTGGGCCACAACGGTGCCGGCAAGACGACCATCATGAAGATGCTCACCGGTTATCTCGAGCCGAGTGCCGGCCGAATTCTCGTCGACGACATCGACGTCGCCGAGCAACCGAAAGTGGTGCAACGTTCGCTAGGCTACTTGTCCGAAAGCCTGCCGCTCTATCCCGAGATGACGGTTGTCGACTATCTCGAATATGCCGCGGAGTTACGCGGCGTCGCGCCGTCCGAACAGGCGAACGCGGTACGCGAGTCTGTGGAAGCGACCGAACTCGAGTCGAAGGCGTTCGATGCGATTCACACGTTGTCGCGTGGCTATCGACAACGCGTCGGGGTCGCACAGGCGATCCTGCACAAACCGCGCTTCCTGGTGCTCGACGAACCCACCAACGGTCTCGACCCTTCACAGACCCAGCACATGCGCGAACTGATCAGGCGCCTGGCAGGCAACGCCACCATCATCCTGTCCACGCACATCATGCAGGAGGTCAACGCCGTGTGTGACCGCGCGATGATTCTGCGCAACGGCCGGTTGGTGCTGGACGAAACGCTCGCGTCGCTGCGCCGCAGCGAACGTCTGCTGATCGGCACCGACGCTGAACCCGATCGTGTCGCCACGGCGTTGCGCGGCATCGACGGTGTGGGTGCAGCGTCGCCCGTTCGCAACGGCACGCGGCGCATTGCGTTGCCGCTTTCGGGCGAGGTCGAAGCGACCGCGGCGCGTGTGGTTGCCGCGCTCGTTGCAGCGAACATTCACGTGTACTCGGTGGCGCCGGAGCAGCGCGACCTGGAAACGGTCTTCAGGGAAGTCAGCGACGCAGGAGAAGCCGCATGAACTGGGCCAGCATCAAGCGAATTGCCGCCAAGGAAATGTCGCTGTTTTTCTCCTCGCCGATCGGCTATCTGTTCCTCGCCGTCTTCCTGGTCTTCACGCTGTTCGTGTTCTTCTGGGTCGAGGCGTTCTTCGCTCGCAACATCGCCGACGTGCGGCCGATGTTCGAATGGTTGCCGTTGCTCCTTCTATTTCTCTGCAGCGCGCTGACCATGCGCATGTGGAGCGAAGAGCGGCGCTCCGGCACGCTGGAGTTCGTATCGACCGTGCCGGTCACCACCTGGTCGTTCGTGCTCGGCAAATTCTTCGCCTGCTGGTTGTTGCTTGCGATTGCGTTGCTGCTGACGTTGCCGCTGCCGCTGACGGTCGCCTACCTCGGCAATCTGGATTGGGGTCCGGTGTTGGGCGGCTACGTGGCGGCGCTGCTGCTGGGCGGCGCGTACATTGCGATTGGTCTCACCATCAGCGCACGCAGCGACAACCAGATCGTCAGCCTCATCGTGTCGACGATCGCGTGCGGGGCGCTCTACGTGATCGGCAGTCCACTCGTTACCGATCACGTCGGCAACGACGTCGCGAGCTGGCTGCGCGGCATCGGCACCGGTGCGCGCTTCGAATCGATCACGCGTGGCGTGCTCGATTTCCGCGACCTTTACTACTACGCAAGCCTGATTCTCACGTTCCTCGCGCTGAATGTATTCGCGTTGGAGCGGCAGCGCTGGGCGAAGGACGGCGATCATCAGCGCCACAATGCCTGGCAGATGGGCATCGGTCTGGTGGTTGCGAATCTGCTGGTTGCGAATCTCTGGCTCGCGAATTTCACCGCGGCGCGCATCGACGTTACGAAGGGGCGCCTGTATTCGATCTCACCCGCGACGGCGAACTACATCGATCAACTGCACGAGCCGCTGCTGATCCGCGGCTACTTCTCGTCGAAAACCCATCCGTTGCTGGCACCGTTGGTGCCGCAGCTCAGAGACCTGCTGACGGAATTCGAGGTGGCGGGCCACGGCAAAGTGCGTGTCGAGATCGTCGATCCGGCGAAAAATCCCGAAGCCGAAGACGAGGCGAACAACAAATACGGCATCCGGCCGAATCCCTTTCAGGTGGCGGACCGGCATCAATCCAGCCTCGTGAACTCGTATTTCGACGTGCTGGTTCAATACGGCGATCAGTTCGAAGTGCTGGGCTTCCGTGACCTCATCGAGGTAAAGGTGGCCGGCGAGTCGGATCTCGACGTGCAGTTGCGTAACCCGGAATACGACATCACCCGCACCATAAAGAAAGTGTTGTACGGCTTCCAGTCCGGCGGCGAGCTGTTCTCCAGCATTCCGAAGCCGCTTTCGTTCGTCGGTTACGTGTCGGACGATCGTGTGCTGCCGCCGCAGTTGGCCGCATTCAAAGAGGTCGTTGCAAAAGTGCTCGATGGGTATGCCAACGAGTCGGGCGGTAAGCTGTCGGTCGAATTCGTCGATCCCGACGCGAGCAACGGCGCCGTTGCAAAGGAGATTCGGGAGAAATACGGCTTCAAGCCGATGGCGGCGAGCCTGTTCGATACCAATACCTTCTACTTCTATCTGACGCTCGACGGTGGCGCGAGCACGCTCGTGCAGATTCCGCTGCCGGAAGATCTCACGGAGGAAGGTCTGAAGCGTTCGATGGATGCGGCATTCAAACGCTTCGCAACCGGCTATCTGAAGTCGGTGGCGCTGATGGCCCCGGAAACACCGGCCTACATGCAGGGCATGGGTGGCGGCGGCAATCAGTATTTGCAACTCGCCGACACCTTGATGACCGATCACAACGTCGAGCGCACGCAATTGACCGAGGGACGCGTCCCCGACGGCGCGGAAGTGCTCGTCGTTGTCGACCCGCAGCAGCTCAACGACAAGCAGGTGTTCGCGATCGACCAGTTCCTGATGCAGGGCGGCACAGTGATGTTGGCAGCGGCACCGCTTGCGCCGGCGTTCACGCAGGAGTCGTTGACGGCCGCGCCGCGCAACACCGGTCTCGCCGACTGGTTGTCGTTCCAGGGCATCGACATCAAACCTTCGTTCGTGATGGATCCGCAGAACTCGGCGTTCCCGATTCCGGTAACGCGACAAGCCGGCGGCTTCTCGTTCCAGGAAGTGCGCATGCTCGACTATCCGTACTTCGTCGACGTTCGCGGCGCGGGTAAAAATGCGAAATCGCCGATCACGTCCGATATCCCGCAGGTGACCATGCCGTGGGTGTCGCCGATCGACCTCGATGCGACGAAGAACACCGGTCGCACGGTGATCGATCTGCTGAAGAGTTCGCCGGAGAGCTGGCGCTCTACCTCCATGGACGTGATGCCGCGCCTCGATTCAGCCGGCCGTTCGGCGTTCACGCCTGAAGGTGATCTCGGTGTATCGACGCTCGGTGTGAGCATCGAAGGACAGTTCCAGTCGTTCTTCGCCGACAAAGACAATCCGTTGCTCGCCGAGTCGAAAACCGAAAAGCCTGCAGACGAAAACGCCGCTCCGGAAGACAAGAAGACCGACGCCGGCGTCATCGGCAGCGTCATCGCGAAGTCGCCGGAGTCGGCGCGGCTGTTCGTGTTCGGATCCAACACGTTCCTCTCGGATCAGATTCTCGGGATGATCGGGTCCGCCGAGGGAACGGTGTACGGAAACTCGCTGCAGCTGATCGCGAACGCGGTCGACTGGTCGCTTGAAGATCCAACGTTGCTCGCAATCCGTTCGCGCGGACACTTCAACCGCACGTTGCCGCCGCTCGAAGAGGCGCAGCGCACCGCGCTCGAATATTCGAACTACGGCATCGCACTGGCGCTGCTCGGGTTGATCTTCGGTATCCACCGCACGCGTGCAAAAGCGCGCGTCGCGAAGTACCACGCGTGGCTCGATGAAAAGAGCGTTGATGCGTCGAAAGGAGCACCGGCATGAATCGTCACGTAAGAGCGCTGGCATTGATTCTGGCGGTACAACTCGCGGTTCTGGGCGGCGTGCTGTTCTGGAATCAGCGTGCGGCATCGACGCCGACCGGCACGCTGTTGGAAATCGATCGCACGAAGGTCGACGGCATCGTGATCGTCGACGAGAAGGGCGCCAGGCTGAAGCTGCAGCGCACGGACGCAGGTTGGACGTTGCCCGATTCGCAAGGTCTTCCGGCCGACGGAGAGAAGGTCAGCCAGTTGTTCGACAAGCTGATCGCCGCGTCGGCACCGTGGCCGGTGGCGACGAGCAGCGAGTCGGCCAAACGTTTCGAAGTGGCGGCCGACAAATTCCAGCGCGAGATCCAGTTGCTGGAACACGACAAGGTCGTTGGTGATCTGTACTTCGGCACGTCGCCGGGTTTCAAGAAAGTGCATGCGCGCAATGCCGACTCGGACGACATATACGCAGTCGCGTTCGCCAACTACGAAGCTACGGCGCGCTCCGACGACTGGCTCGACAAAGCGCTGCTGAAACCGAACGGCGATGTCACCGCGTTGTCGCGGCCGGGCCACTGGCGCGTACAACGCGAAGGAGAGGTGTGGTCGCTCGAGGGAATTGCGCACGATGAAACCACGAAGCAGGACGTCGTTGGCGATCTGGTGAACAAGGTGGTGAACCTGCGCGTGATGGGTGCCGCGGACGTGCCGGCGGCCGACGCGGTGCCAGTGTTGTTGTTGACCGCGAGAACAGCCAACGGCGAGTTCGACTACCGCTTCTATCAGCCGCAGCCGAAGGGCGATCTGATCGTGACTCGTAATGGCCAGGACGGCGCGTTCAAAGTCGCGGCGTATGTGGCCGAGCCGCTGATCAAAGACCGCGCCGACCTCGTTTCAAACGGCTCCGCGCCCGCCGCGGCGCCTGCCGAAGCGCTCGCCCCGAGCGCGAATCCCCTGCCGAAGCCGGTGGCAAAACCACAGGTGAAATCGACCGGAGCCTAGAAAACCGTCAGGCTTGATTTTTTTTTAGTCCCTCGGTACTTTCGTCCCTCGGAAGGTCGCAGCGAAGCTCGAGTTCGCTGGGATTGCGTCATCTGAAAACACAACAGCGAGGGGCTGCAATCGTGGACACAGGCGAACTCAACGCGATTGCGCGGCGTTGTCTTGACTATATCGACAGCGGTACCACGGCGATGGCCGACCAGCCGCTCGTGCTCGATGCAACGACATATACGGACGAAACGTTGTGGCGCCAGGAGAAGGAGCGCCTGTTTCGCAAGGGGCCTACCCTGATCTGTCTCGGTTGCGAGATCCCGAATCCCGGTGATTTCAAAACGCACGAAGAAACCGGCGTGCCGATGATCGTGGTGCGCGACCAAAGCGGTGAAGTGCACGCGTTCCTGAATGCATGCAGACATCGCGGCGCGCGACTCGAAGACGTGCCGTGCGGCCACAAGGAACGTTTCACCTGCCCGTATCACGCGTGGACGTACGATCTTTCGGGACAACTGAAGACGGTCTTCAAAGAGGAGACGTTCGGCCACATCGACAAGGCCAATCACGGTCTGATCCGGTTGCCCGTGCAGGAGAAGTACGGCTTCGTTTACGTCAATCCCGATCCTGAAGGGCGCGTCGACATCGACGAGATCCTCGGCGATCTCGGTCCACAACTCGGCTCCTGGAATCTGGCCGACGCACAGTTCATCCGCAGCAAAGAACTACGCGTGCGGACGAACTGGAAACTCGCTCTCGATACGTTCTGCGAGGGTTATCACTTCGGGCCGCTGCACAAAGACTCGGTCGGCCTCACGTCGATGACGAATCTGATGACGTACGACCGCTACAAATACAACCATCGGCTCGGCTTTCCGACGAAGTCCATCGTCGAACTGAAGAACCAGCCCGAGTCGCAGTGGGACGCGTTCGCGCATCTGACGTTTGTGCACTTCCTTTTCCCGAACATCACGCTGCTGGTGTCGCGCGACTCCGTGTACATGTTCCATCTGTACCCCGGCGAGAAAGTCGACGAGCACGTCACGCGCTATCACCTGTATTCCCGCAAGCGCCTGACGACGGAAGCGGAACTCGCGGCGGCGAATCAGCAGTTCGACTACATCTACTCGATCGTGGAAAACGAGGATTACTGGGTCAGCCGCAACGTGATGAAGAGCTTCAAGTCGCGGCTGCACCCGTATTCGATCTTCGGTCGCAACGAACCGTCGTTGATCAACATGCACCGGGCGTTTCGCGAATCGATCGGACGCGACCCGGAAGAGATCGTTTTCCATCCACAGAAGCGGGCTGGCGCGCCACAGAAGCGTGCAGGGGCGGCGTAACCCGGCCCATTTTCGATCCCAAGCATTTTCGCTCCCAAGCAAGGCAGGAACGGCAGTGGCGTCACTCGGTGCAAACGCGGTTTCGACCGGCATCCTTTGCCCGATAGAGCGCGCGGTCGGCGTGCGTGAGGATGTGGTCGATGCCGTGATCGGCGTGCGACATCGTTGCAACGCCGATGCTGGCGGTCACCGTAATCGGCCCGCCTTTCGCGTCGGCGATGATCTGTTCGTTGATCGTACGGCGCAGCCGCTGCGCGAGTTTGATCGCACCCTCGCGATCGGTGTCGGGCAGCAGCATCGCGAACTCCTCGCCACCGATTCGCGCGGAAACGTCGGAGATCCGTTTCACTTCTTGGGTGACGCTGGCAATGACCTGCAGCACGCGGTCGCCGATGTCGTGTCCATGCGTGTCGTTGACGGTCTTGAAGTCGTCCATGTCGATCAGCAACACGCTCATCGGCTGATGGCCTCGCTTCACCCGCTCCGTTTCTTCGCTGAGGCGCTGCATGAAGAAGCGGCGGTTGTAGAGATTCGTCAGGAAGTCGGTATGCGCGAGGCGCTCCATCTCCTGTTTGATCTTCGTGAGTTCGGTGATGTCGCGGAACACCAGCGCCATCTCCTGCGGGTGCTCCGTGTCGCTCGAGAGCGGTGTGGCCAACACGTGAAACGAGCGGCTGCCCACGGTGATCTCGGCGTTGGAGAACAGCCCAACGAGCAAACCCGGCAGCAGCGGCGTCTGAATGAAGTTCATTGCCGGCTGGTTCAGTGCGACGTCGATCGGCATGCCGAAAGTAGCAGCCGCAGTGGGATTCAGGTCGATGATGCGACCGTCGTGTCTGATGACGACGACGCCGTCCATGAGCTGCTCCACCACGCGGTTGCGAATGGCCGGCGTGACTTCGAGCAAGCCGAAGCGCAGCACGCTGTCGTTCAGCAACAGTGCCGACAGTGCGAAGCCGAGCGTGGTGAGGTCGAAACCCGGCACCTGATACCAGCCCGACAGCGACAAGACGTTCAATGCCGAAGTGACGATTGGCGCCGCGATCACGGCGACCAGGGCTTTGCGGTAGCGCTTCGAGCTCGACAGTTCGAAGCCGAGAATCACCGTGCCTGTGAACAGCAGCAGGTACGCGTAAATCTCGTTGACGATCATCCATGGACCGATTCGCGATACCCAGCCCACGTAACCGGCGTGCTCGACCGTGTGCGGCGATATCCACACCAACTCGTGCCATTCGTTGGTGAGCGCGAGCACGAGAGAGATGGTGGGTATGATGGATATGGCGACCAGCGTCGCCGTGGAAACGTGCCGCTGACGTCGCGCGTAGGACAGCGCGAACCAGAACCAGCAGACGCACAGGAAGAAGAAGCCGGGGCTTTGCAGATGCATGCCGAGCCGCTTCAGTTCCGGTGTGGTGGTCAGCGTGCCGAACAGTTCGCCGGCCGACCAGACGATGACGCAGAGGCAGAGACCGAGCAGTGCGGTTACGCCAGGAACGTTCGGGCTGCGCTGCACGACGCGAAGCGTGTAGCTCGCGAGTGCCAGCGCGATGAGCGATGGCAGCGACCAGACGGTCAGCTGGAACATGACAGCAGCGCTTCCGTGTTCTGCATGCGGGTCGATGGGTGCGGGAGACTTCAACAGCGTGTTTCAAGGCGTCGAATTGCTCAATCAGACCGCGGGCGGAACATGACGCGGTTCACAACTCGGGGTGCGAAAGCGTGACACGAGACACCTGGCACGAGACCGCTACGCTCTTGCAACTGATCGAGTTCGAACGCACGCGTACGGCGCCGCCGGATGGATTCCCGGCCTTTCCGGATCTGCCCGGAAAACGTTATACCGACCCGCATTTCTACGCGCTCGAACGCGAGCATCTGTGGCGCAAATCGTGGCTGTTCGCCGGCCATCTCGACGAAATTCCGGAGCCTGGTTGCTACAAGCTTTTCGATTCCGCCCAGCAGAGCGTGGTGCTCCTGCACGCCGACGACGGCGAGGTGCGGGCGTTCTACAACACGTGCCGTCATCGCGGCGCCGCATTGGTACGCGAGCCGTATGGCAAAGGCAGCAAGCTGGTGTGCGGCTACCACGGCTGGGTTTACGACCACGCCGGGTCGCTGATCGCGTTGCGCGACGAGCGCGACTTCGTCGGCCTCGACAGGTCGTGTCGTTCGCTCTATCCGGTGCGAATCGAACGCCTCGGCAGATTCCTGTTCGTCAACTTCGATGCCGATGCGCGGCCGCTCGCGGAGGAATTCGCCGCGTTTCTGCCGCAATGGCGGCAGTTCAGATTCGAGTCGTTGCGCTTCGTGAAGAAGGACCGCTTCGAGTTGAACTGCAACTGGAAGATCGCGATGGAAGCGAACATGGAGGTGTACCACGTGCCCTCCATTCATCCGACCACGGTGTCGCCGCTGCTCGACCATCGCGGCAACGTGAATACGTTGTACGCGGGCGGCCACGGTCGCATGGTGGCGCCGTCGCGTCCGCAGCGCGGGCAGAACGAGAGCTTCGACGATCGTCCGGAGATCGAGACGGTGGGCGAAATCGCGCGCACGTGCACGTTGTCGTTCAACCTCGTGCCGAATCTCGTTTCGCCGATGAGTGCCAAGGGCTTTCCGATCATGGCGTTCTGGCCTACCGGCTTGAACACGACCACGCTCGAGGTTTCGTGGTACGGCAAAGACTGGGCGCCGGCAGAGAAGCCCAACGCGTGGGAACTGTATCCGTCGTTCTTCAACGACGTCGTTGCGGAAGACACGCAATTCGGCAACTGGATACAGAAGTCGGTCGAGTCGTATGCGTACGACGGCGTGCCGCTCAGTTATCAGGAAGCGCGCATCTATCACTGGCATCAGGCGATCGACGCGATCATCGGCGTGGAGCGAATTCCGCAACCGCTGCGCGTGGCGCCCGTCATCGACGACGGCTGGCTCTATCCGCGCGATACCGAGCGCCGTCTGCAGTTGGGGTTATCATCGAATTGAACGCCAAAAAGTCCGTTTAGCGGTTTTTTCGAACAAACTGACTGGGAGCATTTGAAATGGCCGTGTTGAAACATCCACTTACAGGCGCCGTATATACGTTGCGCGACGACGGGCTCGTCGACGTCGACAACAACGGGCTGCGCGGCGTGTTCTATTTCGACGGCCGACATCATTCGGGCGATCTGACGTTCGCCGATCCGCACATGCTGTTGTGGTTGGCGGGTCCGCAGTTGCCCGGCACGGTGGTGAGCCGGCGTAGTCACAAAGTGACCTGATTCGTTTGGCACGAGAGAAGAGACTTCACTTAAGGGCAGGAAAAGATCATGGCAGCAGCAACTCAACGACAAACGCGTTCTGCAGGCATCAGTTATCAGGAACTGATCAGTCGCGACGTGGTTCCACCGCCGCGAACGCTGACGCTCGAGGGCAAATTCGAGGCTCCGCCGACAACAGTTCCGGTGAGCCGCTACACCACACAGGCTTTCCATGACCTCGAAATGCGGCAGATGTGGCCGAAGGTGTGGCAGATGGCGTGCCGCGAGGAACAGATTCCGAACGTCGGCGATTACACCACCTACGAGATCGGCAGCTACTCGATCATCGTGGTGCGCACGCAGCAGGGTTTTCGCGCGCATCACAACGTGTGTCGACATCGCGGCCGTCGCCTGTGCGACGCGGATGGCCACGCGTCGAGCTTCATCTGCCCGTTCCACGGCTTCAGCTGGAATCTCGATGGCTCGTCGCGCTCGGTGACGTCGGAGTGGGATTTCCCGCACATCGACAAGAAGGACTTCGGTTTGACCCCCGTGCTGTGCGACACGTGGGGCGGCTGGGTGTTCATCAACATGGATGTCAAAGCCGAACCGCTGCCGAAGTTTCTCGGCGATCTGCCAGAGCATTTTGCGGTGTGGAAGCCTGAGGAGCGATACATCGAGGCACACGTCGCCAAGGTGATGGCGTGCAACTGGAAGATCTGCCAGGAAGCGTTCATGGAAGCGTTTCACGTCATCCACACGCACCCGCAGATTCTCGTTGGCATTGGCGACGAGAATTCGCAATACGACGCGTGGGGCAATTTCTCGCGCGCCATCACGCCGAACGCGACGCCCAGTCCGCACCTCAAGTTCGCACCGACCGAACAGGAACTGTTCGATTCGGTGACGATGCGCTATCTCGATCAGCCGGCGCTTGGTGAAGTTCCGGCCGGGATGACGGCGCGTGCGATGATGGCGGCAGGAGGACGCATGGGCCTTCAACCGATCGTTGGCGACAATACGCCGATTTCCGACGCGTGCGTTTCCGACAGCATCTACTACACGCTGTTTCCGAACTTCCATCCGTGGGGCGGTTACAACCGCATCGTCTATCGGTTCCGTCCTTATCAGAATCGTTTCGACAAGTCGGTCATGGAGTGTTACTACCTGAGCCCGTTCAGCGGCGAGCGTCCGGCGCCAGCGAAAATGCACTGGCTCGAAGAAGATCAACCGTGGACCGATGCACCCGAGCTCGGCTTGTTGGCGAAAGTGTTCACGCAAGACACGTTCAATCTGCCGAAGGTGCAACTCGGGCTGGAGGCGGCGCAGTACCACGACATCGTGCTGGCGAATTATCAGGAAACGAAGATCCGCCACTTCCACCATCTGCTGAAGAACTATCTCTGAAGAACTACCTCTGATCGACGGACGCGGCGCTTGACGCCGCGTCTGATCCCGGACGGTGTGCGGTTTCAGGACATGCAGTCGCGGCTCAGCACGAAGACCTGCAACTCGCCCAACTCCCCATCGAGCCGCGAGTCGTTGCTCACCGCGTCGCGTGCCAGTGCTTTCGCTCGCAACCGCGCGTCGTCCAGAAACTGTCCGTAGAGGCGTGCGCGTTCCGCCGACGGGCGGGCGGTGGGTTCGACCCGCCCGGCGCTCAGCGCTGCTTCCAGCGACAGGTGTTCGTACTGTGCGCGCGATTTGGCGTGCGTCCACGTACCGGTTTCGAGTTCGAAGTGATACAGCGGGATGAAGCGATGACCGTGTTCGGCAACGAACTCCACGGCGTCGATCAGGAAGTCGGCCTCTGCGTCGTCCATCGCGTAGTGAAAGCCGACCCTACACCAGCCGGGTTTGATGCCTCCGAAGCCTTTCTTGACCCATTGCCGATAGCGGTCGGATCGCGCGCCGTCTATGTGCAGCAGCCGGTGACCGTACGGACCTGCACACGAGCAGCCTGCGCGCGATTGAATACCGAACAGGTCGTTCAGCAGCGCGGTGACGAACTTGGGATGCAGATAGCGGCCGTCGGGGTCCTTGACGTTCAACGACACGATCGCGATGCGACGACGGGGGTCCGGGTTGCCGAGAATTTCGATGGAAGGCAACCGTTGCCAGCGTTGCATCGCGCGCTCGAGCAGCTCGCCTTCGCGCGCCTCGATACGCTCGCTGGTGATCCAGTCCTTCACGCGCAATGCGAGCGCGGCCTTCAGCACCTGTAACGTGCCCGGTGTGCCGGCCTTCTCGCGCTCTTCGATGTCAGCGATGAAATCCTGGTCGACCTCGCTGACATAGTCGACGGTGCCGCCGGCCGCGACAGTGGGCGGTAGCTGCTCCTTGTACAGACGCTTGTTGAACACGAGGACGCCGCTCGATCCGGGACCGCCGAGATACTTGTGCGGCGATATGAACACCGCGTCGAGCGATGCGTCGCCGTCGCGCTCCCCGTCTTTGGATGGATTCATGTCGATCTGCACGTACGGTGCGCTCGCAGCGTAGTCGAAGCACGCGATCGCACCGTGCGCATGCAACAGGCGCGCGATTGCGTGCACAGGCGCGCGGATACCTGTGACGTTCGATGCGGCCGAGAACGAACCGATGCGTACGCGCGACTGGTACAGCGGATCGCGCAGCAACGCTTCGAGGTGCGCGAGGTCGATGGCGCCATCGGCATCGAGGCGAACTTCCACCACTGTCGCGAACCCTTCGCGCCACGACACTTCGTTGGAGTGATGCTCGAACGGCCCCACGAATACCACCGGTTGTTGCGCGCGCAGGTGCGCTTCGAATTTTTGCCGGCCCGCTACGCCGATGCAGGCGTCGAGTTCGTCTGAAATGAGCGCGCGGGTTGCCGGCGGACAGTACACGCCGAGAATCTGCTGCAATTTGTTGATTGCGCCGGTTGCGCCGGTGCCGATCGCGATTATGCGTCCATCGGGGCCGGCGTTGACGGAGGCTTTGATGGAGGTCTCCGCTTCCCGCAACAGTTGCGTCATGTTGCGGCCGGTCGTGTCGTCTTCGGTGTGCGTGTTCGCATAAGTGCGTTGCAGGCTCTGCAGATAGTTCTCGACGAACAGCAAACAGCGCCCCGATGCGGTGTAGTCGCAATACACCATCAACCGTTCGCCGAACGGCGTGGTGAACGTCGAGTCGACGCCGACGATCTGTTCGCGCAGATATTCGAAACTCGCAGACGGCTGCATGAGCGGCCCTTTCAAGTTGTGGAACACGCTAGTGTCGTGACTCATAGATTTCGGTACATCCTGAGCGCGCCTGGACTGTTGGCGCAAGGCGCAATGAGGAGTCGTATCGGGAATACGGCGACGAGTTGCAACGCAGCGCCAGCAGTCCAGGCACGCTCCCTTCGGGCGTGACTGTCCGGGTGCGGTGCGGCGTTTGTCCAAGATAAGAAGGCGCCGACGCTTGACGTGGAGCCCACCACGCCGGCGCATCGGCGCCTTCTTCTTTTGGATAAGGGGGCCCCGTTCCCGGACAATCACGCAGGATGTATCGAAATCTATGAGTCACGACACTAGGATCGCACGCATGCAGACGCGACGTTTAGGGAATCTCTGGCCGGTCAGCCGATTGACGCTCGGTGGCGGCGGCTTGGGCCAGGTATGGGGGCGAACCGATCGTGCGGAGGCAGTGGCCACCGTGCACTCGGCGGTGGATGGAGGTATCACGCTGTTCGACCTGGCGCCTTTGTATGGACGCGGCGAGTCGGAGGCCGTCATCGGCGCCGCGTTCGAAGGTCGGCCGCCCGCCGGTTTGCGTTTCGCCACGAAATGTCAGCTCGGTACGCCGGCGACCGCTTCGGAGGCGCCGTCGATCATTCGCAAGCATCTGGAACGCAGCCTCACCGCGATGCGTCTGCCGCGCGTCGACTTGCTGCTACTGCACTCGAACATCATTCCTGACGGCTACCGGTTCCCGCGCGACGCCGCGGTACAGGATCGCTTCGCCACACCGCTGTCGATTTACCGCGAGCAGGTGATTCCGACGTTCGAAGCGCTGATGCGCGAAGGTCTGGTCGGCAACTGGGGCATCACTGGCGTAGGCCTGCCCGACACGATCATCGACGTGTTGCGCGCCGATCCCAAACCGGCGGTTGTGCAATGCGTTGCGAATTGCCTCGACTCCGCCGGCGGCATGCGACGCTTCGACGAACCGGCCCGGCCGCGCGACATCATCGCCGCGGCGCGCGCCGCCGGTGTCGGCATAGAAGGCATTCGTGCGGTGCAGGCCGGTGCTTTGACGGATCAGCTCGATCGGGAGCTTGCAACGAACGATCCCGATCGCCGCGACTTCGATCGCGCCGCACCGCTGCGCGCCCTGGCACGCTCGTTAGGAACTACCACCGCAAAGCTCGCACACCGTTACGCGTTTGGCGTCGATGTGGATACGGTAATTCTCGGCGTGAAGAACCGCATCGAACTGCGCGAGTGTCTCGAGGCAGAAGCCGAAGGTGCGTTGTCGGCGCAGCTCACCCGGCAGATCGACGAAGCGGTTGGAAGGCGCTGACTCCGGCGCTTTCGATGCCTTCGATTTTCTACACCGATGAGCGCACTCCGGACGTTGCCGCTGCCACACCTTTCGGTGCCGCAGCAGCGACGAAGGTGTTTGCGGCCCTCGGTGCATGTCCGGAACACGCCGCCACTCCGTTGCGACGCCTGACCGAACTGGCACGCGCGTGGGGACTGCGCGAGGTCTGGGTGAAGGACGAACGTGCACGCCTCGGGTTGCGCAGCTTCAAGGCGCTCGGCGGCGCGTATGCCGTGCTCTGTCTGAGCGCGGAACTGAAGTCGCGCGAACGTGGCGTCGTGATATCGATAGGCGAAATGCTGCGTGGCGCGAGTCCGGTTCTTCCCGGTGTTGCGTTCACCGCAGCCACCGCGGGCAACCACGGTTGTTCGGTAGCGGCAGGCGCGCGGTTGGTGGGCGCGCGCTGTTGCATCTTCGTTGCGGCCGGCGCGCCGCCGGAACAGGTACGCGCGATCGCGGCGCAGGGCGCGCAGATCGTATCCGTACCGGGGCGCTACGAAGATTCCCTGGAAGCATGCCGCGTTGCGGCGCAGTCGAACCGTTGGATCGCCGTTTCCGACTGCGCGACTCATGTCCACGACTCCACCGTGCAGCACGTGATGGAAGGCTACACGGTGATCGCCGCTGAAATTCTCGCGGCGCGATCGAGGCCATCACACTTGTTTCTACAAGCCGGCGTCGGCGGAATGGCGGCCGCTATCGCCGCGCATTTCGTCGCGGTACTGGGCGACCGCGCGCCGATCGTGGTGGTCGTGGAACCGGAACTGGCGGCTTGTCTGCAAGCGAGTGCCCGCGCCGATCGTGCACTGACGATCGCGCAGACCGGGCATACCAACATGGGTCGTCTGGCGTGCTACGCGCCGTCGGCCGCGGCCTGGCCGGTGCTGCGTTCGCTGGCCGTCGCGTACGCGACTGTCGACGATGCGGAAGTCCTGGCGGCCTGTGAGGTTCTCGAGCAGCTTGAACTCGCGACCACGCCGTCAGGCGCGGCGGGCTTTGCCGCATTGAGCCGCGTCGCCGCCTCGCGAGAGGATCGTCAGCGGCTGCGGCTCGGCGACGACAGCGAAGCGCTCGTCATTGTCACCGAGGCAGCCCTAACGCCCGAATAGTGCCGCGGTCAGGGTTTGCGGAACTTCAGCGTCATGCGGTCCGATTCGCCGATGGCGCGATACTCGGTCACACACGCGTCTTTCTCCGCGCCGTCCGGCATCGGTTTACAAACGGCCAGATTCGGCGGCAACGACCACACGCCTTTCGGATGGTCGGTGTCGTCTTTCGGATTCGCGTTGACTTCTGATTTGCCCTCGAGCGTGAAGCCCGCTTCTTTAGCCAGACCGATGACGTATTCCTCGGTCATGTAACCGGACTTCTTCATGACATCGATCGACGTGCCGGGTTTCGCGCGATGTTCAACCACGCCGAGGACACCGCCCGATTTCAACGTGCTATGGAACGCCGCGAACATTTCCTTCGCGTAGCCGCCAGCGAGCCAGTTGTGAACGTTGCGGAACGTCATGAGCACGTCGATGCGTCCCGGCGGCGCCATCACGAGACGTCCCGGATATCCAAGCTGCGTCAGCACGACATGATCGAACGCAGCGTTGCCTGCAAGCTTGTCGGCCAGTTTGGCCTGCGCGGCCACCTGATATTCAGGCGTGCCTGGCAACGTGGTGGCGAAGCCCGCCGCGTAATAGACGCCGTGATCGCGCAGGTAAGGTCCGAGAATTTCGGTCCACCAGCCGCCGCCCGGCCACACTTCGACCACGACCGAATCCGGTTTCACGCCGAAAAATTCCAGCACCTGCTTCGGATGTCGATACGGGTCGCGCGCGACGTTCGCCGGATCGCGCAGGCTGCCGGCCAGTGCGTCGTCCAACGGAGAAGCGTTCGCGGTGAAAGCCATGGTCGCAAGCAGAAGGGCAATGGTAGGTCGCATCAGTTTCGTCTCCAGTGTGGTTCAGCGATCGGATTTGTCGTCGACCGAGATTCGATCGACGCGGTCGGAATAGAACGCGGCGTGGTTGCGCAACGGCAATGCTTCGTCATACGGCTCGTCGTAAGCCCACACCGCGTTCTCGGCGCGTCGCTCACCGACGGCGATCGACCAGTAACGCGCGGTGCCCTTGAAGGGGCAGTAACTGGTGTGCTCGGTTGCAGTGAGCAGATCCATGCGCACGTCGCGACGCGGCACGTAGTACACGAGGTCGTGTCGCGACTCGTCCACCAGCAGCGCGTCACGCGTATCCGCGATCACCACCCCGCCGAGTTCTACCTGCACGTGCGCACGTGTCGGCGCGATGTCGACGCGATGTCGCGGGTGTTGCGCGAAGCCTGGCGCCGGTCGCAATTCGAGGCGCGCGCGCAGGCGCTCGAGCATCGGTTGCGGATCCGGATACGGCGTGGCACCGGGCACACTCCACACCGGCGATGGCCATGCGGCGTCGGTGGTGTGACGCGCGATCACGTGAATGTGCAGCTGCGGCACCATGTTGCCGAGCGCCGCGACGTTCATCTTGTCGGCATTCGTGAGCTGTCGAAGCGCAACGGAGACGCGTTCGATTTCTTCGAACAGCGCGTCGCGGTGGTGCGCGGGAACGTCGTGAAAGTCGCGCAGCCCTTCGAGGCGCGGCACGAGAATGCACCACGCAAATCGCGAATCGTTGTTGAGCAGCAGATTACACAGCGGCAAGTGCCCGACGCGGAGCGAATCGGCAGCGAGGCGGGGATGCAGTTCGAAAGCCACGGTGTCGTCCCATTTGGAAACTGGGCCGGTCACTATGAGCGGCGGCTTCGGCAAGATCAACGCCGGCAGGGTCAACTTCGAAGCGCGGCTGCCGAGCCTCGATCTCTTCGGGAACGCGCATTGCCGCGAACCTGCCTGACGTTGCGTTCGCCACCGAATGTGCGGCGATAGGCGCGCGGCGATGTACCGACCACGCGCGCGAACCGCTGTCGCAGGTTGGTCGCGTTCTCGAAGCCGACCTTCGTAGCGATCTGCTCGATGGAAAGGTCGCTCGACTCCAGCAATTGTTGTGCGCGCCTGATGCGTTGCGTCAGCAACCATTGCAACGGCGTGGTGCCGGTCTGATCGCGGAACCGACGGCTGAGCGTGCGCGTGCTCATTGCCGCGCGGCGCGCCATGCTCTCGAGACTGATGTCGGCATTCAGATGCGCGCTCATCCATTGCAGCAGCGGCGCGAGGCTGCTCGTCGAATCGGGTGGCTCGTGCACGATGAACTGCGCCTGGCCACCGTCGCGCTCGA
>JBGSNQ010000200.1:0-39814 GCA_041739525.1 Pseudomonadales bacterium | reverse complement strand
CGCTGCTCGCACCGCGGCCTCGTCGGCATCCGGCGCGCCGTAGCGCAGATTGTCGAGCACGCTGCCGGCAAACAGCACCGGATCCTGCGGTACGAATCCGATCTGGCGGCGCACGTCTCGCAATGCGCAGCGCCGCAGATCGACACCATCGATGAGAACGCGCCCGCCGTTGGGATCGTAGAAACGTTGCGCGAGATCGAACACCGTCGACTTGCCCGCGCCCGACGGACCGACCAGCGCGACGGTCGCACCCGCTTCGACGCGGAACCCGACCTGTTTCAAGACCGTAACAGACGGCCGGGTTGGATACATGAAGTCGACGCTCTCGAACTCAAGCGCGGCAGGCGCGCGCGACTCGAGCGTGATCGGATCGGCCGGTTCGATCAACGAACTGGTGGCCGATAGCAGTTCTACCAACCGCTCAGTCGCACCCGCGGCGCGCTGCAGGTCGCTGACGACTTCGCTGATGGAACCCACCGAACCCGCCACGATGAAGGCATAGAAGATGAACGCCGCGAGTTCACCCGCCGACGTGCGGCCGGCGATGACGTCCTGCCCGCCGATCCACAACATCGCTGCAATCGCACATAGCACCAGGAGCATCACCAGCGCGACGAGCCAGGCGCGTTGTCGGATTCGGCTGACAGCCACGTTGAACGCGGTCTCGACATGCGCACCAAACATACGCCTGTCGATCGCTTCGTGATTGAAAGCCTGCACCACCTTGATGTGGCGGAACGCTTCGCCCACATAGCTGCCGACCCGCGCGAGTTCGTCCTGACTCGAGCGCGAGAGCGAGCGCACGCGACGACCGAACAGCACGATTGGCGCGACCACTACGGGCGCGCTGGCGAGCACCACCAGAGACAGCTTCGGATTGCTTGCCACCAGCAAAACCACGCCACCGACGAACATCAGCGAGTTGCGCAGGGCGATCGACACCGACGACCCGATCACGGTTTGGAGCAGGGTGGTGTCGGTGGTGACTCGCGACTGAATCTCGGTGGGCAGGTTTTCTTCGAAAAACCCGGGGTGTAAGTGCACGAGATGATCGAACACCGCACGGCGCAGGTCGGCGCTGACCCGTTCACCTACCCACGAGACGAGGTAGAACCGCGCATACGTGCCTAGCGTCAGCAGCCCGACCAATAACGCGAACACTTCGAGTGAGTGCTCCAGCATGCCCGGGGCGCCACTGGTAAAGCCGGCGTCGATTACCATTCGCACGCCCTGGCCGATCGACAATGTGACAGAGGCGGTGATGACGAGCGCGAGCGACGCGCCGGCGACATACCACCGGTAAGGCGCGAGATATTTCATCGCAGCGGTGAGATTGCCGAGCTTGCGGCTCGATTGCCTATCGTCGATGGAATCCAATGGCGAATACACGCGTTCGAATCAAGTCGCATTATGGGTCGCCCGTGCGTCGCGCGGTAGCAGGCAGACGCGCCCCTGACTCCGATTGCATTGCCGTTGCCCAACTGCTGAACTGCTGCCGAGCAATACAGCAAAGTCGCGCAAGACAAATCGAAACCCAATCGAACTGAGGGAGTACGCCGATGGCGCTCGAGCGCATCGAAATCAAGACCGGTAGCAAACCCAACGCGGCGGTGATCTGGCTGCACGGACTCGGCGCGGACGGCCACGATTTCGAACCGATCGTGCCGGAATTGCCGCTTCCACCCGATGCGTCCGTGCGCTTCGTGTTTCCGCACGCACCCATCCGCGCGGTCACGATCAACGGCGGCGCAAAGATGCGTGCGTGGTACGACATCGACATGCGCGCGCCGCTCGCGGGCGAAGCGGATATCCGCGAATCCGCCGCCGCGCTCGCCGAGTTGGTCGAAGAACAGCGTGCGCTGGGCATCGACAGCAAGCGCATCGTGCTGGCCGGATTCTCGCAAGGCGGCGTCATCGCATTGCAACTGGGTTTGCGCTATTCCGAACCGCTTGCCGGCATCATGGCGCTGTCCACTTATCTGCACGACCCCGAACACGTGGTCGACGGCATCTCGCTTGCGAATGCGGGCATTCCGATCTTCATGGCACACGGCCTTATGGACCCGATGATCCCGATCACCCGCGCGATCACGTCTCGCGAAGCGCTGCGCGCCCTCGACTATCCGATCGAGTGGCACGAGTACGCGATGGGGCACTCGGTGTGTCTCGAGGAAATCAAAGACATCGGCCGCTGGCTCACCGCCCGAATAGCACATTAGACCGGTAGCGCACGCGGGTGCACACCACTTGATCTTTCCGTTGGGAGGCAGTGATGGGAACTCTGGAGCTCTATGGCTACGCGGCCGCCACCGTTCTGACGATGGTTACGCTGCTGTGGGGCATCAGCGTCGCCATCCGCGACGCAAGCATCATCGATATGTTCTGGGGACCTCTATTCGTTGCGATCGCCTGGGTACTACTCGCGGCGAACCTTGACACCGTCGGCATCAAACACCTGCTTGTCGTATTCCTGGTCAGCGCCTGGGGACTGCGGCTCGCATTCCACCTCGTCGCGCGCAATTTCGGCAGCGGCGAGGACACGCGCTACCGCTTGTGGCGCGCGCACGGCGGCGAATTCTGGTGGTTGAAGACCTTCTACCGCGTCTACCTGCTACAAGGTGCGATCGCGTTGGTGGTCGCAACGCCGATCGTCGCAGCATTTCGAGTGACCGATGCACCATTTCTGATCAACTGGATCGGCCTGCCGATCTGGCTTGTGGGGTTTCTCATCGAAGCGACCGCCGACATTCAACTCACTCGCTTTCGCAGTCGGCCGGAGAGTCAGGGTCAAGTGATGGACAGCGGGGTCTGGTCCTATAGCCGACATCCGAACTATTTCGGCGACGCGCTGCAGTGGTGGGGTCTCGGCGTCTTCGCGTTCAGCGGTGTTACATGGTGGTCCCTGATCGGCCCGCTGGCGATGATGCTGGTGTTCCTTAACATCTCCAACGAAGTCATTGAGCGGGGGTTGGTGAAGCGACGTCCCGGCTACGCGGAGTACATCGCACGCACCAATGCATTCTTTCCAGGCCGTCGGAGTAGCTGACGACACTACCCGGTAGTCGCGTACAATGGCGCGCAAAATGTGCCGCACCGCCGCCGTCGGCGAGCGTTTCCGCGAGGAACGAATGGGATCCGGAATCGACGACACCGTACTTCCCGACAATCCAGACTTGGCCTGGGATCTGGGTGAAGGCATCGACCGCGAGCGCGCCATCGATTTCATCATGCAGTTCGAAACAACGTTGTGCGTCTACTCCGCCTCCGTCGAGAAGCTCTACAGCACGTACAACATTTATTTTCCGCGGGAGTACCACCGCAAGATGGTCATCCTTCCGGACCCGGCGGCGTTCCACGACACCTTCAGCGGCGTCGTCACCGGCGCGGTGCAAATGACCGGCCTCTACATCATCCCCGGCGAGCTCATCAACGAGCAGGGGCTGTATCTCGCGAACGTGAAGAAAGACCGCAGCCTCGGCGACCGCCGCATTCCGTTCGAGGAAGGCATGCGCGCGCTGATGCGCAACCGCCCCGCTGACGACCCGTTTCTGCCGGTGCTCGCGAAAGGCGATCTGCGCGGCTTCGAGGAATCGTGGCCGGTCCTGCACCTGCATCGCGTGAAGCTCGGCGAACTCGCCGAGCGTTCCGAACTCGACCGAACGAACATCCGCAACGCGGTCGTGGAGAAGCTCGAAAGCCTGTTTATCAGCCAGCGTAAAACCGCTTCGTAGTGGCGATCTCCGCGCGTTCGTTCGGCACCGCCGCTGGAACGGTGCTGCTGGTTTGCGCACTCGGACTTTCCTGGTGGGGCGCGCTCGACGAAGCCGCATCGGAACGGACACACGCCGCCCTGAAGCGTGCGCTCGTCACGTTCGCGCTCACTCGCACCCTCAACGGCGTCATCTCGGTGGCACAAGGCACACAGCTCGCGTTCGAGCCGGCCGGCGTGGGCGTGGTCATCTCGGCGGGCGAGATCCTCGATCCGTTGAACGACCTGATTGAGCAGTTTTCGTGGCTCATCCTGCTCGCCGCCACATCGCTGGGCGTGCAGATCATGCTCGGTGAGATGTTCGCGACGACGGCCGTAAACATGGCGTTGTCGGTAGTGGTCGTCCTCGGCCTGGCTGCACTGTGGTGGCCACGCTCTCAATCCACGCCATGGCGGTCGGCCTTGCTACGGCTCGCTGCCACCGTGGTGTTCGTACGGTTCGCCATCGTCGTCGCAACACTCGGAACCGGATTCGTGAGCGAACACTTCCTGATGCAGCGCGAAGAGGCGTCCATGGATTTCCTCTCGCAAACACGCACCAGGATCGAATCGAACACCGACGCAGCACCGGCGCCGAGTACGTCCACCGACTCGGTGCTCGAGCGCCTCAACAAGTTCATCGACGACCAGAAGCAGGCGCTCGATATCGAAAGCCGCCTCACCCGGCTGCGCCTCGATGTCGAAGGCGCGGTCGAGCAGGTCGTCAACCTCATCGTCGTTTACGTGATAGAAACACTGATACTGCCCCTCATTTTCCTCGTTGTGACGTGGGGTCTGGTCAAGCAGGCGTGGCGCCGGCTGACCTGATCAGCCATTGGTTCTGCTCCTTTCGGCTACCTGCCCGAGTGGCTAACATACGCAGTTTTCTTGCGGGCCAACGGCCGTGAAACACAGAGTCTTCATCGATGGGCAGGCTGGTACGACCGGCCTCGAAATGGCTGCGCGGCTGAAAGCGCGGCGCGATATCGATCTGCTCGAAATCAACGATGAGGATCGCAAGAACCCGGAGCGCCGTAAGGCCTACCTGAACGACGCCGACATCGTCGTTTTGTGCTTGCCCGATGCCGCCGCCAAAGAAGCTGTCGCGTTGCTCGGCGAGGGCTCGGCACGCGTGCTGGATGCAAGTTCGGCCCATCGCGTCGCCCCCGGCTGGGTCTATGGTTTGCCGGAAGTGACTGCGTCGCAGCGCTTCGCCATTCGAACGGCGAAGCGCGTTTCCGTGCCGGGTTGCTATCCCACGGGGTTCATTCTCGGGGTGCGTCCGCTCATCGACGCCGGCGTTCTGTCCACGGAGCAACCGCTTTCAGTGAACGCGGTTTCCGGCTATTCCGGCGGTGGACGGCCGATGATCGAACGCTATCGCGAGGCCGAAGCAGTCGGTATCGCGGGCGTGCGCCCGCCGATGACGTACGGTCTGACGCTGCAGCACAAGCATGTCGCGGAAATGCACAGCTACTCGGGCACCCGCAAGCGGCCGTTGTTCACGCCGATGGTCGGCCACTACTACAAGGGCATGCTGGTGCATGTGCCGCTGTCGAACGAGTGGCTGAACGGCGCCGGCCCGTCCGACGTTCACGCGTTGTTGAGCGAACGCTACGCCGACGAGCCGTGCGTGAACGTGCTGCCGCTCAGAGCCGAGGCCGCACTCGACGGCGGCTACCTGTCGCCGATTGCGGCAAACGATACGAACCGCATCGACCTGATGGTGTTCGGCAACGACACGCATACGCTGCTCGTGAGTCGCTACGACAACCTCGGCAAGGGCGCCTCCGGCGCAGCCGTGCAATGCCTGAATCTGCTGCTGGGCGTAGATGAACTGAACGGACTCACCGTATGACCGCACTGTCGCAGCGCACCAGCGAGCAACTGAAGGCGCGCTCGCACGAACTGAATGCACGGCTCGATCAGTTGAAGGCGGCCGGGCTCGCGCTCGACCTGACCCGCGGCAAGCCCGCTGCAGACCAGCTCGATCTGTCGAACGCGCTCGACGGCATTCTGCACGGAGACTATCGGCTGAAGGACGGTACGGATGCGCGCAACTACGGCGGTCTGCTGGGTATTCCGGAAGCGCGTGCACTCGGCGCTGCATTGCTCGGCACGACGCCGGAGCGTGTGATCGCCGGCGGCAACTCGAGCCTCAGCCTGATGCAACTCGTCATCGACGCGGCGGTGCGCGTAGGCCTTTGGGGACCGGGCAGCGCTTGGCGCCGCGACGCGAACACGCCGATTCGATTCTTGTGTCCCGTGCCCGGCTACGACCGGCATTTCGCAATCTGCGAGTCGCTCGGCATCGAGATGGTCACCGTGCCGATGACCGATGTCGGCCCCGACATGAATGCTGTGGAAGCGCGCGTGGCAGCGGACCCAACCATCAAAGGCGTCTGGTGCGTGCCCAAGTACTCGAACCCGACCGGCTGCGTGTATTCGGATGCCGTTGTGGCGCGCATCGCTCAGCTGCCCAAACGCGCGTCCGCGAATTTCCTCGTGATGTGGGACAACGCGTACGCGGTGCACGACCTCGAGCAACCGAGCCCCAAGCTCGCGAGCATCGCGCCTCTGGCAATTGCGGCGGGTACCGACGACAACGTGGTGCAATTCACGTCGACATCGAAGATCACGTTCGCCGGCGCAGGCGTCGCGTTCATGGCCGCTTCGCCGTCGGTGGTGAGGGCGCTCGAAAAATACATGAGCACGATGACCATCGGCCCTGACAAGATCAATCAGTTGCGCCACGTGCGTCTTCTGGACGGTCGCGTCGCACAACATATGCAGCAGCACGCCGCACTCATTCGGCCCAAATTCGCAGCGGTGCTGGAGCGGCTCGATCAGTCGCTCGGCGAGCTCGACGTTGCGACATGGACGCGTCCCAAGGGCGGCTACTTCATTTCGCTCGACACGCTGCCCGGTATTGCCAAACGCGTCATTGCGCGTGCGCGCGCCATCGGCGTTACGTTGACGCCCGCGGGCGCCACATTCCCTTACGGAGCCGATCCCAACGACTCCAACATCCGCATCGCGCCGACCTTCCCGCGTCTCGCAGACGTCGAGGCGGCTACCGATGTATTCGTACTCTGCGTGGAACTCGAGAGCATCGAGCAGATACTCGCGCGGCGTCTCGCCTCATGACCACCCGGAGCACCCCCTCTTGACGGATTTAGTGACGGATTCAGCCTGGACACTCGATCAATTCCCGGTACCACAGACCGAGGATCGCGATCGCTTTCACGACTTCGCGCTGCCGCTGCCGATCATGCATGGCATCGCCGATCTCGGCTTCGAGTACTGCACGCCGATCCAGAGCGAAGTGTTGCCTTACAGCCTGGCGGACTACGACGTCACCGGCCAGGCGCAGACCGGTACGGGCAAAACCGCCGCATTTCTCGTAACGATCCTGGCGCGCCAGTGGGAGCATCCCAAATCACCGGCCAATCCGCCTGGCACACCGCGCGCGCTGGTGCTGGCACCCACGCGTGAGCTCGCCATTCAGATCGAGCAGGACGGACGTGACCTCGCGAAACACATGGACACCGTCGTGGTCAGCGTCGTCGGCGGCATGGACTTCAACAAACAACGTCTGCAGTTGACCGAGGGGCCCGTCGACATCCTCGTCGCCACACCGGGACGGCTGCTCGATTTCATCAACCGCCGCGTCATCGATTTGAGCCGCGTCGAAGTGCTCGTAATCGACGAAGCCGACCGTATGCTCGACATGGGTTTCATTCCCGACGTGCGTCGCATCGTCTACAAGACGCCACACAAGCGCGAACGGCAGACGCTGTTCTTCAGCGCGACGTTCAACGAAGACGTCATGCGGCTGGCGACGTCGTGGACGCTCGACCCTGTGCACGTCCAGATCGAACCCGAAAATGTCGCAGTCGATTCGGTAGAACAGAAGTTCTGGCTCGTGGCCGCCGAAAACAAAGGCAAGCTACTTGCCGAGATGGTTGAAGCGAAGGCGCTGTCGCGCGTGATGGTGTTTGCGAACCGGCGCGATTCGACGCGCAATCTGCACGAATACCTGCGCAGGAAGAACGTGTCGTGCGAGATGCTGTCGGGCGAAGTGCCGCAGCGCAAGCGCCTCACTACGCTCGATCGTTTCAAACAAGGCAAAATCCGCGTGCTCGTTGCCACCGACGTCGCGGGCCGAGGCATTCACGTCGACGACGTGAGCCACGTCATCAATTTCGATCTACCGGAAGACCCGGAAGATTACGTGCATCGCATCGGCCGCACCGGCCGCGCCGGCGCAACGGGCATCTCGATCAGCTTCATCTCCGAAGACGACGCCTTCAATCTCAGTGCAATCGAGGATTACCTCGGTCACCCCGTAGCCTGCACCCAACCCGAGCTATAGAAGTGGCATGAAGTCCGCGCCGCAGTTCGATCGATACCGGCGCATCTGGCTGCTGTTCCTCCTGTGTTCTGGCTCGTGCCTACCGGCATCCGCAGCCGAACGCGCTTCGTTCGATTATCTAATCGACGCCGATGGACGCCTCGGCATTGCCGATGTCGTCGATTCGAACCGCTGGACGCGCGGCAAACAGGCGACATTCGGTTTTCGTTCGGGTGCCGTGTGGCTCAAGACGGACGTTCCGCCGACCGCGGAAGTGATGATCATCGACAACGGCTGGCTCGACGACATCGAGGTGTTTTTCGTCGCTGACGACCGCGACATGGTGCGATATCAAACTGGCAATCATCACCCGTTCGCTTCGCGCGCGATCGGCTCGCCGCCGTTTGCGTTCCCGGTACCGAAGGACAGCGAACGGCTGTACGTGCGTTCAATCGGACACAGCGCGCAGTATTTGCCGATCTCGTTCACGACGCATGCGCAGTTCGACTCCGCTGCAACCTCGCGAGCACTGCTGCAAGGCTGTTACTACGGAATCATCATCGCGATGATTCTGTACTACGCCGTGTTGTTCGGCGGCATGCGCGACCCGGTGTATCTCTATTACGTGCTCTACGCCGTGTCGTTGATGCTGATGATGCTGAGCAGGGATGGGCTCGGCTTCCAGCATCTCTGGGGCAATTCGCCGACGATGCAACGCATCGCGATCGACCCGATGACGACTTTGACCATCGCCTTTGCGACGTTGTTCGCGATGGCGTTCCTGCGGCTTCGTCGCGCGCTGCCGCTCATGCATCGCGTGCTGCAGATTTTCGTTGCGATAGTTCTCGTGAACGGCATCGCCGGAGCCCTCTTCGAGCACTACGTGTTCCCGATGATCAACGCTTTGCTGGTGGTGGCAGGCACGCTGTTGCTGATGTGCACCGCCGCCGTCCGCCTGTCACAAGGATTCAGACCCGCCGCCATCTATCTGTTTGCAACGGGAAGCCTGCTGGTGGGGAGCAGTCTGTTCGTATCGATGCTGCTCGGCTGGATCGACGACGGCCCCGTGGCGCGCCTGGGCGTGCAGCTCGGATCGACGGCGGAACTCATTCTGCTCGCATTCGCTTTGTCGCAGCGCATGAACGAGGAGCACCGCAAACGCATGTGGATGCAGCACCGGTCGTTGGAACTGACGCGCGAGGTGCGTGCTCTGAAGACCGGTACGCAGATGGCGGAAGAGCACCGTCAGTTACAGCGCTCGCTGCAGCAGGCACAGAAGCTGCGCACGATCGGTGAAATGACCGGCGGATTCGCGCACGACTTCAACAACATTCTCGCTAGCGTCCTCGGCTTCGCGGAACTCGCGAAGGAGCGCGTCGCAAAGCTCGGCGATCATCGACTGGCCGACTTCGTCGACGAGATCGAACACGCGGGCAAACGCGGCTCCGACCTCGTAAAACAACTGCTGATCTATAGCCGCGGCGGCATTGCCGCGCCGCACCAGTTCGATCTGAGCGACACGATCACCGAAACGGTGCGATTTCTCCGCGGCACGCTGCCCGCAACCGTGCGCATCGAGACCGATCTGCCGGAGCGCCCGCAACTCGCGTTCGCCGATCCGGCGCACATTCAACAGATGCTGGTCAACCTGGCACTGAACGCATCAGAGGCGATGAGCGAGCGCGGCAACATCGTCATCTCGTTGCGCCGGCGCGCGAGCAACGATTCAACCTGCGCGTCCTGCGCTGCACGCTTTTCAGGAGAGCATCTGGTCGTGGCCGTCGCGGACCGGGGACGCGGCGTAACCAATGCACAGGATCTGTTTACGCCGTTCTACACGACGAAGCCGGTCGGGCGCGGTTCCGGTTTGGGGTTGTCGGTCGTTCACGGCATCGCGCACGAGTATGGCGCGCACATTACCGTCTCACCGAGGGCACAAGGGGGCACGCGCTTCTGCGTACACCTGCCGTTGCGCGATGCACGAGTGCTGCCGGCACAAAACGCCGGCAACCGCATCCTGGTGATCGACGACGACCGAGCACTCGCGCGATATCTCGATACCCTGCTGGTCCGCCATGGCTTCGTGGTAGCGGTTGCGCACACCTCGTCCGAGGCGCTGGAGCGCATCATGGCGAATCCGAACGGGTTCGATCTGGTGATCACCGACCAGTTGATGCCGCAGGTCACGGGACTCGAACTCGCCCGCGACATTCGCGACGTGCGCCCCGATCTGCCGGTGATTCTGTGCAGCGGGAATCCCGATGCAATCGATCGCGCCGCAATGGCTCACACCGCGATCAAGGCGGTGTTCGCGAAACCGATCGAGTCGGAACTCCTGCTCGCCAAGGTTCGCGGCGTCCTGTCGGAGCCGACCCTCTGAGCGGAGATTGACCGGCGTTGTGCAAACGTCGAGCATGAATCACCCCCTGCTTGATGCAGGTGTGAATGAGTCAGAGCATCCCGATGCGCACCGCCGTCGTTCAAATGCGCTCGACACCCGACGTCGACGCCAATCTCGAATCGGCCGAACGGATGACGGCCAAAGCCGTCGAACGCGGTGCGGCATGCGTGTTGCTGCCCGAAGCGTTCGCATTCATCGGCCCAGACGCGCAAAAGCAGGAAATCACCGAGCCGCTTCCATCCGGCGGCTCGATCCTCGCGCGCTGCCAGGCGCTCGCTTCAAAGCATGGTATCGATCTGGTGCTGGGCGGTTTTCACGAGCGTTCCAGCGAGAAGGGCAAAACCTACAACACCTGCGTGCATCTGAAGCCCGACGGCTCGATCGCGGCGCTGTACCGCAAGATCCATCTCTTCGACGTCGATCTTCCGGACGGAACGCGTTTGAAGGAGTCTGACAAGACGCTGCCCGGCTGTGAAACGGTTGTCACGCAGACACCTTTTGGCGCGCTCGGCCTTAGCATCTGCTACGACATGCGTTTCCCGGAGCTGTACCAACAACTGGTCGACAAAGGGGCGGTCGCGTTGACCATGCCGTCTGCGTTTACGCTCTCCACCGGCAAGGATCACTGGCACGTTCTGCTGCGCGCACGCGCAATAGAGTGTCAGGCCTACGTGCTCGCGCCTGCGCAATGGGGCAACCACCACGGCACGCGAACGTCTTACGGACATGCGCTGATCGTGGATCCGTGGGGATGCGTCATCGCAGAATGCGGCGAGGGCGATGGCGTTGCCGTTGCAGATCTCGAAATGTCGACGGTC
Source organism: Pseudomonadales bacterium (assembly GCA_041739525.1). Taxonomy (GTDB): domain Bacteria; phylum Pseudomonadota; class Gammaproteobacteria; order Pseudomonadales; family Azotimanducaceae; genus DATJGR01. Next base: position 28,493 of record JBGSNQ010000200.1, on the reverse strand, counting down.
ACCGGCGCGCGGCAACGCTTGCCGAGCCTCCAACACCGCCGCTTGCGCTGAAGCAATGTCATACGAGCGCGACAACATCCGCCGGATGCACGGATACACGTACGGTGAACAGCCCGACGGCACCGACATCATCAAGCTGAACACCAACGAAAACCCGTATCCGCCGAGCCCAGCGGTCCAAGCCGCGCTGCAAGACTTCGATGCCACTGTGTTGCGTCGATATCCGCAGCCTACGGCAGATCGTTTTCGCGCTTTGGCTGCGGCACGCCATGGCGTGTCGCTCGATCGAGTCATCGTCACCAATGGCGGCGACGAGCTGTTGCGCATGGCATTCACGACGTTTCTGGACAGTGGCGACGTATTCGGCACCACCGATCCGAGCTACTCGCTTTATTCGGTACTCGCGCAGGTTCAGGGTTGCACCGTACAAGCGTTGCCGCTGACCGACGACTGGGATCTGCCGCGCGATTTCGGCCAGAAGATGAACGATCTCGGTGCGCGGCTCGTGTGCATCGTCAACCCGCACGCACCAACCGGCCTGCTGATCGACGCCGACACAATCGGCAACATCGCCAACGAGCTCGATGGGGTGCTGCTCGTGGACGAGGCGTATGTCGACTTCGTCGATCCTGCCTTGCGCCACGACGTCATCAACCTGGTGCGCGCATTCGACAACGTGCTGCTGCTGCGAACCCTTTCGAAAGGTTACTCGCTCGCAGGCTTGCGCCTCGGTTACGGCGTTGGTTCGCCTAATCTGATCGAACCGATGCTCACGAAGACACGCGACAGCTACAACGTGGACGCGATCGCCCAGGCGGTCGCTTGCGCCGGGTTTGCCGATATCGACTATGCGGCGAACACGTGGGCGGACGTGCGCGGCGAACGTCGTCGACTGCGTGATGCGCTTCGATCACGCGGCTTCACCGTGCCCCCCTCGCAAACCAATTTTCTGCTCGCGACACCACCGGTAGAGGGAGATGGCGCCGCTGAGTTGTATGCGGCATTGAAGGCTCGCGGCATTCTCGTGCGTTACTTCGATGCGCCTCGCCTCGACGACAAACTGCGCATCACCGTGGGCGATCCCCAGCAGAACGATCGGCTGCTCACCGCGTTCGACGCCATCATGGGCGGCGCTCACTGATGACTCCAACGTGCACGTGAAGGCGCGCACACCCTATAGTGTCTTGAACCGCCAGCGAACCGTCAGTGTTCCGCCATCTTCGGCTTTTCCGGACAGCTTGATCGTTTCCTCGCCGCTCTGATCCTGGACATCTCCCTTGATCGACGCGGTGATCGGTTTTACTTCCGGCGGGAAACGGATCGACTTCGTGGTCGTGCCGGCTTTCTTCTCGGGATGGTTGCTCGTCATCGTTTCGCTGTAGTTCAGCATCCCGATCGGAACGGGCAATCTGATCATCAGCGTCTTACCGACGGAGTCGAACTCCACCGCCGAGATTCCGGCAGCTCCATCCAGGGTAGGTGCCGCCGGGATATCCCCGGCGCCATGGCCGCTCGTATCGATCGTGCAGCGTCCGCCCGCCCCCGGCACTTCCATGCAGATCGGGTCGGAGTCGATGAGATGCACTTTTTCATCGATCGTATACGTGCCCTTCTGCCCGGTCGCATGCCACATCTGGTAACGCGGCGCGCCGGGCTTACTCGCTTCCGCAACGTCTTTGATGTCCTGTTGCGCCGATTCCAACTCGGGTGTCATTTGCTGAGACATCCCGTAACTCGTTACGGCCTTCTCGATGCACGCCTCATCCTCGCCGCATTTCGCCATGATCGCCTGAATGTCGCCCATCATCGGGGCCATCTTCTGTTGCGCCTTCGCGCCAGATGCCATGGCGCGCGCGTGCTTCGCCTGCAAGTCAGCCTGCTGTGCCGCGTCCATTTGGTGGAGGCTCGGCATTGGCGACGTTGCGTCTGCGGCCATTTGCGCCGTCATCTTCATGACACGTTTCACCTGCCATTCGTGCACGTCGTACGAATCCTTCGTCTTGCCGGAGGAGTCATACGTGTACTCGACCTCGAGCGTTCCCTTCGTGTTGGGTGTAACGAACAGATCGGCACTCGCTGGAAACGCCACGAGCCACAGCAGAAGCGAAATCGCGCGTACTTTCATGAATCCCAACTCCCATCAGGTCCAATGAGCGTGGGTGACCGTGCGGCGCCGGTCAAGTCAGACGCGATGCGCACACTCTTAGCCGTTCGCCATCGCAGGCGTTGCGCCTTGCCGCGTCGGCGACGACCGTGCTAAACCGCATTCATGTGATGCAGCTGTCGCCGGAGTCCGTTGAATGAGCCAGAACGATCATCGAAAGCCGTTGTTGAGCGCCGCCGCGATCGAGGCGATCGAGCCGGTGCGCAGTCAGCATCAGTTCAACGACAACGCAGTACGTATCACTCGTACTCTCGGCACACGCGTCGGATTGCAACGCATCGGGGTGCACGTAGTGCGATTGCAACCCGGACACGAAAGCACGCAGTTCCACTTCCACGATGCCGACGAGGAGTTTCTGTACGTGCTCGAGGGACGTGGGGTCGCCGAAATCGGCGATGAATCGTTCGACGTCGGCCCTGGCGATTTCATGGGATTCGCGACGCCGTCCCCTGCGCACACACTGCGGAACCCTTACGATCGCGACTTGGTTTATCTCATGGCAGGAGAGCGCAATCCAAATGACGTGGTGCACTACCCGCGGATTCGCCGCTCCATGATCAAAGGTCCAGGGCGGCGCCGCTGGGTCGACTGGGACGATCTGCACGAACTGTGAACGACGACTCCGAACTGCGCGCCACCATCGTGGCGCTAGTACCAAACACCCGGGTGGCTGCCATCGTGCGGCTGCCGGCCGGACCACGTGCACAGACATATCGCGCCGACGTCATCGCCGACGGCCGCTCGCAGACCTGGTTCATCAAGCACTTCCCGGATCCATCCGACCACGCGACACAGGAATTCCATAGCCACGAGCGCCTGCGTGGCGTCGTTGGCGTAGCACCGACGTTGATCGCCGCGGACATTCAGCGCCGGACACTCATCGTCGAATACCTCAGCAACGCACTCGACCTGTTCGTCACACTGCAGCGCCGCAGCGATCCGTTGAACGTTGCGCGCGAACTCGGTCGTCTCACGGCCCGCCTCGGGATAGCCACCCGCCAACCACCGCCCTTGGTCGATGACGTGGCAATTCGCGAACAAACGGCGCTCGCCGCGGCATGGCCGAAGGTGGAAGCATGGGCCGGCGAGCTCGGCGTGCCTACAACTACCGGTATGGACGCGGCAATCGCGGCGGTGTTCGATCGTTGGGCACACCCGGCGAGGGCAAGCCTCACGCAAGGTGATCCCGCACCCAGCAATGTCGTGTTTCTGGCAGACGGACAGGCGCGACTCGTCGACTTCGAGTACGGGGCGCAACGCCACGTGCTGGCCGATCTGGTTCAGTGGTGGATCCGTTGTCCGCTGCCGGAGCAGTGGTTCGAGGCAATCGTGGACGAGGTCAGGACAGCGTTCATCGGCGATGGAATCTACGCCGACACCGAGGCCTTCGACGACGATCTGGCGCATATCGCAGCTTATGCCGCGATGTACATGTTCACCTGGCTGCCGATCAAACAGACTCTCGCCGAAGACCCGCCCTGGGTGGGCGCATGGCGTGCGCGCCATGCGTTGCTGTCGTCGAGCTCGCGCGGCATGCGCGCGGCGCGTTCCGCTCAGCCGCTTTCGCCTCTCGCTGATTGGCTCGGCGCAGTGAACGTCGCCTTGTCGCGCGCATGGCCCGCAAGCGGTGATGGCGCGCCGGACTGGAATACGCTCGTCGGGAAAAGCGGGTGATCTAGTGGCCCGTAACAGCACGGGCCACTAGTCCCGCTCGAGACGCCTGTACAACTGATCCAGTTCCGCGCGCCACTGCTGTTGCAGTTCAGGCTTTTGAAACTTCGGCTTGCGCCCGAGATCCGCATCGAGCAACGCTTCGACTTCCACAATTCTCGCAAGCGCATCGTCTACCTGAGGACGGCGCGGCTCGACTCCACCGCGCGGCGCAGACCGCGGCGCTGCTGCGTCGTCTGGGAATTCGTAGAACTCGGACGGATCGCTCACTTCGACGAGGCGCTTGCCTTGAATCAGTACGTAGCGCTGCGCAACCGTGTCGAGAAAGCGCCGGTCGTGCGAGGTGATCAACACCGCCGCGCCGCTGTCGAGAAGCTGCTCTTCGAGTTGTTCCTTGCCGTCGATGTCGATGTGGTTGGTTGGCTCGTCGAGGATCAGGAAGTTCGGTGCGCGCAGCGACAGCAGCACGAACAGTGCCCTTGCTCGCTCACCGCCACTCATCACCGACAAACGCTTGTCGTGATCGCGATACGGAAAGCCGGCGTTGATGAGGCGCCGGCGTACCTGCCCGTCCGCGACATCGACGCGTTTGATGAGGAAGTCGACCAGCGAAGATTCCGAGGTCGCCTCATCGAGCTCCTGGTCGTAGTAGCCAAGCCGCACCTGGGGGCTCAGCCGTATCCCATCCGTTTCGGTCCCTCTGAACACCCCGGTCAGCAGTCGGATAAACGTGGATTTGCCCACACCGTTCGCGCCGAGCAACGCGACGCGCTCGCCGGGCCGTATCAGGAACTGATCGATGTCGAACAGCAGATGGTCGGCCGCGGACGCGGGTGTCACGCGAAGCTTTTCAACACGGACGACTTCTTTGGAACGCACGGCAGCAAGTTCGAGCGAGAGATCGAGCGGTGAACCCTCGGTTACGAACGTCTTCTCCGCCTCCATCCGTTCCGCCCGTTTCTCCATGCTTTTGGCGCGGCGGGCGAATTTCTCGTTGTCGAAGTCGCGTCCCCAGATCGCCAACCGTTTTGCACTGGCGCGCACAGCCTCGATCTTGCGCTCCTCGGCCTCGCGGCTGCGGCGCGCAGCGTCGTCCGCCTCGGCCAACGCAGCTCGCGCTTCGCTGAACGGTAGATCGAAGCACCACAAGCGTCCGTCACGCAGAAACCACGTGGTAGTTGCTACCGCGTCGAGAAACGCCCTGTCGTGGGAAACCAGTACGAATGCGCCGCGATAGGCATTCAGAAACGACTCGAAGACGCGCATCGTCGCCAAGTCGAGATGGTTAGTGGGTTCGTCGAGCAACAGCAGGTCGGGCTCCGCAACGACGGCGCGCGCGAACATCAATCGGTTCTGCTGCCCGCCCGACAGGTCGCCCGCCATTAGGTCGAACGCCGCGCTGTCGATGCCGAGTTCGTGGAGCAGCGCCTCGGCACGCCAGCGTTCGTCACTATGTTCCGCCAACCCATCGAGCACCGCGTCCACCACGCTGCGTCGCGCCGCGGTTTCCGGCAGGAACTGTTCGACGCGTCCCACCTTCAGGCCGCGCTTATAAATGATCTCGCCGGCGTCGGCGGCGCGCGCGTTCGCGAGGAAATCCAGTAGCGTCGACTTGCCGCAGCCGTTGTGGCCAACGAGACCCACGCGCGACCCCACCGATACGGTGAATTCCAGGTCGCTGAACAGCGAGCGCTCGCCGACGCCATGCGTCACGTCGCGTGCCTGAAGCAGCGTGGACATTCTGATCATCACCGTATTGCCTTACAGTCAGGCTAACAACGCAGCAGTTGACCGCCAAGACGTGATTCCGATTCGCGACGAGAACCCTCGGGTGCACCCACCGGTGGCAACCCTTTCGATCATCGCGTTGAACGCACTCGCGTGGGTGTTGCTGCAAGGCCTCGGTACCGAGACGGCGCTGTCGCGATCGATTTGTCTGTATGGCCTGGTGCCGGGAGATCTATTGGGAACCGCCGCGCTCGGCTCGCAGATTCCGATGGACCACGGCATCGTCTGTGTGCTCGACGGTCAATCCGGCTGGACCACGATCTTCTCGTCGATGTTCATGCACGGTGGCTGGCTGCATTTGATCGGAAACATGTGGTTCCTGTGGATTTTCGGCGACAACGTCGAAGACGCCATGGGACACGTCCGCTTCGTCATCTTCTACCTGCTGTGCGGAATCGCGGCGGCAAGCGCACAGATGATCTCCGCGCCGTCGAGCATCGTGCCGATGGTGGGTGCATCGGGTGCCATCGGCGGCGTCATGGGCGCGTATGCGTTGTTGTATCCACGCGCACACGTCCACATGTTCGTGTTTCTGGGCTTCTACATGACGACGATCGCTGTACCGGCGATCTACATGCTCGGCTATTGGTTTCTATTGCAGTTGATCAGCGGACTACCCCGTCTCACCGGCGCGCAGGTCGGCGGCGTCGCCTTCTGGGCGCACGTCGGAGGGTTCGTCGCAGGGCTTGCGCTCGTGTCGTTGTTCAAACAACGCGTGCGCCTCGAAGCGCGCCTGAGCAGGCCCGCCAGGCGCACCGCGAAACATCGCTGGTACTGAACGGCTCCTTCGGAAGACCTACAGGCTATCGATCCACTGGCCGATCAGGTCCACCGCGTCCTGATCGACGCGATGCGTTCCGAGCGGCGGCATGCGCGTGGCGTCGGTTCGCCGGACGCGTTCCCACAGCACGCTGCTCTCCTTAGAGCCACGCGCAATGATGCGCGCGTTGGTCAGACCCAGGTCTTGCGTCGGCGAAACGTCGATGGCGTTCATCGACGCATTCGCCGTGTCGAAGCGCAGATCGAGATTGACCGGCGTTCCACCGCTGGGTCGATGGCACTGTGCACAGTTCACTGCAAGATACGTGCGTGCGCGCGTTTCGATCGTAGCGTTCGTGTCGTCGAGCGCGGGATACGCCGAGTATTGCGTTGCGGTGCCAATATCGGTGGAGAAATAACTGATGTGATTCAACGTGCGCAGTTGATTGTCGGTCACCGCGCCATAGTCGAAGTCCCGGTTCAACTGCCGGGTAGCCAGACCCAGTGCGAAATTGGCCGCGCTCGTATGGCACAAGAGACAATCCGTGCGGCTGGGGTAGCTGTACTGCCACGTAACCGAACCACCGGCGGCCAGATTCACCGTCAAGGTCTCCGAATCGGCACTGGCCAGCAAATCCGCATCGGTCTCTGCGGAATTCCACTTGAACGTGAACCCCTGCCATCCGCTCGCGTCGCGCACCAATAGCCGCGTCTCCAGACGTCTGCGCGTGTTGGGGTCACCTTCGGTCAGTTCCATCTCGAAGTGTTTGACGATCACTGTTCCCACCGGGAACGTCCATGGGTTGGTCGGATCGAACGTGACTCTTGCAGAGGCAGGTATGCCTACCCAGCGCCGCTTAAGGGCGCCGTCAGACCAGAATGGAACGTTCAGGTCGTACTCGACTAAACCCGACGCAGGCGTCAGATTGGCGAGATCGGTGAACAATCCGGTTTGCGACAACAACGTCGGTCCGCTGCCGCCACCGCCGGTTTCCGAGAACCTGTAGAGACCATTGCTGTATGTGACGACGTAGACCTCACCGTCATCGTCTTCTCCGAACGCCGACGGGCTCGACACACTCGCGAGTTCGGTGTTCGTCGGACTGGTCGGCCCACTCAGCGACCAAACCCGTCCGGAGTAGAAGTCGCCGCAGACGTATTTACCGATCAGCGAAGCGATCTGCGTTCCCCGATACACGATACCGCCGATCACCGAAACGCCATTCGAATGGTCGTATTGAAAGACCGGCGGCGTATGCGTGGTTCCGGATGCGAGCGCAACGCCGGACTGAAACAGCGCGGTACCTTCGAAACGAGGCCAGCCGTAGTTGCCGCCCTTCGTAATGACGTCGACCTCTTCGGTGGTGTTTTGCCCCACGTCGCCGGCCCAAAGCGTTCCGTTTGCCCGGTCGAACGAGAAACGGAACGGATTACGCAAGCCGAGCGCCCAGATCTCGCCGCGCCAGCCGGACATGCCGACGAACGGATTGTCTGCAGGGATCAGATAAGCGGTCGCGTCGTTCGCGGGATGCACGTCGATGCGCAGTATCTTGCCCAGCAACGTGTTGGGATTCTGGCCGTTGCCGTATTGATCGTTGGAACCGCCGCCATCGCCGAGTGCGACGTACAGATAACCGTCCATCGGACCGAACGCGATCATGCCGCCGTTGTGATTCGTGTCGGGATCGGTGATGTCGAGAATGATCTTCTGCGTCCCGAGGCTCACCGTGTTGGTGCCATTCCAAGTGAACCGAGCGACGATTGCGTGGCCGTCGGACGCGCGCGTGTAATGGACATAGACGAAGTGGTTGGTGGTAAACGCGGGATCGAACGCGAAGCCGAGCAATCCGCGCTCGTCGCTAGACACGGTCAAACCAGAGACATCGAGCATCAACTGGCTGGTCGTGACACCCGACGTCGGCGTGAAGACGAGAACCTGTCCCGACTGCTGCACGACCGCAAGCCGTGTGTCGCCGGGTACTCCGGTCACGAAAACGGCTGAACTGAAGGTCAGGCCCGGGAATGCCTGCACGAGATCATATGTGCCCGCGCTGCCGCCGCCGGTGGGCAGGTTGAAGGTCGCGAGCGCGGGGCGTGTATTGATGCCGAACGCAGGTGCCGCGCCTGCAGAAACCGTCAGATTCACCGCACTGTTCGTCGCAACTGAAGTGCCGGACACGGGCGTCTGACTGATCACGTTGCCCGATGGCACGGTGGAGCTCGCGGCATTCGTCACGGTACCGACGCGCAAACCCGCGTTGGTGATTGCAGTCGTCGCCGCCGCCTGAGTCTGTCCGACTACGTTCGGCACAGTCACCGTCGGCGCGGGGCCTGACGACACCACTATGTCGACGGTACTGGCCGGCGCGACCAGGGAATTTGGAGCGGGGTTTTGACTGATGACGTTTCCGGCGCCAACAGAGGCATGGTTGGCCATCGTAATCGTGCCGACGCTCAGTCCCGCAGCGGCGATCGCACTGGCGGCTGCGGCCTGCGTTTGACCCACGACGTTCGGCACACGCGCATTGACGCCGATGTTGCTCCCACCGCTTCCGCCGCCACCACACGCTGCCAGGACGAGCGACAAAGCAAGCAGGAGACTTCCGCGCAGGCTGTCGACGAATCGCCACATACGCGTCACCTTGCTGCGTCCAAGTGAATCGGTCAACCTTACCGGCGCGAGAGGATACCGACTGTCTATTCGCTCACAAGCCACTTCGAGGGAATTTCCGTATGACAACGCGCCTGCCCGCGATCAGCCTGGCCGCCGTACCCGGACGCCGCAAAGCAACGCTCGAACTCGCACAGGAAATCGAACGGCGCGGATTCCCCGGTATCTACTGCCCGAGTTTCGGCGACGGCATCGGTTTGTGTGAAGCCATTGCGCTGTCGACGCGAGAGATCCGCTTCGGCACCAGCATCACGCCGATCTACACGCGCAACGTTCAGGACTTTGCTCAAACCATCGCGTTCATTCACGAAATCTCCGACGGGCGCTTCGTGTTCGGGGTCGGCGTCAGCCACGCGCCCGCAATGAAACGTATGGGTATCAGCCAGGGCAAGCCGCTATCCGACATGCGCAACTTCATGACGGAACTGCGCGCCGTGCCGCGCACCGGCGACTTGCCGCCGATCGCGCTCGCAACGCTGCGCAAGAAAATGATCTCGCTGTCGGAAGAAATCGCCGAAGGTATGGTGTTCGCGAACGGTGCTCGCTCTCACATGTCCGACTCGCTATCGGTGCTCAGACCACAGTCGCGATCAAACGACGCATTCTTCATCGGCAACATGATTCCAACGTGCATAAGCGACGACGAAGAAGCAGCAAAGGCGGTGAATCGCCGCACGTTGACCGGCTACGCGATGCTGCCGAATTATCGCAACTACTGGAAGGAAGCCGGCTACGTCGAAGAAATGGAAGCCGTCGAGGCGGTACTGGCGCGCGGCGAAACCGATAAGGTGGCGCAGTGCCTCACCGACCGTTGGCTGGCCGACACGACTCTGTTCGGTTCGAAGAGCAAAGTGCGCGACGGCATCGAGGCCTGGTTCGACGCCGGCATCAAAACGCCGATCATCGTTCCGTCATCCGCGGTCGGTAATCAACTGAAAGCGTTCGAAGAGTTCTTCGCGATCTGGAAGTAATTCGCTGCCGTTACGCAGGCTGATAACGTAGCAGCGTTACATCCTCAGTGACCGGCTCGAAATACGGCTTCAATGGCATTCCGACTTTGATGTCGGCTTCGCGCACGTTCACGAGCGTCGTCGTCAGCCGCACACCTTCCTCGAGTTCCACCACCGCAAGTTGTTGGGGCACCTCGGTTGCGAAATGCGGCGACGTGGGTTGCCGCGCAATCGTAAACGTGTACAGCGTTCCATTGCCGGACACTTCATGCCACTCTAGTGAGTCCGACAGACATCTCGAACATCGGCTGCGCGGATAGAACACCCACACGCCGCAGTCGTTGCATTTCTGCAACCTGATAACGCCTTCTTTGAGACCATCCCAGAACGGCGCGCTGGTGGGCGTGGGTGTAGGCAACGGTCTTTCGAAATTCACGTCAATCCCCCTGCAGAATCAGCGCCGCTTGCTCGCTCATCACTCCGCCCGTTCCCGACACGTACACAGTGTCGCAACGGCCGAGCTGTAGATCGCCGGCGCGCCCCATGATCTGTCGCACCGCTTCGATCGGTTGGGTCATGCCGCCGGCGAGGCCCGCTTGTCCGGTACCGAGCTGGCCACCGTGCGTGTTCAGTGGGAAGTCGCCTGAGGTAGTGAAGTCGTGGTCGCGAATGAAATCCATACCTTCCCCCTTGCCGCAAAATCCTGCGTCTTCGAGCGTGAGCAGTACAGTGATCGTGTAACAGTCATAGATCTCGGCGGCATCCACATCGCTCGGCTTAACACCGGCCATCGCGAATGCTTGTTTCGACGCAGGGCCGACCGGCGTTTTCACCATGTCGGAAGCGTACGTGGGCGTCTTGATGGTGAGGTATTCGCCGAACCCGGTAACCCATACAGGCCGATGTCGACAACGCTCCGCCACTTCACGGCTGGCAACCACCACGGCACTTCCACCGGCAACCGGCATCACGATCTCGAGCATACGAAGCGGATCGGCAATCAATTTGCTCGCGAGAACATCATCTTCGGTGACGGGCTGACCGAAGAACGCCGCGTTTGGATTCAACGCGGCGTTCGCGCGCTGATGCGCAACCAGTTTCGCCATGGCGCGCGGATCGTAGCCAAACTCGGCGGCGTATCGTTGGGCGATCATCGCGTAGCCGCAGTTCTGCGCGACGTTTCCATACGGGATGTCGAACTCGGCTTGCGGCGAACCCCACTCCACACTGCTTGCGCCGAAATAGCGGCGCGGGTCGATGGGACGCGCGTTCGGGTTGCTCGGTATCGGACGCGCGGGTGCGGCACACACGACGACATCGCAAATGCCTAGTTCGATTGCGGCGGCGGCGCGCCAGATCATTCCAACCGACGTGGCGCCGCCAAGATCGATGCGCTCCGCAAAACTCACCGGGTGTCCAAGGTATTCCACGATTGTCGCTGGCGTGAACATGCCGGATTCGCGGATGTCGGAGCAGACGATGCCGTTGATGTCGCGTGCCTTGAGCCCTGCGTCGTCGAGCGCGAGCCGTGCGAGTTCGGCCCACTGTTCAATGGTGAATCGGCGCGGACCTGTGTACTTGCGCTCGTGCTTGTGTTCCGCAAATCCGACTACGGCTGCGTCGCCTCGCAATCCCATGTGCTCGCCTCGTACCTTTCCCGAAGAAAGGCCGATGATAGACTGCGTGCCTCATTGCTCCAACGGAATGCTCCCGCCATGAATCTCTGGATCGTCCGCCATGCAAAGTCGTCCTGGGCGGATCCTGGTCAAGCCGACTTCGATCGGCCGCTGAATGCTCGCGGTATGAAGGATGGTAAGCGGATGATGCGGTGGATGCGCGGCCAGGCCGCAAGTCCCCAGTGCATCTTGGCGAGCGATGCGATGAGGGCGCGCGCAACGGCAGACTTCGTCCGTGAAGGCTTTTCTGTTCCGCCCGATCGGCTGCTGTTCGATCACCGCCTGTACCTCGCATCTCCTGATACGCTGATGGAGATCGTTCGCGAGCTGCCCGATGATTGCCCCTCAGTGGCGTTGGTGGGCCACAATCCCGGCTCGACCGAATTCGCGAACGCAATTGTCGGAAGAGCCGTGATCGGCGATCTTCCGACGTTCGGTATGGTGCTGGTCACACTGCCGAAGCGCTGGAGCGAGGCCCGCTTTGGCGACGCGACATTCGTAGCGTTGCAGACACCCAAAACGCTACGCGACTAGGAGACACCTCGTGCACATCGCCAAGGCAGCCATCGACGTGGGTCTGCACACTATCAACAAGGACTCGATGCTCGCGTTTTGGCAGGGCGAGATCGGCCTGCCGTTTCAGGAAACGTTGCCCGTCGGACGAGGCGTGCACCAATTGCGTCACGGCATCGGCGAATCGGTTCTCAAGATCAACCACAACCGAGATCCACTGCCGCCGACGCCCGCCACCGGATATCGCAATTTGACGATCGCCAAGACCGGCGTCGGCTCGCCGAAATTCCTGCAAGATCCCGATGGCAACGCGGTCACGCTGGTACCACCCGGGCGCGACGGCATCGAACAGTTGCAAGTGACCCTCGCGGTGCGTGACGTGGCAGCTCACAGTGACTTCTATTCCCGCGTTCTCGGACTCGAAGCAACCCCAGACGGACGCTTCCGATGCGGCGCGTCCTTGCTCCGTCTCGAACGCGACGCGAGCGCCGACAGCGACGCGCAGATGCGCGGCATCGGATATCGCTACCTCACGATTCAGGTGTTCGACGTCGTCGGCGAACACACTGCAATCCTGTCGCGCGGCGGAAACGAAGGCAGTGCGCCGGTGCGTCTCGGCGATGTCGCCTACATTTCATTCGTGCGCGATCCGGATGGAAACTGGATCGAGATCTCGCAGCGCAAGTCGATCACCGGCTCGCTGGACTAGCCTCTCATCGCGGGGTATACCTATCGCGGCTTGCGAAACGAGGACTTTCAGACGATGGGCTTTCTTTCATTTTTGCTGCTCGCGGCGATCACGTACCTGATATGGCGGATCACCGATCAGTTGCCTGATCTCATCTTTCGCATCAGCGAAATTCAGCGTGACGTTGCCGAACTTCGACGTACGCTCACCGATGCGCCCGCTCGACCCAATACGTCGCCCGCACCGACTTCACAACGCCTCGACCCTGCGACCGATTCCGTTTCATAACGAAATACGTAGGGCACTTGGTACTGTTCTCGCTCAAACGCGAATCGCTGGGTCAACGCTTGGAAGAGCTCGACTGGCGCGTGTGGCTCGGTCTCACCCTGACGTTCATCTGGCTCGGTCTCGGCTATGGCTATGTCGAGGTCACCGTCGGTTGGGATCAGTTCCGGCATCTGTCGGCCGATCAGCTTGGTAACTTTCTCGAGGGTGCATTCGCACCGCTGGCGTTCTTGTGGCTGGTGATCGGCTACTTCCTGCAGCAACGCGAGCTTTCGCAGAACACGGAAGTGCTGCGAATGTCGGTCCAGCAGGCCGAGATCCAGTCGGAAAAAATGGCCGCCAACGAATTGCATGCGCGGCAGGAGACTTTTCTGCGCATCTCGCAACGCGTGCAGGCCCAACTCGGCACCATTGCCGGCTTTCTGTTCATCTCGAGCCAGGGAGCCAACGCCGATGGAACGGTGAGCCCCGAGGAACAGAGCCGCCTGTTCGGACAACTCAGCCAGGGTGATCCCGAAGTATTTTCAAGGCGCCTACTCGAAACGAGCTTTCGCCTCGGCAACGATCCCGATCGATATCGTTTGTTCTACGCAACGCCCGTACGCGCGCGTCACACCAACAGTTTCATCCATACATTCGACCGATTGATTGCACGCGCCAGGGAAGTGGACCCGGATGGGTTGATCTGCGACGCACTCGACTCGACGTCGCACGGGCTCGTTTACAACCTGGCGAAGCGGTTTCAGGCCATGGCTCCGCCGGAACTGGCCGATCCGAAGCGCACCGGTACCAATTTCAAGTTCTGATTCGGATGGAAGTTCGATGCGCGTAATCGGCGTGATCTGCCTGATCGTCTGGCTAACGGCTGCACTCAGTCTCGCGAATGCCACCGAACCCGATCGATTCAAGGACGTCTCCGTCAAGTCGAATCTGATCGGCGGAAACGTGTTCATGTTGACTGGAGCCGGCGGCAACATGGCCGTATCGGTCGGCAAAGATGGCACGCTGCTGGTCGACGACGATTTCACTGCACACTCCGCACGTGTCCAGGGCGCGATCTCGGAAATCGGCGGAGCGCCGCCGAAGATCGTTCTGAATACGCACTTTCATGCCGACCACACCGGCGGCAACGCCTCGTTCGGAGAGCATGCCGTCATCATTGCGAACGAACAGGTACGCTACCGATTGCTGAACGATCCAACACTGCCGCGCTCCGCACTACCGGTAGTCACCTACAGCGACCGGTTGCGCGTGCAGTTCAACGACGACGAAGTCGACGTGATTCATCTGCCTCCCGGGCACACGGACGGCGACTCGGTGGTCTGGTTTCGCAACGCCAACGTATTGCACACGGGTGATCTGTTCTTGAACGGCTCCTTCCCGTTCATCGATGTCGAGAACGGCGGCAACATGGACGGATATATCGCCAACGTGGCGAAAATTCTCGAGATGATTCCGGCGGACACGCGCATCATTCCGGGACATGGTCCACTGGCGAGCGTGGTCGAACTGGGAGAGTTCCACGACATGCTGAAGGCAACGGTCTCGAACATCAAAGCCAGGCTGGCGGCCGGTGAATCGATCGACAGCATCGTCGCGAACGGACTCGGCCCCGAGTGGGCGAGCTTCGGCGGCGGATTCATCACGGAGGAGCAGTGGATTCGTATCGTGCAGGGGGACGGACCGCAAGCAGCAGACGGCAAACCGACACGGCGCCGATGACATGATCAACCCGCTCTCGCTACTCGCTGACGATCGCAACAAGGCGCGTGCCGCGAATGATCCGTGGGCGAATCTATGTGCTCTGGCCACGGTGGACGCAATCGGCGAACCGCAGGCGCGAGTGCTCGTGTTGCGGGACTTGGACGCGCGACTCGCACTGTTCTTCAACGGCACAAGCCCGAAGCACGCCGAAGTCCAGCTCGCTGCTCGTCACGCGGTGCTCGTATTTCTCGCGAGCCAGGCAGTGCAATACCGCATGTCCGTGGAACTGGAGCCGCTACCGCCTTCGATCGTCCGTCGCAGCTGGATCGACCGCCCACGAATTCCCAAGGTCATGGATTGGCTATATGAGCGCCACCAACCGCAGAGTTCCGTCTCGCCATCGCGAGACCATCTCGATCGGAGATTCGCAGAGTTGCATGCAGAGTTGCCGGCGACGATCGAGGCGCCACCAAGCGCAGTCGGCTACTACATCAACGTCGAACGGCTGGAGCGTTTGGAACTCGCCAACGATCGCGTTCACACGCGCCGACGCTTCGAACGGAGCGGTAATGAGTGGATCGCGAGCGAGCTGATTCCGTGATCACGCGGTTTCATCGTCGAGCACCGGCACGATCCCGATGAGACTCTTGAAGCACGTTGCGATCGCCGTCTCGAGAAATCCCTTCACAAAGGCCGCCTCTTCGTCACCGGCGCGAACCGCCGCATAGAGCGTCGGCCAAACGCCTTCCTCTCCCAAAGACCTTGCGGCGACGTAGTCCTGCTTCAGATATTCGTGTAGTGCCCAGTTCGGCAAGCAAGTCACGCCACGACCGCTCGCAACGAGCTGAATCATCATTGTGGTCAGCTCGGCAGTGCGTACGCGTTGCGGTTCGACGCCGGCGGGATCGAGAAACGACGAAAAGATGTCGAGCCTCGAACGATCTACCGGATAGCAGATCAACACCTCGCTGCGCAGATCTTCCGGCTCGATCCAGTGCTTCTTTGCGAGTGGGTGGTTCGGCGCAACTGCCAGCTGCGCTTCATACGAAAACAGCGGGCAGTACGTCACTTCGAGTTCCCGCATTGGATCGGCAGTGATCACGAGGTCGAGATCGCCGCGGCCCAACGCCGGTAGCGGGGCGAAGTTGAAGCCGCTCGCAATGTCCAGCTCAACGTCCGGCCAACTCTCGCGATACGTGTTGATTGCAGGCAGCAGCCACTCGAAGCAGCTGTGGCACTCGATCGCCATGTGCAGGCGCCCGGACTCACCCCCCGCGAGGCGCTCCAGATCTCGTTGTGCGCCATGCACCATCGGCAACACCTCGTCGGCAAGACGAAGCATGCGTTTTCCCGCCGAGGTAAACCTCAACGGTCGCGTCTTGCGAACGAACAACTGGCAGCCGAGGCGATCCTCGAGATCCTTCAGCTGGTGCGATAACGCGGACTGAGTGAGATAGACACGCTCCGCCGCTTCGACGAGGCTGCCGGTGTCACGCAACGCGGCCAACGTTCTGAGGTGCCTCAGTTCGAGCGCCAACATGAGCCCTTCTAATGACAGAAGCGACGAAGCATGCATCATATTCATGTGACGGCTTACTGTCACCTTACCGCGCGTACGCGCTGGAAACTCCATCAGCGCTTGGGATCAGCGATCGAAATGCGCACGGGTACACATTGTCGGCGGACACCGTCAACTAAACTCTTTCGTACGGACAGCACGGCCATAACCAGCGCAGCACCATGTTCAGCCCGACCCGCACTGTGATCGACGCCTTCGTGGAATGCCTCGTTGCCACCTACGAGAAGGCGTATCCGGGCGCGCAAAAGGCGCAGTCCGGCCTCCTCGAGCAGAGTGGGCGCATGGCGCTCGAGTCATTGACCAATTCCGACTGCAGCTATCACGACCTACACCACACGATCATGGTCACCGATGTCGGTCAGTCGATCTTGTGGGGGCGCCTCACATCGCAAGGGGACGTCACCGCCCACGATTGGCTGCATGCCATTCTTGCAATGCTGTACCACGATGTCGGATTCATCCGCGGCATTCTCAAAGGCGATCGCGGCGGCCGATACATCGTCAACGAATTCGGCGACACGGTTGCGCCTCCCGCGGGCGCCACCGATGCGTACATGGCGCCGTATCACGTGTCGCGAAGCTGTTTGTTCGTGAAGGAACGCTTCGCGACGGAAACGCTCGTCGATGCGGGCACGCTGATTCACCACATCGAGATGACTCGCTTTCCGGTACCCCGCGACGCGTTCTATCAGCGTGTCGGTGACTTCGCAGGTCTCGTACGCGCGGCCGACCTGATCGGTCAGATGGCAGATCCGCAGTACATCCAGAAGCTGTCGAAACTGTTCATGGAATTTTCCGAGACCGGCGAAGCGGAGCGGCTGGGTTACGACAATCCGGGCGCGTTGCGCGCCGACTATCCGGCGTTCTTCTTCGAGCGCGTCCGTCCCTATATTTCGGAGGGTCTGCGATTCCTGCGCAAGACTCAGGAAGGCCAACTCTGGATAGCGAATCTGTTCAGCCACGTTTACAGCGAACAGCAGAGCGAGCCGGCCTATGGACCAGAACGCCGGCAGCGCGACGATCCCGGCGGCGACCAGCGGCGTCGTGCCGGCGATCGGGTCGGTCCACAGATCGCCGTCAGCAACAGCTGAAGAAATAGCCCGCGTTTCTCAGAAACGCTCCATCGCAAAGAACACCACAGCGAAGATGAACGGCAGAAGTACGGCCGCGTAGCTCGCGAGATTGAGCACGTCGTTCTGCCGCTCGTCGGCATGCAGCCGGAACAAATTGCCGAGCGAAAGCCAGATCACACCCGACACGATTGTCGTAAGCACCAGCGTCAGAATCGCAGCAGCCACGGCTCAAATCCCCATCTCGAACGCGAACTATACTTTTGGCGTGTTTGCCTAGATGCGCATCATGCCCCATTCGACCCCACTGCACCGTCACGTCCTCGTCAGATGCGAGGTGATCAATCGAGACGACGTCGCGAGCGTGCGATTCGTCGAGCAGGACCATTTTCGCCTGTGGCAATACATGATGGCGAACAAGCACGATCTGATCGTGCAATGTGCCGCGCCGTGTCTGTGGTTGCCCGAGGCCGAATACACCGCGAATTCAACGATGTTCGAAAGTGCCGGCGCCTGCGAAGCCGTTACTCGCCTCACGTTTGCGATCTACGACCACTACTCCGGCTTGTGCAACACGTTGCAGCGCTTCGTCCCGCTCGCAGAAACCGAGCAAGTGAGCGAACTGCTGTTGCGCCGCATATCGCCCGACATCGGCGGCAGCGACGACTTCGTGATGGAGCAGCAGCGTGGTTTCGCCGTGATCAAAGCGGGCGCCGATGCTTCGCGACTCGGCTTCCCGCTCAGCTTTTGACGTTGGGCCCTACTGCTGGGACAACTGCAGCATGTTGCGCGGTTGCGCACCCGTGAGATCGGAGATCTTCGCGTAGTTGTCGGCGATGTCGTCGACGGTCGCATCGGTGCCCAGATCGACACCCGCATTCTCGACCAGACACGCGATCGAATAGCGTCCGCCCGCAGCCTGCATGATCACGCCGTTCGGCGCCTTTTCGCTGCACAGGAACAGCACGGCGGGCGTCACCAGTTCAGGCCCCAGTCGCTTGAACGCTTCGGCAGGCATCAGGCTTTCTGTCATCCTCGTTGCGGCAACGGGAGCGATCGCGTTCGTGAACACGTTGTTCTTCGCGCCCTCGATCTTGAGTGAGTTCATGAACCCGACGAGCGACAACTTCGCCGAACCATAGTTCGTCTGCCCGAAGTTGCCATAGAGACCCGATGGCGATGTGGTCATCACGATGCGGCCATAACCCTGGTCACGCATGATCGGCCACACCTCTTTCGTGCACAGTACTGAACCCATGAGGTGTACTTCGACAACGGCACGGAAGTCGTCCATCGTCATCTTCGTGAAGCTCTTGTCGCGCAGTATTCCGGCGTTATTGATCAGGATATCGACGCGGCCCCACGCCTTCATTGCGTCCTCGACCATGCTTTTTGCACCGCGCGCGTCCGAGACCGAACCGCCGTTCGCGATTGCCTGGCCACCAGCCTTTTTGATCTCTTCGACGACATTCGCCGCCGCTTCGGAGGAGCCTCCCGTACCGTCCATGGCACCGCCAAGGTCGTTTACCACCACTTTGGCGCCGAGCTTCGCGAGTTCAACGGCGTGGCAACGTCCGAGGCCGCCGCCGGCGCCCGTCACGATGGCCACGCGCCCTTCGAAATTGATTGTCATTTGGATGCTCCAGTGTCCGAAAAATCAAACGCGCGATTCTACACGCATCGGCGGACTCTGAAGCCAGAGAGTCTCGACGCTATGGGCGCATCGGAAAGGCAGTCGGTCCTACCAGGGTGGCGAGCGTCGGCTGAATCCACTCGATCCATCGACTCAGCGTTGCACGCGTTTCGCGCGGATCGATCAGCTCATGAACTGCGAACGACTCTGCACGGGGGAACGGCGAACGCGCCGACTTCAGCTGACGTTCCAGCTCTGCACGTTTGGCGTCCGGATCACTCGCAGCTGCTATTTCCCGATGAAATGCCACCGCCACGCCACCCTCGATCGGCAACGGACCCGACTCCGCCGAGGGCCACGCAAGCACATAGGCGTTCGGTGCGTAGTGTGCCGCCGTTGCGACGCCGAACCCCTTGTGGATCTGTATCGACGCCCATGGGACGGTCGCCTGTGCCGCTGCCGCGACGGCCGCCATGCCGTATCGGATCGTGCCAGCGCGTTCCGCTTCGGGGCCGATCATGAAGCCGGGCTGATCGATCAGATTGACGATCGGCACATGGAACGTGTCGCACGTTTCGACGAAACGTCGGTATTTCTGCGCAGCTGCTGCCGTCATCGCGCCCGCGTAGTGTCGGCAGTCGTTCGCGAGCACTCCGACGCTTTGTCCGGAGAGACGCGCAAAGCCACAGATCTGACTGGGGCCGAAGGTTGCACCTATCTCGAAGAACGAACCTCGATCCATAACTAGCGTAATGATGCGACGCATGTCGAACGGCGCGTTCGCGTCGCGCGGCACGATGGACAAGAGCGCCTGCTCCGCGCGCGCAGGATCGTCGTCGCACACGATACGCGGCGTGCGTTCCCATACGTTCGATGGCAGATATGAAAGATATCGCCGCATCTGATTGAACGCGTCTTGCTCGTCTTCCGCGATGTTGTCGATCACGCCGCTCTTCGCGTGAATCTCCACACCGCCGAGCTCTTCCTTCGTGCGCTTCACGCCGAGCGCACGCTCGACGAGTGCGGGTCCGCCGATCAGTACTTGTGCTGTGTGTCGCGTCATCACGGCGAAATGCGATGCGACGAGGCGACCGGCCGGAAACCCTGCGACGGCACCGAGCGCGGCCGACGCAATCGGCACCTGTCCCAACGCATCGGCGATCACCTTGAAGCGCGGCTCCGCAAAAACAGGCTCACCGACCGTTCCTCCTTTGCTTCCGCCCCCGCGCACGCTGCCGCCGCCGCCTTCGAGCAGACGTATCAGCGGAACGCGGTATTGCAGCGCGAGGTGTTCTGCGTAGACGCTTTTGCGCAGACCTGCCGCATTCGGCGAGCCGCCTTTCAGCGTGAAATCTTCGCCGCCGACGACGATGCGACGCCCCAACACTTTTCCAAAGCCGACAACATAGTTGGCCGGAACATATTCGTTGATTTCGCCGTTGTCCCCGTAATCGGGAATCGCGGTGGCGCGACCGTGCTCTTCGAACGAATCGGCGTCAAGCAGCGCAGCAATGCGTTCTCGTATCGTGAGGCGACCGCGCGCATGCTGCCGTGCGATCGCCTCTTTTCCGCCCTGTTGCAACGCCAATTGCCGGCGTCGCTCCAGATCGTCGACTTCAGACTCCCACGACATCCCAACGACTCAACACAGGGGCGAGATCAGGATGGATTCTTGAATGCCGGTGCGCGCTTCTCGAAGTTCGCTTTCACCGCTTCGATCTGGTTCGGCGTGCCGATCAATGCGCCCTGCAGTGACTGTTCGAGTTCGAGGCCGGTGGCAGGGTCCGCGTGCCACGCAACTTCGAACAGTTGCTTCGCGGCGCGAATAGCGTCGGGTGATTTGCCGGCGATTTCCCGTGCCAGATCGAGTGCCGCCTGCAGCGGATCGTCTGCTACGCGCGTCACCAGTCCGAGCGCCTTGGCTTCAGTACCGCTCAGAACACGACCGCTGAACGTCAGCTCTTTTGCAACGTCGAGCGGTACGAGATCGCGCAACGTTTGCGTCAGGGACATGTCGGGAATCAGCCCCCACTTGATCTCCATCACCGAGATCTTTGCATCGGGCGACGCTATTCGGATGTCGGCGCCCAGTGCAATCTGACAACCGCCGCCGTATGCGACGCCGTGAACCGCCGCAATGACCGGGACCGGCAAACGCTTCCAGATCATCGCCGGCCGCTGCGCGCGGTTCTCCGGTTGATCTGCAGGGCGCTGGAAAAGCGTTCCGGTGCTGGCGCGCGGCGCGCGCTCGTTGCTGCCGGCCATACCTTGAAAGCTCGAGAAGTCGAGACCGGCGCAAAAGCCGCGACCGTTGCCGGACAACACGATTGCACGCACGTCCTTTGCATCGCGCAGCGACTCACCCGCCGCAATGATCGCCTCGAACATTTCGCCGCTCAGCGCGTTGTATTTGTCCGGTCGGTTCAGGCGAACGTCGGCGACGCCGTCGGTCTTGGTAATCGTGACGAGATCGGACATGGCTCCCCCTTTCTTGGAATTGGCCGTCTTTGAATTGGCTGAATCGCGAGAAGGGGGCGAGTCTGACACACCGCTCCGGGTGTGACAAAACAAGCGGTCACTCGATGACGACGAGCACTTGCCCCTCTTCGACAACGTCCTGCGGGCGAACCAACAGCTCGGAAACTCGCCCCGCAATGGGACTCTCGAGCGGAATCTCCATCTTCATCGACTCGAGGATAATCAGCACATCGCCCTCACCCACCTGATCACCGACATCAACGACGACTCTCCAGACGTTGCCGGTCACTTCCGATTCGACGCGACGTTTCGCCATTTCACTACCCTGCGAGCTGCGATTGAAACTGGTTCATGTCGAAGTAGTCGCGCCACGCCTTGATCTTGCCGTTCTCAACTTCGAACGTTCCCATCACCGGCAACGCGATCCACTTGCCGTTGATCATGAAGCGATCGACACGTTCGGTAAGCACCACACCGTTCGAGCCTTCGACCAAATGCAGCACTTCCCAATCCACCTTGCTCGACATACCCATGAAACCCTGGATCACTTCGCGAATTGCTTTGTCTCCGGCAACCGGCGCCACCGGAATGTTGTGATACACGGACTCCTCGGTGAAGTGGCTCATGATCCGCGCCATGTCGCTCGCGTTGAATGCATCCACCAGGCTCGACACGACCTTGCTTGCGTTACCCATTGCTCCCTCTCCTTCTGGCTGAATCTCGTTCCGCTCAACGTAGACAACGTATTCGCGCCACGCTTCTTCGAAACCGCCGAGGCCGCGCGGCTTCGTCGAACTGGTTGTGCGGCCATCGCGCACGGCGCTAGCAATGACCCCATATATCGCGCGCGCGTCGTCCGGCGCCAGCACAATCTCGAACATATCGGTCCGCGGATCGCCGCGATGGTCGCTCGGCTTCTCAAGCGGAGCTGCGCGCAACGAATCGAGCAACAACGCGCGCAATCGCGTCTCGGACTCAAGCAGTTCGACGCATTGATCGAGCATCCAACGCGAGAACGTCTGTGGTGAATCGCACAGCTGCTTGTAGTCGTGCCACTCCACCGAAGGAGCCCGTCGTCAGAAACGCTCGAGGTCGATCGCAGAGCCGGTGAGGCGACGATACGCCTCGAGATACCGTGCGAGGCTGTTTCGAACGACATCGTCGGGCAGCGACGGGCCGGGCGGAGTTTTGTTCCACCGGCCGTCCCTCACCAACGTTTCCAGATAGTCGCGCACGTATTGCTTGTCGAAACTCGGCTGCTCACCGCCGGGACGCCACTCGTCGGCGGGCCAGAAGCGCGAACTGTCAGGCGTAAAAATCTCGTCGACCAGCAGCGGCGACTCTTCACCCGCGATTCGTCCGAACTCGAACTTGGTGTCCGCCAGAATGATGCCGCGCTGCATCGCATAAGCAGCGGCGCGCTTGTACAGATCGAGCGTGGTGTCGCGCAACCAGTGCATCAGGTCGGCCCCCACGACTTCGGCGCCCTGTTCGAAGCTGATGTTCTCATCGTGACCGGATTCGGCCTTCGTCGACGGCGTGAAGATCGGCTCCGGAAGTCGATCGCCGTTGCGCAATCCCTTCGGCAGCGGAATGCCGCACACCGCACCGGTCTTTTGATAGTCCTTCCAACCGCTCCCGGTGATGTAGCCACGCGCAATACACTCGATCGGAACCACATCGACCTTGCGGCACAACATGATGCGACCCGCGAGCGCTTTGCTTTCCGCTGCAGTGAGGCCCGGTACGTCGGCGGCGTCGGTTGAAATGAGGTGATGCTTCACGCTGTTCGAGAAATGGTCGAACCAGAAGCGCGAGATCTGCGTGAGCACGATGCCCTTGCCGGGAAGCCCATTCGACATCACCACATCGAACGCGCTGATTCGATCGGTTGCCACGATCAACACACCGGGTTCGCCGCTCGCGAGCTCTACCGAATAAATGTCTCGCACTTTTCCAGACCGGCGATCGGGAAGCGAGAGATTCGTCGTCATCAATGATGGGCGCATTGTCTACCTCGCCGTGCTGCCGCCGTCGGCCATGTAGACCGACCCTGTGATGAATGCGCTGTCGTCGCTCGCGAGGAACAGCATCAGCTTCGCGATGTCGTCGGGCATACCATATCGCTGCATCGGAATCTGGCTTCTGATCGACTCCTTTGCGGCTGACGCGTCGCCCGGCGCGATGCCCGCCTCGAGACTGCGCATCATTCGGGTTTCCACCGGCGATGGGTTCACAGTGTTCACCCTGATCTTCATCGGCGCGCCTTCGAGTGCAGCCGAACGCATCATGCCGATGACGGCGTGTTTGCTCGTGACATACGGAGAAAGACCAGCCGCCCCACCCACACCTGCCACCGATGACGTGATGATAATGCTGCCGCCGCCGCGCTTGGCGAGTGCCGGTATCGCGGATTTGAGCCCCAGCCACACACCTCTTACGTTCACCGCCATGACCTTGTCGAACGTCTCGACGTCGTACTCGGTGATCGGTTTGACGATCCCCTCGATTCCGGCGTTAGCGAGAAACGTATCTACACCACCGTAGCGTTCAGTGGCTATCCGAATGAACTTGTCGTTATCCGCCGGGTTCGTAACGTCACCGACGCAGTAACTCACACGATTGCTGCCAATCTCCTTCACCGCGTCTTTCAACGCGTCCTCCGACAAATCGACCAGCAGCACGTTGGCCCCTTCGGACGCGAACAATCGACCTGCGGCGCGGCCTATTCCGCCGGCTCCGCCGGTGATGACGGCTACCTTGTCGTTCAAGCGAGACATCGCATTTCTCTCCTCATGCCGCAGCGGCGAGCGCCTTGTCGAAGTCGCCGATCAGGTCTTCAGTGTCTTCAATGCCGACCGAAATTCGAATCAACGAATCGGCGATGCCCATGCTCGCCCGACGTTCGGCACCCATTTCGTAGTAGATCGTGTGCGCAACCGGAATTGCGAGGGTGCGATTGTCGCCCAGGTTGCTGGATTTGATTACGACATCGAGACGGTTTAAAAAATCGAACACATCGATGTTCGGGTTCAGTTCGAAGCTGAACAGCGCACCGGGATGTCGAAACAGACGCTTTACCAAGGCGTATTGCGGATGCGTCGCTAGTCCCGGATAGAACACCTTTGCGACACGCGGATCGCGCTCCAGCTTTTCCGCGAGCACTTGGGTGTTACGACACTGCTGCTCGAGACGGAGCGCCAGCGTCTCTGCCCCGATAGCGATGTGGTGAGCCGCCTCAGGTGCAAGCGCAGCGCCGAAATCGCGGAGTCCCTTCTTTTTGATCTGCGTCAGACCCCACATCTGCGTATTGCCGGTGCGATACTCCGGGGCGATGTTCGGGAATTTCTGCCAATCGAACTGGCCCATTTCCGTGAGGCTGCCGCCGAGCACGTTGCCGTGGCCCGCGATGTACTTCGTCAGTGCGTTGACGACGATGCTCGCGGCGACACCACGCGGTTGGAACAGGTAAGGCGACGTCATCGTGTTATCGACGACGTAGACGAGACCCTTTTGCGCGCACAATTCGCCGATGGCTTCGAGGTCTGCAACCTGAGTGCGAGGATTCGCAATCGTCTCAACGAACACTAAGCGCGTGTTCGGACGGATCGCCGCATCTACTGCATCTACCGACGTCGCGTCGACGAACGTCACCTCAACCTCGTGGTTGGCGAAACTGGCAAACAGGCTGTTCGTGTTGCCGAACAGGAAAGCACTCGAAACGAAGTGATCGCCAGCGCGCAGCAATGCAAACAACATCGTTCCGATCGCGCCCATTCCGGTGCTGAAACACACGGAAGCGAGGCCCCCTTCCATCTGCGTGATCTTGTGTTCGAGCGCCTCTACCGTCGGGTTGATTTGGCGCGCGTACGAATAGCCCTTCTGACGCCCCTGAAATACCGCGGCGAGGTCGCGCGCGTCTTCGTATCCGTAAGCGACGTTCGAATGCACCGGCTTGTGCAGCGATCCGTGTTCGATCGGACTGCGTCGATCGGAATGCACGATAGTGGTGGTAAAGCCCGCCATGACGCGACTGAATCCGTGGGAAGCGCGCAATGTTACGTGACGGCGTCCCGGCGAACCAGCCTCAGACGGCCGACGCGACGCTCTCGCTGCCGGGGTCGGAGCGCACCAGCTTCGTGAACGGATTGCGTGCCAACAGCGACTTGAACTCGGGCGCGGGAATCGGTCGGCTGAAGATGAAGCCTTGCACTTCGCGACAACCCTGCAGGGTCAGGTATTTCATCTGTGTCCGCGTTTCGACACCTTCCGCAATCAGGTCGAGCTTCAGGCCGTGCGCCATGGCTGCGATCGCATTGATGATGCTCGCATCGGCCGAATCCGAACGAATGTCCCCGACGAAACTGCGATCGATCTTCAGCGTATTCACCGGGAAGTGCCTCAGATACGACAACGAAGAGTAGCCGGTGCCGAAATCGTCGATCGCGATGCGAATGCCGGCTTTGCGCAGTGCGCGTAACTTCGGAACGATGACTTCCATGTCGCGCATGATCGCGTTTTCGGTGATCTCGATCTTCAACCGGTCTGCGGCAAGTCCGGATGCATCGAGATTCGCGAGAAAGCGTTCGAGGAATGCGTCCTGCTCGAGCTGTTGCGACGACATGTTCACCGACAGACGGACGTCGCCTAAACCCGACCTGCGCCACTCGGCAACTTCGCTGAACGCGTGCGACTGAACCCACTCGTCGAGTTGCGTGATCAGACCCGTCTCTTCCGCGACCGAAAGGAATTCGGCCGGTTCGATCAGACCATGTCGCGGATGTTGCCACCGCACCAGGGCTTCGACGCCGATGATGCGCCCGTCGGTCAAGTCGACCTGCGGTTGGTAGTAAACGCGCAACTGGCCAGTGGCGAGTGCGCTGCGCAACTCGCGCTCGAGCGACAGGCGCGTCGAGAACTTGTGGTTCATCTCGTCCGAGAAGAACTGATAGCCGTTCTTGCCGCGACCCTTCACGTGGTACATCGCGATGTCGGCGCTCTGAATCAGCGATTCGACGGAATCGCCCGCCTCGGGATACATCGCCACACCGATGCTCGCACCTACGAACAGCTCATGACCGTCGATCACGAACGGCGCCGCCAACTTGTCCAGAATTTTGCTCGCGATCACTACGACGTCGTCGCGTGTGCGTACTTCGGGCAGCAGCAACGTGAACTCGTCACCGCCGAATCGCGACAATGTATCGCCGCCGCGCAAGCATCCCTGAAGTCGATTGGCCACCGCTTTCAGCAACCGGTCGCCCATCGTATGGCCGAGCGTATCGTTGACGATTTTGAAGCGATCGAGATCGAGGAACATCACCGCGAGACGACGCTTGTTACGCTGTGCCTGAGTGACCGCGAGGCTGAGCCGGTCTTTCAACAACGCGCGGTTCGGAAGGTGGGTCAGTAAGTCGTGATACGCCTGGAAATTGATGACTTGCTCGGCTTCTTTGCGCTCGGAGATGTCGCGCGCGGTGCCGTAGGTACCGACAAAGTTCTCTCGGCTTCGCTCGTCGGGAGGGAAGTAGCGACCCTGCGCGGTCAAATCCATCCAGACTGTCTGCGTCTGGAACGGACGATCAGCGGTACGCACTCTGCGACTGCGCACGCGCAGCTCCACGTTGCGTGATGCTCTCTCGCCGGTCCGCCGCTCGTTGAACAGATTGCGCGCAGCGTCGAGGTCATCGTCGAAGATAAGTTCGGAATAGTGTCGCCCCTTCAACTCTTCCTTCTGATATCCGAGCAGCGTCTCGAAGCGATCGTTGACGAACTCGAAGCAGCCGTTGCGGTCGAGCAGATAGATGAGATCGGGTGAGCTGTTGACGATCAGTCGGTGCATCTCTTCCGACTCTTTCAGCCGCCCTTCCATGAGGCTATGACTCAACTCGAGGCGCCGATGGCTCAACGCTCGCTCGAGCGTCGCCATCAGCTCCGCGGCCTCGTAGGGCTTCTTCACGAAGTCGAACGCGTTTCGCGTCATGGCACGCATTGCGCCATCGAAGCTAGCGTCGCCACTCACGACGATGAATTTGGCAGAAAGCTTTCGCGACAAAGCAAAGTCGAGCACGTCGTGGCCGCTGACCTCAGGCATGATCAGGTCTAGCAACACGACGTCGTATTCATTCGTATCGAGCATCTCGAGCGCCGCTCGACCGCCCAGCGCTTCGTTGACGCGATAGCCGTGCAGCCTGACGATTTCAGAGAGGCTCTTCAGCAACTCGGGTTTGTCGTCGACTAACAGCAGGCGTGGTTGGTCAACGCTCGATCTCATCCCCGCGCGTTCCGGAACGACAGCATCGACCGTAGATGACGCAACTGACATAGGGACGTGACTGGCCAGACCGGTTTCCGTCTTTTGACCCATGAACAACGGGAGTCCGAGTGAACCGCAGTGGCGACCGTAATCTTATCCCGCGCCTATTTCCAGCCCCGAGGCGTGCGCGCAGGTCATGGGAGCAACCGCAATTTCGTTGGTACAGCGATCGCCAACGACCTCGCACTGTCGGAACTTCTTCCCGGCTTCCAGGGTGTTATGGATAATAACTATATGAATAATATAGATATTTAGACGACGTCTGCAGAGTGATATCGCCGTGATGTTATTCCCTCATGCAATCGAGCTCGGTAAGCTGGCTCCCTCACAGTTGGGGGAGCAACTTGAAATGCTGAGTGAACTCACAGAACGCTTCGTCGTCCGCTTTCCGCTTTGGCTTCGTCTGCGCATCGAAGAGAGTGCGAAGTTCTACCGCCGCAGTATCAACTCCGAGATCATCCTGCGACTCGATCATTCCTTGAACGGATTGCCGAACATGGCCACCGAACACGCCATTGAACCGCCGATGTTCGCGTCGATCGAACGTT
>JBGSNQ010000124.1:0-9775 GCA_041739525.1 Pseudomonadales bacterium | reverse complement strand
TCGAGCACGCGGTCGGTCGCGCGCAACCCCACCAGCGCAGCCAGCTTCGCGTGCGCGGCGTCGTCTTTCGCCTGCGCCGTGTCGGGATACGCTTGCGCCTGGCGCGTGAACTGATCGCGGATCTGGTTGACGTGATTGTTCGACACAGAACAACTCCCTTCGTGCGAGACTGAAGTCTACGGGTTCAGAAGTTGTCCGGACAATGCGGCGCGTACCGCGTGGCGAACATCTGCGTCGCGCGCTCGATCGCCGCGTCGTCGCCTTCTAGCATCCCCCACTGCGAGAGTTGCCGGGCCGAACGGAAGCCTGTGTACAAACTCGCCAGCGCCTTTAGCGGCAGCCTGATGTCTGCGTTCCCCTTAGAAGGTGTCGCGGTTGCGCCTTCCGCGGCGCATTCGAGCTTCACGCGCCCTTCGTTCCACGGCGTGAGATCGTCCTTCACGATTTCGATTGTGATCGCACCGCTCGTCTGATAGCCGCGCCGCGCGAGTGCCGCCTGCGCGTCGATGATCCGCAGCCAGATACCGTCGCGCGGTTGCGCGTTCAGCAGCCGCGGTTCCACGAAGAGTTCCGGCGCAGGGTCGTCGATGGGCGCTCGCAACCAGGTTATGCGGCCGACCAGATCGTGCCGCGCGAGCCACGTCCACAAACTGCGGTACGCCTCGACGTTCAGCCACACGAGATCCTTCACCAACAGTTCCTGGCCGCGCGTCGGATGGCCGGTTTTGTCGTTGCGCACGTGGTACGCGACGTAGCCGGTGGGCGCTCCGTTCACGGCAAACGCAACGGCGATGTGCACCGGCCCGGTCAACGGCGAACTGGAAAGCACGCCGTTCATCCACAGCGTCTTCGAACGGTGCAGGTAGCACGTCCGCTGCGCGACGAAGTCGATGTAGACCTTCTTCATGATCTCGGCGCCGGTGTCGGCATCGACCCGCGCGATGCGCATTGATCCGCCGTCGCCGTCGGCGAAACCCACGTCGACCGAGTCGATGCGATATGTCACCAACGCACTCGACAAGGCATAGCCGTAGCGCTGATAGATCGCCGCCTGCGACGCCCACAAGGCAGCGACCGCCTGCCCGCGCTCGCGCATGTCGGCAAACGAACGCGTAGTGATCGCGCGGACCAGACCCTGCCTTCGATACTCCGGCAGCGTACCCACTGCCGTTACGCCGCCCACCGCCACTGCATTGCCGTTGGCGCGCATCGTGAACGGCAGGCACGAGTAGCTGGCCGCCATGCGTGCGCCGTCGAATGCACACAGCGTCCATTCGGGGCGGTTGTTCTGCGACACGACGTTGTCAGGACCGTCGCCGAACGCACCCGCGTACACATACGCACCGATCAGTCCGAACTGATCCATTTCGTCCGCGCGCGCGGGGCGCACCTCAATCGTCATGTTGGCGCCTTCATGTGGTTTTGGAAGCAGGCCGCGGGATGTCGCCCACTTTGACCGGTACATCGTAACCCCGCTGCACCGCGGGCCGGTCGGCGATGGCGAGATACCAGCGCAATACGTTCGGATACATGGCGAGGTCGATCTGCTGCCATTCGTAACGTGAAATCCACGGCCACGTGGCAATGTCGGCAATCGAATATTCGCCCGCCAGATATTCGTAGTTGCCGAGTCGCATGTTCAACACGCCGTACAGACGCTGCGCCTCGAGTTTGAATCGCTCTTCCGCATACGGCGCCTTGCCGGGATTGAAGCGCAGGAAGTGGTGAGCCTGCCCGAGCATCGGGCCGACGCCGCCCATCTGCAGCATCAGCCACTGCAGGGTCTCCCACCGGTCGTTGCCGAGCAGCTTCCCGCATTTCTCCGCGAGATAAAGCAGGATGGCGCCGGACTCCATCATTGCGCGGCCGTTCATTGCGAGGTCATCGTCGTGATCGACGATCGCAGGGATCTTGTTGTTGGGGCTGATCGCGAGGAACGCCGGATCGAACTGCTGATTCTTGCCGATGTCGATGGCGTGCACCGTGTACTCGAGGCCGAGTTCTTCGAGCGCAATGGAAATCTTGCGGCCATTCGGCGTGGACCAGGTGTATAGATCGATCACGACTCGCTCTCCTTACCCGAAAACCGCGCTACCGATACAACGATCGATCCGATATGTTCCCGCCAAAGGGGGGGGGATAACCCATGATCTACGACTTCGCTGTGGGGCGCACCAACCCCGCTACGTTTCCGCTCGATGCTTTCCAACGCGCTGCCGCTCGCGCGATCGAACGCGACTACCCGCTGTATACGAACTATCCAGGCGAGCTCGGCCATGAGGGTTTGCGCAACCTCATGGCGAAGCGCGAATCGGATCGCGAGGGCGTGCCGGTGGATCCGGCGCGCATCTCGTTGACGAACGGCTCGATGCAGGCGGTAACACTGGTGGCGGAGGCGTTGATCGAACACCGCGACGACGTGGTGATCACCGAAGAGTTCACTTATCCCGGCACGATCTCGACGTACCGCGATCTCGGTATTCGAATGGTTGGCTTGCCGGTAGACGCGGACGGCATGCGACCCGATGCGCTCGAACAGGCACTCGGAGATCTCGCGCGAAAAGGCACACCGCCCCGCTTCATATACACAGAAGCGACGTATCAGAACCCCACCGGCACCACCATTCCGCGTGCGCGGAGGCTCGAAATACTGGCGCTGGCAAAACGCTTCGGCGTGGTCCTGGTGGAGGACAATTGCTACGGCGACGTGAACTACGAGAAGTCGAAGCCGCCGGCGTTCTACGCACTCGACGACTACGAACAGCAGATCTACATCTGTTCGCTATCGAAGATTCTCGCGCCCGGCGTGCGGCTCGGCTACTTCATGGCGCCGCCGAAACTGTTCCGCCGTGTGCTGAATCGTCGGCATGATGCGGGGAGCAACACGTTGGCTGCGTCGATCGTCGCGGAGTATCTGAGCAGCGGCGTATGGGCGCACTGCGAGGAACAGAATGCGACGTTCAAGCACAAACGCGATTTGTTGTGCGACACACTCGACGCACATTTGGCGGACAGTTGCCGCTGGTCTGAACCGGACGGTGGCTTGTTTCTGTGGTTACGGCTGCCGGACGACGTCGACCGCGACAAGTTGCAGTCGTTGGCGGATCAGCGTGGATTCCGGTATGCGCGCGGCCGCGCGTTTCAGGTGAACAACGAGGATGTGCCGTTCGTGCGCCTTGCATTCGGTCACGTGCCGGACGAGATGATTACATTTGGCATCCCGGTACTGGCGGAGTGCATTCGCGAAGCGCGCACGTCGAACGAACGCGGCCGACCGGCGTCGTTGCATAGGTGACGCCGCAGTCCTTGAGCCCGTCAGGAATTTTGCGTTGGTTGGCCTACTTCCCTCCTTCGGGACTCATCGTAGGGCTCACAAACACAACATTCCTTTGACAGGCTCCGTGGCGCAGGGGTGAACTCGGCTTCGTCGAGGTCAGCGGCATGACCGAGACTATGGCGTTCGCAGTGAAGATGCTCGACGCGGCCAATCAGCGCCGCACCGGGCATGGCCTTCGGGTCGTCGTAGAATGCCGGCAACGAACAGCACGTCGGCATCTATCACATACGACCCGGACCGGTTTGCACAAGCGCTGGAGCGTCGTCACCGCTTTCTGAACCGGACAAGGAGTCCCCGCGCAGGCACGATCGACGACGCGCACGAGGCCTAGCCTCATTGGCTGGGGCAGTCTCCGCGCAGGTACTCCCATGTCTCCTTCGATTTGATTGTCTGCACCTGTCCGCCGACGTTTGTCATCGCGGTGCCGGTTACACTGACGTGCTCGTCGTCGATCACTTCGGTGGTGGATTCCGCGTTCATCGACTGGCAGTTGAACGCCACGTCGATCCGTGTCGGCGCGAGCGCCTTCCTGGTCCAAGTGCAGGTTTCGTCGCCAGGCGATCGCGCGAAATTCGCGAACGAGAGTGCCTCCGCCCGCATGCACACCTCCATCGTCATGGGCGGCACGTCGGCCGCCCCCGACGATTCCATCGTAATGGTCTTCTTCCAGAAGCCCGGTTTGACCGCGAGGCCGCCGGGGTCGGCGCTGGCGATGCACGGCCAGGCGGCAGCGAGAACGATCAGGATTGATGCACGCGCGCACATGGCTGGCTCCTCGGCTGCGGTCACGTTCGGGGTCCCGTCACAATTTAACCGTAATTCTGCTACGGGGCGTGAGGATAGTCATTTCAACAGGGCTCTCCCAGGGACTCGGGGAATCGTGCTGTCGAGGGTTGGCGGTTTTGGTGTGGGCCTGTGCATGACCTCTGCTGGTCACGCGGGAGGAAATGCGGGTGTTGCTCCGGCGCATCGAACATCAATCAGCAACCAGACGAACCAGCGCCTCGATCTCGTCCGCCTGATTCGTCGCCGTCGCCACTTTATTCGGCTGCGTCTTGCCGCAGCGAGTACAGCGATGCACCACCTGCCAGCCCTTTCGCCTGCTGACGAGTTCGACCGGCTGCATCAGACCCCGACAGACGGACGCGCGGTCTCCCGGTCGAGCGTCGTCTACATGCACTGACCACAGACAAAAGGGGCAGTGGTTGCGATAGCTACCGTTGCTGAGCGGTGAAACACTCGCGCCGCAGTGCGCGCAGGTGAATCCCGCGTTCTCGTCTGCGCGTGCCACGTTCCCGTCTCCGACCAAGCAAAAGTTGCATTGGCGGGAGTCGGGTTCGGTTTGCTCTTGCCTTCCGATTCAGTCTCGGAAAGTTCCAGGCTTGCGCAGAGAGAGGTCGATTCACCGGTCCTCTTTAGAAGGCCCGATTACTTTCGCTTCCAGCTTCATCGGAGCGTTTCATCTCCGAAGCCGAACCTCTACCGGCTTTGAATTTGTACCGGTCACTGTAAAGCGGGATCACCCACGTTCCAGCGATAGACGTCATCTGCGTTCACTGGCATCGGCGTCCTCCCCGCTAGGGAATGCGGCGCGCTGCCGGTTCGAACCGTGCGATATGAATACCCGTGCGTGTTTTGAGGCGCTCAGTATACGGCGATGACTTGGCGTA
This sequence comes from Pseudomonadales bacterium, assembly GCA_041739525.1. Taxonomy (GTDB): domain Bacteria; phylum Pseudomonadota; class Gammaproteobacteria; order Pseudomonadales; family Azotimanducaceae; genus DATJGR01. The sequence continues at coordinate 4,768 of JBGSNQ010000124.1, read as the reverse complement.
AGCCGCCATGTCAGGTCCGCGCGGGCAATTCCGGCGCGGGCGACTCGAACGTGGTCAGCGCAACAATGCGCGAACGCAACAGCGGGGCTACGGCAAAAAGCCCGATGATGCAGCCGGTCCACACGGCGAACGTCACCGATGTCGTCTTCGCCAGCAGGCCTGCCACCAGCGCGCCGAGCGGCATCAGCACACCGGTCATCACCTGCAGAAGGCCATTCGCGCGTGCCATCACGTCGAGCGGCAGCACCGCCTGGCGATAGCTGTTCGCCAGTATCAGGAACGCAACCATCGCCCCGTCGCCGAGCAGTTGGCTGGCCGACAGACACGCCACCGCGAAGCGCGGTTCCACCGACGCAAACGCAACGAACATGCCTGCCATCTTGCCGACGGCGAGCGTGAGGATCATCGCGCGACCGAGGCCGAAGGCGCGCGAGACGGCAGACGCGACAAACGCACCCGCCAGCGCACTGATCCCGCCCAGGCTGATCACGATGCCGATGGTGGCAACGTCGATGGCGAGCGTCTGCAGCGCATACAGCATGTACAGCGCCATGAAGAAACCGTTGGCCAGATCGCCGACCGCGAACGACCAGAACGTGGGCCCGACGATGGGATGGCCGAACCCGGCGCGCGCGCCGATGCGTATGTCTTCGATCAGCGTCGGCGTTGCAACCGACACGGTTTGCGGAGGCTCAGCAGTGCGGATTCTTCCGAGCAGAACGGCGGAGACGACATACGAGAACGCATCGATCACCATCGTGATCGGCGCTGTCAGAAACTGAATCAGCACGCCCGCAAGACCCGGCCCGCCGATCTCGGCGACGGAATCAGTCGCCTGCAACTTCGAGTTGCCATCCACGAGATGTTCGCGGCCGATCAATACCGGCAGATAGGCGTTGTCCGCCAGGCGGAACAGCGCCGAGAACCCACCGACGAGTGCGGCCACCACATAGAGCTGCTCGATGCCGAGGTGGCCCACCCATGCCGCCAGCGGAATGCTGAACACCAGCACCGCGCGTGCAATGTCGGACCACACCAGCACCGGGCGTTTCGCGTGCCGGTCGATGAAGCCGCCCGCGAAGAGACCCACCAGTACGCCAGGAATCACTTCGAGCGCACCGAGTATCGCGAGCTGCACCGGATCTGCCGTCACCAGGAGAATTGCGATGACCGGCAGCGCCGTGCGCGTGATGCGGCTGCCGAACGCGCTGACGGACTGCGCCGCCCACAAGTGCACGAAGTCGCGATGTCGCGCGAGCGGCCCCAGCGGCCCAAGCGGCCTGAGCGTCCCAAGAGAGAAAGCCATCAGGCTGACTGCTTGCGGGCGATGCGGCCGTCCCAGCGCAACCATTCGATTCGCCCGGCGGCGTCGCGCAGGAACTCGACGCGTTCGCCTTTGCGCGGACCGTCGAGCACGGCGGCAGCATCGACACCAGTGAACGACAACGTCGCCGGCGGAAGCGGAAGCGGTTGCAGGTGCGGATCGATGACAAAACGCGGCGGCGGCGTGCCGACCACCTGCAACTGCATGCCTCGTGCGGAGACCTGCAGATGCTCGAGCGTTGCGTGATACGCGCCCTCGTATTCAGCCATGTCGGGCGATAGCCCCCGCGCTTCGCGCGGTTCCGGTTTGTCGAAACCCAGGAACAGACGCTGCGCTTTGTCGGCGATCGTTTGACGCGCCTCGCGCCCGGCGTCTGCGTTGGTCAGCACAGACACCGCAAAGCCCTTCGACGGAATCATCTCGAACGAAGACAGATGGCCGTTCGTGGCGCCGCCGTGTTTGACCAGGCGATGTCCCTCGCCGGCGTGGTCCAGCATCCATGAAATACCCATCGATTCGCACATGCTGCCGGCCGCACGCTGCACGCGCTGCATTTCCGCGACTCCATTTCGACTCAGCACCGCTGCATCGTCCACCGCACCGACATGCAACGCGGCATAGCGCATCTGGTCGACCACGTTCGAGATCACACCGCCGCCACCGGCGCCGCTGCGCCACATGTGCCAGCGCCGCGCAATCTTCGGACCTTCGCGTGTGACGATGTGGCCGGTAGCAACCCGATACGTCATGCAGTCTTCCGGGAAGTAGAAAGACGTGCGCATGCCGAGTGGCGCGAATATGCGCTCGCGAATCACTTCTTCGAACGGCTTGCCGCGGAGCGTTTGAACGATGTGTGACAACACGTAAAACGCCGCGTTGCTGTACGAGAACAGCGAACCGGCGGGCACGAGTTGCGGCGAGTTGGCCATCTTCGCAACGATCTTCGCAATCGCGTCGTCGCCGCGGCCGGTGTCTCTGAAGTAGTCGCCAACATATCCGGTGTGGTGCGTGACGAGATTGTGCACGGTCATGCACGCCGCGTCGGGCTCGGACTGCAGGGCAAACTCCGGCAGATAGGCGCGCACCTTCGCATCGAGATCGACACGCTGCTCTTCGACCAGTTGCATCAGCGCGGTGGCGGTTACCGTTTTCGACGTGGAACCGATCTGGAACAGCGTTTCCGCTGTTACGGGCAACGGATGCTCGACGTTGGTGACGCCCACGCCCCCGGCAAAGATCACGCCGTCGTGCAGAACGCCCACCGACGCGCCGGGAACCTGCAGCCGCACGATCTCGTCGCGGGCGAACGCCAGCAGTTCTTCGGGTAACGCGCGAACGTCCATGCGTTATTCGTATGCCGTACGGCGGTATCGCAGCATTTTCCCGGTGCCCACGCCGGTGTGTTTCCCGCCTTCGTATGCCACCTGGCCGTTTACCACCACGAGCTGGATGCCGTCGGGTTCGCGTTTCGGATCGTCGTACGTTGCCGTATCGACCACCGCGGCCGGATCGAATAGAACCAGATCCGCCCAGTAGCCTTCTTTGACGCGACCGCGCTCGACGAGCCCGAACGTTTCGGCAGAGAGGGACGTCATCCGGCGCACCGCTTCTTCCAGTCCGAGCACACCGCGTTCGCGCACGTAGCGTGCCAACACGCGAGGAAAGGTGCCGAACAGACGCGGATGCGGGCGCCCGCGCAGATCCGGAATGCCGTCCGAGCCCACCATCATGTCGGCGTGACGCAGATTCGTTTCCACGTCGGCCTCGTCGATGATGAATTGAATGCAGATAGTGCGGTCGCCGAGCGGTGCCGTGAGCACTTCGCGCACCAGGTCGGTGACATCGATGCCACGCTCGGCAGCCACGTCGACGAGCATGCGGCCTTCGAGTTCGCGAAACGCGGGACAACTCGCGATGCGGATCACTTCGGCGAGTGCGCGGTCGATCTTGTCGAGGTTGAAGTACTCGATCATGCGGCCGGAGCCTGCGGTATACGGATAAACATCGAGCGTGACCTTTTGTCCGCCGGCAATCGCGCGATCGACCCGTTCGAGCGAGTCCTTCACCTTGCCCCAGTTGGGTTTGCCCGCGCTCTTGTGATGCGAGATGTGCAGGTGCAAACCGGCTTCCTGCCCGATGCGCAGCGACTCCTCCACCGCTTCGAGCAAACGATCGCCTTCATTGCGCATGTGCGTCGTGTACAACGCGCCGAACGGCTGCGCGGCCTTTGCGAGTTCGATCACTTCCTCGGTGCGGCTCCAGCGACCAGGGCGATAGATGAGACCGGTGGAAAAACCGCACGCGCCCTGCTCCATCGCGCGTTCGACATAGCCGCGCATCGTGGCGAGTTCGATCGGCGTCGGCGCGCGCTGCTCCATGCCCATCGCCATGGTGCGCACGGTGTTGTGGCCGACCAGCATCATGTTGTTGATCGCGGGCTTGCGCGCGAGCGCGGCTTTGAAGTAACCGGAGAGATCGGTGAACTCGGCCGGCACGCCCGCAAGAATGCCACCGCTCGCGGCCACTGCGTCCGCTGTCGGATCGGCCGGGATCGCGCTGAAGCCACAGTTGCCGGCAACCACCGTGGTCACGCCCTGCGCGAGCTTGAATTCCATTCCCGGGTAACGGAAAAACGCGCCGTCGTCGTGCGAGTGCGTGTCGATGAAACCCGGCGCTAGACACAGACCTTTGCCGTCGATCTCACGCTTCGCGGCGCCGGCCCTGCCGACGGACGTGATACGGCCGCCGTCGATTTCGATGTCGGCCGCGAACGCGGCACCGCCGCTGCCGTCGAGCACCTGCACGTTGCGAATCGCAAGATCGGTCATCGGGCTTTCTCCAACATCTGCTTCGTCCAGAATTCGATCATATCCGCCCGGAACTGCGCTGCGTCGTCGCCCTGGCTGCCGATCTTCGCGCCGCGCCGACCGTAGCCGGCTTTCAACCCCCAAACGAACGTGTCGTAGTCGACCGTCTTCGGATCGGCCGCACCGGTAACCGGGTGCACCATCGCGCCGTCGTTGGCGATGTAAGTGAGCGGCGCATCTGGCGATACCGCGGCGTCGGCGATCGTTTCGATTGCTGTGCCACGGTCGAAGCTGTGGCCGGCACCCGCGAAGATGCGGATCGTTGCGTCGCCGCCGCGGAGACGCATCGCCTGCGTATGACCCTGCGCCGCCTGCGGAAGACACCAGTCGTCGCGGTCGCCGATCACCGAGCGCACCGCGGTGCCGCCGAGATCCGGATCGACGAACTGATGCCCGCACCACGGATATGCGGCGTACACAGCATGCATACGCAAGTTCTCGCCGAGCACCGGCACGAAGAAGCGCCTCATCGCGGCCGTTAGCACTGCGGAGCCGCCGCGGCTGTGGCCCTGCGCGCCGATACGAGCCGAATCGATCTCCGGCAGCGCCGCCAACGTCCGCACCGTTGCCAGAGATC
>JBGSNQ010000102.1:0-59489 GCA_041739525.1 Pseudomonadales bacterium | reverse complement strand
GGCAGGCCCGATATGGCGCGCGCCGGTGGCGGCGACAAACCGGAAGCGCTCGAAGCTGCGCTTGCGGCGGTAGAAGCCTGGGTCGCCGAGCGAATTTGATCATGTTCAGTGCTCGCTTCCGGCCCGCCGGGAATTCGTTGTGAAAGTCGTCAAGTTCGGCGGTAGCTCGATGGCAACCGCAGCGCAGCTGCGCAAGGTTGCCGACATCGTGCTGGCCGATCCCGCGCGAAAGGTCGTCGTGGTGTCGGCTCCGGGAAAGCGCAGCGCGCGCGATAACAAAGTCACCGACCTCTTGATCGCGCTTGCCCGCGCGGGTTTGACCCGCGTCGACGTGGCCGCGGCTCTGGAAGCCGTGGTCGAGCGCTATCGGGCGATCATCAAGTCGCTGAAGCTGTCTCCGGACCTCATCGGTACGATCACTGCCGATCTCGTCGCGCGTGTCGAAGCGGATTCGAGCCACGAAGAGGGGTACCTCGACAACCTGAAGGCCGCCGGCGAAGACCACAGTGCGCGTGTGTTTGCCGCGTACCTGACCAAACTCGGTCATGAGGCACATCACGTCAGTCCGCGCGACGCCGGCCTGCTCCTGTCGGACGAGCCCGGTAATGCGCGGGTACTACAATCCTCGTACGGCCGCTTGCGCGCCCATCTCGGCCGGCAGAGCGGCATCGCAGTGTTTCCGGGTTTCTTCGGCTATTCCGAGTCGGGTCGAGTGGTGACGTTCCCACGAGGCGGCTCCGACATCACCGGTGCAATTCTCGCAGCCGCGATGGATGCCGATGTCTACGAGAATTTCACCGATGTCGACGGCGTGTTCGTCTGCGATCCGCGCATCGTGAAACAACCGGTCGAAGTGAAGGAAATCACGTACCGCGAGATGCGCGAACTGTCTTATGCGGGGTTTTCGGTGTTTCACGACGAAGCCCTCGAGCCGGTCTTTCACGCAGGAATTCCGGTGAACGTGCGCAATACCAACAATCCGTCGGCAGCGGGTACGTTCATCGTGCCGACGCGCGACTCGATGCACTTGCCAATCGTCGGCATCGCCGCCACAGCCGGGTTCTGCAACCTGTACGTCAGCAAATACCTGATGAACCGCGAGATCGGCTTCGGGCGGCGGTTGCTCAACCTGTTGGAGGACGAAGGCGTTCCGTTCGAGCACATGCCGACGGGTATAGACAACATGAGCGTGGTAATGCGCGAATCGCGCTTTACGCCGGCCACCGAGGATCGAGTTCTGCGTCGAATTCGTCAGGAACTGGGCGTCGATGAGCTGTCGATCGAGCGTGAACTGGCGCTGGTGATGGTCGTTGGCGAAGGTATGCGGCACACCATCGGTGTGGCCGGGCGGGCCTGCTCCGCGATTGCCCACGCCAGGGTCAACCTCGAGATGATCAACCAGGGTTCGAGTGAGGTCAGCATGATGTTCGGCATCAAAGCCGAAGACACCACTCCCACCGTGCGTGCCCTGTATCGCGAGTTCTTCGGAACGGTACCCAAGCGCGCTCGCGGGACCTGACACCCCCTCCGCCTTAGGAGAAGCGTTAGTGCCGGTCGGATTGTTCTTTTTCGCCTTACGGGGCACACTTCGTCGGCGCAAGGACCACGTGCGCAAAAAAGAAACGGAAAGCGACGTTCGATCGCTCCGCAAAGTAGGGAAACGAAAAGGGGGACTGGACCATGTTGATCTTGACTCGCCGCGTGGGCGAAACGTTGATGATTGGGGATCAGGTAAGCGTCACGGTGCTGGGCGTGAAGGGCAACCAGGTCCGCATCGGTGTAAACGCGCCGCGCAACGTCTCGGTGCACCGCGAAGAAATCTACGACCGTATCCAACGCGAACACGTCGATACCGTGCCGATCCATGAGCTGCCACAGTCCAATATCGGGCGGTAGCCTGCTACTATTCGCACCCTTCGGAGAGGTGGCCGAGCAGGTCGAAGGCGCTCCCCTGCTAAGGGAGTATGGGCTTAAAAGGTCCATCGAGGGTTCGAATCCCTCCCTCTCCGCCATCAAGACTAAGGGGCCAACGGCCCCTTAGTCTTGATGGGGGCATGGCGGTGTGGACGAACCCTCCGGTTCGCAGGGCTGCGGTTCGCGGCGCAGGCTCCGCAAGTCGTCGCGACTGTCGCCACTTCGGTAGGCCCGCACCTCAGTGCCGATGTTGGCAGAGCGGCATCACTTCAACACCAACCAATCGACCGCCGCGCTGATCAGGGCGAGTACGCCGATCACCGCCATGATCACGCCGATCAGCCGCCAACCGTGAAACTGCTTTTCTTCGTCGGAACGCGTCTTGTCCATTAGCCCATGTTTCCTTGACTGACCTGTACCCCTTCCAGATAATACGCGGCCTTGTGCGTCCGTAGCTCAGTTGGATAGAGCACCAGGCTACGAACTTGGGGGCCGGGAGTTCGAATCTCTCCGGACGCGCCACAAGACATAACGGGGCTCACGCCCCGTTTCCTTTTGCGGGTAACCGATCGGATCGCCGATGAAGCTCTACTCGTATTTCCGCTCATCCGCGGCGTATCGCGTGAGGATTGCACTGAACCTGAAGGGGCTCGATCACGAAGTGGTCGCGGTGAACCTTCTCGAGCAAGCCCAGCGTGAACCGCAGTACTTGAGCGTGAATCCGATGGGTCTGGTACCGGCGCTCGAAGACGGCGGCACTACGATCGCGCAGTCGTTGGCGATCATCGAATACCTCGACGATGTCTATCCCAATCGGCCGATCCGCCTGGCCAGTCCGGCGCAACGCGCGCTCGATCGCAGCCTTGCATTGACGGTCGCATGCGACATCCATCCGCTCAACAACCTCCGAGTGCTTGGCTATCTGACCGATTCGCTTGGGGTTGATGCCGCCACCAGGGACATTTGGTATCGACATTGGGTAGTGGAGGGACTGACCGCGCTCGAGCGGCTCGCGATCGGTGCGCCGTTCGCGGTCGGTGAGTCGCCCGGTTACGCGGACGTTTGCCTCGTGCCGCAACTGTTCAACGCCCGCAGATTCAACGTCGACTTGTCCGCATTTCCGAAACTCGTTGCGATCGATGCGGCGTGCAACGCGCTCGATGCATTTGCGCGTGCTCACCCGAGCCGTCAGCCCGACACGCCTGTGGCATAGCCAGCAATTTACTTGGTGAACACTTCGCGAACGCCGCCGGAAATCAGTACGGTCGTGTCGATCAACACCGCCGTAAGGCCGAAGCCGCCGGGGCTTGCGAGGTAGCGCGGCTCCCACTCCGGAAGGAATTTCGACTTGTAGCGGCGCAGACCTTCGAAGTTGTAGAAGTTGTCGCCGAAGCGGAACAACAGATTGCCGAGCTTGTGCCACTGAGTCGCAAGCGGATGCTGACCGAGACCGGAGAGGGGCGCCATGCCGAGGCTGAACCACTGATAACCTTGTTCCTTAGCCACCAGTAGCATCTCGGTGAAGAGAAAGTCCATCACCCCCTTTGGCGCCCTGTCGGTGAAGCGCATCAGGTCGACCGTCAGTTCTTCTGCATTGGCGCTCTTCCAGATGGTCGCGAATGCGACGATCGCGTCGTTCACACGCACCACTGCGCAATCGAACAGTACGACGTAGGCGGGAACAAATGCGCCCAGCGAGAAGCCCTTCTCGTGCGCCTTCTTGTCGGCGAGCCATGCGTCCGATACCACTTTCAACTCGTCGATCACGGCTGGCACCGCGGCAGCCGGTATCACTTCAAAGCTCGCGCCGTCGCGTTTGGCGCGATTACGCGCGTGTCGCATTTCGGCGCGATCGCTTTTTGCGATGTCGAAGGTCGACAGGCGCACACGTGCTTCCTCGCCCAGTTTCACCAGCGAAAGACCGAGGTCGACATACATGGGCAACTCGGTGTCGGACACGTGATAGAAGACGCAGCGCGCGTCGTGGCGGTCTGTCGCTTCGCGAAACTGCCAGGCGAGTTCGTCATGACGTTCCGGATTTCCGATCGGCCCCGCCAGGGCAATCCAGCTGCGTCCCGAAACCTGAAACATGATGAAGGCGTCGCCCTCGGGGTGGAACAGAAAGCGTTTGTCGCCGAGCAATGCGACGTTCGCAATCGTGCGTGTCGATGCAGCGACGATGGTCTTGACGCGCTGCATGTCCTCGCTTGTAGGCATTGGTGCATCGAGCGGCGCCGGACGCAGCAACCGCGCCAGTCCGAACGCGATCAGAATGACCGCCCCCACGAGGCTTGCCCTCAACCAGCGGGGCGCGTTCGCGTTGAGTTCGAATTGCCACCACAAGGCGTTGGAATACTCGACGTGCCGGTACGCGAACAGTCCCACGATGATGCCGCCGGCAATCGCCATCCCGAAACTGAGCATCCAGCCGAGCGTGAACGATTGATCGAGCAGCTTCGCGCCACGGTAGAACTCGCTGCGGGCCGCCCACAACACAAACGCTGCGATCAGCACCATCGCTGCGTATCCGATCGTCAGACCCTTGACCAGGGACAGCACGAACGCGGCGGCCATCAATGCAATCGTTGCCTGGTACGCACCACGCAATCGCCGGAACAGGCCGCGCGACAGGATCAGCAGCGCCACGCCGATTGCGCTGGTGACGTTGTGCGACAGTTCGAGTACAGCCAACGGAACCAGGTCGTCGAGAAACTCGAGACGCTTTGATGCGATCGGAATCGAACCACCGAGAATCAGCGCAGCGCCGCTCAGAAATACGACCATACCGGCTGCCTGCGGCGCGAGCCCGCGCAGCCACCCCCCGCCGATGCGCGTTGCGTTCCGCAGTCGAACGCCGTGCGTGGCGACTGCCTGAGTCGCAATCATCACCAGCGCGAGAATCAGCGGAGCGACGTAGTAAATCAGTCGGAACGCGAGCACGGCGCCCAGCAACGTCGCAGTTGCCTTGTTATGAAGCAAGAGCACGAGCACGGATTCGAACACGCCGAGTCCACCTGGCACGTTGCTCAACGTACCGGCGCCGATGGCCAGCAGGAATGCACCGAGCAATACGAAGTAGTCGATGCCGAGTTGCGGAGGGATCAGCACGAAGAGCACCGCCGCGAGCAGCGAGAGGTCCACCGCGGCGAGTAGCAGCTGGCTAACGGCGAGGCCCGTGCTCGGCGTCGCAAGCGTCCAGCTGCGAATACGAATCGGCTCGCGAGATAGGCGGGTCCACACGACGTAGATCAGCGGCACACACACCAACAACACGCCAGTGGCGCGCAGCAGTGGGGGAGACAGTCCGAGCACCGCGAGCGTCGATTCCGGCGCGACAGTCAGCGAGATTCCGACCAGTAGCGCCGCACCGAGGCCGAACGTGACCGATACGAAGCCGATGACGGTAGCGATCTGAACGGTGGAGAGCCCGGCCATCGAATATGCGCGGTAGCGGATCGATCCGCCCGACAGCGACGGCACTCCGAGGTTGTGGCCGATCGCGAATGCCGAGAACGATATCGGCGCGATCCGTTGATACGGCAGTTTGGTGCCAACGTAACGCAGCGCCAGCACGTCGTAGAGCGTCAGGAGCGCGTAGTTGAGGATCGTCAATCCGATCGCGAGCATGATCGCGGCCTGCGGCAGCTTGCGCCAATGACGTAGCACGTCGGCAAGCGCGATGTGATGGATGCTCTGGCGCAGTACCAGCATCGCGGCAATGAACACAATGACGGTCAGCAGCGGACCGACGAAGGTTCGCAGCGAGTGCGACCAGTGCTGCAGCGTACGGGCGTCTGTCACGAGTTGTTGCGGGTCGCGGAACGGGCGGATTGCACGAAGTGCGCAGGATACACAGGTCGCGCGTGGCCGTCGCTGCGCGCTGCCCCCGGGCGGCTCGAACCCGACGGGAACCCGATGGGGGTCCCGTCGGGAACCCGATTGCCAAAGCGAAACGCGATCAGTACCGTTTGCCGCGCTCGAATGTCCGTTGAATCAATGGTTTCCCTGCGAGGTCGTCGACGATGAGGACCACACCATCGCTGCTTGGCGTGTTGCTGTCAGCGATGCTCGCGATGGGCGCGACGTCGTCGACGCCTTCCAAACAGGCCGCAGCTGCCAACGGCTCCGAAGCTGGTGCTGCCGGTCAACCGACTGACGGCGGGGCGAAGGAACCACCGCTGGTGCCGCTCGACGACCCGTTCATCAGAACATTCGAGTTCGCGCCGATGGGGACGGTGTTCGTCTACCTGCCGAAGAAGATCGACGACGATACCGACATCGTGTTGTTCGCATCCGGCGATGGCGGGTGGGAACATCGAGTGGTCGACATGGTCGTGAAGATTCAGGCGCGCGGTCAGATCGTGGTCGGTTTCAGCACACCGGAGTATCTGAAACGCCTCGATGCGTCGAAGTTGAAGTGCGCGTATCCACCGGGTGAATTGGAAGGGCTGAGCCAGTTCATTCAGCGCAAGCTGAACGTGCACGTCTATCGTGCGCCAATCGTCGTCGGTTATTCGTCGGGTGCGTCGCTCGCCTATGTTGCGATGGCGCAAACGCCGATCAATGCGTTCGTCGGCGCAGTGGGGCTCGGTTTTTGTCCGGAACTCGCGCTAACGAAACCGTTGTGCCGCCAGGGAGCGATGACGAAGGCGGCGGTATTCGACAAGGACCACTGGCGGCTATATCCGGTTGAAAAACTGGTATCACCGCTCGAGGTGCTGCAGGGCCAGGCCGATGAGTTGTGCAAGGTCGACGACGTTGCTGCGTTCATGAAGCAGGTCGACAACACCAACGTGACATCGTTGCCGAAAATCGGCCACGGCTTTTCCTCGGTGAACGAGTGGTTTCCGGCGTTTGTTACGGCGTACAAAGCCATCGATGAAAACCGGCCGACCGAAGCGCCGCCGAGCAGCGAAGCGCTTGCGGGTTTGCCGTTGATCGAGCGGCCGGTCGAGTCGAAAGGCGACACGTTCGTCGTGATGCTGTCCGGCGATGGCGGTTGGTCGACGTTGACGGAAAAGGTGACCACCGAACTGAACGACTCGGGCTTTCCGGTGGTGGGCTGGAACATGCTGAAGTACTTCTGGAGCGCTAAAACTCCGGAGCATGCGGCCGGCGACCTCGCGACGATCATTCGCTACTTCGCGCAGGCATGGCACAAAGATCAGGTGGTGCTTGCCGGTTACTCGATGGGCGCGGACGTTCTTCCCGCCATCGTCAATCGGCTGCCGATCGCCGAACAGCAGCGCGTAAGTTCGATCGTGTTGATGGCACCGGAGCGTGCCACCGGCTTTGAATTCCATCTGGGAGGATGGCTGCAGCGCGTTCCGAAGGATGCGCTGCCGATTGCACCCGAAGTTGCGGCGCTGCCGGAGGGCGTGAGGATGACCTGCGTCTACGGCAGTGACGAAGCGGAGCGCTCCCTGTGTACCCAGCTCGACGCCAGCAAGCCGACGCTGACGCTCAAAGCACTGCCGGGTGCGCACCACTTCGACGGCGACTACGAGGCACTGGCGAAGCTCGTTCGATAAGACGCGGCGGTAGAACGTCGTTCAGAACGAAGCTCCTTTTCGGATGACATGTAACCGTGCGACGCGGTGGTACGATGACTGACCGTCGCGTTTCGAGTAGCAATCCATCAGCACGCCGGCCGCCAATCCGATGGGAACCGACGGGTTCGAGTTCGTCGAATACGCCGCGCCCGATCCGCAGCTGCTGCGATCGCTGTTCGCGCGCATGGGCTTCCCGGCCGTAGCGCGGCATCGCTCGAAGAACGTCACGTTGCACAAGCAGGGTGACATCAACTTCGTCATCAATGCCGAACCCGACAGCTTTGCGCAGCAGTTCGCGAAGGTTCACGGACCGTGCGCGTGCGCGATGGCGTTTCGCGTGGCCGACGCGCGTACGGCGCTCGCACACGCTGTGAAAGAGGGCGCGAAGGTGTGCCCGAGCAATCCCGGGCCGATGGAATTGAACATCCCGGCCATCGAGGGCATCGGCGGAAGCCGCCTGTATCTGGTCGACCGCTACGGCGACAACACCATCTACGACATCGACTTCGTGTTCGAGCCCGGCTGGAGGGAACGCTTGCGCGACAGCGACACGGGTCTGACATATATCGACCACCTGACGCACAACGTGCACCGCGGCAACATGGCTACGTGGGCGGGTTTCTACGAGCGCCTGTTCGGCTTCCGCGAAGTGCGTTACTTCGACATCGAAGGCAAGGTGACGGGTCTCGTATCGAAGGCCATGGCGAGCCCGTGCGGGAAGATTCGAATTCCACTGAACGAGAGCCAGGACGACGCGAGCCAGGTCGAGGAATTTCTGCGCGACTACAAAGGCGAGGGTATTCAGCACATCGCGCTCGGCTCGAGCGACATCTATCGCACGGTAGACCTGCTGCTGGTCGCAGGCGTCGCACTGCAGGATACGCCCGATACGTACTACGACGACGTCGATGCGCGTGTGCCCGGGCACCAGGAGTTGGTAGATGAGCTGCGTCGGCGTCGCATCCTGATCGATGGCGCACCGGCACGCGGCCTCGGTGTGCTCTTGCAGATCTTCACGCGCAACGTCATCGGCCCGATCTTCTTCGAGATCATTCAGCGCAAGGGCAATGAGGGTTTCGGCGAGGGCAACTTCCGTGCGCTTTTCGAATCGATCGAGCGCGACCAGATCGCGCGCGGGGTACTCAAGGCGGAGTAGTACATGACGGAACGGTATCTCAGCGGGTTCGGCAACGAGCATCAGAGCGAAGCGATTCCGGGCACGCTGCCCCTGGGGCAGTTCAGCCCGCAGAAGGTGGCGCGCGGACTGTATGCGGAGCAGTTCAGCAGCACGGCGTTCACGGCACCGCGCGCCGCGAATCGTCGCACCTGGTTCTATCGCATTCGCCCGTCGGTCACGCGCGGTGTGTTCAAACACGCTCCGAAGGTGGCGCGGCTTGTTCGCAGCGCGCCCATCACGGAAGTAGTGACGCCGCCGAATCAGCTGCGCTGGGATCCACTGACGATGCCGCTCGAAGCAACCGATTTCGTAGAGGGGTTGGTGACCTTTGCCGCCAACGGCGATGTAAGGGCGCAGGCAGGCATGGCGGTGCACTTGTACGCCGCGAACCGCTCGATGACCGATCGCTTCTTCAGCTGCGCCGATGGCGAAATCTTGATCGTCCCGCAAACTGGTCGGCTTACCCTGCGCACGGAGTGCGGTCTCATCGGGGTTTCGCCGGGAGAAATCGCGGTTGTGCCGCGGGGGCTCGCGTTCAGCGTTTCATTGGACGAAGGCTCTGCCAGAGGTTACGTGTGCGAGAACTACGGCACGCCGTTCGAGCTGCCAGAACGGGGACCGGTCGGCGCGAACGGGTTCGCGAATGACCGCGATTTCGAATATCCACAGGCCGCGTACGAAGATCGGGCAGGCTCGTTCGAGCTCGTCACCAAGTTCTGCGGAGCGTTCTTTACGTCGCGGCTCGAGCACTCGCCGCTCGACGTGGTGGCCTGGATCGGCAACTCAGCGCCGTACCGATACGACCTTGCCCGCTTCAACGTCATCAATTCGGTCAGCTTCGATCATCCCGACCCTTCGATATTCACGGTGCTGACGTCGGCGTCGCCCACGCCCGGTGTGGCGAATGTCGATTTCGTGATCTTCCCGCCGCGTTGGGCCGTCGCCGAGCACACGTTCAGACCGCCGTGGTATCACCGCAACTTGATGAGTGAGTTCATGGGGCTGGTTCGTGGCGTGTACGACGCGAAGCCTGTCGGCTTCGTGCCGGGCGGTGCGAGTCTCCACAATTCGATGTCGCCGCATGGCCCCGAGGCGGCAGTGTTCGAACGGGCGAGTTCGGCGCAACTGATTCCCGAGCGCCACGACAACGTGCTGGCGATCATGTTCGAGTCGCGATACGTCATCGCACCGACACGGTATGCGCTCGAAACCCCGGCGCTTCAGGCCGATTACATCGACTGCTGGCGCGGCATCGAGTCGCACTTCGAGCCGGGCTGAGCACCGCCCACATCGCGCGTCGCAAGGCCGGTGTGCGTCACGCAGCGGCGTTGCACGCCTTCAATACGTCGCGCGCAAGCCGTGTCAGCTTCGTGCGCAGGTGCTTCGGTTTGATGAGCGTTCCTTCGCGGCCGAGCTCCACCAGGGTGTTCACCGCAATGTGTTCGCGCTCCAGATCGAGGGTCACGCGGGTGCGCGGCGCGCGGTCGTCGACCTGCGCGAGCGCAGTCGCGTGCCAGCCGCCGAATCGGTCGAGCAGCAGGCGCTTGCCGCTGGGCGTGATCCAGAGTTCGACCAGGTAGCGGTTGCCTGGATCGGACTCGAACCGTTTGCACCACGCTTCCCAGAAGCGATGCAGGTCGAAGTCGGCATTGCGCGTGAAGGTCTCGGTCGTTGCGTCGGCGTGTTGAATGCGCGCGACGCGGAATACGCGCATGCCGCCCGATGTTTCGGCGACGAGGTACCAGGTGTCTACCTTGGCGACCAACGCATATGGCTTTGCGCGATAGGTCTTCGCCACACCATCGGCCCGTTCGTATTCGAGGCGACAGATCTGATCGTTCCACACCGCGGTTCGAAGTCGATCGAGTATCGGCGGAGCAGCCGACGAGCTGAACCATTGCGTGGTATCGAACAACAAGCGATGGCGCGCGTGTTGGGCACGCAGCTGATGTACAGCGGGAACCGCCGCGGTGATCTTCTGCAGTGCAGATGCCAGCGGTTTTTCGAGGCCGAGACCACCCACCATCGACGGTGCGCTGACCAGCGCCATTGCCTCTGCTTCGAGCGGCGACAGCGCGTTCAGATGTGTGGCGTAACCTGCCATCAGGCGAATTCCACCCGCGCGTCCGCGATCGGAGTAGACCGGAATGCCGAGGCCGGAGAGGGCATCTACGTCGCGTAGCACCGTCCGTTTGGATACTTCCAGGCGTTTCGCGAGGACGGCAACGGTGGTCGGACCGTCGTTCTGCAGCAGGAGCAGCAGCGAAATGAGGCGATCGGCGCGCACGACGAGTCCTTTAAAGGAAATACATGACAACAGGTGGCTTCTTTAAATGAAAGTATGAGCCCGAACTCGAACAGGAGCCAGTTCATGTCGGTGGAACGATTTGGTCACGCCGCGATTCGGGTACGCGATCTCGCCGTTGCGGAGTCCTTCTATGGGTCGCTCCTCGGCTTTCCGGTTGCGCATCGGTGGCCGGCCGACCACGAGGTGATGTTTCAGGTCGGGAAGAGCGACGAGCTGCTGGTACAAGCCGTGGGCGCCGGTGCGCCGATGGTCGACCCCACGCTGCCCGGATTGCACCACATCGCGTTCGTGGTGGCGGGTGGCGCGGCCGGCCTGGACCGCATGCGCGCGCGTTTGGAGCAGAACGGGATCGCGTGTCGGTTGTTGGATCACGGCGAGCATCGATCGGTGTACTTCCACGACCCGGACGGAAACCAGGTGGAGCTGTACCACACGCCCGAGCGGAGTCGAATCGTCAGCGGCACCGCATTCGAGCGCGCGCGTGGCTTCATCTTCGCGAATGCGCGGCGTGTGGATCGCGCGGTGTACGAGACGGTGTTCGAGGCTGGCGATGGCGAAGCGCTCGTGGCAGCACTCGGCGCGTATCGAAACGTCGACGGGGGTTTCGGACACGCGCTGGAACCCGACCTGCGTACGCCCTCGAGCCAGCCGCTGCACACCGAGACAGCCTTGGCGATGTTGAAACAGGCAAATGTGCGCCGACCCGATCTTGCGGATGCGTGTTGCGACTATCTTGCGCGGGTGGCGCGCTCCGACTGCGCATTGCCGGCGTTTACCTTAGAAGCACTCGTCCATCCGGCGGCGGCGCATTGGCAGTCCGGCTTCGGCGCGCAGCCTTCATTGGATCGCACCTGCGGCGTCGGCGCGTCGTTGGCGTGGCACGGTGCAACGCATCCGTGGTTCGAGGCGGCGCGTGCAGCGTGTTCGAAGCACATTCAGTCGGCTGATATCGACGAGGCGCACCATCTGCGCTACGCGTTCGAAGCGGCCGAAGGGCTTCTGGACGGGGATGCGCGCAAACTCACGCTGGTGCGTTTGCGATCGATGCTCGAACACGCCGACTTCTTCGTTGCAGAAACGCCGGTGGAACGGTACGGCCTCACACCGCTGCAGTTCGTGCCGACGCCGCATAGCGCTGCGCGCACCGTGTTCGATGACGCATCTATCGAGCGCCACCTGGACGATCTGTTGGCGCGGCAGAGCGAAGACGGTGGTTGGCCGATTCACTTCGATCCTCCAAGCGAGGCGGCACGGACCGAATGGCGCGGCAGCTGGACGGTAGATGCATTGGTGACACTGCATGCGTGGGGTCGGATATGACGCAGCGAGCGGTGCGATAAACTGGTCCGACTTCGCGGACGCTGCGCCGGATTTTGCTATCGCCGGCAGACGCCTGCTGACGCCGGATGGCAACGTGTCGATCGGTTTCCTCGCTACCATCGGCGACGCGTTGCACCTGGCTCCTGTGTGCCCGATTTTCTGCGATCGCGGCATTTACTTGAGCGTGGGAGCGGCAACACCGAAGCGACGCGATCTGGCGCGCGATGGACGCTACGTTTTGCATGCGTTCCTTGCGACCAACGACCAAGAGTTTCGCATTGCCGGACGGGCGAGGTACGTGTTGGAACAGACGGAGCGCGATCGCGTGCACGCCGCCATTCGCTTCGGTGTGTTCGAACGGACCGATCCGATATTCATCCTCGATATCGAAACGTCGATGTGGGGCTATTGGGAGAAAACAGGGAAGCCCGGTACACACCCGGTCCGCCGGTTCTGGAAAAGCGGTTAGTTCACTGGCTGCCGTTCGTCGGCATCAACGCGCTGAACGTGCTGGCGTCGATGTTGGAGCCGCACACAATGATGGCGATCCGTTTGCCACGCAGTTCCGCAGCGAGGGGGCCGAGCACTGCCGCAGTGGCGGCTGCACCGCCGGGCTCCACCGCCAGTTTCATTTCACGGAACAGCACGCCCATCGCATCTCGTATCTGGCGATCGTTCACCTTGGCGAGTTGATCGAGATGCGCGCGGCACAACGCGTAGCTGTACGGAAGCGACATCGGCGGTGCGAGGCTGTCGGCGATGGTATCGATCGAGTCGAGCCGCTGCGGCGATCCCGCGGCGAAGCTGCGGTGCATACTGTCTGCGCCTACCGGCTCCACGCCGAAGATTCTGCAGTTCGGCTGAACGAGTTTGATGGCCGCAGACGCGCCGCCGGCCAGACCACCGCCGCCAACTCCAATTACCACGGCGTCGAGATTGGGAAGCGATTCTGCCAATTCCAGTCCCAACGTAGCGCTGCCTAACGCGGTAAGCGGGCCTTCAAACGGGTGCACGAAGGCGCGGTGCTCTTCCGTGGCGATACGTTCCACCATCTCGAAACCGCTCGGACCATCGGGCGCAATCACCACCTCTGCGCCATATGCCTCGGCCGCGGCGACGCGTGCAGGGTTCGCAGATCGCAGCATCACGACCTTTGCAGAAGTACCTAGCGCGTGCGCGCCGTATGCCACGGCAATCGCGTGGTTTCCCGCACTGACCGCAGTAACGCCGCGCTTCAACGCTTCGCGCGACAGGGCCAGCATGTTGGCGATGACCCCGCGAACCTTGAACGAGCCCGAGCGCTGAAATAACTCGAGCTTCAGGAACACCTCGGTTTCGCTGCCGAGCCGCGCTTCGAGTTCGCGTTCGCGCCAGCGTTGCACCGGTGTTGCGTTGATGAAGGGGGCGATCGCAGTGGCGGTTGCGCGAATGCGGTCCAGTGTCGGATATTCGATGTCGGGCGGATGGTCGTGCATGCTGGCGATTGTGGCCTTGAAGTGGCGTGATGGTAACGCGGGAACGGGCGAATCTGGGGTGAAGGCGATGAGCAAATCCGAGGCAGTGGCATCCAACGTGTGGACGGCGCGCAACTGGTCGGCGGACGCGGGCGAAGGCAGCATTCACGACGACGCGACCGCGGCGAAACTCGGTTTTCGCGGCGGCACGGTGGCGGGCAGCATTCACATGGACCAGTACGCTGCGCTGCTGGTCGAACTGTATGGACAGCGCTGGTTCGAACGCGGCGCACTATCCCTGTACTTCTTGAACGCAACAGTGGATGGAGAGGCGGTGACCGCGACGGCACAGGCCCTTCCCGGAAGTCTGTTCGGTCCCGTGCCCGTTTCGATGTGGGCCGACAAGGGTGTGCAGGTGTCCGCGGGTACTGCATCGCTTTACGACCACAGCGCGTCGGCGTTGAAGACTCGCGACTTGCGACCAGCGAATCCGGACTCGTTGCGCATTCTGAAGCCGCTGCCCGCGGGCACATCGTTGGGTGAATATCGTGTCGCAACGGATACGGCGCTGTTTCGGCAACGTCTCGCAGCGAGTCTCGTTAGTGCGCCACTGCCTTGGTACTCGGGTCCTTCGCCATGGGGTGGACCTATCGCGCCGCCATCGCTCGTAGTAGAGGTGCTATGGGGCGCGCCGATGCGCGGCCTCAATGCGATCTTGCACAGAACAGGCGGCGTCGGCCTGTTCGGTGCCATTGAAGTGGCGCATCACAACGGACCGTTCTTCCAGGATCAGACCTACATCGTCAACGCGCAGGTTGTGGCAGTAAGCGAGAGTCCGAAGACGGAGTCGTTATGGTTCGACAGTACGGCGCACGATTCCAACGGGCGCCTCGTAGCGACGCAGCGCATGATGTTGCGCTTCATGAAGGATTCGTCGCCGTTGTATCAGTGACTGCTAAACGCAGGGGGTGACCGCGCGCTATCACGCGCGCGTTAGCAGGAACCCCATTCGTGGAACGTGCAGGTGCAAGCGACCGAGTACCGGATCCGTACGCTCGATGATCACCCGATCCTGATTGGCGGCGACCAGCTTGCCCTTCAGCGGGTCGCGACCGTAATCGTCCGCCATGACGATCGCCGGCTCGCCGGGTGCAATGCCGGAGGGGTCGTTCGGATCGTGCGGCACCGTGATTGCTGGGGCGCTCGCTTTCGCAACCGCTATCGCATCGGCCGGAGTGATGTTCGTGCGTTTGCCGTGGCCGATGGCCGCAATGCGCTTGCGCCAGGCGTTCACGCGATCCATCCCGCGGGTCAGTTCATCGACGGTTCCGGGTTGTGAACCGCCGAGGAACCAGAAGTTCATGTAGGCCGAGAAGTCGCCGATGCTGGGCGACTTACCGAACAGAAAGTCACCGCCGCTGGTGGCGAGTCCCTGCTCCAGCCAGGCTGCCTGCGCTCGCCACGGCCCTCGCATCAATCCGGAGACCGCCTTCATGGCCTGGATGTTGAACGGCTGACCGGAGAGCTTGGTTCGGTCGTCAATGAAGGCCTGATCGAGCTGACCTTCCTGCATCTGGCCGAACAGCACGGGAATTGTTGTTTGGAAGAACAGCCGGTCGGCCCACAGATTGATGGCAAAGCTTGGGCCTAGAAGCGACTTCGGTTCCGGCGCGCGTCGTTCGATCTCCGCGAGGATGACCTGACTGTCGCAGAACACGTCGGCACCGATCTGCATCACCGGAATGCGCCGGTAACCGCCGGTCAGTGGAATCAGATCCGGCTTCGGCATGATCACCGGCTGAATCACTGACTGCCACGCCAGGTTCTTCAACCCGAATAGCAGGCGCACCTTTTCCGAGAACGGGGAGACGTCGTAGTGATGCAGGATGATGTCGGGCATGGGTGTCTCGCGACGAAAGACCTGGAGGATCGTTCACACGGCGTGCGGTTGGCAACCGTAACGTCAGTCTTTGAAGTCGTCCTGTTCGGTCCGATTGATCGGAGCGACGCGAATTTGCGCGATTCGTGCGCCGTCCATTTTCTCCACCACGATTTCGAACTCATCGAACTCGATTCGCTGGCCGACCTTCGGCAACATCTCGAGCTTCTGGAGTATCAGTCCGCTTGCGGTTCGCGCACCGCGCGTTTCGATGTCGATTCCCAGAGTCTGCTCGAGCGTGAAGATCGGCAGCGAGCCGCGTGCCAGGAGCGATCCGTCCTCCAGGCGAGTCCAGTCCGTTTTGGAACTACGAAACTCGTCACGGATGCCGCCCATCAGCGCGCTCAACAGATCGTCGAACGTAACGAACCCTGCTGGCCGCTGCGCGGAGAACCCGACGATTGCCAGATGGTGCCCCTCGAGCCGGAACCGCTGCAGCAGTGTCGAAGCCGGCATGTCGGGCGGTACGACGAGCGGAGGCTTGGCCGCCTTCTCGAGCGCGTCTTGCTGCAGCTCGCGCTGCGGCAGCAGCAGGTCTTTCAAATGCACGATGCCGATGACGTTGCCTTCCGAATCGACGTATGGATAGCGCGAGAGTTTGTGCGTTTCGATCCGCGCGATGTTCTCCTCTATCGACTCAGCCCGTGAAAGGACGATTGCTTCGCTCATCGGGCGCATGATGTCGGCCACTTCTGCGTCGCCAAAACCTAACGCTTGTGCAAGGGCGCGCCAGTCTGCGCCGGCGAGCTTCGCATCGACGAGCGACGTGCGGAGTATCAGCTTGATCTCGTCGATGGTGTATTCGTCTTCGGTACCGGTCGTCAGATCGAGATTGAACTGTCGCAGCACCCAGAATGCACTGTGGTTCAACCCCCAGATGACCGGGAACATGCACCAGTAGAAGATGTACAGGGGAAACGCCGTCCACAACGACACACTCTCGGTCTTGCGCAGTGCCAGCGACTTCGGCGCCAGTTCACCGACGACGATGTGCAGGTATGACAACGTCATGAAGGCGATGAGGAACGAAATCGTTGAGACGGTTTGCGGATTGTCGATGCCGAGCCCTACGAACACCGGTTCGAGCAGATCCGCAAACGCCGGTTCGCCGATCCAGCCAAGTCCGAGAGAGGCGAGGGTGATGCCGAGTTGGCAGGCCGAAAGGTAGGCGTCGAGATTGCGGTGTACACGAGCCAACACGGCACCGCGCCAGCCCGAAATGCTCTCGAGCGCGTCGGCGCGCGTTCGCCGCAGCTTCACGATGGAGAATTCCGCTGCGACGAAGAAGCCGTTGAGCAGCACCAGGAACAGCGATGCGAGAATCAGGCCGAGATTGGTAGTCATGGAGGTAAGGATGAACGGACGGCCACTCTAACGGAGCCGTTCCGCCTTAGACCAGATGAAAACGGCGAGCTTTAATGCTGGACAAGCGACCGATCAGCGTGAACCACCGATGGCCTTGCGCCACCTCACGCCGTCGGTGGTCACCTCGACGCGTTGGCTCGAGTCGACCTCGAAGCTGAAGCCGAACTCGTCGTTCTCGCCTTTGAAGCGGCCGAACGTCACCGAATCGTTGAGCTTCCATCCGTAGATCTTGCCACCGTCCATCGGCAAGCGTTGCACGCCCATGCCGTATTCGCGCAGAAACGGTTGTTCGGTGAGCTCGTGGTCCGACGCGTCGTCAGCGGGTTGCGGCGGACGTGCATATGCGACGTCGCAGAACAACAGCAGGAACATCGCGATCGGATACTTCATATGTCCTCGGCCAACTAACACGACATGGCCTGCGCACAAGCTTCTCCCATGCACTCGGTAAAGGTGCAGGCAGTCTGTGAGCAACTTATGCAGCGTTTCCAACGTTTCACCTGAAATCAGGCGTAGTTAGATCACGCTACGCATCATCCATGGAGACAAAGCGGACGACCGGTGTAGGTTTTCGCCGGAAGTGCGAAATTGTAGGGGTGGCCCCTACTTCGCGTGCTCTCCGTCTCCTACCAGGGGTCCGGTAAGGTTCCGCTGTTGAGGAATGATGCGGCTGGGTCGAATGCTGTTACGTGTACCCAGAGGAGTTCGAATGATGGGAGCCATCACATCCCGGTTCGAGGAGAACAGTTCAATTCGTGACGTCGCTGCGCCGCAAGCAGAGCCGCTTTCACATTCGCGAGTGATGCTTTCGCTGATCATGTCTTTGGTTGTTTCATTCCTGGGGTAGCCAAAGCTCCGGATCAAAGCTCGCGTTGCAAGTATCAGTGCGGGCGTCGATTGAGTTCCAGAACCATGTGTTCCGCTATGTCCCGATAGACGTCGAAGGCGAGTCCCGGGTTAACCCAATCGGAGTGGGTCTTGTGATTGGTGGTTACGCGAATGCGCGTCATCAGCTCGTTGTACTCGACCCGCCACTTACCCTGCGCGCGTTTTTGTCGTCCGACGGGAAGGTTGCTGATCTCGTACCAGTCTGAAATGGCCATGGTTGTATGTCGAATTGGAGCTTGCGCGAAGCATGCGCCGGGCAAGCGGGCGGCACTGTGCGGCGGTTCGCGACATGAATGGCCGATAGGCATGTTCTGTGGCGGATTTCGGCGCTGATTCCTGCCGATCGCTGGCGAAGCCGGAGAGTCGATACGAGAACACCAGGCCCCATGCATCCCACGCGTGCTCGACGAGGATTTTTGGATGCGACTGCTCGCGACTACATCCCTCGTGCACGACTGTTGAGCCTACGATATTTGCAGGCTGACGAACTCGCTGTTGAATTCGTTCTGCCAGATCTTGTTGGTGCCCCGGACAGGACTTGAACCTGTGACCTGCCCCTTAGGAGGAGGCTGCGCTATCCACTGTGCCACCGGAGCAAGGCTTCAAAATCAATCAGTTATGAACCGTCTCCAGCTGATGCTGGAAATCCGAGCGCACTTTTTTAGAAAGAGTCGAAGCGCGTTTCCAATTCGCGGGCAGCTTATCAGCAAACTCGACTGATGAGTCGAATGAAACTCCGTGGTGGCGATTGTCCAAATGCGTTCATCGGCTCGCGCTAAAAGCAGGCGCGAGTTTCGCCGTATGCGGATGGCTGGTTGCGGGCAGCCATCTTGCCGGTACCGCTCTGCTCCCGATAGATCCCAACGCCCCTAAAGTGGCTCGTTGGGAGTTAAGGTCTGGGGGCCGCTGCAAGTGCTGCGGGTGCGTGACGGAATTTGCGAGAGACGCGGTTAAACACAGGCTTTGTGCCATCCAGTGCGGTCGAGCGCAGCGCCTGGACCGCACTTCGGTGACACTACGGATGGGATCGGTTTCAATCGGCGTTGACAACCAAGGAGTGCGGCCTCGCCAGCGTCACGCGCCACGGCACGCCGCGTCCCGGCTTCAGGCCGCCAGCCCGATTGCGGTTCGCTGGAACCCGATAAAGCCCGGCAGGGATTCGACACGCGCCAGCCACGCGCGCACGTTGGCGTAGGCACCAATGTCCACATTGCCTTCGGGCGCGGCGCTGATGTAGCTATATCCCGCCACATCCGCCAGCGTTGCGCTGTCGCCAGCGAGGAATGCGCGCGTTGCGAGCTGCGCATCCATTACCTTCAACAACGCGTGCGCGCGCCCGATGACCTCATCCGGGTTGAACTTCGCAGCGAACACCGTAATCAACCGGGCCGCGGCGGGGCCGTAAGCGATCTGTCCCGCGGCCACAGAGAACCAGGCGTGCACTGCGGCTTGACCCATTGCATCCCGCGGCATCCAGCGACCGTCGGCGTCGTATCTGGTCGCGAGGTAAACCAGGATTGCAATGGAGTCGTATATCACCGTGCCGTTGTCATCGAGCACAGGCACTTGCCCGAAGGGATTGAGCTCTAGAAATTCCGGCGCTTTGTGCGCAGCCTTCATCAGGTCCACGTCGATTAGTTCATATGGCAGACGCATCAGCGATAGCGCCAGGTGCACACGATGCGAGTGACCCGATAGGGCGTGGCGATATAGCTTTAGTGGTGTTCTCGGGGACATGAGAATTCTCCTGGTGTTGCAAAGTGTTCGCGATCGGTCGTCTCACGCCGCCCCGGCGAACGGAAGGCAGGACGACGCAGTTTGGAAGGGTCGTTTGCTCGAATGCGCGTGGGCATCAAGCGGACCTGGCGCTGCTGTTCGCCGCCAGTTGTTGCTCGAGGGTGGCGATGCGCGCGTCGCGTTCGTCCAGTGCGCGTTGCACATCGTCGGCGTCGATTCGAACAGGAATGTGCTGTGAGCAGTTCCAATCGAAGGCAGCCACGTGGATTGTCATCGCGCGCTGCGGCCTCGCCTTGTAATCAGCGCTCTGAAGCCGGCGCGCCAGCGTGGCGTCGGCTGCCAGATCCTGAACCACCAGGTGACCCAGAATCTTCAGCCGCAAACGACGTGCATAGCTCACGAGGATCAGCGCCACGCGATCGTTGTGAACCAGATTGCCGACGCTGATGAACTGCCGGTTGCCGGCAAAGTCGGCGAACGCCAGCGTCTGCGCGTCCAACACCTTCAGAAAGCCGCGGGGACCCCCGCGATGCTGCACGTAGGGCCAACCGGTTTCAGACACCGTGGCCAGATAGAAACTGCACTGATCGGCAATGAATTGCACCTCCTTATCACCAAGCCGCTGATTAGTCAGCGTGTCACCACCTTGGAAGTCGCGCGCATATGTAGCGCGGCTGCCCTCGAGCTGCTGTGCAGCTTTCACGGCGGGCGTGAAGGCGATCTCAGCGAAAGCGTGCGACATGGTCGACTCCGGTCGTGTGCGGATCAGACTTTTGTTCACTGGTAACCAACTAATTGCGCCCAGCAACTACGCCACCGTCGACGTCCCAGATCGCCCCGGTCACCCAGCTGGCATCGTCGCTGAGCAGGAACATGATCGCCTTCGCAACGTCGTCAGGCGTACCGATCCGACCGATCGGATGGAAGCTGTTGAACGTAGCAAGCGTTTCGTCGATACGATTTGGTTCAATGAAGGCTTCATAGATGGGCGTCTTAACGACTGCAGGTGAAACTGCGTTCACACGAATGTTGTAGTCGGCCAGCTCCATCGCCATGTGTTGCACGAGGGCGTGGAGTCCGGCCTTCGCCATTGAGTATGCGGACGAAGGTGTCGCCTTGATGGCCTGCTTTGCCCACATCGATCCGATGTGTACGATCGAACCGCCGCCGTTCGCCATCATGTTTCTTGCCACGGCCTGCGAGATGAAGAAACTTGCGCGGTTCAAGCCAAGATATTTCTCGTAGTCGCCGATCGCGTGTTCCAGGAACGGCGTGGGCTTGAAGTACCCCGCAGCGTTCACCAGGTATTTGACGTGGCCGTTGAGGTCTTGCACAAACTCCACGAGACGTTGCACAGCGACCGTTTCGTACAGGTTTGCCTGCAACGAAACAGCTTCACCGATGGCGGCGAGCTCGCGTCTCGCAACATCCAGTTTTTCTGGTCTGTTTCCGACGATCACAGTCTTCAATTTCCGTTGCACCAGCAGTCTCGCAGTGGCAAGGCCAATGCCGCTGGAGCCGCCTATAACTAACGCGAAGGGTTGCGTTTGATTGTTCACATCTTCACCTCGTTATTCGATGTCGGAGTGTTTCTCGAACGCATGACTCGCCAGGTTGTGGTGAGCGTTTCTTGAAGCTAATGATTTGAACCTCGGACGACTGCTTTGCGCGCGATTGAGTTGGTCATTTCGGCCGCACGTACTACACGTGCGCTGTCAATTGCTCGCACGGCCTGTTGCGTCGTCCACACCGTGTTGGCCATGTAGCGGAAGTTCACGAGTGCAGCTGCGTAGCCGTCGCCTTCGGCAACCTGTGCCGCCGCCGTGGCGTCGGAGACAACGGCCACCTGAAAGCCCTGCTCGAGCAACTCGCGCATGTGCGATTCCGTGCACAAATTCGCTGACATGCCGCCGAGAATGACTCGATCGATGCCTCGCTTGCGCAGCTGCAGCACCAGATCATTGGTTTCCGGACCGAATACCTTGTGGGGGCTCGCTACCACGGTGGCACCGTCCTCGATGTACGGCTTGTAGCGTTCGAGCCAGTCGGCGCCAGAGCCCTTGAAGCCCTCCATCGTCAACGGCCCATTACGGTCGAACATCCCGATCGTATGCATGAGCTTCTCGAGCGCCCCTTCGAACTGCCAACCCTTATCTGTCGGGTAGTAGTAGTGAGGCGAAATGAACACCGGCACGCCTTGCCGCTTGGCCACTTTGAACAAGCGCTCGATGTTGTCGACGGTATCGTTCGCGGTCACGTTCTTACCGACGACGCCCCAGGTGACACCCTTCGGGCTCAAGAAGTCGTTCTGTGGATCCGTGATGACGAGGGCTGTGCGGCCGGATTCGATCGTCATGCCGGGGTCGGGAAGATCTGCGTGGGCGTACGTCGCCATGCGCGTCGTCGCGACGAGAACGAGAAGGAGTTGGATCGTGAATTTCATGTGCATAGTCCTCTGATGATTCGGATGGTTGTCAGGACCGTCTGATTCGGCGATCGGCGGCCGCGATCGGGATGTCGTTCGCGCTCATATCGCGACGACGCATGAGGCCATCGTCGTCGAATTCCCAATGCTCATTTCCGTGTGTGCGATACCACTGGCCGTTCCTCGCGTGCTGCCACTCGTATTCGAAGCGCACGGAGATCCGGTTGCTGGTGAATGACCACAGTTCCTTCATCAACCGGTAATGCAGTTCAAGACGCCACTTGCGGTACAGGAACGCGCGGATTGCGTCGCGACCTGTGAAGAATTCGTCGCGATTGCGCCACTGCGAGTTCTCGGAATACGCGAGCGCGACGATCTCGGGATCGCATGTGTTCCAGGCATCCTGGGCGGACTGGACCTTACGACGCGCTGTTTCAGCGGTGAAAGGTGGGAGGAGCTGTTTGTGCATGAAGGTGCTTGATGAGTGACTTCTGCGATGGGTGGAGCAGGTTTCATGCCATCCTAATAAGTGTATATATTTCAGATAGTTGGACTAATTCCCGCATCCCAGGAATTGGTGAATCACCATTTTCCGTGATACTTTTCATCGAAAATTTGTGAAATTGGGTTTCAACCATGACACGCGCGGACGAGGGGTTCTTCGATAGATCTCCACTCTGGCTCGTCGCCATCGATCGGGACGGCATCTGCCGCGCGATGAGCGATGCATGGCGTGCCGCCGTCGGCCTGGACCCTCACGCAGCGCTCGCATTCCCCATCGCAGAGCTGCTGTCAAAGAATGACACGTCGGCACTTCGCACACTTCGCGAGGCCGTATTCAGCGGGCACGTGATCGAGTCGATGCCGGCGCAAGTGGCGACGCGTTCCGGGGCGATGCACGGCGCACTCAGCGCTTGGCCGGGGTCCGGTCAAGATGCGGCAACCATCGTGGCGGTGACGTTTGCGGATCCGCAGACCCCAACAGAATTCGTCCGTCTGCAGCACAAACACAAGCTGATACTCGACGCCGCGGGGGAAGGCGTTTACGGCCTCGACAGCGAAGGCCGCACTACGTTCGTGAATCGCGCAGCCACCGAGATTCTTGGATGGCGCGAAGAAGATGTGCTCGGCCAATCGTTACACGATATTCACCACCACTCGCATCGAGATGGCACCCCCTATCCCCAGGATGCATGTCCCATCTATGCCGCGTTACGCGACGGAGCGGTGCACCGCGTGGACACGGAGGTGTTCTGGCATTCGAACGGCAGCGCCATTCCGGTGGAGTACACCAGCACGCCCATCTGCGAAAACGATGGCACACCTTGCGGCGCTGTCGTGGTGTTTCGCGATATCTCCGAACGCGTCGCACTCGAACAGCAACTCCAATGCGACTATCAAGAGATCACGCAACTGAAAGAACGGCTGGAACTAGAACGCGATTATTTGCGCGACGAGCTCCGCATCGTCAGTCCCCACCGCGGCATCATCGGCAGCAGCGAAGCGCTCAAGCGCACGCTGGCGCAGATCGACGCAGTCGCAGCCACGCCCGTCAGCGTTCTCATCCAGGGTGAATCGGGGGTCGGCAAGGAAGGCGTCGCGCGCGCGATACACGAACGCAGCGACCGAGCTGAGCGGCCGCTGGTGAAGGTCAACTGTGCGTCGATTCCGGCGGAGTTGTTCGAGAGCGAGTTCTTCGGACACGTTCAGGGCGCTTTCACCGGTGCACATCGGGATCGCGTGGGGCGTCTGCAGCTCGCGGACGGAGGCACTCTGTTTCTCGATGAGGTCGGTGAAATCCCGCTGCAATTGCAGGGCAAACTGCTGCGCGCTTTGCAGGAGCGGGAATTCGAGCGGGTCGGCGACGATACTACCGTGCATGTAGACGTGCGCGTCATCGCAGCAACCAATCGTGATCTTGCCAGCGAGATCGAAGCCGGCCGCTTTCGGGAGGACCTTTACTATCGCCTGAGCGTCTTCCCGATCCATGTTCCTCCCCTACGTGATCGGCCCGACGATATCGGACCGCTCGCGCAGTATTTCCTCGACAGCATCTGCGACGAACTGGGCCGTGATCCCATTGCGCTGACAAAGCAGCAGATCTCGAGCCTCCAAGGACAGCCTTGGCCCGGCAACGTGCGCGAATTGAAGAACGTGATCGAGCGGGCAGCAATCGTCACTACCGGATCCAGATTGCGACTCGACTTCCCAGCCGCAACGCACGCCGGACCGATTGCGGGGCCCATGGATTCACAGCGCGATGAATTCGTCACAGAGAGTGAATTGAGGAACATGGAGAGGGCCAATCTTCTGGCAGCACTACGTCACACCAAATGGCGAGTATCGGGAAATGGCGGTGCTGCTGAGTTGCTCGACCTGAAGCCATCCACCTTGGCGTATCGGATGAAGATTTTCGGCATCTCCAAGCGGCACGACGCGTAACGCCATCATTGTCCAAGTGCCGGCTCCAATTCACCGGTATCGAAGGCCTCGTCATCCGTTGCCGCGATGATTGCCACAACGAAGGCCGACGTTTCGCATGCTCGCCATGTGGTCGGGCGGGGGTCGATCTGCGACGGGATACGGTCGTTAGGGTTGACAACGCTTATTGCATGACCTGTTCCTCGAGCTCGTTTCTCAGGTCGTCGATCTGGCGACGTTCGAACTCGTTGGTAGCGACCCGCTGCCACGTCGGACGGCACCGGTGAGCGCATGAACGAGGATTCGCTGTAACAATTCAGGCCGCGTCGCGACTAAAGCAGTGATGCAATGCGTTGCGTCACCTTCACTATCGGACCGATTGCGGGACGAATGAAAACTAGAGGCGCCATGAAGCCTTCGAATCACCTGAGACAGATGGCGCGACGCTGCTCGCTCCGCTACGAGGTGTTGGGCGCGATCGGTTACGGAGTCTTCCTGTTGACGACAGTGGGAATCGCCTGGTGGCTTGGGGGTGTCTGGAGCGCGGGTGTCGTGTTCTTCATTGCCGCGGGGTTGGCCTTTCTCTACATGGATGTCGATGGCCTACCTTCGGACGACGAGTGTGAACGGTTCAACGGCTCGCATCGGCTCTAGGTGGACGTTGCCGTCGAAGACGTCATCGCGTTCGGAACTTGGGAACCGTCCCTGCCGAAACTGACTACGCCGGTTGCTTGCGGCGGAACGTGCACAACTCATCGGCATCACGCAGCAGGAAGAGGGTCACGCACGCGGCGAGCATCGGCCACGCGGCAAAGAACAGCAGATGACCCGGCTCAAACGGCGTGAGGTACTGATGAAAGGACGAGACGGTGGAAATCGCGTGCAGAACCATCACCCCGCCATACGTCCAGAATCTTGCGATGCCGGCGAGAAATGCACTGATCACCACGAGCTCGAGCACGCCAAGAATGGTGTATGCAGGTGGCGGCAGTCCGCCGATTGAGTAGAACGCGCCGAACACGGCGGCGGCGTGCTCGGGGTTCAGGATTTTGTCGAGCGTCCACATCAGCAGCACCAGGAACACGCTGACGCGAAGCAGTAGCAAGCTTATCTGAAGCCGTTTGGACGTCATCTATTCACCTCAATCGAAAGAGTTCCGGATTTTTACACGTGGGCATTCGTCTTGGATTCAACGACTCGCGTCAACCCGTCGATACCACATCGCGATGTTGCGACCGATCGACTCGGGCTGATCCTCCTGAATGTAGTGACGCCCGTAGCCCACGAACACGGCGTCGAGGTTGCGGTAGTTCTGCTGCATCCAGAGCGCCGACTCCGGGCTAACGATTGCGCCGGGGCGCGCGTACAGCAGCAGCTTCGGAACGCCGGATTGTTTCAGCCACTCGCCGATCTGCTGCACCGCCTGAACATTGCGCGCGGGCTCGCCGCCGATCGGCAGTTCGTTGGGCCAGACATAGATCGGCAGACGGCTTGCAGGATCGATAAACGGAGCGCGGTAGTGGTCCATTTCCGCTGTGGTCATTTTGCGCGTGATGGTCGCGTCCGCGAGGATTTGTTCGATGAAAACGTTCTGGTCAATCAGCAGTTCTCGGCCCTTTTCCGGATCGCGGAACTGGCGAAACAGGTCGCCCAACGCATCGACGCTCGGCATCGGAAACGCAGGCGGAATGATGGCTTCCATCATCGCGATGGCTTTTACGTTGTCGGGGTGCTGGCGAGCATATTCGAGTCCGAGTACCGAGCCCCAATCGTGGATGACCAAGGTGACGTTCTTCAGGCCCAACGCCGCGATGAAGCCTTCGACGTAGCGATAGTGATCCTGCAGCGTATAGTCGATCTTCGGCTTGTCCGATTCGCCGAATCCGATCAGATCCATCGCGATCACGCGGCCTACAGGCGACACGAATGGAATCACGTTACGCCACAGGTACGACGAGGTGGGGTTGCCGTGCAGCATCAGGATCGGTTCACCTTCACCCTGCTCGACGTAGTGAATGCGCGAGCCAGCAACATTCACGAAGTGCGGTGCGTACGGATAGTCGGCGCTGATCACGTCCGCGCCGAACGTGGCGGACGGCGTTTCGGCGTGAAGCGAGCTCGAAAGAAATGCCAGTGCCGCAAGCGCAATGATCTGCTGTCGCATGGGGGTCTCCATTAATTCAGTTTGTTTGCCAACACGTGTCTGACGGAAATGCTGCGCAACATTCGCCGCAGCGACGAACCGGCGACGATGCCGACGATGATGCTGAACACCGCAGCCATACCTGCCGGCGAGAGGGTCGGCAACGCACGCAACAGTTGAGCGTCGTTGCCGCCAAGGCTCATCGCCGCGCCGACTCCCATCAGCGTGCCCGCAGCCAGATGCAGAGCAGCCTGGTTGAACGCGATCCGATGCCAGCGAAATCCGCGCGTTAACCAGGTTGCCCACGCCATGCCGGTTATCAGCGCCGCCGCGATCGCGAACCGCGCGGCCGCAGGCCAGCCGGTTCCGCGAAACCACGCGTCGCTCGAATCCTGTACCAGATCGCTTGGTGACCAGCGTGGCTCGAATAGAAACAACGCTCCGGCGAGCATCCCGAACAGCATCACGCCGAGCCACAGCTTTCGGCGCTCGGGTGGACCCGCCAGCGCCCAGACGCTTGCGCTGAGGCTCATTAGGATCAATGCACCGAGCGGCCAGCCCGTCCGCATCGGGAGCTGCCGATGCGTCGCGTCGAATCCAATCTGTAGCCACGAATACCAGCCGATCATCCAGCCCCCGATTGTGGCGAGCATGCGGCCTTCGCCGCGCGCGAGACGGCTCAATGTGGACACTGCGCAGCCCTGATTGAACGCGGCCCCTAGTCCGAACACGAATCCGCCAACGGCGAACAACCAATGGAACGCAAAACGATGCAGGGGGCTTGCCACGTTGAACGTGCTCGCCAACGGCACGAACGCCCACACCCATACGCCGCAGATCAACATGCCGAGCAGCAGGGTGGGTCGTCCCACGCGGAACTCTTCCACGCCGCGCACCATGCACAACCCGGTGCGTTGTGCCATGAAGCCGATCATCAGTGCTAGCGCCGGTGCGGCGAACAGATGGCACATGTGAAGCGATCCGAGTACCTAGGCGAATTCGCAGCGGATGGCGCTTCCTCGTTCCAGGATGCCACCGTGTGATGGGGTGTCATCGCGTCCACGCCAGCCACCGTTCGAACAGGTTCCTCACTAACGGCGTCAGTCGGGTGCGATTGAATTGATCGCCCACCTTCCGAATGGCTTCACTTTGCGTCGGATACGGATGAATCGTCGACCCAAGGTCCTTGAGACCGAGCCCATGTGTCATCGCGAGACAGACGTGCGCGATGAGATCGCCCGCGTTGGCGGCGACGATGGTCGCGCCGATGATGGTGTCAGTCCCTTTGCGTGTGTGGATTCTGACGAACCCGTCCGATTCGCCATCGAGCAGCGCCCGGTCGACCCCATCGAGTGGCTGTGTGTAGGTATCGATCGCGATGCCTTCCCGCATCGCCGTGCGTTCGCTCAGGCCGACCTGCGCGAGCTGTGGCTCGGTGTATGTGCACCACGGAATCGTCAGCGCGCTGACGCGCGCGCGACCATGGAACAGCGCATTTTGTATGACGATTCGCGCCATGAAGTCGGCGGCGTGGGTGAATTGGTAGGCCGAACACACGTCGCCCGCGGCGAATATTCGTCGATTCGAAGTCTGCAGTCGGTCGTTCACCACGACGCCTTTGGTGTCGTGCGCGACCTGTGCGACGTCGAGGCTGAGTGCTTCGATATTCGGCGCGCGGCCGACCGCGACGAGAAGTCGATCCACCACCACATCGTGCACCTGATCATGCGAGCCGACTTGCAGGCGAACTCCGTCGCGGGCTCGGCTCACGGTCAGTTGCTTCCCGCAGCACCAGATGTGCACGCCGTCGCGCAGCAGCGAAGCCTTCACGCGCTCCGTCGCGTCGCCGGCTTCTTTCGGCAGCACACCGTGTTCGGCCTCGATCAGAAACACCTGCGCGCCGAACCGTGCGAAGGCCTGGGCGATCTCGCAACCGACGGGTCCTGCACCAATGACACCCAATCGCCGTGGCAACTCAGTGAGTGAGAACAGGCTCTCGTTGGTGAGATAGTCGACCGAGTCGAGACCCGCGACGGGCGGAGCGGCCGCGCGTGCACCGGTCGCGATCACCGCTTTGCTGAACCGCAACGTTTGCTCGCCGACCGTAACCGTATCCAAACCGGTGAAACGACCTACCCCGAAGAAGACGTCGACCCCCAACGCCGTAAACCGTTGCGCCGAATCATGGCGGCTGATACGAGCGCGAAGTCCACGCATGCGCTCCATGACACGTGAAAAGGCTACGTGATGGCCGCAATCGACGTGGACACCCATGTGGGCGGCGTCCCGAACGGCGGCGGACCTATGTGCGGAGCTCAACAGAGCCTTCGACGGCACGCAGCCGACATTGAGGCAATCGCCACCCATGAGCTCGCGCTCGATCAAAGCGACCTTTGCTCCGAGACCTGCCGCACCGGCGGCCGAAACGAGGCCGGCCGTGCCCGCACCGATCACGACGAGGTTGTAACGATCGGCAGGCTTCGGGTTGACCCAGTCGCGGGGGCGAACGTTCGCTTCGAGCTGGAGGTTGTGCTCGTCGCGCGGCTGGAGTTGGACGAGATCGATCACGGTGCTACGCCTTCATCGACATCATTGCGCGGTACGTTATGAAGCGGTTCAGGCCGTCTTCTGCCACTCGAACACGGCGAACGGCTTGTCGATGGGCGTATGCGCTAGATGATTGACGTAGTTGCTCATTACTTTCTGCGCAACGCCGAGCACGACCTCGAGCACCTGGCGCTTCGTGTAACCGGCGGTGAGGAATGCATTTACGTCGGCGTCACCGACGACGCCGCGCTGTCGCACGACCTGCTGCGTGAAGCGACGCAGCGCCTCGAGCCGCGCGCTCGGCAATGGCGTCTCATTGCGCAACGCGTCGGTGACCTCGTCGGACACCTTCATGGACTTGGCGATTCCGGTGTGTGCCGGGACGCAGTAGTGGCACGCGTGTTCGACGTTGATCGTTTGCCAGACGACGGTCTTTTCGTCCGCGTTGAAACTCGTGTGCATGAATTCGTCATGCAGGAACTTGTAGGACTTCAGCAATCCAGGCGCCTCAGCCATGACGGCGTGCAAGTTCGGGATCATGCCAAACGCCTTGACGGAACCGTCGAGCAGCACCTTGCTCGCCTCCGGTGCGGAATCTTTTGTGTGAAGGGGAAAGTCGATCATTGGTAACTCCTGGTTTCGGGCAATGCGATCTTAATCGTTATTTGAGTGATCGTTCAATTATGATTTTGAATCGGCGCTGGAGTCATGTGCGCCGCAGGCACTATGATTTGAGATCTTGAATAGCTCCGGTTGCACATCGGTATGCCTCGCGTCGCGCGTCATTCACGTGAACAGTCACTCGATCGGGCAGTCGCCTTATTTTGGGAGCGTGGCTTCTACGCGACTTCGGTCGCCAATATCGAAGACGCGCTCGATATGCGGCCGGGCAGCATCTACGCGTCCTTCGGCAGTAAATCG
Organism: Pseudomonadales bacterium; assembly: GCA_041739525.1. GTDB lineage: Bacteria > Pseudomonadota > Gammaproteobacteria > Pseudomonadales > Azotimanducaceae > DATJGR01. The sequence goes on along the minus strand of JBGSNQ010000102.1, from coordinate 29,378 downwards.
CGACTCTTTGCCGAGGCGTTGGACCAATACGCTGCGCGCATGGCCGACGAAGTTCTCGAGATCTTGCGCCAGGCGCCATCGCCGATGGCCGGATTGCGTCAATATTTCCGCGACGTCGCGCGTTCGTGCTGCACACAGGCGCACCGCGGCCCGCCGCCGGCGCGTGCGTGCATGATCGTCAAAACGTTGCTCGAAATCGGCGATGACGAACCTGAAATCGCGCGCTGCGCGAACAAGCATCTCAAGGCAGTGGAATCACTGTTGGCGGCGACAATCGCCCAAGCGCAAGCGATAGGTGAAATACGTCCGGACGCCGATCCGCGACGTCTGGCGCGTCTGGCGCAAGCACAGCTCATCGGCTTACGCGGGTTCGCTCAGCGTAAAATCACCCGGCGAGCCGTGCTCGAATTAGCCGAAGACATTTCAGCGCTATTCGACACTTACGCGCCGCCGCCTGGCCACGGCGGGAGTTAGGCCGGTCGACGCAGGATACTGAGAACCGACGCCCCTCATCCTGGTCGTCTGCTGAATCGAACGATTCGGATTGGTGATGGTGTCGACGGTCCCGCTCGCACTCCACGGAAACGTGTCGTCGCTGGAGTCGCGACAACTGCTTCGGACGGTTTGCGGAGTCGGCGAACGGGACACGCCGGCAGTACATTAGACGATCCTACTGCGATTTCATTACAGCTGTTCCCCGGAACGGCTTTGAAATCCGTGCCCGCGCGCGCTGTAACAACGCGCGATTGATTGCGTCAAATTGTCACGACGAATGGAGACATGAATTGAAAAATCTAACAGCCGGGATCATTGCTGGTTTGATCGCTACGCTGGTGCTTTCGCTGTTGATGATGCTGAAAGGCATGATGGGCGTAATGCTCGATCTGGACGTGATCACGATGCTGTCCGCGATGATGGGTACGACTGCCGCGATCGGTTGGATCATCCACTTCATGATCGGCGCGGGTTACGGCGCGGCGTTCGTACCCCTGGAAGGGGTGTTGCCGGGCAGCGTCATCGTGAAGGGCATTGTCCTCGCGACCGTCGGCTGGATCATGATGATGATCGTGGTGATGCCGATGGCTGGCTCCGGACTGTTCGCCGTGAACATGGGAGTGATGGCCCCGGTGGCGACTCTGATGCTTCACGTCATCTTCGGTGCGGGTCTTGGGTTTTCTTATGCGAGGTTGCGCAACCGATAGCTCGGATCATTCCGGCGTCGTCGACTTTAACTCTCGCGTGGGCTCGCGGCGACGGCGCCTTAGTAGAGTTGTCAGCGAGATCCGGTGATGGCGATCCATCGGGTCTGAACGTTAGCGCGCGCGTATCCCACGTCGTGCGACCATCTAATTCCTACTCAAGGCGAACTCGTCGGCCTGCCCCGGCACAGGTTTGCACTTGGCTCAGGTTCGAATCTCCCAGCCCGTAACAAAGCGCAACCGACTGCGTCAAATGGCCTAGCAGCTTATGACAATCGCTGTTTGACGAGGGTCTCGACGATCCTTTGGCGGTGTGTCTCGAAGTACCGGTAGTCCTTTCATATGGGGAGATCTTTGAATGGCAACTCGCTCCACGAAGCGATTCGGCGCGTTGACCGAATTCACGTTACGTAGTCGTGTCCACTTAGTATCGGTCGTGCGTTCGAGATGGTTGCGAGGCGCGCTGCGGCACGGTGCATACGGCTTGCCCGTTTTGTTTTCGGCAGCGTTCATGGCCCAGGTGGCCTACGGGGCCGATGCGGCCGACGCGGGAACCGCTGCTTCGTCTCCTGCGGAGCGGCGGCAGATCGAAGAAGTGGTGGTGACCGCGGAACGCAAAGAATCGACGGTCAGCGACACCTCGATTTCGATCACCGCGTTCACCGGCGCGATGCTCGAGGATTTCGGCATCCGCAACCAGGAAGACCTGCAGCGGTTCATCCCGGCCGCGGTCATCGAACCCTACGACATGGCGATTCGCGGGGTCGGGCGGAACTTCCGCGCGCTCGGCGGTGATCCGGGCATTGCGACGTATCTGAACGGTGTCTATTCCGAGGACTTCGGCATCGCGTCCACCGAGGGTGGCTTGTTCGATGTTGAACGAATCGAAGTGTTGCGCGGCCCACAAGGCACGCTCTATGGACGCAATGCGATCGGCGGTGCGGTGAACTTCATCAACAAGGCGCCGACCAACGAATTCGAAGGTGAAGCGAAAGTCGTCGTGGGCAGCTACGGCGTGCGCGATGAATATGGAGTCTTGTCCGGTCCGATCATTGACGATGTCTTGTCAGCCCGGTTGACCGGCGTAAAGCGTGTGCGCGACGGCTTCATCGATGACAAGTCGGGTAACCAGAACCCCGACAACTACGGCGACGAGAACTACGCATTGGCGTTGCGCTGGACGCCGACGGAGAACCTCGAGATCAATACCCGCGGCAACGAGCGCAGTTATCGCCGGCGAATGGGCGGCGCCGACGCCGCGGGCATCGTGACGTTTACCGAAAACGGCGGTACCCCCGACCCGGTGACCGGCAGTGCGCGCAATACCAGCAGTTTTGCGTTCGGCTATCGCCCCGTCGACCCGACCGTCGTGTGCGCGAGCCTCGTGGATCGATCCAACCCGAACTGCACGGTGACTGCCGCGACGGCCAACAGTGCTTTCCAGCCTGGCGGTACCGCGCTATTCACGTTCAAAGACCCTGTAACCGGGGCGCCCGTGACCGCGCAGCGTGTCACGCCCGGCGTAGACTTCGGCTTGACCGCCGCCAACGAAGTGAACAACAAAGCCTTCGGCACGGATGTGAGCCGGCAGAGAATGCTCGGGCTCGGCGATGTCAGCGGCCAGAGCGTCGAAACGGATACCAGCGGGCAGCAGGACGAATATTTCGATCAGCAGGCGAATTCCACCGATATCCGTTGGACGATCAATGACACGTTCTCGATGAAGTACATCTTTGGCTACACCGATTACTTCTACGACCGCACGACGGACGTTGATCTGTCGAGCAATACGAATTCTCTCAGTAGTGATCCGTCGGTGTCGTTCTCCGGCGACCAGCAGTTTTACGTCAGCCAGGAGACGGAATACGTCTCCCACGAGCTGCAGTTCTTCAATGACTGGAGTGACACACTCACGACGACGACGGGACTATTTTACTATCGGGCCAAAATTAGCCAACGCGGCGATTTCTATAATTCGAACGGCAACGGCAAGTTCACGCAGGACTTCGACTATGCCGCGGCGGCGCCGATCGCAGCGACCGCGCCGGGCGCGGGTGCGGCGGCGATCATTGGTTTCGTTCCGAAGGTCGACCTGTTTACCGCGAAACAGTCGGGACTCGCTTTGCGGGCCGGGGTACCGTCCGGGTTATCGGGGTTGAGCAATGCGCTGTGCAGCAATCTCACCGCCGGTGAATTCGCGAACAACCCGATCCGATTCTGCGCCGGCAAGTGGGCGGCCGATACCGGTGACAATATTCCGCATGGTCCGACAACGTCGGGTACGAACCTCGAATATCAGACGCGAAGCGAACGGGAAGCCTTCGCCGTGTACACCCAGAGCGTCTACACGTTCAATGAGTACTTCGCGCTGACGCTCGGCGCGCGCTGGGCCCGCGATCAGTTCGACGGTGAAGAGAATCTGTTCACTTACGTGGAGAACGTAGCGGCGCTCGGTGGCTCGTTACCGGCTGCGCAACTAACGGATCTGAACGTTGCGATCGGCGCGCTGAGCCCAGATGGACAGGTGCTCGACTACAACAACCTGCGCACAGGCGGCCTGCCCATCACCGAATCGCTGTGGAGGCAGTTGCAGCGCAAGGACGATGCGGTCACTGGACGCATCAACCTCGATTGGACGCCGAACGATAAGGACCTGATCTACTTCTCGGTCACCAGCGGCACGCGCGCGGGCGGATTCAATCTGGTGTTCTTCAGCCAGAACGCGAAGTACCAGCCCGAGGAGCTGATCGCGTACGAACTGGGTTACAAAGGCGATCTCTTCGACGGCACGATGCAGTTGAACTCGGCGCTGTATTGGTACGACTACGCACACGTGCATACGCCGGCATCCTCGCCGTCCGCGCTCGGCGGCACATCGGTGAGTACATTCGCGGTGCCCTCTGCCCGTATGATCGGCTTTGACACCGACGTGCTGTGGCTGGCGACGGATCGTATTACGTTGGGTGGCACGTTCAGTTACACGAACAGCGAATACACGGAGAGTTTCACGGTGATTGATACCTTCAACGCGCAACGTCCCGGATCGTTATTCGACCCGAACGATACGCCGATCAACATCAACGGCAACCAGATGCTGCGGGTGCCGGAGTACAAGGCCGACGCTTACATTCAGTATGCGTTGCCGTTGGGGGACCGCGGTACGGTGACGTTCCTCGCCAACTACTCGTGGATCGATAAAGTGTACTTCTCGCTGTTCGAGGAAAGCGCCGACGCTGCGCCGTCGTACGGGCGGACGGACACGCGGGTCACTTGGGCATCGGCTGAGAATGCGTGGACCGTATCGGGCTTCGTCAACAACGTGTTTGACGACATCGGCATACGACAGATCGACCGATTACAGGAGGAAGACAACTTCCGCCGTTCGGGCACCGTAACGAATCCTCGCACGTACGGCCTCGAGGTGCAGTACAAGTTCGGCGCGTTCAAATAGCGCGGGGCGGTCCGTGGAAAAAGGGGGAGGCCTCGGCTCGGATTTCTGTGAGGCGGCGGGCGCCGCCGTCTGCGGGACGCCCCCTATGCTAACGATGACGTAGAGGCGCGCTAATGCTCAGAGACGCGCATTCCCAGTCAACCGTTCTAAACAACGTCCAGGCCCGCAATGATCGCGTGTGCCTGCCGCCGTCGGCTTTGCCGTTTTCGGTCACGCGGCGGAACGCTAAGAGTTGGCAAACGGTCGATTCAGACACGTTAGAGGAACTACAACGCGTCAGCTGAACGTCCGTTGTGCGGGGCGCACCTGGTTGCAGCAGGAGAGAGAGTGGCCGCTGTCCGCTCGAAATCAAGACAACCGAGGTCGCGGGGAAAGAACATCGCCAGCGTCCATTCGATGAAGAGTCGTACCTTGCCGGCGATGGTCGGCATCTTCAGCAGATAGACTGCGCGCCACAGCAGCCATGCAGCGATTCCGTGGATCCGAAAACGGTAGATTTGCGCCACCGCGCGATGGTGTCCGATCGATGCGATCTGCCCGATCGGTTGATAGCGGAAGGCGGCCGGCGCGCTGCCTCGCAGCTTCGCGATGATGTTGGCCGCAACCGTGTTTGCTTGCCGCACCGCGAACTGGGCCGTCGGGGGACAGGGAAGAGCGTCGGATGCGTTGGTAATGGTGGCGCAGTCACCGAGCGCCCAGATGTCGTCGAATCCCGCAACGCGTAGGTCGGGGTCGGCGATCAGCCGACCGCGTTGCGTAGGTAGTGGACTGTCCCGGATGAATCGATGCGCCGTCACGCCGATCGTCGACACAATGGTCGCGCCGATGATCTCGCCACCGTCATGCAATCTCACTGTTCCGTGTTCGATTATCGATGCACGCGTGTTCAAACGAACCTCTATGCCGCGGCGGCGCAGGGCGCTGACTGTGTACTTACCCAATCCAGCGGATAGCTCCGGAAGCAAACGGGGTCCGCTGTGCAAGAGGACGACTCGGACGTCGTTGCGTTTGAGATTGCGGTAGAAGCGATATGCGGAGGCGGCAAAGTCCATGATCTCACCGGCCGTCTCGACGCCACTGAAGCCGCCACCGACGACGACGAATGTCATGAGCCAAGCGCGTCGATCGGGATCGTTCGTGAGTGTCGCTTCCTCCATGCAATGCAGGACCCGATTGCGCAGATGCAGCGCGTCACCGAGCGTTTTCAGCGGCAACGCATGTGCGGCCATGCCCGGCACGGTATCCATGTGCGCCGCCATCCCCGTCGCCAACACGAGGTGGTCGTACCTGAGACATCCGTTCACCACGCCGGTGTAACTGACCGATTGTTCGAGGGGATCGATTGCGTTCACCGTAACCATGCGAATTCTGGTTTTCGGTAGCATCAACCGAAGCGGCGCGACTGCATGGCCCGGCAGCAGCGCACCGCCGACTACCTCTGGCAACAACGGGTTGTAGGTGAGTTGATTGCTGCGCGAAAGGAGAAACACCTCCCACGACTTCGGCAGTCGACGCTCGAGCAGGCGCGCGACCGTGACACCGGCGAATCCGCCACCGACGATGACCACACGCCGCTCACCCGGTGATTCCCCGGCGCCTTCGCCATTTTGTTGGGCGTGAACAATCACGACATCAACACGGTGCAGCTTCGAGGCGTTGCCATCGGAACCCGCGCGCGCGTGGGTGTGCCGATTTGTTCGGCGCTCACAGAGTATCAGTCTGCAATGACCGCCCAAGGCCGGCGATCAAATCGTCGACGTCGATTGGCAGGTTGCCGATCACGTCGAGCGATCGGTCTTCCAGCAGGTCGGCGGATTCGAGAATGAGGTCGCGGCGTTCGAGCAGCGCGCCTATGAATGGGCGATACAGCTTCAACAGGGCGCCGATCCAGCGGTTGGTTGCCCAGCACGGGGCGGCATGGTCGATATCGAATTGATCGAGCAGTACCTTCGATACCGACGCCGGCACCCAGTGTTCGTCTGTGACCCAACGATTCGTCGTGAACAGAGCGATGGGATAGCCCCACTCATCCATCGAAATTGCGACGAGGTGGCAGGTTTGGTTCGACTCATTGCGAACGAACGTATGGAAGTGACCGTGTTCGGCGTCGCCATCGCGATGGGCATGATAGTAGTACTGACTCTTGGTCTCGGGGTCGTAAACGTCGTCGGTTGGGTAGTGATTCATCTCGACGAACTCGCCTTGACCGCGCAGCAGCTGGCCTACGACATTCAACCCCGCCTTGGCTAAAACGCGCTGGCATTCCAGCACCTCGATGCCCGCGGCAAGCATGTTGCGCCGGTCGCCGATCGACAACGACGCGAGCGAAGGCATCGCCACAGCCGAATCCGGTGCTGTGGCCCGCGGTGACGACTGCGTGCCGGAGGCACGCAGTCGCAGATCCTCGCGTTTCGGATCTGAGGGGGTCACATCAGTTGTGTTTTGCCGCGCAAGGATTCTTGGCCGAGCAGGGATTTTTTGCGGCACAAGGATTTTTCGCTGCACATGGATTTTTCGCTGCGCAGGGATTTTTAGCCGCGCAAGGATTCTGTTTAGCTGCACACGGATTCTTCGCTGCACAGGGATTCGCCATGGCGCCGGCCTTCGCGGCGCAAGGGTTCTTTGCGGTACACGGCCCGGCATACACCGCCGCACTTCCGAAGGTGAGTGCTCCAGTAAGCATGGCGGCAGCGATCGCGGCCGGGTTCTTGACGTTCTTACGCATTTCAGTGACTCCAACGAAATTAGGTTGCGAAAGGATTGCGCTCGGCCCCACTGTTTCAGGGGATGTGAAGCCGCGCGCAACACGGCTCGAAGGCGGGGGGAAGGGGAATCAAGATGCCCCGCTATCGATACGCCGTAACAAACAGACGCACGAGTCGTCTATTCGTTACGGTGGACCGTGAACGACGTGAAGATTTGAAAGGGGGCCAGCGAGTGAAACACCCAGAACCTTCGTATGAACACGCGCCACTTCCCGTGCGCGCCGACTTCGGCGCCGCGCACCGGCGCTTTTGGCAGCGGCTGCAGCGACCCGGCTCGTGGTGGACCTCGGCGGAACGTATCGCCATTGCAGCTGAGACGAGACAGGGCCGCGATTGCGAACTCTGCCAGCGACGGCGGGCTTCGCTGTCGCCAAACGCGCCCGCCGGCGCTCACGATACCGTGTCGTCGTTGGCCCCCGAGGTCATAGATGCGGTACATCGGTTGGCAACCGATCCGAGCCGACTCACCAAAGGCAGCCTGCGGGCCATGATCGACGCGGGCTTCACCGCCGGTCATTACGTCGAACTCGTCAGCACGGTAGCGGCCATCATCAGCATCGACAGCTTCTGTCGTGGAATCGGTGTTGCCTTTCACATGCTTCCGGTGGCTGGCAGAGGGGCGCCAACACACTATCAACCGGCAAACGCGGTCGCTGACGACGCGTGGGTGCCGATGATCCCGGCGGACCGCAACAGCGGCGCGGAAGCCGATCTGTGGCCGCGCGGTCGCACCGGAAACGTGATCCGCGCACTCAGCCTAGTGCCCGATGAAGTGCGAACGCTGGGCGATCTCAGCGCGGCGCACTACCTACCCAATGCGCAAGTCGGTGACCCGACGGCCCGAAGCGAGCACCTCGATCGCAGTCAGATCGAACTGATCGCCGGGCGCGTGTCCGCGCTCAACCAGTGCTACTACTGAACGACGGCACATGCCTCACTGCTCCGTGCGAGCAGTCAGCTGCAGGGAACGGATGTGGATATCGGTTCGATCAACGATGGCGGTGAGGGGCGGGGTGTGCCGCATGGCGCCGCTCTGATTGCTTTCGCGGAGGCAATGGTGGGTGCTGACGAGACCGCGCTGGCGCGCGTGCGGCAAGAACTCGTAAAGGCGATCGGCGGGGCGGCGATGATCGATGCGGCGGGAGTGGCCTCCAATTTCGAACGCATGGTGCGCATCGCGGACGGCACGGGCATCACGTTGGGCGAGGGCCTCGAACGGTTCTCATCCAGCGTCCGCGAAGAATTGGGATTGGACCGTTTGCGCGATCGCAAAGGCTTCTCCGATGCGTGAGGGCGGCCGGCGAACCTGGCGCGGTCGGCGGCGGTGGACGACGTTGATACTCACCGCCGGCTTGTGCCTGGGCGCCGACTTCGCCGTCGCCGCCAAGACGATGAACGGGTTCCATCTCGATCACGCGCTGATTCCGATCGCCGAGATCCAATCCGGTGGACCCCCTCGCGACGGCATCCCCGCAATCGATGCACCGCGCTTCGTCAGTGGTGAGGCTGCGCATTTTCTCGGCGACGACGATCGAGTGCTCGGCTTCGCCGAAGGCTCGATCAGCAAGGCGTATCCCATTCGCATCCTCGATTGGCACGAGATCGTCAACGACCGACTGGGCGATCAGGGCCTGCTCGTGACGTACTGCCCGCTGTGCGGCACCGGCGTCGCGTTCAAAGTCGCCGGTCACGATCAGTTCGGCGTTTCGGGCCTGCTCTACAACAGCGATGTCTTGCTCTATGACCGCGCCAGCGATTCGCTCTGGTCGCAGGTGATGGCGCAGGCCGTGACCGGACCACGCGAGGGTGAACGCCTGCGCCTCGTCGTGGTACGCCACACCACCTGGGGAGCATGGCGTGCCGAACATCCAGAGACGATCGTTCTGGCACCGCCGGATCCCCCTAGAGCCGACTACGCGACATCGCCTTATGACGGATATGCGCAGACGCAACGATTGTACTTTCCGGTCTCTGCGCAGAGTCGCCTGTACCACCCCAAGGAGATGATCGTCGGCGTAAACCTCGGCGAACGCGGCCAACGTGCCTATCCATTCGCCGAACTCGCAAAAGTAGCCAGTCCATTGCTCGATTCCTTCGGCACGGCCCGACTTCGAGTTCACTTCGATGCCGCCGCGCGAACAGGCTGGGTCGAAATGCAAGAGGGTGAATCCGGCTCGATGCACGAGATTCCGGTCGTGCAGGGCTACTGGTTCGCCTGGTATGCGTTTCACCCGAAGACGACCGTCTATCGCGCGCCACTCGCGCAATGAACTGCGATGACGACGGCGGCTGCTGAAGCGGAGATTGTGATGAACCCGTCCGCTCGGAGGCTGGTGTTGTTCGTGTTCGCTGCGGCCATCTGTCTGACCATCCATCTGGTGATCCTCTATTGCGAGATATGAACTAAACCCCGCCACTTGGCCCCGCATATTGGGCTTCAGACTTCGATCAGCGGATGAGCCGCGTCGTGCGAAGGCGCGTGTGGTGCTTGCCGTGGTCCTGAGCGTGTGGTGCGCGGTAGCAAACGCCGTGGAGGTCGACGCCCCTGCGCCGAACTGGTTGGGAAACACGCCGACCGGAAAGCCGATTGATTACTATCGGGACTCGGTGGGTCAGGTGACGGTGCTGCTGTTCTGGGCCACGTGGTGCCCGTACTGTTCCGCGTTGATGCCGCATTTGCAAAAGGTCGCGGATCGCTTCGCTGCCGCCGACGTTCGATTTTTTGCGCTGGATGTGTGGGAAGACGGTGATCCTGTCGAGTACCTCGCGGAGCGCGGCTATACATTCGAGCTCATTCTCGACGCAACGCCTATTGCAGCGCGTTACGGCGTCAAAGGTACGCCAGGGCTCTTGGTCGTCGACCGCAACCGTCACGTTCGCTGGATCCGTAGCTCGGGCATGAGCGAAGGCGACGTGGCGGCGTCCGTTGCCGCGACGATCGAGTCGCTGCTGACCGAAACAGAGAAGCCCGCCACATGAATGTTCGTTCCCTCCTGCTCAGCCTGTTGACCGCGCTGCCAGGCGTCACCGTGAGCGCGCCCGCCGCCGAGCCTTGGTCATTCTGGGCGGCCGCGGTCGAGTCCAATCCAGACACGATCGATCACCGGGCGTGGCAATCGCTCCTCGACCGTTACCTGGTGACCGATAGTTCGGACGGCGTTAACCGGTTCCGCTATGGCGCGATCGATCGGGCCGGCCGCGATGTGCTCGATGGCTACGTCGCTGGTCTCGCGGCGATCGATCCGCGACGGTACCGTCGCGACGAACAGATGGCGTATTGGATCAATCTGTACAACGCGCTCACCGTGCGGATCGTGATTGAACATCCGAAACAGACGTCGATCCTGGATATGGGACGGGGACTCTTCACGATCGGGCCGTGGAACGAGCGAGTCGTCGAGGTCGCGGGCCAGGCCTTGAGCTTGAACGACATCGAGCATCGAGTTCTTCGTCCGCTGTTCAAGGATCCGCGCATACATTACGCGGTCAACTGCGCGAGTCTCGGATGTCCCAATCTCGCAGCGGGCGTGTACACGGGCGGGCAGATCAACGCGATGCTGGATGCAGCGCAGCACCGGTTCGTCAATGATCCGCGGGGCGTGCGACTGCAGAACGACGCTCTGGTGCTGTCGCAGATTTTCGAGTGGTATCGCGGCGACTTCGCGCCGGATGAATCCGGGATCCTGGCGTATCTTGGCGGCGTCGTGGATGAACCCCTCGCAGGTCGGTTACGTGAGCACCGCGGCAAGATCCGTTACCGCTACGATTGGTCGCTCAACGCTGCGCCATGATGTGCCCCGAGCGTTCGTCAGGTATCGGATCGGGCGCCGTGTTTGCCGATGCCCCATTCGACTTCCGCCAAGTGGGCGCGCGCGAATTCTGCTGGCACGGCCTCCAGTGCGGTGCCCATGGTGTCGTTCCAACGATTGAGAAATCCGAACAGCGCAATCACGGCAACGATTTGGGTAATTTGCGACTCGTTGAAGTGCTCGCGCAGACTGGCGAAGTGCGTGGTGCCGCTTTCATTCGGTACCCGGCCCGCGGCGAAGGCGAGTGCCAGTGCCGACCGTTCGCTTGCTGTGAATGCGTCGCTTTCTTCGAAGCGCAGGATCTCATTCAATTGCCGCTCGTCGACGCCAAGTCGGTGGGCGCCGTGCGACGTGTGCGCCTGGCAATAGCGACAACCGGATGCAAGGCTCGTCGCGAACGCGATCAGCTGAACCAGCTTCGCGTCGATTTTCTCCTCTGCCGGCGCCGGCGGCGGGATTCGCCCGGCCAGCCCTGCGACGAGCGGGGCGAGATCGCCACCGAATACCGCGGTTGCGAGCAGCGAAAAGCCGATCGGAAGCTGCGGTAAGTGCGCCATCGTCAGCATGCTGTTTGGGACGAATCCCATCGATGCGCGAACGCCATGAAGAACGGGCGCGAGGAATTCGAGTTCATCGGCAGACCGTGGCGGAAGATGTGACATTGGAGGTTCTCCTGTTGTTAGGTGAGCGATCGCGCGTCGTCTTGGGCGAGGAAGGCGGACACGGTTCCGTAGGTCGAGACGCCGAATGGAACGCAATAGGTCAACAGCGCTTGCATCCAGACAAACGACGCGGCGCCGAAACACGCGTCCCATTGATTGATGACATTGAGCAGCGTGCCGACTACCAGCGCAACGCCAACGGAACGCTTGAGGAACGGGCCTGTGAGCGCCCGAAGTAGATTCGTGATCACCGGCGAAGTCGTCATGACCGTGGGCTCGTTTGGTTGCCGTCTTCGGATGTCGGTCACCCTAGTCATTCCGCGCGCCGATCGCTATAGAGCGTGTGGCCGATGTCTCTCACGGTCGCGGCGATCACTTCGGTGCAGTGCCGGTAGATGGGCCGATCGGGCTCAGCTCGAGGGTGTCACCCTCTACCAGAAGTCGTTGCCAGTCCTCCGGATGCTCGACGCCCCACAAAACTTCCGGCTCGCTCCATCGCCAACGCAGTTGCTCGAATCGCTTGCGCGTCTGATCGGCAACGATGCGCGTGCTCCACGCGATGTCAGTGAACAACGCGGCTTGCACGCGCCGCAGTGCAAACAATACATATCCGCCGTCTTCGGCCGGATACATCACTGCGTCATCACCGGTGCGAAGACGTTGCGCGGCGTGGCGCAGATGGTTGCATGCCAGCATCGGGGAGTCGGTTCCAACGACGAGCGCGCCGTCGCGATCGGCGACACCCGTTAGCGCCGCAGTGATCCGCAGACCCAAGTCGCCATCGGGTTGGTTGCTCAGCGCCACCAGACCCGATTTGGTGATATCGCGGAACGACGGATGTGAGGCGTCCGGCTCGCACCATAGCGTGATCGGCCCGATCCGCGCGGCGATCGCCGTCGCGACGATCCTTCGAGTCAGCCAGATCTGCAGCGCAGCGGCACCTGCCCCGCCGAGTTCCGGAATCAGGTGCGTCTTCACCCGACCCGGAACAGGGCTGCGCGAGAGGATTGCGACTCCGACCATTTTCGTTCCACGCTCCCGTCTCTCGATTCGTCGCGGCAACCCATTCCGCCGATGACAGGAGAGACGCGCGGACTTCGAATTCGTTACAGTCGCGTCCCATTGCTTCCGCGGCCCGGTGCCCATCAATGCGCATGTGTGGCGCGAGCGCGCGGCAACGTGACTAATGGGGAGGTGACTAATGGGGAGGGGCATGGCGGACGGTAGGGCTTTTGAGGAGGAGGCGGCGCTGATCGTCGCATTGAAGGCGGGCGACCGGAGTGCGTTCGAGCGCGCGGTGGTGCGATACAGCCCCAAGATGATTGCAACCGCGCGCGCCATTGCGGGCCCGGCAGTCGCAGAAGACATCGTTCAGGACGCCTGGCTGACGGTATTCAAGCAGATCGAACGCTTCGAGGGTCGGGCGTCGCTCGCGACATGGCTGAGCCGCATTGTCGCCAATCGGGCCATCTCGCACCTTCGCGCCCACGCGCGCGAAGTGTCACCCTCGCAGGATCAAAGCGATGGCGCGGACGCGGACGCCTTCGACCGGACCGGCAGCTGGGCCGTGCCGCCGACTCAATGGAACCTTGATTCGCCGGATGCGCTGCTCGAGGCGGAAGGGTTGCGCGATTGCATCGAACAGCACCTGCTACTGATGCCAGATAATCAGCGCAGCGTGCTGGTTTTGCGGGATATGCACGGGGCGCCGTTCGAGGAAATCTGTAACGATTTGGGACTATCCGCGTCCAATGTGCGGGTGCTTTTACACCGGGCCAGAATGGGTCTACTGAAGATGATCGATCACTTCGAGGTGTCAGGAGAGTGTTGACGTGCCGGGAAGTCACCGCGTTGGCAAGCAGTCGGCTGGACGGTGAACTGAGTCTTCGCAAGCGATTGGCGATCAGAGTCCACCTGATGATGTGCATCCACTGCCGACGGTTTCAGCGCCAGTTTCGACTGCTGGTCGAGGCCGCCCGACGGCACGGTCTGGACGGCGCGGTCGTCGGTTCGGAGTTCGCCACGCGAGTTATGACGTCGCTGGACGCGGCTCGCACCGAAGCATCCACGAAACCTACGTCGGGTCACTGACGAGCCGTACTAAGGGGCGAAGTCGGTCGCACAGCGATCGATGCAGCCACAGCTACGCGTTACTGCGAAGGAGAACCTATGCGCGCCGAGGACGTTCCCGAAACGCTGTTGAATCTACCGTGCCCCGATTTCGGAGCGCCATCTCGAGCTGATCCTGGTCCTGTATCCGAACGCCGAGTCGCAATCGTATCGACCGCCGGTCTCATGCAACGGGGCGACACGCCATTCGACTTCGGCGCAGCCGATTACCGGATCATCGACGCCGAATCGGACGCCGACCTCCTGATGACCCACGTCTCGACCAACTTTGATCGCACCGGATTCCTCCAGGATACCGAAGTGGTATTCCCACTCGGTGGTCTCCGACAACTCGCGACCGAAGGACTGATCGGCAGCGTCGCACGGTTTCACTACGCATTCATGGGCGCGACCGATCCGACGGCGCTGGAACCGGCTGCACGTCAGCTCGCGCGCAACCTGCAGGGTGAAGGCACCAACGTTGTGCTGTTGGTGCCCGTCTGACCGTTGTGCACGCGCGCCGTGAGCGGGCTGGCACATTTTCTGGAAGCGGAGGCGATTGCGACTGTCGTGATCGGTCTCATCCCACAGCATATTGCCGCGATGCATCCGCCGCGGGCGCTCAACGTCCCGTTCGCGCTCGGTCGGCCATTGGGCGCGCCGGACGACCCGGCGCTGCAGCTCTCGGTGCTGCGTGCGGCGATGGCGCTTCTCGATGATCCGGGTTCGGTACCGATCGTTGCCGCGTTCGAATCGTCTGACGTATTGCCGCTTGCGGGGAATGCCGACGAGTGGAGCTGTCCGGTCTCCTTCCCGGCGCGGTCGCTCGGTTCGCCGCTGGTTGATCGGGTGGCGGCCGAAGTGCGAGCGCTGATGCCTTGGTTCGAGCGTGGACGCCAGTCACGAGGTCGCACGGCGACCGGAGCCAGCGGTTTAGATATCGAAGCGACGTACTACTGGCTGAGCGAATTTCTGACCGAGCATGCGCCAACCGTGTCGCCGCGTTCGGCGTTGCCGTTGGGCCTTTCCTTCAAGCTGGCGGCGGAGGACCTGAAGGCGTTCTACCTCGAAGCCGGTTCGGCCGGGCCGGGACGATCTTCGGCAGAGGCACTCAACGGCTGGTTCTGGCGCGAGACCGCAGCGGGCGAGCTACTGATAGCGCTTCGCACGCATTTGGCTGATCACGCCGACCCTGGTGTGCGAACACATGCGCGATTTACGTTAGTGCCGGAATCCGAGGCGAACCGGCGCCGGACATGAGTATGCAATTCCGAAAGGAAACCTGTGCGCTGAGACGCCGCATGAGCGGGACCTCGGCGCCGACAACGGAAGGACGTGATGAATGAGTGATTCGAAGGTTTACATGCTGAATGCGCTGTGGTTCAAGCCAGGCGGGGCAGAACACTATGCGGCCTACGGCCGCGCGGCCGGACCGCTGGTCGCGCGTCTGGGCGCACGACGGGTCGATGGTTACACTCCGGTTGCTTCGTTGATCGGCGACTGGAAACCCGATTTGTTCTTCATCGTCGAATGGCCCGATTGGGATGCGTTCCTGCGGTTGGGTCAGGACCCCGACTACAAAAAGATCGCGCACCTCAGGGAAATTGGTTTAGAGAAGTCGTTACTCGTGCGGTGTGCGCGGCTTGAATGAGCGGCGTAGCCCTTGAAGGACTCGGTCGTCGGCTCGGCCGACTTCTGAGCCGACCAAATCCACGACACCCGTCGGCGGTGAGCGGCGGACTCGAAGTGGGTTGGTGGAAGTTGATCGAACCCGGCGACGTGCTGCTCGTCGAAGGACGCACCCGGATCGGCACGGCAATAAAATATCTGACGCAGTCGACCTGGTCGCACGCGGCGCTTTACGTCGGTGACCGCTGCCCGCAAGGCCCGCTTGTCGAAGCCGACTTGCTCGAGGGCGTGATCGCAAGTCCGATCGAAAAGTATGTCGATTTCAATACGCGCATCTGCAGGCCGACGCACCTGCGGGACGACGAACTGGAACAAGTGCTGGACTTCGCCATCGGCCGCATCGGCAATCAGTACGACCTCAGGAATGTCTTTGATCTGGCGCGCTACCTAATTCCGACGCCGCCGGTCCCGGTTCGCTGGCGGCGCAGGTTGTTGACCTTCGGTAGCGGCGAACCGACCAAAGCCATCTGTTCCGGACTGATTGCGCAGGCATTCCAGCAGATCCGCTATCCGATTCTGCCAAAGTCGTGGTGGTCCTCTGACAATGCCGAGGATCGCTATATCTGTTATCAGATCCGCCACTTCAGCACCTTTACGCCGCGTGACTTCGATTTGTCGCCCTACTTCGACGTGGTCAAGCCGACGGTTCGGGCCGGCTTCGACTTTCGAGCACTAAAATGGGTCGACGACGCCCCTGCGCCGTTGGGGCAGAACGGAAGTCAGAGTGAGCCAGTGGACTCCTAACATTCGGGATGGGGCGCGCAGCGGCATCGCCGTTTTTGTTTCGGTGTTCGCCACACGAATGACACTGAGGCGATTGTTGACGATGCCGGTCCTGATTGCGGTCCTCTTCGGCATGACGGGATGTGTGCACCGCATCTGGAACGTGCCGCTCACGAGCCCTCCAGCGCCGGACGCTTACGACTTTCACAACCGGCTTCCCCGGAACGATGAGGAACTGTTCGTGGTCCTGGCGTTCTCCGGTGGCGGCACCCGCGCGGCCGCTTTCAGTTACGGTGTACTCGAAAAACTGCGTGATACGCCGATTACGATCGATGGTCGACAGCGACGACTGCTCGACGAAGTCGATGTAATCACCTCCGTCTCCGGCGGCAGCTATACGGCGGCGTACTACGGACTCTTCGGCGATCGGACTTTTGAGGAGTTCGAGCCCAGATTTCTGTACCTCAACTTCCAGCGACGCCTCCTGCGCGGGTTCGCTCATCCGGTTGGACTGGCCGCACTCGCCGGGCCGAACTACAACCGTGGCGATCTATCTGCAGCTGCACTGGACAGATCACTGTTCGGCCACAAAACCTTCGCCGACATGTCTCGTGGTGCGCTGCCGTTCGTCATCATCAATGCCAGCGATCTCAATAATGCGGCGACGTTTTCGTTCGTACAGCAGCAGTTCGATTTTCTGTGTTCGGATCTGTCCGCGTATCCAGTGGCCAACGCGGTGATGGCGTCGTCCGCGGTTCCCGGAATCTTCGCGCCGATTGCGCTGCGCAACTTTGCCGGTTGCCCGCAGCGGGCGGCGTCGTGGATTGACGACGCGCTCGCGCACGATGATCGAATACAACGACGCTACGCGGTCGCGCGAGCGCTCGAGCGGTATTCGCACCCTGAGCGTATGCCGGTCGTGCGTCTGGTGGATGGCGGGATCACCGACAACCTCGGAGTGCGGGGTTCGATGATGAGCCCGGTCGCGCACTACGGAAACGTCGAAGCGATGGCCGGCGCGTTCACGAACGAGCAGCTGTTCCGCGTCCGCAATGTACTCGTGATCATTGCGAATGCGCAGACGTACGCAGAATACGACTGGTCGTTGGAGGCTCAGGATCCCAGCCTGGTAGCCACGGTGATGGCGTCGTTCGACTCGGCTTCCGGCATTCTCAACAACGAAACCGTCGCGCTCGCACGAGACGGCTTTCTGATGTGGCAGGATCGGATCAATGCATTGCGCGGGCCTGATCAACCGCGAGTCAAGGTGCATTTTGCCGTGCTCACGTTCAACCAGATCGCAGATACCGAAGAGCGCCGAGTTTTCAATTCGATGCCAACGACCTTGGGTCTCGAGCGGGCGCAGGTAGACGCGCTGCGGGAGCTCGCGGGTCGATTGCTCGAGCAGTCACCGGAGTTCCGGCAGTTTCGAACTTCACTGAGCCGCGACGGGCAACGCTGATCCAAGGCGATGCTTCGTCGGACGGCGCGAAACATTCCGGCAACACGCCTGTAACGCTTCGTCGCCCCGCGCGTCAATGTCCTGACGGTGGTGAACGTCACAACTTTGGCGATCGCGTCGCGGGTCTCGCAGCGACATGAGCGCCTTCTCTTGGACAGTCTGTCTTTGTATGGGGAGATCATGATGAGCAGGTGCATTCATCGCGGCGCGAAGCGTTTCATTTTTTTGCTCGCGACTTCGTTTGCTGGTGCGGGGATTGCAGCGGCACCCGAAGAAGCGTCGTCAGTAGAAGAAATCGTCGTAACCGGGTCATACATCAAACATGACGCCGCGGAGTCCACAGCACCGGTATCGATTGTGGATCGCGCACAAATCGACCAAATCGGCGCGGTGACGATTGCCCAGGTCGTTAACCAGATGACCTACAACTCGGGTTCGACCAACGTTACGAACGCGTTCAGCGGCAGCGACAGTTCCACCGGCAATACCAACATCAACCTGCGTAACCTTGGCTTGGGTTCCACGTTGGTGTTGCTGAACGGGCACCGGCAGGTGCCAACTGCGACGGATGCGGGCGGCAATGCCTACGTGAACCTGTCGCAACTGACACCGACGATCGCGATCCAGCGCGTTGAAGTCGTCAAGGACGGCGCGTCGGCGTTGTATGGATCGGACGCGGTCGCGGGCGTCGCCAACTTCATCACGCGCAACGACTTCGAAGGGACCCAGTTCTACGCGCAAGGCAGCACGGATCAGGAGACCGGCGAGCAGAAGGACGCGTCCGTCGCCGGCATCGTCGGCATCCAAGGTGAGCGCGGCAGCGTGGTAGTGTCGGCCGAATATCTCGACCGGCAGCCACTGACGATAGACGATCGGTTGGGAAGCTATGGGCGCACCGGGTTGTCGACGCTCGGGAATCCGGGAACGTTCCTGGCATCGGGCGCATCCAGCACGCCGTATCTGTTGGGTGGTGGCGCGGCATCGGGTTTGGGCGGCGCAATTGCGGGCGATATCGACTGCGGACTCGCCAACACCAAATCGAGCTCGAGCTTCACGGCGCCGACCTTCGGTACTCCGTTCGCCAGCGGCCTCGAGGCGCTTGGCAACTGCACGTACGACTTCGGTCCCTTCTTCAGTCTCGTCGGCAAGGAAAGCAAATTCCTGACGCTGACTGAGGCGCGCTACGATCTTGCCGAGAACGTTGAAGCGTATGCCGAGTTTGGGTATGCCCACCAAGAGTTCCAGCGCGGCAATTCGCTGTTCCCGTTGGTGCGATTTCCGACGATCCCGGTCAACAATCCTGGATTGATCAACGATTTCGCACGCCGCAGTGCGTTCCCAACCGCAGTAAATCCAACTGCCAGCCCGATCCCCGTAACGCCAACGACTTTCTTTGGCCGCGTGTTGGGCGGCGACCCGAATACCCCGTCGTCGATTCGGCCCATCAACACGGATACCCGGCAGAACTCCGATCTATATCGGGCGGTCACAGGTGTCCGCGGCGATCTCGGGTTCAGCAATTGGACGTTCGACGCAACGTTCAATTTCAGCGAGCAGAATGCCGATGCGCGTAACACCGACACGAAACAGCAGCAGTTGCTGTTGGCGCTGAACGGCTTCGGCGGCCCGAGCTGTAACGCGGGGGTGGCTGGAACCGTCGCCGGGAGCGGCAACGCCGGAACCGGAAATTGCTTCTTCTTCAACCCGTTCTTCAGCGCGTTCTTCAAGCCGGACGGCTCGCCGCAAACCGATCCCGCACTGACCAACTCGCCGGAACTGCTGTCGTGGATGGTGGGAGAGATTCGCTCACAGGTGAAGAACAGCCTGACCGTCGGCGACCTGGTCTTCACGGGAGACGTTGCGACGCTTCCGGCCGGTCCAATCGGCGCCGCCATCGGCTTTCAGGTTCGGCAGCAGGAAGTAAGGGTCGAAGTTGACGACGATTCGAACGCCAACAACTTCTCGTTCATTTTCGGCGCTCAAGATTACAACGCGCAGGAACGGGCGACGGCCGCATTCATCGAACTGGCGGTGCCGATCACGGAGGACCTCGATCTGCAGATCGCGGGCCGCTACGAAGATTTCGACCGCAGCGGAGAATCCAAGGCCAATCCGAAACTCGCTCTGCTGTATCACACCCCGTTGGATGGCTTGAACCTGCGCGCATCGTGGGGCAAGTCGTTCCGCACTGGGTCGCTATTGCAGCAGTTCGGCTCGTCGACGCAGTTGATCAACATTGCTGATCCGTTCAGCGGCGCCTCGCTGGCGTTCAGGCCGCAGATCGGTGAGGGCAATCCGGATCTGAAGCCGGAGGAATCGACTGCGTACACGTTCGGATTTTCGTACAAACCATCCGAGGGCCCGTTCGACGGCTTGTTCGTGGACGTCGATTACTACAACTACGCATACGACGATCTGATCACGCTCGAGGGGCCCCAGGACCTGGTTGCGCGAGACCAGGCATCTCGGTGTCCGCAGGGCCTCAACAACGTAGGCAGCGCAACCTTCGATCCCACACGGCCGGCGTGCGGCACGCAGGGTGTAGGTCAGCCGACCATCAGCATCGGACCCGGTATCCCCGAAAGTGTGGTGCGCGACGAGAATCTGAACTTCTTGCGCGTCACGCCCACGTACTCGAACGCGCAGAAACTCGACGTCGACGGCGTCGATGCGACCGTCAGCTATCAACTCGGTCTCGGGGACTTCGGGCTGTTGGTGCCGTCGATCACCGGCACGTGGGCACGGACCTGGGATCTCGAGCCGGCGACCGGGAAGACCATTCATGGTTCCGGCAGTCGGAACTTCGGCACGACAATCGGCCGATCGTTGCCGGAGTATAAGGTCAACTTCAACCTGAACTGGTCGTTGGATCGAAACGCCGTCAATGTGTTGGTTCGTTACATCGATTCGTACACCGACAACCAACCGTTCCAAGTAGTCAGTCCGACGGCAGCGTGCCTCGGATCGTGTCTGCGAGCGATTAGTTCGAACCACAACGAGCTGACCGGCACGACGCCGTCGTCGATCGACCGGGAAATCGCGAGCTTTACGACGGTCGACTTGCAGTACTCGTATACGCTGCCGGAGTTGGGTGTCATCAAGGAAGGCGCCGTCATCGCGTTGGGTGGCAACAATGTGTTCAATCGAGACCCGCCGTTCGTGAACTTCGACGGTGGCTTCGATCCGTTCGTCGCGGACCCGGTTGGTGCCGTGTGGTACGCGCGGTTCACCGTGAACCTGTAACCAAACAACCAGCGGCCAGTGCTGCGATCTAACGGGCGCCCTCGGGCGCCCGTCTCGTTTTCCCGCTATTCGAGCCGCTTAACCCGACTGCTGATTCCTCGCGCAGTCGTCAGCATATAGCTGCCGAAACTCAGTCGCTTGATCGTCACCGCATCGCCGATACGAAACCGCTTCTTTGGATCCACCTCCTTCTGCGTCCATTTCTGGCCGTTCGCCAGCGTGAACGTGTGCTCACCCAACGCTCGCCGGTCAATCGCAACAATTGTGGACACCAACTCGCGCGGCAGTTCGGGTTCGGGCACCGCCTCGCGTGCTTCGGAGTGCGACAGTTGTTCGGCGCCGAGTCGCTCCGCTGACGCTTCGGGCGGCGGGCGAAAAAGGCTGTCGTAACAATCGAGCCGATCAGAATCATCGTCGATCCTTGCGCAATCTACTGCGTTTGCCGCAAAGACGGCGGTGCTCACGGTGAGCAGCGCGAGACCGAAGAGCCCGAGGAGCAACATCCGCATGCAAGTACCTCGGCGAGAGGATGAAGTCTATTGCCGCACGAACCTATGGCGATCGACGGAGGCCGGAACCGTTTCGTGCTCATGGCGCAGGCTCACGCGTTGAACGCCCTTGGGGGCCCCGCTGATCGGTGCGCTGTTCGGCAACGATCGCGATCGGGCTATGCCATCGACCGACCTGCACAGGCGCCGTCCGACGAACCCGTTGAGGGTATGCTTCCGGTCGATGTGTGCATCGGCGGCCACCGACTTGAAACGTCTTCGATCACGCGCGATTTACCGAACGCGACACGTCGCTCCAACGTGGCAATCGTTCGGCGCAACCGCCCTTCAGACGAGTGGTGTATTCCACCCACGTTCGCGCGCCCTCACGGTTCAGTTGGAGCATTTTGACAGAGCCGGGTCGCACGAGCTTACCGCACGATTCCTAAGGCAGTTCAAATGGTCGGCCGAACCCGCGACTCGATTCTGTCGACAAGCGAACGGTACTCTTGCGAACTGTCACCGCCGCCGAACGCGAATGTACCGGAACTGAACGTAGTACCAAACGTGTCGGCCGCTACATACACCTGACCGAGCGCGGCGATGAAGTCATGCTCGTCCAACGTCGCCAACGGATGAACGAATACGGACCAGATCGCACTGTGTGCCGCGGCGTATCGCACATCCAAGGCGCTATCGAAGTTGGCTTGCGACATTCTGTACAGGGTCGCTGGGCTGACCTCGTCAACTTCGACGATCGGCGTAAAGACGCGCATGCGTCCGGCAGCCTCGTCGAAGACGAGCGTCAGAGTGCGGTCCTCAACAACGAATTCGCAGCTGTTTCCACGTGCAGAGGCATTGGGATCGATCTCTTTGATCATCTCGATCAGCCGCGCGCCGGTCATCCGCGCCCGATCGGCGCGAGAGTGGTCTGACGCGACGGTTGCTTGCGCCGCGGTGATTGCACCCACTGCGGAACCCGCGTTCGATGGGCACGCCCAAACGAAAACGCTCCCGATCAGAAACGCCGTCGGCACCGCGTACCATATCCGGGCGAATCGTCGCCGGCGCCGACGGATCACGTCTGCCTTACGGCGCGTCTTCGAACCTGCGATAGCCGTCATAGCCGAACGCACTCCTGGACCTTTTCGATCGAGCCGCTTGAAATCGGGGGCGCCTTGGAAACGTAAGGCGATGTTGCTTTCGTGTTGCGCGCGTCTCATCGAATAGACGCGGATCAAGGGGAACCGTTACAAACTCATCGAGTTTGCATTCATCGATACCGCTACCAGCGCAGCACCCACGGTCCTAGGGCCGATCCGATCAAGGTGGGAATCAACATGCCGATGAGATACCACACAGCCAGAAACGGCGGAGCAAACTCGCCGCAGTAAAGCGCATACACGAGCGCGCCGAGCGCACCAGCAGCCAACCCGCTTGCTGCGCCGGCGAGACGCAAGTGTGTCGGCGCCAAGTCTCGAAGAGCCCATTGGTTCGCGACGAACGCAGGTACCGACAGCAACGCAATATTGAGCGAGCACGATCGCCACGTTTCCCCCAACAGCATCTGCATGCGCGCGGTCGGTTCCGCATTGGCAAGGTCGGCGGCCGCAATTGTCCAAATGGCAAGCACGGGTGCAGCCAGTAGCCACTTGCTGACCCCAAGCGACAACCCCGGGCGTCCTAAACGCGCGGTTGCATAGGCGCCGGCGACCACGAGCGCGCCGGGGAATCCGATCTTCACCCAAAAGTCCGGCTGCGCGAGGAAGGAGGCCAGTTGGGGATTAATGCCGAAGGTCCACGCAAGAAGCGCGCAACCTGCAAGCGCTCCAATGCCGGCCGCGGTGCATAGTCGACGCGCGACGGCATGTTGTTCGACGGGACCCGCAGTCTTCACCAACAACTCGATCAGTTGCGCAGTCTTCATTACGACCTCGCAATCAAACGCGCCAACGTTTTTAGGCCTCGGTGGATACCGATTTTCACCGAGGATTCCGACATGCGGGTCAGCTGCGCCGCTTCTCGGACGGAGCGACCTTCGACTTTCACATACATGATCGGTAGCCGGTGGCGATCGGGCAACTCGTCGAGCAAACCCAACAAATCCCGTCGCGCATCACCCGCATCGAGATCGTCGAGGTAGGCGAGCTCCACTTCTTCATCGAGGGGGAGGGTCCGCGCGTCTTGCCGGGCGCGACGCCGCAAAAGGTCGACGAGTTTGTATTTGGCGATCGCAAAACACCACGCGGTCAGCGGGCGACCTACGTCGTACGTGTGTCTCTGGTTGTGAATCGTGAGCAGCGTCTCTTGCACCAGGTCCTCGACTTCATTGGGTACGTTTGCGAGCCGCTTGCGGTAATAAGCTCGCAGCCTCGCACTGAGATCTAGCAGCAGTTCTCGATACGCACCTTCGTCATCCGCCAGAGCGCGCACCATTAGCGCCTGCAGTCTCGCCTCGCGTTGTTGCGGGTCTTCTGTCAAGAAATTCGACTTCAGCACGTGTTTGGTTACAGCGGACGCCGCGACACTCGCAAAAAAATCTTCATCTGATGTAACCGGAAGGCCGGTCGGGTCGAATTCATGAAGGGTCCGTTCGAAGTGCGGACCACATTCCACTCAAATAAGGAGCCTTTCATGAATCGATCCTATATTGCTGCCGCGGTCGCGGTCGTGGCGCTGTGTGCCGGCGCGGCGCGCGCCGCAGAGGATGCAATGGCCGCGGACGGTAAGTCCATGGAGAAGTGTTACGGTGTGGCGCTGGCCGGCAAGAACGATTGCAAGGCCGGTGCGGGAACGACTTGCGCCGGAACTTCCAAGGTCGACTACCAGGGCAACGCCTGGAAAAACGTACCAGCGGGTACGTGCACAACGATCAAGACGCCGAAAGGCACGGGGTCCCTGAGCGAAATAAAGAGCTAGTAGATGACCGGCGTTGGTGAAGCCGTGGTTCGGAGGCGAGCAGTCCAGGACTCGCCAACGGCCGGTCTAGGGCTGCGGGCGCCCCATTATGTGGAAGCCGAAGCCTGTAGGGCGGTTGGTCTCTGGTTTGAGGTTCACCCTGAAAATTACATGGTGAATGGCGGCCCGCGCCTCGCCTGGCTCGAAGCCATCCGCGCACGCCATCCACTGTCGCTGCATGGTGTCGGTATGTCGCTGGCGGCGGATGCCGACCCCGATCGCGAGCACCTGGTGCGCCTGCATGGGCTTGTGAGACGCTTTGAGCCGTTCCTGGTATCGGAACATCTCGCTTGGTCGATGTGGGGCGGGTACTACCGTCCCGATCTGCTGCCGATTCCGCGGACATCTGAGGCGTTGGAGCGTGTCGTCGCCAACGTGCAGCGGACCCAGGAATCGCTGCAGCGGCGCATTGCAATCGAAAACCCCTCGCACTACCTGCACATTCCGAATCACGACTACGACGAGATCGAGTTTCTCAACGAGCTGTGTCGACGCACCGGTTGTGCGTTGCTGCTCGACGTCAACAACGTATACGTCAGCGCCAACAATCTTGGCTTCGATGCAGACGCCTACATCGATGCGTTTCCCGCGGACTACATTGCCGAGGTGCATCTGGCCGGCCACAGTGCCGATCCCTCGCTCGGCGATGCGCTGCTCATCGACTCTCATGACTCGCCGGTTTGTCCAGCGGTGTGGCGACTCTATGCCCGACTGATCGAGCGAATAGGCGCGCGGCCGACCCTGATCGAGCGCGATGACGCGCTGCCTACGTTCGACACATTGCTCGCGGAACGCGCTCGTGCACATTGCATCTTGCGCGGAACACTACAGGTAGCACCATGACCCGGACATTGGCTGCCTTTCAGGACGCATTTGCGGCGGCGCTCGGCGCAGACGTCAGCGCGCCTCAGATGGCATCACTTGCTGCACAACCTGGATTTATCGTCTATCGCAACACGGTGATGAAGGGTTGCGTCGATGCATTGTTGGCGAACTATCCGGCGGTCGCGCGTCTCGTGGGAGACGAGTGGTTTCGCGCTGCAGCTGCATTCTTCGCCCGCGATCATCTGCCGGTGCGACCTGCGCTGGTGGAATACGGCGATGAATTCCCGGATTTCCTTGCCGCGTTCGAGCCGGCCGCTGAGTTGCCCTATCTTGCGGATGTGGCGCGCGTCGAACGGCTTTGGACGGAAGCGCATATTGCCGGCGACGAGGAAGCGCTCGCAGCCGGCGCGCTTGCGTCCGTTTCCGCCGATCGAATGGCATGCGCTGTGCTGCGACCGCACGCATCGGCGCGCTGGGCGTGGTTTGCCGGTCAGCCGATCTTTTCGATCTGGCGTTGTAACCGCGACGGTGCGGATCCAGGAGATCTGCAGACACTCGCATGGCGCGCCGAGGGCGTGTTGTTGGTGAGGCCGGGCGGCAGCGTGCAGGCGCTTGAACTCGGGGCCGGTGGATGCGCGTTCATGGACGCGTGCGCTGTGGGTTCACGGCTTTCCGATGCTGGGGTCGCGGCGCTCGACGCCGAACCCCAGGTCGATCTTGCGGCCTTGCTGGCTCAACTACTTCGCGCGGGTGCGTTTGCACAGATACTCATTGCCACCGAAAGAGAGGACTCCAAACAATGAATACGACGTCTCCCTCGTCGACGAGCTTGGCGCCGGGATTGCGCGCCGCCTGGAATGGTGCGGCCGATTGGCTCGGCCGTTTGATCGGTCCCAGCGTACTTTCAATCGTCGCTCGGATCTCGATGGCTAGCGTGTTTTTGCAATCGGGGCGCACCAAAGTCGACGGTTGGCACGTGACCGACTCGGCGGTTTACCTGTTTCGCGAAGAATACAAATTGCCGCTGCTGTCGCCCGAAGTCGCCGCGCATCTGGCAGCGTACGCGGAGCATCTGTTTCCGTTGCTGCTCCTGTTAGGTCTGTTCACCCGGCTCTCGGCACTCGCTTTGCTCGGCATGACTTCGGTCATCGAGATCTTCGTTTACCCGGAAGCGTGGCCGACGCATCTTACGTGGGCGGGTCTGTTGTTGTATCTCGTCGCGCGCGGAGCTGGGTCGGTCTCGCTCGATCGCATGTTCGGAATCAAGTGATCGCCAACGAGCCCACAATGCCGCGCCATCCGCCTGCCATCGCGATGATCAACGGTGCTCGGACGGAGATTACGGAAGCCCTGCGGAAATCAGGAGTCGGCTTGACGACGTTTTATAGCCGGCGCCGTATCGGATGGTCGGTCGCCCGTTCTGCTATCACACCGCCTGGCCAGTGGAGACACCCCAACAGCGGCCTCGAGGCGACGTACGCGAAGATCCTCAAGCAAGTAAGGCAACACTCTACCGAATGCGTGTCGACCGCCATCATTTGCCAACCGCTGGCCGCCTATCGCATTCTCGCCGCTCGATGCCGGGAGCACCACGATGGGGAAAGTGATCTATCTTCACATGCCGCGGCCGCGTGCACTCGGCGACGCGTACGCGTTGCACGACATAGAGCGTCTGCTTGAGCTGTGTCGTGAGGTTGAGCTGCGCGCACGTTGGCTCACTCGCGAACAGGGAATCGAGATCGGCCGCCAGATCGTTCCAGATATGTTTCCGAAACTCGAAGCGCTGGTTCGAACGCTGCGCACGATTTCATAGGTGCGTGCCGATGAGATCATAGATGCGATAGAACCATTCGCGACGCCGCGCGAGCTGCGCTCAAGGCGCGGGTGCACGCTGAAACGCCCGAATACAAACCCTCGAGAACGCCGAAACGAGTCGCGCGAGCCTTCGGTCCATTCAGGACATCGCATTGCAGCTTCGCGAACTCGCGGAGACGTTGCAGACCATCCGAGCTCCAATGACTGACGAGGAAATGCGCGCCGACAAGACGGCCGCGGCGCGTGCGTTCGGCGCATTGCAGAAACGGTTGCGCATCAATCTCAAGATCCCGTTCCGCGTGGAGTTCGTCGATATTCGAGCACCCGTCCGCTCCGAACAGCTAGATCAGGTACTTCAGGTGTCTCGGATCGGTGCGGGCCGACGGCGGACCCCAGAACGCTGTGAGAGTTCGGTCCTGCCGCTTGGTCGCTTCCGGACCTAACCATGTGATACGGGGGCAGACTAATGTGTCACTCATTCAGCACATCAACGGCTTCGCGCAAATGTTCCGGGGCGAGGTGCGCATATCGCATGGTCATCTTTGGATCGGAGTGTCCAAGCAACATCTGAACCGTGTGCAGATCGACGCGACGCATTACCAACGTGCTTGCATAGTGATGGCGCAGGTCGTGGAATCGGAAGTCGCTGATTTTGGCCCGACGCATCAAGTCATTCCAACTCTTTGCAACGCTGGTCATCTTGCCGCCGCCGTGAGGCGACGGAAACATTAGCCCGGAGTCGGGTTGTTGTTGCTGCCGCCAGGCTTCGAGGATCGCACATGCATCGGCAGGGACTGGAACCCGCCGAACCTTGAGACGTGATCCCCGCGTCTTCCGAGTACGCGCCGTGATTACACCGTCCGCGTAGTCTTCCCACGTCAGATTGAAGAGTTCGCCTTGCCGCAAGCCGGTGTTCATCGCCGTTAGGATTAGCGGCTTCACAACGTCCGCGAATGTCCGGTCGGACGTACTAGGCCGCCATGCTCTGATGGCAATTTCGCGCTCGTCCAAAGCAGCCAGGAATCGTTTGCGTTCATCGGCGGTGAGGTAGCGGACGCGAGCGGATTCATCCTCCGACAGCTTGGCCAAGCGCGCGAGCGGATTTGCGGTGAGCCAGCCGTCGGTGACTGCGTGATTCAGCACTGCCTTCAGTGCCGTAACCGCACGATTGATGGTTCCAGGTTTCTTCCCTGCGCGAAGTCGCTGGTCCACCCAGGTCTTCACGAGTTGCGGCTTGATGGCGTTCAGAAGTGTGTCGTCGAGCCTTAGTTGGTTCAGATTGTTCAGAGACTTTTCGGAGGTATGCCGCAGTCGGTATTGTGGTGCGTAGTATTCTTCGACGTATCTGGCGAGCGTGATTTTCGGACACGCGACCGCGGGCTCAACGAGATGCTCACGGAGTTTTGTCTTGGCCAGCTCACGCGCATCGGCCGACGTCAGTGTTGTGCTCCACGTCCCGACCTTCAGGCTGTGGTTCTTGTCCGTGCGAATCCGGAAGGTAATCTTGCCCTGTGATCGTTGGACTGCGACGAACCCCAAGAGGGCGGTGTCGGAGTGCCAAATGTCTCTCCCAGGAGCTTTCGGTAGCGCGCGAAGATAGGCGTCTGTCAGCTTTATTCTCGGCATTGCTGCATCTGAGCAGATTCAAAATCCGAGCGCAATCCGAGCGCGACGTCGCATTGAAACGGGACTAAACGGGATCGAAGGGGAGAGCGAAACCAATGAAAAAGCAGGTACTTACGTCGCGCCCCAGTAATCTCGTTGGGACATATACCGATTAGGAGGGGGCCGCGCTATCCTCTGTGCCACCGGGGCGGAGCTTATAAATCAACAACTTAAGTCTATGGTTTCTGATTCGTAGCGCATAAATAGCGCAAAATCCGAAGGCCTAGAAACATGCTGATGCATCGAGGCGCCGTATCGCGGTTGAATCTACCTCAACCACGTCTGCGGTGCCCCACTTAGCGCATCGTGAGCCCAATTCGAGTTGTCCTAAGGCCGTCTCGCACGATCCGTCAAACGAGCCGTATCCGAACGATCTGGAACCTCACCCGCTTTAGTTGACACCTCTGACTACCGGAGGTGGACATGCCAAGACCGATTGGCCCGAGAAAGATCTACAGATATAGCGCGGAGTTCAAAGCGACGGCGGTAGCGTTGAGCCAGTTGGACGGCGTAGC
>JBGSNQ010000090.1:0-3944 GCA_041739525.1 Pseudomonadales bacterium | reverse complement strand
CGCCGAAGCGCGGCAGCAGCAGACACGCGCGATACTCGTTGCTGGCATCCACCACCGGCCGGCGCAGCACCAGCAGATTCTTCAGAATCTCGCGCCAACCGACGCCGAGGTGGACCTTCGCGAAATAGCTGCGTCCTGCTGCTTCGAACCGTAACGTGCGGCGCACCGAAACGTCTCTGAACACTTCGCCTTCGAGCCGCGCGACACGTTCGAACGGATCATCGCCGCGCCACGCCGCGGCGAGATCGTCACGCAGATACAGTGTGTCGGTCATCGTCCGCTCCGGCGCCATGTCGATTGAGCTGCGGCGGGGTCGGTCGCGCAACTGCCGCGATGATCGACGCTGCGCGCTCCGGCAGACTGTAGAGATCGGCGGCGCGGCCGAATGCGATGCCGTTTCGATGCCATTCCCCGCGTTGTGCCGCGTTGCCCAATGCCTCGGCGACCATACCGTTGAATGTGTCCTGGCGAAACGGACTATCCATCACGCGGCCGGCATTGGCACGCACCACGAATGCAGCATGCCCGCAAACATCAGTCGATATCGACGGCAATCCCGCCACGATTGCTTCGAGTAGCACGCTGCCGCCCGGCTCTTCGTCGGCGGGATGCAGCAGCAGATCGGCCGCCTGCAGAAATCGCGGTACGTCGTCGCGTCCGTGAAGCACCGTGAAGCGGTCGTTCACCCGAAGGCGTTGCGCCATTCGAACGAAGCTGCGCGAATCGCCGTGACCGATGGCGATGAGTTTCGTGCGACGCCTCTTGTCTTCAGGCAGTTGCGCCAGCGCAATCAGCGCCCGATCGAGACCAATATCCATGAACGCCGAGCCGATCATCAGCAACAAAAACTGATCTTCGCCCACACCGAGTTCGGCGCGCAGGTTCTGCCGCACCTCCGCTGCGTTGTCGGGTGCCATTCGATCGCGCGTGATGCCGGGCGGCAGCAGCACCATACGATCTGCGCCGGTACCGTAGTGCTGCTCGAACTGCGCGCGTTGGTTCTCGGCGATCAGCATGATCTTCGTACGCGCGCCACGCGCGAACACAGCCCGCTCTGCGCCGGCGAAGTAGCGATGCCGCGCGTTGCGCCAACTCGGCTCACCGGAAGGCGTTTTCGCCGCGTAACAGCCATCACCGGCATAGTAGACGTCGAGTCCTGCCATCGCGTGGAAACCGACGCTGCAGACTACCGGTTGCTCCTGCAGGGCATTTGCTACCCAAGTATCGTAGCCGGCGTAACGTCGATGATTCGTCAGTCCGTGTACGGGCACGATGATGACATCCATGCCATCGGGAATGCGGCCCTCCCACGACAACGCATAGATGCGGATCCGGAATCCCAGATCCTGACAACACAGCGCCGTTCGCAGGAAATCGCGCTGCATTCCTCCATGCGGTACATAGTTCAAGAGACAGAACGCCATCTCCGGTTTCGGTACGGGACGGCTGTAGCGCCCGCTCGCGAATGCCTCTAGCCGATCGACCGCCGTTTCTGTCAGACGATAGATCTCAGGGTGGTTACCGAACGCGATGCCGTTGCGTCGCCAACGATCGCGCTCGGGTGATGTCAGTAGCTCGACCAGTTTGTCGTCGAGCGACTGTTGCTCGTACGGTATGTGAACGATCAAGCCCGCGTTGGCCTGCTCGACGTAGTGTGCGTAACCGCAGTTCTCGGTAACCAGCACGGGCAACCCGGCGATCATCGCTTCGAGTATCACGGTGCCCGTGTTTTCGTCGTAAGCCGGTAGCACCAGCGCGTCAGCCGAAAACAGAAACCGCGGCACGTCGTCGCGCCCGCTGAAGAACGTGATGCGATCGGTCAGTTCGAGGCGGGCGATACGCTTCTCGAACGGCTTGGCGTTGTCTTCTCCAACAACGAACAGCCTCGTCACGCGCCGTAGTTGAGTCGGCAGCGCGGCGAACGCAGTGATCGCGCGGTCGAGTCCCTTCTTGATGAATCCCGAGCCGACGAACAGCAGCAGTCGTTCGTCTTCACCGATCTGAAATTCCTCGCGAAACGCTTTGCGAACATCTGCGCGATCGACACTCGCGCGGCGGCTGCAGTCGATTCCCGGTGGCAGCGGATGCAGCCGTTCCCATTGAGTTCCGTAGTGGCGGCGGAACAGCGGCGTCTGCACTTCGGAGATCGTCAGAATTTCCGTTTCGCTGTCGCGACCGAAAACCGCGCGTTCGAAGTTCGAAAACAACCGGTACCGCGGCGTGGCGCGATACAGCCAATTGCGCTGCGTCTGCGACTTTTCTTCGTAGCACGAGTCGCCGGCGTAATAGACGTCGATACCGGGCATCTTGTTCATGCCCACCACCAGGTCGACCGGATATTCACGCAGATGCTCCGCCACCCATCGCGCGAATTGCGCGTAGCGAGCGTGGTTCGTGAGCCCTTTCGCCGGCACCACCACGACGTCGACGCCTTCCAACATCGGCCCTTCCCAACTCAACGAATACACGCGCACGACATGACCACGCGCAATGCTCTCGCGCACGAAGCGTTCGAGATCGCGCGAGATGCCGCCGAACGGAAAGTACTTGAATACGCAGAAGGCGAACTTCATGTGCCGACTGCCGAGCCGCACAGCGTTTGCCACACACATTCCGGAGTGATCGTCGCGAAACACGCCGGCTCGACCCGAACAGCATCGATGAACTGCGGCGCTCCGCGATAACCGCAATGCCGCTCGAGGCACGGCGCACAGGCAAAGCGCGCCGAGAGGTTCGTAACCGACGCACCGCGACAGCCCGTGAGCTGCGCATCGGTGGGTCCGTACAGCGCGACCGTTCGTATGCCGAGCGCTGCCGCAAGATGACCGATGCCCGAGTCGACACTGACCACGGCGGCAGAACGCGCCAACAGATCGATCATGCCGCGCAGATCCAGGCGTGGTGCGATGACGGCGCCGGGAGCGAGCGCCGCGATCCGCCGCGCACGAGCCCCCTCGTCGGGATTGCCCCACGGCAACGTCACGCGCTCGCCGCAACTCAACGCGCGCGTCGCGAGATCTGCCCAGAACGGTTCGGGCCAGCGCTTGTTGGTCCACGTGGTGCCGTGCGCGAGCACCAGCCCCGATGCATCGGCGCGATGTACGTCTATACCGTAGTCGATCACATCCGCGGGAGTTGGATAGCCGAGCGCGCCGGCGAACAACGCGCGCTGTCGATCGATGGCATGCTGCCGCTGCGCCACCGCAACGCCACGCCGATAGCCTAACGACGCAACACGCTCGCGCGCCGAAGCCGCGTCGAAGCCGATGTGCGTGCCGCGCCCGAAGCGGGCGACCACCGAGCTCTTGATCAAACCTTGCGAATCGAGCACTACGTCGTACGACTCGGCGCGAATGTCGCGTACGAAACCGCCGATCTCCCGACCCGCGTCGCGTAGACGCCCGCGCCAGCGGCGGATTGCTACGGGAATGACTTTCGACACTGCGGGATGCAAAGCGGGTATCGCCTGATAACCCTCTTCGACCGCCCAATGCACCTCGATGCCCGGACGCACGCGCATGGCATCGGTGACCGCCGGCAGCGCATGCACCACGTCGCCGAGCGACGACAGTTTGACCAACAGCAAACGCATCAGTGCAGCAACTCCGCCAACACGCGCTCCGGCATCAGTCTATTGAGACAGTCGGTGTGGCCGAGCGGACACGTCCGTTCGAAACACGGACTGCACGGCAACGCATCTCGCACGACACGCGCTCGCGCCGAAAGCGGCGGCGTGAATGCCGGGCTCGACGAACCGTACACGGCAACCACCGGCACGCCCAGCGCACACGCCACGTGCATCAGTCCGGAATCGTTCGTGACCACCTGCTGCGCCAGACTGAGCAGATCCACCGCGTCGAGCAGTTGAGTGCGTCCCGCGAGATCGAATACGTGCGCCCGCACCGACTGCGGCACCGCGGCGCGTGTCGCCGCGCACACGGCGG
>JBGSNQ010000034.1:0-4796 GCA_041739525.1 Pseudomonadales bacterium | reverse complement strand
ATGTGAGCATGCGTGACCTGTTCAGCGTCTTCAGCGTTGTTGCTTGGGCGCGTGCGGATCGGCAACGCCTGCGGCGGCGAGTGATTCACCGGCCGTGTAGCCGAAGATGCCTTTCGCCATCAACGACGTCTCGCCGTCGCGTCGCTTCTGATAGATCTCGGCGCGAATCGCGAACAAGGCGGGCTTTGGGTCCGCGCGCACCGCCGTTTCGACGAGGTGGCAGGCGAGCCGCAATTGGTTTTCCGCTGCGAGCTGCTGGGCGCGTTGTGCAAGCTTTTCCGCTCCGCCGGCAAGCGCAGCGAGTTCAACCGCGAGTGCCTTGTCCGGTGCGGGTTTGAGGTTTGCCGGATTGCCGTCGTACCAGCCGCCGTACATGCGCCACAGATTGCGCACGACGAATTCGGGTTCGTCGTAAAGCGGACGCAGGTAAGGGCGCTGCAACATCTCGGGCGCCACCTTTACGGTGTGGATGATGTCGTTCAGCGGAGCACCGGCGTTCATCATCGCGAGCGTTTCGGCGATCAGCTTCTCCAGCGTCTCCGCCACTTCGAGCAACACCCGTTTGATGCGCGCGGCGCCTTGAATAGGCAGACCGTGTGCTGGGAGGAACAATTCGGCACCGGCGCCCGCCATCGTGCGCATCGCCGCGGCCCACTCCACCGGATAACGCTGCACCTTCTGCGGGTTGCCGGCGTTCGGAAAATTCCAGATGAAAAAATCGCCGGCGCAGATGGCTTTGTACTGCGGAATCCACGCCCACGTGTGGTCGTCGGTTTCGCCTTTTGCGTGGCGCAGATCGAATTCGAGTCCGCCGACGCTGAGTGCCAGGCGGTCGCTGTAGGTGACGTTCGGTTTGGCGCTTTCGGGTGGCAGAAAGCTGCCCGCCTCACCGCCGATGCCGTAGCCGCGTCCCGACATGCCGCGGAACTGCCGCGCATTGATGACCAGGTTGTAGCCGTTCGTCAGATTGTAGCGATCGAAACGGCGCGGCACGTTCTCGTGTCCTGCGACCGTCGGGCGCGGCGCACCGCTCGCCGCCGCGTCTGCCAGAAAAGCGCCGCATCCGCCGACGTGATCGATGTGGCCGTGCGTGTAGACGAGCGTGTTGAAGCGCGCTTTCGACCAGCCGCGAATCGCGTCGACGACGAGTTTGCCGCCTTGCGCGCCGCTGGTATCGAACACCACCAGACCGTCGTCGGTATCGAACAGAACGGAGTGCGAGAACGCTTCCACCATCGCCACGCCGGGCGCGATTTCGGACAGCTCGTGTGTAACGCGATTGACCGGTCCCGGGGCTACGCCCTCGTCGATGATCTTGCTCGAGAGCGCTAACAGATCTGCCATGGGGTGCTCGGAATCGTTCGTTGCTTAGTGTTCGAACTCGAGAATCGCGCGGCCGCTGATTTTTCCGGCCGTGAGCGCATCCGTGGCTTCGTTGATGTCTTCGAGCCGGTAACGCTGCGTAACCATCGCGTCGAGATCGAGGTCGCCGTTCTGATGCCAGTCGAGGAACTTCGGGAAATCGCGGTCGGGTTGGCACGATCCGCCGATGCTGCCGATGAAACGCTTTTCGTTGAGCAGCATGTCCATCGCGTTCAGTTCGACAGGCGTGCCGGGAACGCCGACGAGCACCGCGGTGCCGCCGGCGTGCACACCGAAGTGGCCGGTGCGACATGCGGGCGCGATCTGCTCCATCGTTTTACGAATGCCGATGCAGTCGAACGCGAAGTCCACACCGGTGACGGGGGTTTTCAGAATGGTGAATTCGTGGTGGTGTGGCGTCAGCTTGTGGATCGCCTCCACCGGATCGACCTTGCTTGCGTTGACCATGTGCGTGGCGCCGAAGCGATGCGCGAATTCGAGTTTCGTTTCGTCGAGATCGACCGCGATGATCGGATTCGCGCCGGCCATGCGTGCACCAACGACCGCGGAGAGGCCGACGCCGCCCACACCGAAGATGGCAACGCTCTGGCCGCGCTTCACGCCGGCGGTGTTGATCACGGCACCTGCGCCGGTCATTACCGCGCAGCCGATGATCGAGGTGACGTCGCGCGGCGTTCGCGGATCCGCTTTCACCACGTACTGTTCGTCGGCGAGCGTGAAATCGGCCCACGTGAACACGTTCTCGGATTGCGCCGTGCCTTCTGAGACATCGAGCGTCGCGCGCACCGGCAACGCTTTGGCGCGCGCAGCGTCACGCGGCACCCACGTCACGAGCACGAGATCGCCCTCGCGCACGTGGCGCACTTGCGAGCCTGCTTTCTCGATGACGCCGGTTGCTTCGTGACCGAGGATCACCGGCGTTTCGCGCGGCCGGTGCATCTGGTGCAGTTGCGAGTGGCAGATGCCGGACGCGAACTGTCTGACGATCACCTGAGTAGGGCCAGGGTCGGGCAGGGTGATCTCTTCGATACGAAGCGGCGCCTGTTTTTGCGGCAGCACCACCACTCGTGCACGTGTTCCCATGTTCAACATCCCCCAACAGGTTGTTCGCAGCCTCGCGAAGTATTGACCGGCAATTGCCGATCGCGCAACGCGCCGTTAGAGGCGTTTAAGTGAACAGGTTCAGCGCGGCGTATTGCAGCAGCATGATGGTCTTCGCGTCCTTGATCTCGCCGGTCGTGGTCATTTCGAGTGCCCGGTCGAACGGCAGTTCCAGCACCTCGACGCACCTCGGGATTCTCATCTTCCAGCAATCCGGCGCAGGCCTCGATCAACATCCCTGTGGGATTGCCGTTCACGTACGTCGGCAGGCGGAACTGACGCGTCAGCAGCACGCTTCGTCGCGCGGTGTCGTATAGAAGGATGGTTGCGCCGCTCTCTTCCGGAAGCAGGGGGCGCGGTCATATGCCTCGCGAGAGTGGGTCGCCGAGGTTCCGTCGGCGCGCCGGATGCGATACGTGAACTTGCGCAGCACGTACCAGTTATCGGAGAGGACTTCGGTGTCGAGCATTTCGATGACCGGATTCACGGCGAGACTTTCCTGGATGGAGGGCGGCCGACCGTACTGTGCGCGAGCGCGCAACGTCAACGCGGTTTGCGGCGCATCGCCGGCGCCAATACGCGTTGCAGATGGAAGGCTATGGTTAAATCCGGACCACGAACTGGGATCGTCAGGTATGTCGGAGCGTTATCGGTTGGTGTTTCGCGGCGAGGTGCTCGAGGGGCAGCACAAGGCCGTGGTCAAACAACGTCTGGGCGCGGCGCTGAAGGTCGAGGGTGAACGGCTCGATGTGATGTTCACCGGCAAAGCCGTAACGATTCGAAAAGACGCTGACACCGACACCGCCGCGCGCTTTCAGATCGCCTTCAAGCGAGCCGGCGCGCGTTTGCGCGTGATGCCGGTCGCGGACGAACTCGAAGCGGTTCCCGAAGCGGCTCCCGAAGCGGTTTTGGGAGCGGTTCCGAAAGCGCCTGCATCGCAGCAACCGGCTGCAAAGGACGACGGGGCATTCAAGCTCGCACCGCGCGGTACGTTGATGGCAGACCCGGTGCCGCCGCCTCGCAAACCGGATGTGGACCTTACGCAATTCACCCTCGCCGCCGTGGGTACTGTGCTCGGAGTACCGCGAGTGGTTGGCGCAGTGGCGCCGGACGTATCGCATTTCACCATTGCCGCGCCGGGCGTAACGCTCAGTGACGCGGAGCCGCTGCCGGTGATGGAACCGGACGTGCCGTCGTGGGATGTAGCGGAATTGGGTGCGGATATCGGGACGCTGGTGCCGATGGTGGAGCCGCCGTTCGAACTCGACGACATCGAGTTCGAGTTGGCACCCGTCGGAACGCTGCTGGCCGACGCCGATGATGCCGACGCTCCGCAAGCGCCCGACACCTCGCACCTTAGTTTGCAGTAAAGGGCCCGCAGTAGATCCGCTACTGAACGAAGCGGTAGTACTCGATGCCGCGATCGTCGAGCGCGCCGCGGTCGCGAGACTGCGCGCATCCCACCCGCTCGATGACGAACGTGGAGGGTCGCGGTTCGACCGCATTGTCCAGTTCGAGGCTGTCGTGCAGCTGCTGATACCGCGCCTGATCCAGATCCACCGCGCCCGTGAGTGCCGCGGCGAAACCAATCCGACGCGCGTGCACCTGCCAACCGTCCACCAGTGTCATCGGCACCACTTCCGCGGCGTCGCCGCTGCCATAACCGAACGCAAGGATCGATGCGCCGTCGAGCGACGTGCCGGTCGCCGCTTCTTCGAGCCCGGCGGCGAGCCAGCCCGGCATCGAGGCGGTGTACAGATTGCCGCACTCGTGCATGGCGGAATCGCCGAACCGCATCTTGTCGAGCACTTGCCGTTGATACAGCGGATGGGTGCGGAGCGAGCGCAACGTTTCCAGTGTGGCCGGATACGGTTCGGCCGTCGTCTCGCCGACGAGGTCGTACAGGTGCGGACATTCGTGCAGTTCGGCGATGAGCGCGGCCGGCGCTACTCCCGCCGCTTGCGCAATCTCGGCCAGCTGCGCACATCCGGCCTCACCGCCGCGCGCCAGCGCAAGCAGATAGCTTGCGGCCAGCCCCGTCTCGGCCATACGCCGGTAGGGGCGGTGCAGGAATGCCGCCGCCGTTGCGTTCCAGCGTTCGGTGGATGCCACGTCGATGTCTTTCGCGAACAGATCCGCCATCGCAAGCAGCGTCTCGTCGAGGTAGCAGCTGGTCGAGTACTTGCCGTTGAAAATCGGGAAGTCGCGGATCTGGCCATGCGCCGACGGCGTCTGGCCGGTGTAACGCGCGAACGGTTTGCGGAAGTCCGGGCCGCGATAGTCGGATGCGCTGCCGGCGCGCGCCAGGTCGA
>JBGSNQ010000019.1:0-24828 GCA_041739525.1 Pseudomonadales bacterium | reverse complement strand
CGCACCGCAGCGGCGGCCATGAGATAGCCGGTGGCGTGATCGAGCGCCTGCACCGGTAGCGGCACCGGTCGCTCGGCGTTCGCGCTGCGCATACCTGCATCTGCAATTCCGGCGCTCATCTGCACCAGGCTGTCGAAGCCGCGGCGATTCCGCCACGGTCCGGAGCAGCCGTATGCATTCAGACTGACGTCGACGAGACCGGGATTCAGCCGGGCACGCGTCGGCGGATCGAAACCGAGCCGCTCCAACGCGTCGGCGCGATAGCCGTGCAGCAGTACGTCGGCAGACTCGAGCAGCGCGTGAAACCGAGTGCGGTCGTTGGGAACTTTCAGATCGAGCCGCGCGCAGCGTTTACCCAGTGTCACTTCCGGCACCACGCCCGGCTCGTTCCAGTCCGGTGGATCGATGCGCAACACGCTTGCGCCATATCCTGCGAGAAAACGGCTTGCTACCGGTCCGGCCAGAACGCGGGTGAGGTCGAGCACGCGGATGCCGGCCAGCGGTCGTGCCGGATTCACGGCCCAGTCGGGCGTAGAAGCCGCATCGGACGTGGCGAGACGCGCGAGCGGTTCGCCGGCCAGTGCAACGCCTTGCGGATGTGCTTGCCACTCCGCGATCGAACGCATTTCCGCGGCACAACCGCCGGCTTCGACGATCGCCGCTTCCAGCGCGGCCTTGCTCCAACGACTCACCGCTGCCGCCATCGCCTGTCGATCGGCTTGCTTACCGAGCACACGTTCCGCCGCGGCGCGATGGTGCGGCGCATTCGTGTGCAGTCGAATCCAGCCATCGCTCGATGCGTAGTCGCCAGCGACCGGATCCCACGGCGCTGCCAGCGACCATCCGATCGGGCGAATCGACGCCGCAAACCAGAACGACGCGAGACGACGATCGATGCGTACGCGCGGCGATGTGCCCGTGCGCGAGCGCACCAGTTCCGCGATTGCGAGCGCAGCAGCAGCGATCGACGCGCTCGCGAGATCGGTGACGCGAAACACGGATGGCAGGTCACCTTCACCCGTAAATTGCAGCGACTCGAGCGATGCGCGATCGCCATCGAGCGCGGCCCAGATCGACGCTGTCAGACGGGTGGACTGTTCTGCCATACCTTGTGGTCTCGTTAGCGGCGCTCAAACACGGTATTCCGGAAGCGCGGCGATCGACAAGCGCTCACGGGCTCGCGTCAGGCGCTCGCGGCTCGCGTTAGGCGCTCGCAGCTCGCGTCAAGCGCTCGCGGCTCGCGTCAAGCGCTCGCGGGGCGATCGGCAAGCAATCGCGGGCTATCGACAAGCGCTTGCGTAAGGTGAAACTCTTGTCCGCCGAGTTGTGAGGCCGAAGACGGGTATGAAATTCAAGCCGCTGTGCACGTTGCTTTGCGTCGTAGCAACGTTCGCTCTAACCGGATGCGGCGGCGGAGGAGGCAGCGGTGGCGGCGCACCTGCGTCGAGCAGTTGGACCGCGGGCGTTTTCAGCAACGCGAGCGCGTTCGAAGCGCAATGCGCGAATCCACGCACCGGCACCGATCCGCTTACCGGGCGACCTTACGCGGACACGCGCGGAACAGTGCTCACCGAAAACAACTGGTTACGTTCGTGGAGCAACGATCTGTATCTCTGGTACAACGAGATCGTCGATCGCGATCCATCGCAGTACACGACGGCGGCGTACTTCGATCTGCTGAAGACCACGGCAACGACCGCGTCGGGCAAAGCGAAAGACCAGTTTCACTTCACCATGTCGACCAGCGACTACGTCGACTTCGCGCAGTCGGGCGTCACCGCCGGCTATGGCGCCACGTGGTCTCTCATTGCGTCGCGGCCACCGCGCGAGATCGTGGTCGCGTACACCG
Organism: Pseudomonadales bacterium; assembly: GCA_041739525.1. Taxonomy (GTDB): domain Bacteria; phylum Pseudomonadota; class Gammaproteobacteria; order Pseudomonadales; family Azotimanducaceae; genus DATJGR01. The sequence continues at coordinate 22,979 of JBGSNQ010000019.1, read as the reverse complement.
ATCCCGGTACGCCGGCAGTAGCGCCCGGCGTGAATCTGACGCGCGGTGTGCATGTGCTGCAGGTCGACGGCGTCGACGCAGTGAACGACGGCACCAGTTCGGGAGTGGATACGCTGAACGCCGGGTTCTTTCCGGCCGCCGCCGGAGAGACCCATACGTTCGTGGTGCAGGATCCGGGTTCGAGCTCGACGCGTACGGTTACGATGACGTCGGTAGACGTCACATCGACGCCGGTGCAGAACGTCACCACCATAAGCACCTCGTCCGGTCTCGTGGGCTACATGCTGTTCAACGACCACGTAGCCACAGCCGAGGAAGAGCTGATCGACGCCGTCAGTCAACTGAGCACCGCGGGCATCACCGATCTGGTACTCGACATCCGTTACAACGGCGGTGGTTATCTCGATATCGCAAGCGAACTCGCATACATGATTGCGGGCAGCGCACGCACCGCCGGCAAAACGTTCGAAAGGACGGTTTTCAACAACAAGCACACGACTACCGATCCGGTGACGGGTAACGCTCTGACACCCACGCCGTTCCACAACACCGCGGTCGGCTTCTCGGCTCCGTCGGGTACGCCGTTGCCGCAACTGAACCTGCCGCGCGTATTCATACTGACCGGAACTGAAACGTGTTCGGCCAGCGAGTCGATCATCAACTCGCTGGAAGGTGTCGATGTGGAAGTGATTCAGATCGGTTCCACCACTTGCGGCAAGCCGTATGGCTTCTATCCGCAGGACAACTGCGGCACGACGTATTTCAGCATTCAGTTCAAGGGCGAAAACCAGAAGGGGTTCGGTGACTATTCCGACGGCTTCTCGCCTGCGAACACGTTGACGGATGTGGGCGCGGTGGTGACCGGCTGCTCCGTGGCCGACGACTATACGCACGCCCTGGGCGACCCGCTGGAGGCACGCTTCGCTGCTGCGCTCGCGTATCGACAATCCACTACCTGTCCCGCGGCCACGGGTTTGTCTCGGCCCGGTACCGCGGCGCTCACTTCGGGCGAGTCGGGCGACGGTGTGATCCACAAGCCGCTGTTGTTGCAGAACCGGATCATGCGGCGGTGAGCCTTGCGACCGGTTGAGATCGTTGGGTACGTAGCGGCGGCGTTGCTCGTGTGCGCCTGTCGTTCCGACGATCGCCCCGCGCGCATCGTCGATCCCACCGACGCCAGCCGTGTGGCCCTGCACGATGCGATCGTCGCCGCGTTCCAAGGCGCCGATGTAACGCTTGCCGACGATGCACTCACGCGCAGCAGCCAGTTGATCGTGGAGCCCACCATTCATCGTGATGCTCAGGGTGTCCGCGTCATGGGGCGCGAAGTGCGCGCGCCGGTGCGCTTCGTATTGTTGAAGAACCGCGAGCAATGCGTGCTCGAATCGGTGACGACACAGCAGCGCTGGGTGCTTGCTGCGACGCGTTGTGTGGCGGAATGAAACAAGGCGGTATGGCGCCCCTCAGTTGTAGAGTTAGCGGCGGACCGCCTAGCGTGTTCTGGGGATGAAGCGTTCGCCGGTGAACTGGTTGACGTACACCTTCCACGGATAGTGGTCGCCTTCACCTTTGGTGCCGATCACCTTGAGGTGCTGCGTCAGGATGCGGCGCCATTGTGCGGTCGTGTTGGCGGGCGTCATGTGCGGCGTCTTGCCGTGGTGGAACGTCACGCTGCCGAGCTTGATCGGACACGCCACCACCGTGCCGTCTTCGGACGGGTCGCACGTCAGCAGATCGCTCTGCATGTTGTCGGGCTGGCGATGCGTCAGCACGCCGAGCTTGTGCCCGCCGTCGATGAAGTGCATGCAGCCGTTGGCCACGTCGACATCGTGGAACGGCATCCAGCAGGTGATGCCGCGGTCGTCGAGCCGGCGTCCCCAATAACCTTCGTCCTGATGCCACGCGGTCGGCGCGCTGTTTCCGGGAGGCTTCGCCAGAAACTGGTCGTACCAGAACTCGAGCGGTTGGCCCATCAGCGCGCTCGCGTATTCGATGGCCCACAGCCGGAACTTGGACTCGCTCAGTTCCGGCCAGAACTGCGTAGGGCTCGCCTGAACGATCTTGAACGCGCGTTCCTCGCGCGGCGTGCCTTTCTCCCACGCCCAGTCGAACGCCATGGTCTCTTTCTTTTCGAGGATTTCGTCGCAATGCAGGATCAGGGTGTCGAGATCGGCGGGGTCGATCGCATCGCGAACCACGATGAAGCCGTGTTCCGAAAAGGAGGCAACGTCTGCTTCGGTCGCTTTCGGGTAGGGCACGCGAATTCCTTGAAGGGGCGGATAACGGCAAATACACTACCGCAACCTCGAAAACGATTTCAATGCGAATCCCGGGATGCCGCGATGAACATGAAAGCCCGGCTCACCAAGATCACCGATGTTGCGCGCGCCGCGGAAACGTCGCCTGCCACGGTGTCGCGGGTGCTGAACGGCACGGGTGGCGTAAGCCCCGATCTCAAGGCGCGTGTGCTGAAGGCGGCGTCGATGCTCGGCTACGTGCCGTGCGGTTCGGCGCGCGCGCTGCGGCGGCAGCATACGAGCGTGTGGGCGGCGATCGTTTCCGACATCGAGAATCCATTCTTCACCGCAGTGGTGCGAGGCATCGAAGACGTCGCGCGGCAGGCGCATCACCGGCTGGTGCTGTGCAATTCCGACGAAGACCTCGAGCGCGAGGCGGCCTACATCGACGTCGCCATCGCGGAACGTATGTCCGGCGTCGTCATCGCGGTGGCATCGGACAAAGAATCGAACGTTGCTCCGCTGATCGCACAGCACGTGCCCATCGTCGCGGTAGACCGCTCCGCCGGCCGCGATGTGGATGCGGTTGTAGTCGACAATCGCCTGGGCGCGGAGGAAGCCACGCGGCATCTCATCGATTTCGGCAGCCGTCGCGTCGCTTGCATCACCGGTCCGGCTCGCGTGAATACCGCCAACGAGCGTCTCGAGGGGTATCGCCGCGCGATCGCCGCCGCGGGCATGACGGTCGATGAGGACCTGATCCAGCGCGCGGACTTCAAAGAGTCTGGCGGTCATCAGGCGGCGTTGTCGCTGCTGACGTCGCGCAATCCGCCCGACGCGCTGTTCATCGCGAACAATCCGATGGCCGCGGGCGCCTTGCGTGCCATGCGCGAACTGGGGTTGTCGATTCCGAAGGACGTCGCGCTGGTCGCATTCGACGATTCGCCGTGGACGACGTTGACCAGCCCGCAGTTGTCGGTGGTGGCGCAGCCGGCCTACGAGATCGGACGCGTGGCGGCGGAGTTGCTGGCGACTGCGGGAAACCGGTCGGCGCGCACCATCGTGCTGTCGCCGCGACTGATCGTGAGGGAAAGTTCGATGCGGCGGCCGTCGGCCTGATTCCGCGCCGGAGGTGAAAACGATTTCAGCCTATTTCGACAATGGAGCATGAGCGGGGCGCGCATGGAACTCAAACTGCTGAAGTGTGACTGGGGCATGGAACATCTCGGCGATATGCCCGACCGGCTGCGCGCGTTTGCGAAGGCCGGTTATGACGGCGTCGAGTGCGCCAACATCGGCATGGACCCCGCAGAGTTCGGCGACCTGACGGCCGAACTCGGTCTCGACTACGTGGCGATGATGTTCTGCGACACGGAGGAGGACTTCAAAACCCAACTCGAGGCAGTGAAGAAAACGCGGCCGATTCTCGTCAACTGTCATCCCGGCCGCGACTATTTCGATCTCGACCGCAGCGTTGCGTTCTTCAACAACGTCATGGAGATGGCGAGCGAAATCGAAGCGCCGATGGTGTTCGAAACGCATCGTACGCGTTGCCTTTATTCAGCGTGGCAAACGGAGCGGATCCTGAACGCGCTGCCGTGGCTGCGCATCACTGCCGACTTCAGCCATTTCACCAACGTTGCCGAGAACAATCTGAAAGAACAGCCGTATGCACGCATGATGGATCTCGCGATCGACCGCGCCGATCACATTCACGCGCGCGTCGGCTCCGCGCACACGCCGCAGGTCGCCGATCCCCGTGTGGGTATGGGGTTGAGGTGGACGGGCCTGTTCGAGCGCTGGTGGGATCGCATCATCGACGCACGATTGAAAGAGGGCCGGCCGTTCCTGACGATCAATCCCGAGTTCGGGCCTCCGCCGTATCAGCCGGTGGATCCCGAAGAAAAACCGCTCGCCGACATCTGGGACGTGTGTCTGTGGATGACCGATCGATTCCGTACGCGTTGGGCAAACAGGCTGGAGGCCGTGTGATGAGCAACCTGAATCTAAAGTTCGGCCCGCCGCCGTCGGCGAAGTTCGAGGTGAACCCGTTGGCGCAGGAAGTGCAGTTCTTCAAAGACAACGGTTACCTGGTGGTCGAACGCCTCACCACGGACGAAGAGATCGCGTGGATCCGCCAGATCTTCGAATTCGTCTTCTCGAAAGAGCACGCCAAAGGGCCGCACGCTCCGGTCGACCGTTCCGGCACGCTTGCGCCCGGCGAAGAGAGCAAGCTTTTGCAGTCGTTCCATCCCGAGATCGAGTTTCCCGAGTTGCTAACGACCAACCACTGGCGCAACGCAAAGCGTTATGCGGCGGCGCTGCTCGGTGTCGAGGAATCCACTCTTTCCAGCTGGGGTCACATGATCCGCAAGCCGCCGGGTGGTCGCGCCGCATTGTGGCATCAGGATCATGCGTACTGGGAACCGGAACTCGACTACTACGCGCTCGGCGTCTGGTTGCCGATGCACGACGTGAGCACCGAAATGGGCGCCATGCAGTTCATTCCGGGTTCGCACAAGCGCGGTCTGTTGCGGCACCACCACGGCGACGAACCGCAATTCAACGTGCTGGAAGTGGACGAACCATTCGACGTATCGAAAGCGGTGGCGTGCCCGCTGAAAAAGGGCGGCGCGACGTTCCACCATTCGGAAACACTGCACTACACGGCGCCGAACGCCACCGACAAACCGCGGCTTGCGTTTCCGATGGAGTTTCAGATCACGCCGGTGCGGCGCAGCACGCCCGTCAGCATGCCGTGGGTGGATGAGTTCCGTAAGGCGACGTCGACCGGTGGGCCGCACAAGATCTATCACGTGGCGGACGGTCGCGTGTCGCGGATACGCCTCGACTAGCGCAAACCCGAGCGCGGCCGTTTGGCCGCGCCCCTCACTCTGCCTGTCAGCGAAGACCCTTGTTCGGGTCGATCAGATATTTCTCGCCGGTCGCCTGCTTGCCGTAAACGTTGATCTCCGACAAGGCGAGCGCTTCCGATAGGGAAACCACCTTCGTGTATTTGCTGGCGAACGTCGTTTTGATCTCCGACGCCACGCGTTCACGCAGCTTCTGCGCTTCTACCGGACCGATCTTCTGCAGGAACGGCGTCAGCAGCCAGCCGCCGATGCCCCACGCCATGCCGAAGTTGCGGTTGAACTCTGTGGGGCTGCGATCGAGCCCGCCGTAGATGTACACCTGCTTGTGCGTGGTGGAACCGTAGCGGCTGTATTCCTTGGCGGTCTTGTTCGCGGCCACTTCCATACACGTGAGGATCTGCCCGGCCAGCTTGCCGCCGCCCGTTGCATCGAACGCGAGCGTTGCGCCGGTGGCGACGAGTGCGTTCGTCAGATCATCCATGAACGAAGGCTGGCTCGAATCGCATACGTGCACCGCGCCAATCGACTTCAGCAGCTTCACGTGTTCGGGCTTACGCACGATGTTGACGAGCCCGATGCTGTCTTTGTTGCACAACTTGCTGAGCATCTGGCCGAGGTTCGACGCAGCGGCGGTGTGCACCAGCGCCTTGTGGCCCTCGAGCTTCATCGTTTCCACCATGCCGATCGCGGTGAGCGGATTGACGAAGCACGATGCGCCCTCGGCCGGCGTGGTGCCCTGCGGCAGCAGCAGACATTGCACTGCCTTGATCACGCGATATTGCGAATACATCGCGCCGCCGAGAATTGCCACGGTTTTGCCCACGAGCTTTTGCGCGGCTTCGGAGGAGCCCGCGGCTACCACCACACCCGCACCTTCGTTGCCGACCGGCAGCGACTGATCCACGCGGCCGGCCATCATGCGCATCACGTTCGGCGCGATGCTTGCGGTGACTACCGGATTCGCCGCGGTGCCTGAGGCTTTCGCGGTGCTCATGTCGGCGGCGCCGAGCAGCAGGCCGAGGTCGGAGGGATTGATGGGCGATGCGTCTACACGCACGACCACTTCATCGGGTTTCGGATCGGGCGTTGGTGTATTCACTAGCGTCAGTTCGAGCGTGCCTTCCTTCTTCACGGTCGAACGCAGTTGTAGTCCGTTCGGTTGAGCCATGAGTGTCTCCTGAATGTTTACGAGCTGGATGTTCGCGGGGTGAGGCGCGATTCAATCGGCTTACGCGGCTTTAATCAAACGGTGATTGTCGCGTACGCTTCGAATCCCGCAGCAGGTCAGGAGCAAGCGAGCCATGGCACAACCGATCGGCGTTTTCAGCACTGCAACGGAGATGCTCGGTGCGCTGCGTGCGCGCAAGATCTCGTCGTCCGAACTCGTCGAAATGCACCTGCAGCGGATTGCAGAGCGCGACGGGGTGCTCAACGCGATTCCGGTGCGCACGGCTGATCGCGCGCGCGATGCGGCACGGCTCGCCGATGCGGCGATTGCACGCGGCCAGCGTAGTGCGCTGCTCGGGCTGCCGATGACGCTGAAGGAATCGACGCAGGCCGCGGGGCTACCTCAAACCGCAGGCATGCTGCCGTTCAAGGATCACAAACCCGCCGTGGACGGCACGCTGGCAAAAGCGGTGTTCGAAGCGGGCGCGTGTCTGCTCGGCAAAACCAACATTCCGGTTGCACTCGGCGACTGGCAGGCCGACAGCCCGATTTACGGCCGCACCAACAATCCGTGGGATTTGAAGCGCACGCCGGGCGGCAGCACCGGCGGTGGCGGCGCGGCTTTGGCGGCGGGCATGACGCCGCTCGAAATCGGCAGCGACATCGGCGGTTCGATTCGCGTACCGGGCGCGTACTGCGGTGTGTACGGACATCGTCCATCCGAAACGGCGATTCCGCGCGAAGGTTCGTTCCCGATGGGCGATCTGCCGAATGCCGCCGGCTTGATGGGCGTGCAGGGTCCGCTGGCGCGCAGCGCCACCGATCTCGAACTGTTGTTCGACGTCATCGCGGGGCCATGCATCGGTGAAGACGCGGGTTGGAGACTCGCGTTGCCCGAGTCGCGCGGCGCTCAATTGAAGGATTTTCGCGTTGCGGTGATGCCGCCGATGCCGTGGGTGAAAGCTGCATCGGAGATGCAGGGCAAGGTTGAGGAACTGGCGAAGTTTCTTTCCCAACGAGGCGCTAACGTCGCGCAGGCGATGCCGAATCTCGACTTCGAACAGTACTTCCGCGACTACCTGACGCTGCTGACGGTGATCACCTCGCAGGGCCAGCCGCGTGCGGAGCGTGAGGCATCGGCGGCGGCCATGCCGCGTGGCAGTGTGCTGTCCGCACAGGCAGAAGGATTCGTGCTCGATGCGGCCGGATATCTCGCGCTGGTGCATCGGCGCGAGTCGGCGCGCGCGGCGTGGCGTACGTTCTTCAAAGACTGGGACGTGCTGATCGGCCCGATGACGCTCGATGCCGCGTTCGAACATCAGACCGGCCTGTTCAACGAACGCACGTTGCGCGTCGACAACGAGACCGTGCCGTACGCGATCAATCTCGTTTACCCGATGTGGGCGATCTTCACGGGCCAACCGTCCACGGCGTTTCCTGCCGGCCTCAACCGCGCCGGTTTGCCGCTCGGTTTGCAGGCGATCGGACCGTACCTCGAAGACCGCACGACGCTGCGCTTCGCACAACTGCTGGAGCGCGAGTGGCAGGGATTCACTCCGCCGCCTGGGTATTGATGGTCACGATTCGTTACCGAGAACAGCGAGATCCGCGGCAAAGTGGCATGCGGCTCGGCGAAGAGGCGCACGGCTAACGAGCCACTAAAGGCTCAACCAAGCGACGATCAAACCTGCGAGCAGGTAGATCCCGAAGCTGCGCGCGTGCACGAACGCGAATGCGGAGTACCACAGCGGCCACGCTTCCGCCGGATAGTCCTGTGGGCACGCATCGGGCGGCGCGTGCCGGTAAACCCTGATCGCGCGTATTGCGTCGGGTAGCGCGATCATCGCCAGCAAGCTCGGTGTGGGCAGCCGCGCGAGGATCACCAGTGCCGGGATCGCGATGTATGGCAGCACCAGCATCGCGATGACCAACTGTCGTGCCCGTGCGGCGCCGAGACGCACCGGCAGCGTCCGAACGCCTTTCTCACGGTCGAACGCGTACTTGTCGATGTGTTTGCCGAAGATGACCGCGGTCGGCGCGAGTGCGTACACCGCGCCGATCGACGCCGCCCACGCGCTCCAGGTGCCCGATGCGGCGAGGTAACTGCCGCCCGTCATCAATGGTCCCCAGACCAACAGCACTGCCAGCTCGCCGAGTCCGAGCTTCTTCAGTGGATACGTGTAGAACAGCAGCAGCAGCGCACCGCCCGCCAGCGGCCATAATACGGCGCCGCCGATCTGCTGCGTCAGCCAGACGCCGATCAGCAGTGCGGCGATGCCGGTGATCGCAATGCTGACGAGCAGCTGCCGGCGCGTCAGCAGTCCGTCTTCGAGAACGTGTGCGCCGTAGCGATTGCGGAAGTAGTTGCCCTTGTCGATTCCCAGCGCCGAGTCGGTGAAGTCGTTCAGCTGGTTGTTCGTCGCGTGTGCGAGCAGTAAGCCGATGAGACATGCGACCCACGCAACCGGGTCGACCGGTCCGTTCAGCAGCGCCAGCATGCCGCCGACCGCTGCGGAACAGAATGTCATGATGAGCACCGGCGCGCGCGAGGCGATCAGCCAACGCACCACGGGACCGGATGCGCGCCACGCGTCTTTCGATACCCGCGGCGTCCTCGTGCACGCCTGCAGCAGCGAGATCCCGTCGATGATTGCGCTGTTACTCCAGGCCGAGCACCACGTTCCAGTGCTCTTCGCTCACCGGCATGACGGAAAGGCGATTGCCGCGCCGCAATAGCGTAAATCCGTCGAGGCGCGGCTCCTGCTTCAGCTCTTCTAGGCTGATGACCCGTTTGAACTGCTTGACGAACTTGACGTCGACGCCCATCCAGATCGGCTTGTCCGGAACGCTCTTCGGGTCGTAGTACGGGCTCTTCTTATCGAACGCAGTCGCGTCCGGATAGGCTTCACGCGCAATCGTCGCGATGCCGACGATGCCCGGTTCCGGACAACTCGAGTGGTAGAAGAACACCTTGTCGCCTTTCTTCATGCCGTCGCGCATGAAGTTGCGCGCCTGATAGTTGCGCACACCGTCCCAGAACGATGTGCGCTGCGGCTTCGCTTTCAGGTCGTCGATACCGAACACCGATGGTTCGGACTTCATCAACCAGTAAGCCATCGTTCGCCTCCGTCGACCGTTACGTCGAAACCACCAGGCCGCGCATGTTACTTCTTTCGGGGGAACCATTGCGGCGCCAGATCGCTGGCGGCGTCCAGCGTGGCGTCGATCAGTTCACGATCCCACTTCGACAGATTCAACTCGTCGAGATTGCGGGTCATCTGGAACAGTGACCGGATGAAGTACGCCTGCGTGCTGGGGTCGGTCGCGAACTCCGGCGTGACCGCGCCGTGCATCAGCGCCATTGCGGCGAGCGTGAGCGGTTGAGGCGGCGACCCATGCCGGCGCGTGAAGATCGCACCGGCCGTGCGCCAGGTCGCCACCACGAGGTCGAGTGCAACCGTGGTGGGCGGAGTGACGTTACCGAAGGATTCCCGAGCCTGCCGATCGAACTGCTCTTGAATGAGCGCCGCGGCTCTAGCTTTGTTCATGTGTGTCGGATGTAGCGTAGGTTGGCCAACGGCACGAGTCGGCGGGTCGTCGAGCGGCGCGAATTCTAGAGAACGTGGGCGATCGCGCTGGTCTACCCGTGCCAATTGCCAGTCCAACTCGGCCATTCGGGAATGACCGGGTAGACTGCGCTCCACGATGATCGAATACATGACAACGTTGGCAGTGGGGCACGAAGCAACGTCACGCGTGCTGAAGGAATACCAGGTCGATCCCACACAGGTGTTCCGCGCGGCCGGCATCAATCCGGACCCGTATCGAGACCCCGACAGCCGCCTGCGCGCGCCGGCGATCCGCAAACTCTGGGAGCAGTGCGTGAAGCTCACCAAGAACCCGTGCTTCGGGTTCGAAGTGGGTATGGCGACGCACCCGGGCAACCTGCACGCAGTCGGCTACGCGTGGCTCGCGAGCCGCAACGTTCGTGAAGCGCTGCAAAGGCTCGTGCGATATCACCGGCTGCTGTCGACCGCGATGGAAATATCGATCGAGGAGACCGACGCCGAACTCGTATTGGTGATCGAACCGTCGAAGGGCTGGCCGCAGGAAGGGGTCGATGCGATCAGCACGGGCATCGTCGCCATGTGTCGCGAAATCAGTTACGAAGAATTCAAGCCGTTGCGCGTGGACATGACACGCCCGGCGCCCCCGTGCGCGAAGCAACTCGCGAAGTACTTTGCGTGTCCGGTGCACTACAACGCCCAGCGCACGTGTATCGTGTTTCGCCGCGAACAGACCGATAAATTTCTGCCCAGGCAGAATCCGGCGCTCGCACGCGCTAACGACGAAGTTGCGTTGCGATACATTGCGCAGATGGATCGCAGCGACGTGTTGAGTCGATCGAAGCTCGCGATGATGGAAATGCTGCATAACGGTGAACCGTCGCGTAAGGCGCTCGCCGAGCGACTGCACATGAGCGAACGCACGCTGGCGCGGCGGTTGCGCGACCGGGGTATGTCGTTCCGCGGTTTGCTCGATGGCGTGCGCAAGGAACTCGGCATCGGCTACATGGAGGAATTGCGTCACGCGGTAACCGACGTGGCGTACCTGCTCGGGTTTTCCGACCAGTCGAACTTCGCCCGGTCGTTCCGCCGCTGGACCGGGCTGACGCCGTCGCACTACCGCGCCGAAAAGAAGGCAGCTTCCCACGAAACCGAGCACCCTCCCGGCGACACTCAGCCCTAACGCCTCCGTCTAGCAGCGCCGTCCAACCGCTTCGCCTAACAGCTGCTTAAGGGCGCGTTCGGCGCGTACCGGATTCGCTGCAAAGCTACGCACTGATCGGTGCACGCTGGGTGGTTGGCCGGCCGCAGATGGGTTTAGTATCAGCCCTCATCACCCGCCCCGCGGGCCATCCAGTGGAGTAAGCCGATGTCGCTCGAAAGCAAAAGCACGCTTGGATTCGATCCCGATGCACTGCGCCGGAAGTACACCGAGGAGCGCGATAAGCGACTTCGCGCCGACGGCAACGAACAGTATCGCGAGGTGGTCGGCGACTTCGCCCGCTACCTCGACGATCCGTACGTGGCGCCCGGCTTCACCCGCGCACCGCTCAACGACGAAGTAGAGGTAATCGTCATCGGCGGCGGGTTCGGCGGACTGCTCGCGGCCGCGCGGTTGCGCGAAGCCGGCATCGAAGACATCCGCATCATCGAGAAAGGTGGTGACTTCGGCGGCACCTGGTATTGGAACCGATATCCCGGCGCACAGTGCGACATCGAGGCCTACATCTATCTGCCGCTGCTCGAAGAGCTGAACTACATCCCGAAAGAGAAGTACACGCACGCGCCGGAAATCCTCGCGCACAGCCGGGCCATCGGCGAGCACTACGGTTTGTATGAGAACGCCTGCTTCCAGACGGAAGTGACCGGCATGCGTTGGGACGAAGACGCGGCGCGCTGGATCGTCACAACGAATCGCGGCGACGAAATGCGCGCGCGTTACGTGGCGATGTCGAACGGCCCGCTGAACCGGCCGAAGCTGCCGGCGATTCCGGGCGTGGAAACGTTCAAGGGCCACACGTTCCACACCAGTCGTTGGGACTACGACTACACGGGCGGCGACCCCACCGGCAACCTGTCGAAGTTGCACGACAAGCGCATCGCGGTGATCGGCACCGGCGCAACCGCCGTGCAGTGTGTGCCGCATCTCGGTGCCGCCGCCAAAGAGCTATATGTCTTCCAGCGCACGCCGTCGTCGATCGACGTGCGCAACAACCGACCGACCGATCCGAAGTGGGCGCAGACGCTCGAACCGGGTTGGCATCAGAAACGTATGACCAACTTCAACGTGCTCGTAACCGGCGGCTTTCAGGACGAAGACCTGGTCGCTGACGGCTGGACCGACATCATCCGCAATCTCGGCGGCCTGGCGCAGCGTGCACCCGATGGGAATCAGACGCCGGAGCAGATGGCCGCAATGGTGGAGCTGGCGGATTTCCAGAAGATGGAGCAGGTGCGTTCGCGCGTCGATCAGGTGGTGCGCGACCCGGACACCGCCGCGGCGCTGAAGCCGTATTACCGCCAGTTCTGCAAGCGGCCGTGTTTCCACGACGAATATCTCGACACCTTCAACCGCCCGAACGTGAAGCTGATCGACACACAGGGCCGCGGCGTGGATCGCATCACCGAGAACGCCGTGGTGGTCGGAGGCCATGCGTACGAGGTCGATTGCATCATCTATGCGACCGGCTTCGAGGTGGGCACCAGCTACACGCGCCGGGCCGGCTACGAAGTGGTCGGCCGCAACGGGCAGACGCTCACGCAGAAGTGGGACAAGGGGCTCGCAACGTTGCACGGCTTCCAGACGCGCGGTTTCCCGAACTGCTTTTTCATGGGTGTGACGCAAGGTGGGTTCACTGCGAATTTCCCGCACATGCTGAATGAGCAGAGTCTGCACATCGCCTACATCGTGAAGCACGCGATGTCGCGGCAGGCACGCACGGTGGAGGCGTCCGCCGACGGCGAAGCAGAGTGGGTTGCGACGATGCAGCGGCAGAAAAACAACAATCTGAAGTTCCTGATGGAATGCACGCCGGGTTACTACAACAACGAAGGCCGTCCCGGCACCGGCACCAGCCTGCTCGACGCGCAATACGGCGGCGGACCTGAAGAGTTCTTCCGCATCATCCGCGAGTGGCGCGACGAAGGTAGTCTCAAAGGCGTCGAGCTTGCCTGACCCGAGGACATTGAAATGTTGCTGCAGCAGAACTACGAGACGATGCAGGTCGAACGGCGCGAGAACGGTATCGCCGTAGTCACGCTCAATCGACCCGAGCGCCTGAACGCGGTCAACGGCCGGATGCACGCGGAGCTGGCGCGCTTCAGCCGCGATTTCGCGAACGATCGCGAACTGCGCGTGCTGGTGCTTACCGGAATGGGCAGGGCGTTCAGCGCCGGCGGCGATTTTGGTCCGGGCGATCCAATCGGCTCCGACCCGAACGGCCCTGACATGTGGGCTGAGGCGCGGCAGATCGTCGATCACATCCTGGAATGCGAGAAGCCGATCATCAGCGCGGTAAACGGCTTTGCGATGGGGCTGGGCGCGAACGTGGCACTGTTGTGCGACGTCGTGGTGGCGGGGCCGAATGCCGTGTTCGCCGACACGCACGTCAACATGGGTATCGGCGCCGGCGATGGCGGCCAGCTGATCTGGCCGTTCCTGATCGGCGTGAACAAGGCGAAGTACTACCTGATGACCGGCGATCGGGTGAAGGGGAAAGAAGCGTACGATCTCGGCCTGGTGAATTTCTATGTCGAAGATCAGGCGGAGCTGATGCCGAAGGCGCTACAGATCGCCGAACGGCTCGCTGCAGGGGCGCCGAAAGCAATCGCGGCATCGAAGATGGCGGTGAACGCGTATCTGCGCTCGGTGTCGAGCATGATCATGCCGATGTGTCTGTCGGCAGAGGCGCAGACCATGCATTCGGCCGACCATCGCGAAGCCGTTCTCGCCTTTCAGGAAAAACGCGCGGCCAAGTTCACAGGTAAATGATCCGGCTCAGCCGGCACTCGCCGACGCCTCCAATGGCGCCACTGCGGTTCGCGTAGGTATCGGGTCCAGGTGCCAGAACCGCGACGTCAGGTGTACGAACAGCACAGTGGTTGCCATGCCGATGCCGGGCAACAGCGCGGCGTTGAGCGTGCCCCATGCCTGCGCGGCATAGCCGATCACAAGCGAGCCGATCGGCATCCCTGCGCTCATTGCAAACGCGTAGATTGACAGCAGCCGCGCGCTGAGTTCCGGCGGCGCCGATTCCTGCACGATGCTGCGCCCCATCGTCATCGTCAGGCCGCCGCCGAGCCCCCAAACGAAGCACAGCAGGAAGAACGCCCAGTATGGCGGGCTGAGGTACAGCAGCGACAACATCACGCTGCCGAACAACAACGACAGCATGAAGGCGCGCCCCTGCCTCTGAACGCCGCCGCGGCGCATCAGGAAAGCGATCACCACGATCGTGCCGGCCATGTTCAGGCCGAACGCGAGCGACAGATCCGCCGCGGCGCCGTGGTAAACGTCGCGGATGATCAACGGGAGCAGCACTAAGAATGTTCCGACGAAGAACAAGCCGAGTGCAAACGTCAGGATCAGCGCGGGCCGGATGCGTTCGGAGCGCAGCGCCATTGCAAGACCGAGGCCGATTTCGCGCAGCGGATGCCGGGTCATAGCGGTGCCGGGTTCGCTGCTCGGCAACAAAGCGCAGGGAATCGCGCCGAGCGCGAACATCACGGCGGAAAGCACCAGCAGCGTCGGCGCGCCGATGCGGTCAGTAATGCTCGCGAGCGCGAAACCGATCATCTGCGCACCGAACTGCAGGCCGATGACGAGGATGACGGTGTGTTGAATGCGCGCGCCGGCGACGCGGCTCAGCATCGCATCGCGCGGCGGTCCGGAGAACGTCCCGGCAATGCCGCCTAATAGCGCGAGCCCGAGCAGCGAGTTGAATGTCAGCGCCCCGGCGCCGATCAACCACGCCATTGCGAGTTGCGAGAGTGCAACGAGCAGGTGCGTGACAACCAGAATCCTGCGCTGCTCATAGCGGTCGGCAACGAATCCGGCCACCAGCAGCAGCAACAATCCGGGCAACTGCGTGATCATCTGCGCGATGCCGACACGCTCTGCGGACTCGTGAAGCGCTACCACCACGAGCCAGGGGAACACGATGCTGAACAAGCCGCTCGGCACCAGAAATCCGACGTTGGCAAGCAGGTAGGCGCGGAGCTCTCGTGTCACGTGGCGATTCGCTTTATGGATGTCGCATCATCCATGGTCGGTGACGGGTAGCAAGCAGTTTGCGACCTTCGCGGCGAGGCATGCTACCGTCGCACGTCCGTTCAGGACGTCATTTCAGCGGCAATTTCAGCAATATGGGAAGTGCGAACATCGACAAGCGAATGAGCCCAGGCACGCGTTGGTTGTACGGATTCGGCGCGGTGGCTTTCGGCGTGAAGGACAACGGCTTCTCGTACTTCCTGATGTTCTACTACAACCAGGTGCTCGGTCTTCCGGGCTCGCTGGCCGGTACCGCCATCTTCATCGCGATGATGATCGATGCGGCGTGCGACCCGATCATCGGCTTCTGGTCGGACAACACGCGTTCGCGGCTCGGCCGCCGCCACCCATTCATGTATGCCGCGGCGATTCCGGTCGCCATCGCGTATTTCTTCATCTGGAATCCGCCTGAACTGTCGCAGTTCTCCCTGTTTCTCTATCTGACGGCGTTGTCCGTGCTCGTGCGGCTGTTCGTGTCGATGTACGAAACACCGAGCACCGCAATCGTCGCGGAACTCACGGAGGACTACGACGAGCGCACGCGGCTGCTGTCGCTGCGGTACATGTTCGGTTGGGCCGGCGGGCTCACGATGGCGTTCCTGATGTGGCACTACTTCATGGTGAAGTACGGTGTGACCGATCGCCTCACGTTCGAAACCTACGGCTTCGTCGGCTCGTTGGCGATGGTGAGCGCGATTCTGCTCTCGGCGGGTGGTCTGCATCGGCAGATTCCACATCTGCATCAACCGCCACCGAAGCAGCGGTTCCGGCTCGGCCAGATCGTCAGCCAGGTGGGTGTCACGCTGTCGAACCGCAACTTTCTCTCGCTGTTCATGGCCGGGCTGTTTGCGGCCGTCGGTGCCGGAGTGGCGACGAATTTCGACACCTACATCAACAACTACTTCTGGGAGTTCTCGCCGGAGCAGGTGAGCTGGATCGTGCTGTCGTTGTTCATCTCGGCCGCGCTCGCTGCGGCATTCTCGACATTGGTCACGCAGCGCTTCGACAAGAAAGCAACCGCCATCGGTATCTACGCGGCGTCGATCGTGTGGGGTACCGCGCCGATCGTGTTGCGGCTGCTCGAGTGGTTTCCACCCAACCACTCGCCGTGGCTGTTCCCGGTCATGATCGTGCACACGGTCGTCTCGGTGACCATGATCATCATGTTCGGCATCGTGCAGAGTTCGATGCTGGCGGACATCGTCGAAGAGAGCGAACTGAAGACCGGCCGGCGCGAAGAGGGACTGTTCTTCGCCGCTCGTACATTCGCGGCGAAAGCCACGTCGGGCATCGGCACGCTGATGGCCGGCATCGCGCTCGATCTGATCCATTTCCCACGCGGTGCATTACCGGGTGCGGTACCGGCAGAGGCGGTGTTCAATCTCGGCCTCATCTACGGGCCGATGCTGATGGTGTTCTATCTGCTGGCGCTCGGGTCGATGTGTTTCTATCGCATCACGCGCTCGAAGCACGATCACCATCTGGAGGTATTGCACCGTCGGCCCGCGTAAGCGCGAACTCCTCGAGCAATTGCAGCGTCAGTTCCGGAGCCTCCAGCGGCAACAGATGTCCCACATCGGGTGTGCGCATCGTGCAGCGCGGAAGCAAGTGACATAGATGGTCGAATGCCTGCGGCGGCAACGTTCCGCGCCCCGCGCGCACTAACAACACCGGAGAGGCGACACGCGGCGCCGCCGCGTATATGTCGAGATCACCGCTGTTAGCAAACACGGTCGCTTCGACGTCGGGCCGGCACTTGAGTTCGACCTGGCCATCCGCTCTATCGCGAAATCCTTCGGCCAGATACAGATCGAACGCGCGCGGTGCCCATGCCTTGAACATCGGTTTGTCCTGCCACGCGGCGCGCGCGCTGTCGCGTGACGTCCACACCGCGTTGCGCTTGCGGGCTTGTGCGGCGATCGCCTGACGCGGATCGACGATGCCGCCGCTCGGGTCGAGTTGCGCGCGCAGCGCGTCGTCGGGATGGATCGGCGGGTCGAGCATGGCGATGCGTTCGAACAAGCCCGTGTTCTCCGCTTCAGCCATCGCAGTGACGATGCCGCCGAACGAGCTGCCGATTCCGTACGCAATTCGTGCGTGTCCTGCTTCGGATAGGAGTGTGCCGGCCACGGCCGTGAGGTCGTCTACGAATGCGTGCATGGGATAGCCGGCGGGCGAAGGCGGCGATGAAGAGTCGCCGTGTCCGCGCGCGTCAATTACAACGACGCGATAGCGGTGCGCTAGCTGCTCGGCAACCAGCGACCATGTGGCAGCGCACATACCGTTCGCGTGATGCAACAGGGCGATTGGCCGATCGCCGCCCCAATCCCAGGCAGCGATTTCAATACCCCGGGCTACACCGAATCGGCGTCGGCGTGGTTGCACTTCATGTTCTCCCAACGGTCTTCTCGTGTCGCGAGTCTCTAGGCAGTAATCGTCGCGATCACTTCGCCGAAGCGCGGTACCACGAGGAAGTGACCCTCGTCCGGATACTTGTGCAGTACTGCGTCCTTCACTTGCCGCGCCATCAGATCCACGTGTGGCGCCGGAACGTTGCGATCGAGTCCACCTTGCCAGAAGTGCACGCGCGTGCGGATGTCACCAAGGGAGAATCCCCACGGCGCCGCGAACAGTTCGAAATCCTGAGCGGCCGCAAGGCCCGCCGTCGGGGAGTTGTTGCGTGCTTCTTCGATCAGCGCTGAACGAAACGCCGGGTTCGCGAGGATCATTTGATCGGAGCGCGGCAGTTGACGTGACAACATGTCGAAGGCGCGCTCCGGATTGCGCTTCATAGCGGCGGTCTGCAGTTTCATCAGCGCGCGCAACAACGGTCGCGCATGTCGCGAAAGCACCGTGAGCCAGCGATTCAGCGGCATCATTCCTTCTGCGGCGGCCGGATCCCACAACGGCCCGACGCCACTCACACAGCCAACTCCGATGAGGCGCGGTGCGAGTGCGTGCGCGCATGCCAGTACGTGTGGGCCGCCGCCGGATAGGCCGAATGCGGCGAACCGATCGATGCCCAGGTAGTCGGCGACGGCAGCGACGTCGTTGGGCCAGTCGGTCAGACGCCGTGCCGCGTAGAACGTGGAGTGTCCGTAGCCCGGTCGGTCGGGAACGATCAGCCGATAGCCCGGTGGCAGCGGCGTGGCTTCGGTGGGCGCCACTTGCAGCCGTGACCCCGGCGTGCCGTGGAAACCGAACACCGGAATGCCGCGGCGATCGCCGAATTCGCAGAACGACAGATCGCGTCCGTTGGCCAATCGAATCACGGTCGCCGTGTGTGTCGCCGCATTCGCCATGCTCATCTCTCGTTGCACCGGGTCGGACAAGTTACACAGGAGCCGTGGACCGTTCAAACCACGCAGATTAGTCGAGGTGTACCATCGACGGACAACGAGCGAGTCGGGGGGAGCGCCGTTGACGTCGGGAGAATTGCATCGCCGCCTGATCGTAGGCCACTCCAGCGCGGCATATGTCGGCTTCGCATTGTTGGGGGTGCTACCTCTCGCGTGCGCATATCTACTCGGCTATGGCTTCGATCGGCCGCTTCCTGCGGAGGCACTGCACGCGTGCATTGAAGCGGATCGTGTCGCGCAGGGGGGCACGGTCACGATGCGCGGTGTGTTCGCACGTCCGAACTGGACGGCTTACCCGTTGATGTTGCCGCTCGCACTGCTGTTGGTTCGCTCTACGCTGCGCATGATGTATGGCGAGTCGAAGGCATCGCCGCTTTGGCACACGCCGGCGTATGCCCTCATCAAGGATCGCGTGCAGGTGCTCGTGTCCGACGGCCGCACGCTCGCCTTCGCGATGCTGGGAACGCTCGTGGTAACGATCATCGACAAACTCCCGGACTTCATGCAGATCATGAAGGGCAGCGACGTGTGTCCTACGAGCTTCGACTGGAGCTGGTACGCCACCGTGTTCGACGACCTGCATTGGCCGGGCGCCGTCGTCATGCACCTGGTCACCACGCTCGAGCAGTTCGTGATCATCACCCTCGCCATCGTATTGTTGATCAATCTGATTCGATTCAACGGTGCATACCTGCATTCGATCTACATGCGCAGCCAATCGCCGAACGGCTTTCCGCTCGACCTCGACGATCCGGATCGGCGTCTCGGCCTCGGGCGGCTATCGAGGATCTTCAATACGCAACTCGTTGCTGTTGGATGCGTCGGTGTGCTGCTGCTGGTGAGCCGCTATGCAAACGTCGATGAGGACGCTGTGGATCAGCTGATCGACACCGTCATCGCGATGGTGAAGGACTTTCCCCAAACGACCGGCTACCTGGAGCGGATCTGGAGGCTGATCGGCTTCCTCTACCCCAATGTCGCGCAGGTGGTTTCGGTGATGATCTGGTCGGCACTGGTGTATTCCGCGATGCGCGCCGCGAGCGTGAAGTTGCTCCCGCTCGAATACGTCAGCGCGCGCGACGGCCGTGTCGCATTCCTACGTGAGATCGTCGTGGAAGGAAGTCACTATGACGCGCTGCTCGCGAGCGGCAAAAAGCACGACGTGGATGCGGTGGCGGAGGCCTTCCGCGGCCATGATTTCTGGCCGTCGGGTGACACCAGGGCGGGTGAAAGCCTGTTCTTCTGCACGTTCGTGATGCTACTGCTGCTGTTCCCCATCACGCCTGCATCCGCGAAGGAAGTAACTGCTCTGGGTCTATTCGCGGTCGCGAGTGCGCTCGTTGCAAGAGCGTATCTGAAGACGCACGAATATCAGCTGTTGCGCGTAGATCGATCGCTGGTACAGAGCTGAAGGCCCTCAGTTGGTTCCCCTCAATCAAGGCGTTGGTAAATCGCCGGAGCACCCATACGAGCGGCAATCGCGAGCACAGCACCGCTGAGCAAATCGAGCACGACGTGCTGTTTGATCAGCACTGTCGATAGAACGATGAGCGCCGAACCTGTCGTTACCCACACCGACCTCGGACGGAACGTATGGAAGAAGAGTGCGATCAGAACGGCGTGCCCGACGTGCAGGCTCGGCAAGAGGTTGAAGCCCGGATCGATACGATAGAGGAAGCGGACGAGGCGTGATGCAACGTCGTCGCCCGGAACGCTCGGGCGTGTCATATGCGACGGATAGACCAGAAAGAACAGAAGCGCGGGCAGTTGCACCAGATTGAAGCCGATCATCACTTGATAGAACTGTGCGCGCGTCCGCAGCAACAGCGTCGGCAGGAAGAGCCACACGTAATAGAGCGTATAGCCGAACACGAACATTGGCACGAACGGTATGTAGGCATCGACGGCGATTTCAGGGTAGAAGGAAGACGCGCCATCGCTCACCCGCTGAGCGGTCCACTCGTTCACACCGAGGAAGAGCACTGCAAAGATGATGAGCAGACCAATGCCCACGGTCAGACGTTCCGCAATTGGCACGGTTGGCTCTGCTGCTTCCGTGTGTATGTCGGCGGTGGGTTTCACGGCATCGCGGCTCCGCGGCCTGCGCCAGCATAGTCTTGTCTGCGCGATGCTCCTACTTGGTTGTGTATCGGCCCATGCTGCGTCCGTCTGCCGGGACGACTCGACCGCGCTTCGCAACGCGATGACGCACTCGCGTTTCATTGCGTATCAACCGACGCAACTGCAGATGGTCGACGGCAGAGCCACGCAAGCCGATGACGCCAGCATCACTGACGACCTGACCGTGCTGCGCAGCCACTTCGATGCATTGATCACCTATGGCGCGCAGCATGGGGCCGAACGTGTGCCCGACATCGCGGCAACGCTGCGGTACAAAGCAGTCATCGTGGGCGTGTGGGATGTGTCGAACGATGCGGAGGTCGGCAATGCGATCGCCGCATGGCGCCGTCATCCGCAACTCGTCGTGGGACTTTCGCTCGGCAACGAGGCAGCATTCGGAAAACGCGCGACGTTCGAAGAACTCGGTCATGCAATCGACAACGTCCGTGCGAAGGCGCCGGGTCTCGCACTGTCCACCACCGAGCCGTTCCATCTGTTCCTCACCGACGCGGCGTTGCCGCTGATGTCGAAAATGGACTTCATGCTTGCGAACGTTCACCCGGTGTTCCAACCGTGGTTCCCGACCGCATCCGACGAGACGGCTGCGCAATTCGTGGTGAACGTGGTTGGTCTGCTGGCGACCACCTTTTGCGGGCCGATACTCGTGAAGGAAACCGGTGTGCCTACCGCACCGGCTTCGGCCAGCTACTCGGAGGCTCGGCAGGCGTCCTTCTATCGGCAACTGCAATTGCTGCTGCCACCGACCGCAACTCACGCGTTCGCGTATTTCTCTGCATACGACGCGCCGTGGCGCGTCGCCGATAGCCACCCGGTACCGGGCGAGCATCCCGAAGAAGCGCATTGGGGACTTTACGACGAGGCGCGGCGGCCGAAACCCGTCGTTGCGGTCGTGCCGATCCTCCAGCACTAGGTCTGGCATCGACCAACCCGTTCCAAGGCGGAGAAGAAGGGCGTGTGAGGAGACGATTGAACCGGTACATCTTGTTCCAGCCGCTTGGCGTCTGCCTCACACGCGCATTCAAGATGCACTCGCCACACCTTCGCGGATAGCGGCCGATGTCGCCGCTGGGCGTCGGCGATGTCCTAGTTCAACAGGACGTCTCTGCGTGCATGCGGCGCTGGCGATGTTGTCATCGAGAAGGGTTTGACCGGAGTAGCGGCACGCGTCAACCGGCGAGCGCGAGTGCTTCAGCGTCTGCATCCCGCGCACGATCGAACATGGCCCCAATCAAATTGGCGGCCTCTGGTCAAACGGGAGTCACTTGCGGGTCACGTCGATTTATTCGAGCGGGCTTGGTTTAACAATGAGGGGGGCGGTGGTGCAGATGAGCGCCTTCGTCGCATGAGCGTCGCGCCGGTTGGACCGTTGCTGGCGGTCGCGGTGGCGGCGGTGGCGTGAGATAGGACCATCGCCCCAATCAATTTCGTCGAGGTGAAGGGCGCGCGTTGGGTTCCATCCGCGCCGCGCGTCTTTGGTCATCCCGCGCGACACATCAGATCGAACCCCTCGGCCCGACAACCCGGATTGAATTGGGCGATGGTGCAGATGCGGCTGCCAGCCAACAGTGCAACCGACGCGACGTCGCATACGACGAAGGCGCTCATCAGACCGCCGGCCCCTCAGTGTCAAACCCAGTCCGGCCGAACAAATCGATCCGGCCTGGTTCACCGGTTTGCGCCTCTTCATCGTCGTGGAGCGTTGATTGATTGGGGCGATGGTGTGTGGCGCGGTATTGATGTCGAACCACTGCGTGGAGAGGCGGAAAGCCGTACGAGATCTCGCACCCCACAGAGGGACGTTACCCGGCATCGGCACCTGCACCATGGCCCCATTCTTTCATCCATGGTGCGATCAACACACAGGAAGAGACCCGAACAACTCACACTCGATTCGGTGCGATATCGCACGGGCCGTGGCGGACCGCGTCATGGTGCCGGTCGGCCGCGCGGGATACGGCCGCGCGTCATGCACCGGTATCGAGCGCGCATCGTTGCCCGTGTTCCGGTCCACGTGACGATCCGACTCAAGCGAGGCATCCCGACCTTACGCCAACCCCGGTTCGTGCGACGGTTCCGTTCCTCCTTGAGCGAAGCCTGCGTCCGGCACGGCTTCCGGGTGGTGCACTACTCGATCCAACGCGATCACGTGCATCTCCTGATCGAGGCGCATACCAACCACTCGATCGCCTGTGGGATGAAGAGTGTCGGTGCACGAATCGGCAAACTCGCCAACCGGGTCTTCCAGCGCAAGGGCAAAGTGCTCGACGGTCGCTATCACTTGCGCCCGCTACGCACACCGCTCGAGGTGTACCGTGCGCTGCGCTATGTGTTGCTCAATCACCGGCATCACGCCGCGCGGCGGCGCA
>JBGSNQ010000186.1:0-10771 GCA_041739525.1 Pseudomonadales bacterium | reverse complement strand
TTTACCGTCAGACTGGCCCGCTTGGTGCCGATAGACGGCGAACGATCCGGAGAGCTTATTTGTTTTAATTCAGTAAGTTAGGTTCGTACTTCGCGGGATGCCGATAGACCGCGAAAGGCACCTGATCACTCCCACTCGATGGTCGCGGGGGGCTTCGACGACACGTCGTAGACGACACGCGACACGTCTGCAATCTCGTTGATGACGCGACTCGAGACGCGCCCGATCAGGTCGTAAGGAAGTTGAGCCCAACCGGCCGTCATGAAGTCGGTCGTTTCCACCGCGCGCAGCGCGATGACGTGCGCATAGCGGCGCGCGTCGCCAACGACACCAACTGAGCGCACCGGCAGAAACACCGCGAACGCCTGGCTGACCTTGTCGTAGTAGCCGGCCGCCCGCAGCTCGTCGATGAAGATGGCGTCCGCGCGTCGCAGCGTTTCGGCGTATTCCGGCTTGATCTCGCCAAGAATGCGCACGCCGAGGCCCGGACCCGGGAACGGGTGGCGCATCACCATCGCTTCCGGCAGACCGAGCGCGAGCCCGACGCTGCGCACTTCGTCCTTGAACAACTCGCGCAGCGGTTCGACGAGCTTCAGTTTCATCCGCTCGGGCAAGCCGCCGACGTTGTGGTGGGACTTGATGACGTGCGCCTTATTGAACTTGGTTGCAGCCGATTCGATGACGTCGGGATAGATGGTGCCTTGTGCCAGCCATTTCACGCCTTCGATCTTGTGCGCTTCGCGATCGAACACGTCGATGAACGTGGAGCCGATGATCTTGCGCTTGGCTTCCGGGTCGGCCGTGCCTTGCAGATTGCCGAGAAATTCCTCCGCCGCATCGACCACGATGAGATTGAGGTTCAATGCGTTCGACGCGGAGAACGTGGCCTCAACTTCCTCACGTTCGCCGAGCCGCAGCAAGCCGTGATCGACGAACACACATGTCAACTGATCGCCGATCGCGCGCGACAACAACGCGGCGACCACGCTGGAATCGACCCCGCCCGACAAACCGAGCACGACCTTTTCGCTGCCGACCTGCGCGCGCACCGTTGCGATGGCGTCGGCGATGATGTTCTGCGGCGTCCACGTTCCGCTGCAGCGACAGATGTCGCGCGCGAACCGTCGAATGATCTCCGTCCCGTCGGTGGTGTGTGTTACCTCGGGATGAAACTGCACCGCGTACGTCGCCGTGGCCACGCTTTCCATCGCAGCGATTGGTGCGCTTGCGGTCGAGGCGGTCGTTTCGAATCCTTCGGGAAGTGCTATGACCTTGTCGCCGTGGCTCATCCACACGTCGAGTCCACCCTCTCGGAGCGACGGCAAATCGCCGAGTAGCCTCGACTCCTTGCGCACACTAATGCGCGCGTGACCGAACTCGCGCTTCTGTGAACTCTGCACGCGACCGCCGAGTTGCTGAGCGAGTGCCTGCATGCCGTAGCAGATGCCGAGAATCGGCGTACCCGCATCGCGCAACTCGAACACCACCTCCGGAATGCGAGGCGTCGTCTCTTCCGTCACCGTCTCCGGTCCGCCGGACAACACGATGCCGCGTGCACCGTACTCACGGATGAACGCTTCTGGCGCGTCGAACGGGTGAATCTCGCAGTACACGCCGGCCTCGCGGATGCGCCGCGCGATCAATTGCGTGTATTGGGCACCGAAGTCGATGACCAGAAGGCGCTCGACGTGCGCGGGATGAGTGTCGTGTCCCATAGATTTCGAGGCATCCTGCGTGACTGTCCGGTCATGGAACAAGGCGCCGGCGCGCTGGCGTGGTCTTTCCACGTCAAGCGTAGGCAACGCGGTGCCATGACCGGACAGTCGCGCCCAAGGGGAGTATGCCTGGGCTGTCGCTGCTGCGTTGCAACTCGTCGCCGTATAGCGAAATACGACCCCTCGTTGCGCCTTGCCGCGACAGCCCAGGCATGCTCAGGATGCCTCGAAATCTATGGGACACGACACTTAACATATTTATCCGTGGGTCAACTGACCGGGTAGTTCGGCGCTTCTTTCGTGATGCTCACGTCGTGCACGTGGCTTTCGATCATGCTCGCGTGCGTGACGCGCACGAACTCCGGACGGGAACGCATCGTTTCGATATCGGGCGAACCGGTATAGCCCATCGCCGCGCGCAAGCCGCCCATCAGCTGCAAGACGATCGGACCCATCGCGCCGCGATACGGCACGCGGCCTTCGATGCCTTCCGGTACGAGCTTGCGTCCGCCGTCGTTGCCGAGGTCCTGGAAGTAGCGGTCGCTCGAACCGTTCGACTGCGCCATGGCACCGAGCGAACCCATGCCTCGATAAGATTTGTAGGTGCGGCCCTGATAAAGCTCCACTTCGCCGGGAGCTTCGTCCGTTCCCGCGAGCAAACTGCCGACCATCACCACGCTCGCGCCGGCGACTAACGCTTTTGCAATGTCGCCCGAATAACGGATGCCGCCGTCGGCGATCACAGGAATGCCGTCGGCCGCGAGTTCTTCCGACACTTCAGACACTGCGGTTACCTGCGGCACGCCGATGCCGGTGACGATGCGTGTAGTGCAGATGCTGCCCGGGCCGATGCCGACCTTGACCGAGTCGACACCTGCATCGGCCAGCGCGCGCGCACCGGATCGGGTTGCCACGTTGCCGCCGATGAGCGACACACCGGGATACTTCTGCTTCATCCAGCTGATGCGGTCGAGCACGCGCTTCGAATGGCCGTGCGCGGTGTCGACCACAAGCACATCTACGCCGGCTTCTATCAAAGCCGCGACTCGATCGTCGGTGTCGGCACCGGTGCCGACGCTCGCACCCACGCGTAGACGACCCAGTTCGTCTTTACAGGCGTTCGGGTACATGCGCGCTTTGTCTATGTCCTTTACGGTGATCAGCCCGACCAGTTCGAAGCGATCGTTCGTGATCAGCACTTTCTCGATGCGATAGCGATGCAGCAGATCCCGGATCTCTTCGGTGTCGGCGCCCTCGCGTGCAGTAACCAGCTTGTCCTTGCGCGTCATTACCTCGGAGATCTTCACGTCCATGCGCGGTTCGAAGCGCACGTCGCGGCTCGTGACGATGCCGACCAGCTCGCGTCCGGAAACCACCGGAACGCCCGAGATATTGTGTTCTCTGGTCAACTTGAGCAGTTCACCCACCGTCCGATCCGGCGTGATCGTGATCGGATCGCGGATGATGCCGCTCTCGAACTTCTTCACGGAGCGTACTTCCCGCGCCTGCTGCTCGATCGTCATGTTCTTGTGGACGATGCCGATACCGCCTTCCTGCGCCATTGCAACGGCAAGGCGCGCTTCCGTTACGGTGTCCATCGCAGCGGACATCAACGGGATGTTCAACGTGATCGTTCGGGTCAGGCGGGTCTTGAGATCGACTTCGGAGGGCAGGACGTGGGACAGAGCAGGCAGCAGCAAAACGTCGTCGAAGGTGAGAGCGTCGTTTGCTATCCGCAACATGGGCGAGGCCTCCTGTGCGAAATTAAACGCGCGATCCTACTCGGCGATCGATGGCCTGTAAACGACTTCTGCGCATGTTCGCGACCAATGCACCACTCGTGACTAGCACGTGACGAGCGCGCGTGACCCGCGCCTGAGTAGAATGCCGGGATGCTTCCACGCGACGACGACAAGCTCGTACTCACCGTTAGTGAACTGGCCGGCTCGGTGCGCTTCACACTCGAAGAGCGCTTCCCGATCGTGTGGGTAGAAGGAGAGCTTTCGAACCTGCGCGCGCCGGGGTCCGGACACTGGTATTTCACGCTGAAGGACGATCGCGCTCAGTTGCGCTGCGCGATGTTCGTGAATCGCAATCGCTTCGTTCGCTTCAAACCACGCGACGGCATGAAGGTGATACTGCGCGGCCGCGTCAGCCTGTATGAAGCGCGCGGCGATTTTCAGCTGCTTGCCGATCACCTGGAATTATCCGGCGAAGGTGCACTGCGGGCCGCGTTCGACGCACTGAAACGCACGCTCAGCGACGAAGGTCTGTTCGCGGAAACGCGCAAGCGACCCTTGCCGGAATATCCCGCACACCTCGCGGTGATCAGTTCGCGCTCGGGCGCCGCTTTGCGCGACGTGTTGGCTGTGTTGCGCCGTCGTTGCCCTGCCCTTCGCGTCACACTGCTGCCGGTATCCGTGCAGGGCAAAGACGCCGAACCGCAGATACTCCAGGCGCTCGACCGAGTGTCCGATTGGCCGGCCGAATTCGGCGCCGAACCGGATGTGGTGCTGCTGACTCGCGGTGGCGGTTCACTGGAAGACCTCTGGGCATTCAACCTGGAGTCGGTTGCACGCGCGGTCGCCGCGTCGCCGATTCCAATCGTGTCTGCCATCGGTCACGAGACCGACATCACCATCTGCGATTTCGTTGCCGACGTGCGTGCACCTACTCCGTCGGCCGGCGCCGAACTGATCGCACCGAACATGCACGACTGGGTGCGACGCGCGGCGCGTCTGACGCTGTCGCTGCACGCGCATTGGCGGCACACACTCACGATGCGTCGACAAAGCCTGTATCAGGTTGCGCGGCGGCTCACTCACCCAGGACGCGCGTTGCAGCAGCGCATGCAACGTCTCGACGACGTAGAACGGCAACTGATCGCTGCCACGAAGGCACGAATCGGACGCGCGCGTAATGTCAGCACCCTCCTCCGGACGCGCCTGCGCCAGTTCCATCCGCAGCGCGAAATCGCACACGCCCGTGCCGCGCTGCTACGCGCAGAGCATGCATTGGCGCGCAGCATCAGAAGCCGAGTCGAGACTGCGCGCGCAGCAACTGCCGCCATCAGTCGCGCGCTGAATGCGGTCAGCCCGCTGGCGACGCTCGGCCGCGGCTATGCGATCGTGACCACGCCCGCCCCTCACACGGTGCGTTGGGGAACCCCGATCGTCTCAATCGCGGACACGGCAGTGCACAATACGATCGTTGCGCACCTGGAAGACGGTTCGCTTACCTGTGTCGTTTCGGACATCGAACCGAATGCGGTTTGAGCATACGCGTTTCGCCGCAGCCGCGGTGTTGGTTCTGCTTGCCGCTACCACGCACGCCGTCGTTCGAGGCGGCGTGGAGGTCATTCCGCTGCCCGATGCAGTCGTGAGCGCTACCTACGAAGGCCGACGGGTATTGATCGTCAAACACCCGAAACCTGCAGCGGTTGTCGGTGTACCCCTCGATGCGGAGATCGGCAAACACACCTTGATAGTCGAGTCTGCCGAACGTGCACAGACGGAAATCCCATTCAAAGTCGTGGACAAGAAGTATCCGGTGCAGCGATTGACGCTCAACGAAAAGATGGTCAATCCGCCGCCCGAAGAACTCGCGCGCATCGAGCAGGAGACGCTCATGCAGAAAGAACTGTATGACCGCTTCAGCGCGCTCGACGCATTTCCGTTCCCCATGCAGATACCGGCCGCGGGTCCGGTCAGTTCGAACTTCGGATTGCGGCGAATACTGAACGGCCAGCCGCGCAACCCCCACGCCGGCCTCGACGTAGCGGCGCCAACGGGCACACCCGTGGTATCGCCTGCCGCCGGAACCATCGCGTTTGCCGGACCCCTGTACTACAACGGCAACGCGATCTTTGTAGATCACGGCGGCGGCCTGATCTCGATGGTCTGTCACCTGTCGAGACTCGACGTGCAACACGGTGACGCCGTGCGAAAGGGTCAGCGGATCGGGCTCGTGGGTGCCACGGGGCGCGCCACCGGACCGCACCTTCACTGGTCCGTTAGCCTGAACGGCGCGAGAGTAGATCCTTCTGCGGTATTGGCACTCTATCGACCGAAGCCGGCCGCGAAGCCCACCCAATAGAAGTGGCTATTTCTTGACGTGGCGCATCATCCGCTTGCGGCTTTGTTTCTGCCGCGGCGTCAACTCGTTGCGGCGTCCCGCGTAAGGATTCACGCCGGTTTTGTAGACGATCCGCACCGGCATGCCGACCAGCTTCAGCGCACTGCGAAAGCGATTCTCCAGATAGCGCGTATAACTCTCGGGCACGGCGTGGGTCTGGTTGCCGTGCACCACGATGGTGGGCGGATGGCCGCTCGCCTTGTGTGCAAAGCGAAGTTTGATGCGCCTGCCGTTCGAACTGGGCGGCGCGTGTTGCTCCACGGCTTCGGTCAGTACGCGCGCGAGAAACGCGGTCGACACTTCGAACTGCCCCGCTTCGTAAACGCGCTTCACGTCTTCGAGCAGACCGCGCACGCCGGTGCCGTGCAAGGCGGAAATGCGATGCACCGGTGCCCACGGCGCAAAGTCGAGACGACGGTCGAGTTCCGTTTTCAGGCGCTCGCGTTGTTCGCTCGTCAGGCCGTCCCATTTGTTAACCGCAATCACCAAGCCGGCGCCACGATCGATGGCGTAACCGAGCATGTGGAGATCCTGCTCCACGAGTTGCTCGCTGGCGTCGATCACCACCACGGCAACGTCGGCGGATTCGATCGCATCGAGTGCTTTCACAACCGAGAACTTTTCCACCACGTCTTCGACCTTGCCTTTGCGACGCACGCCGGCCGTGTCGATCAGCGTGAACCGGCCGACGTCATGATCGAACGGAATCTCGATCGCATCGCGCGTCGTTCCGGGTGCATCGAACACGACCTGGCGTTCTTCGCCGAGCCAGCGGTTCACGAGCGTGGACTTGCCGACATTTGGCCGACCGATGACCGCCACGCGCATCCGCTTCGGACCTGCATCGAGCACCGGTGAGTCCACCGCGTTCGGCAACGCGTCGAGCAACACCTGTTGCAACGCTGCCATGCCGCGGCCGTGCGCCGCGGAGATCTGCGCCTGCGCGGCGAAACCCAGCCGGGAGAATTCTGCGGCGGCAACGTCCAACGCGGTGTTGTCGATCTTGTTGATCGCGAGCACAACCTTGCGATCGCTCTTGCGAAGCTGTTCGGCGATGTCGATGTCGGTCGCGGTCAGACCTGCACGCGCGTCGACCATGAACAGAACCACATCGGCCTCTTCGATTGCGACGCCGGCTTGCCGCGCCATCAATCCACCCACCGCCGTTTCGTCGAACAGACCACCGGTGTCGATGAGCGTGCACGCGCGGTCGCCGATTTCAGCTGCGCCGTAGCGTCGATCGCGCGTCAGCCCGGGCGCATCTGCCACCAGCGCGTCGCGACGGTGCGTCAATCGATTGAACAGCGTTGACTTGCCTACGTTCGGCCGACCCACGAGCGCGATCACTGTGCGCATGATTGCGTCAGCCCTTTACGGGCTCGATGCGGAACGCGATCAGGTTGCCGCCGTTGCCGATGCAATACACGATGTCGTCCGCAACCACCGGTTGCGAGCGGAC
Source organism: Pseudomonadales bacterium (assembly GCA_041739525.1). Lineage (GTDB taxonomy): Bacteria > Pseudomonadota > Gammaproteobacteria > Pseudomonadales > Azotimanducaceae > DATJGR01. The sequence goes on along the minus strand of JBGSNQ010000186.1, from coordinate 3,463 downwards.
GCCGTCGCCGTCGAGCTTGCGCCGGCCGAGCAGGCGTCCATCCTGTTGCGACAACACGTGGATGAAGCCGTCTGCGTCTCCAACCACCAGATAGGCGCCTACCGTCGCGCCGCCGGACAGGCCGCGTTTGAACAGCGCGCGCTGCTCCCACGCCACACTCGACGTGCGCTGATCGATCGCGGTGATCACACTGTTCTCATCGACGACATACACGTTACCCGCGCCCTGCGAGAGACCGACGTAGCTCGACGCGTCTTTCTCCCACAACACGGTGCCATCCGAAGGGCGGATCGCCGAGAGGCGACCTTGGAAGCTCGCTGCATACACAGCATTCAGCGTAACCACCGGCGTGCCGTCGATGTCGACCATACGATCGAGTTCGGAACGGCCTTGCGGCAGCATGACACGCTGATCCCATAGGGGCTCGCCAGTTGCTGCGCGGAATGCGGTGACTTTGCCGTTCGCGAAGCCCGCCACGACGACGCCCGACGAATACACGGGCGATCCCGTGCCGCGCAATGTCAGCACAGGCACCGGCGTGTCGAACGTCCAGCGCCGAGCGCCGTCGTTCGCTTCGAGTGCAATCAGACGTCCGTCGGAAGTCTGCAGGAATACCAGACCTTCACCCGTGACCGGAGTGGACAACACTTCACTCGATACACGAACGCGCCACCGCTCTGATCCGTCCGCCGCAGAGAGCGCGACCACTTCCGCATGCGTGGTGCCCATGATGACGAGACCTTCGCCCGCCCCGACGCCGCCGGTGACAAAGCTCGTGTCGCGCCGATCGAACGGATTCAGGCCAGCGAAGAAACCCTTCTCGTCTTCGCCGATGCGAGCGCTCCAGAGCTTCTTGCCCTTGAACCGTTCGCGCCCTTCGACGTAGCCGAAGCCATCGGCTGCAAAAGCGCGATCGGCAAGCACGCCCGGCGGCAACCGAACGAATTGTTTCCCCAGTCCTTTGCCGATCGAGCCGCCCCAGAGGCGCTCGATCTTCACTTCGGCTTTGTAGCTCGTAAGCTGTGCCGGTGCGTCGGGATCGGTAGTCTTATCGGCCCACGGCAGCCAGGAAAACCAGCTGCAGCCGGAACTCAGCAGTGCAATCCCAACGAGCGCGTAGAGGTTACGGTGCAGGCGCATCGGTTTTCGGTGCCCCTGCCGGTGGCGCATCGGCTGCCGCTTCTGGTGTCACTTCCTGTTTGGCGAGATCGGTGATCTTCATCTGCAGCACGGGCTGCACCTCACCGCCTTCCGCCGCGGCCGCTGCGGCCTGATAGGCTTCGCGCGCCTCATCGACCTTGTTCTGACCGAGCAGGATGTCGCCCTTCAATTCCGCAACGTACGAGCGGAAACCCTGCCCGGTGATCTTGCGCAGCGTTTCGAGCGCCGCGTCGGTGTTGCCGGCTTGCACCTGCAGACGTGCGACCCGCAGTCGGGCCACATCGCGCAAACGATCGTCTTTCGTCTCGTTGATGACCGTCTCGAGATACTGAGTGGCCTTCGCGTAGTCTTGCGCCTCAACGGCGTCGTGAGCGCGATAGAACAACGAGAAAGCACGATAGCCTGTCTTGCTGAAGTCGTTGTCGAGCGTGGCGAGAATCGTGGCCACTTCCTCAGGCTTCGCATCGCGTTGCCGCGCTTCCATGTAGCGTTGATACGTGGAAGAAGCGGCCTCTTCGCGCGTCTGCGTGTAGTCGTTGTACCAGCGCCAGCCGATCACTCCGCCGATGACGAGCACCAGCGACACGAGCATCGATGCTGCATTGCTTTCCCACCATCGGCGCAGCACCAGCACCCGATCGTCGTCATTCATGTATTCCGACACGCGTTACTTCCCTCCGTCGATCCAGGCGGCCAGTCGCTCGATCAGTGCGGTTGGCGACAACCGCTCCTGAGGCGCATCGGCGCGCAACCATTTCAATGTGACTTCGTTGTTCGCCACTTCATCTTCGCCAACGATCAGGGCCCACGTCGCCCCGCTCGTATCCGCTCGCTTCATCTGATTCTTGAGTTTGCCGCCGCCGGCATTCGTTCTCAGCCGCACGTCAGGCAACGCGTCACGTACGCGCTGACACACCGACATCGCCCAGGTCGTATGCGCATCGTCGAGTATCACGCAGTAACCGTCGATCGGTTCCGCACGCACATCGAGCGCCATTGCTTCGTGCAACAACACCAGGCGGTCCACACCGATCGCGAAGCCCGCGCCGGGAGTGGGTCGACCGCCGAGTTGTTCCACGAGACCGTCGTAGCGCCCACCCGCACACACCGTGCCTTGCGAGCCGAGTGCCTCGGTTACCCATTCGAACACGGTATGCGTGTAGTAATCGAGTCCGCGCACGAGGCGCGGATTGATCACGTAGCCGATCTGCAGTGCGTCGAGCAGACGCTTCAACCCGTCGAAGTGTGCCTTCGAGTCGGCGTCGAGGTGATCCTTCAGGGATGGTGCTCCTTCGAGCAGCGCCTGTGTCTTCTGATCCTTGCTGTCGAGAATCCGCAGCGGATTGCGATCGAGCCGACGCTGGCTGTCGGAGTCGAGTTCAGCGCGCAGCGGAGTCAGATAGTTCACGAGCGCATCGCGATATGAACGCCTCGAACTCGCCGAGCCGAGCGTGTTGAGTTCGAGCCGCAACTCCCGCGAAACGCCAAGCGACTGAAACAGCGATGCCGACATCTGAATCAGTTCGGCATCTACGTCCGGCCCGGCCATACCGAACGCTTCGGCGCCGATCTGCTCGAACTGCCGATAACGGCCTTTCTGCGGCCTCTCGTAACGGAACATCGAGCCTCGATACCAGAGGCGCTGCGTCTGATTGAAGATCAGGCCGTGTTGCAGACACGCCCTGACACAACTCGCCGTACCTTCCGGACGCAACGACAACTGTTCGCCGTCGCGGTCGGACAGGTTGTACATCTCCTTCTCTACCGCGTCGGTTGCTTCGCCGAGACCGCGGCTGAAGAGTTCCGTTGGCTCGAGCAGGGGCAGCCGAATTTCCTCGTAGCCGAACGATTCCAGCGAACGAATCGCTGCGCGCTCCACGCTTTGCCACCGGCGCACTTCCGGCGGCAGCAGATCGCGCATGCCTCTGACCGATTGCACGATGGCGCCCCTATTGACCCAGCACCAGCGTGCCGACGTTGTTACGCGTGTGCGGAGACAGGGCCACGCGCTCGCCGTTGAACGCGAGCGTTACGGCGGGTGCATTGCCGAGGAGGATGTGAAACGGCGGCCTGCCTATCAGTTCGAGCGCGTCGCCGGATTTGCTCAGATTGCTGTACACGCTGCCGCCCTGAGCGTCCTTTATCTCCACCCAGCAATCGTCCGTGAACACGAAACTCAAACGGTCGTTGCCGTCGCTGGTGATGCGGTGCGCGCCGCGGTCGTCGTGCGGTACGTAGCGTGGGTCGACGGTGGCAGTGGCAGCCGCGACGACCGGTGCCGCGCTCGCCGCGGAAGCCGGAG
>JBGSNQ010000175.1:0-12481 GCA_041739525.1 Pseudomonadales bacterium | reverse complement strand
CGCCGACGGCGGTGCGTCGCGCAGCGACCCGTTGATGCAGATTCAGGCCGACGTTCTCGGGACCGCAGTCGAGCGCCTCGCCGTGGCGGAGGCGACCGCGCTGGGGGCAGCCATAGGTGCTGGCGCAGCAGCGGGACTCTGGGCGGCCGATCAAGGCGCGACACTACGGCGCATAGACCGCGTGTTCGAACCTCGCCTCTCTGCCGACGAAACAGAGGGGCGCTTCGCGCAATGGCTGCAGAACTGCAGGGTAAACTCTGAAACGCGCTCGAATGACTGAGCAGCCGTTCTTTCTGGTCGGCGCAATCGCGGACAGTGCCCTCGTTTAACGGGGCTCAGACGCGACCGGTAATGTAGCCTTCCAGTTGATCGATAACGAACTGCTTTTGCTTGAGCATTGAGTTGACGAGGTCGCCGATCGACACGATGCCGACCACGCGGATGCCGTCGATCACCGGCAAATGGCGCACGCGCTTGTCCGTCATGAGTGCCATGCACTCATCAACCGTCGCATCCGGTCGCACGGTAGTCACATCGCGCGACATGATCTCGGTGACCGCCGTTTCACGTTCGGTCTTCGTTTCGAGTACGACGTTGCGCGCTACGTCCCGTTCCGACACGATGCCGACGAGTTCCGCCCCATTCATCACAAGCACCGCGCCGATGTTGTGTTCGATGAATTGATGAACCACGTCGAACACGCTGCAGTTGGCGCGTACGCTGTTCACGACGCTGCCTTTCTGCTTCAGCAGATCCTGTACCGTTGTTTGCACTCCTACCCCCAAGCGTGAATCCGACCCGAGTCTGACACTCGGACGCTCGTGCCTCAAGCTGCAATCCGGGTCAGCGGGATTGCTTCGGATCGTAGATCTCGGGCGCTCTGGTCACGCGGTTCGTCGCGTCCCCTTCAGGGCATTTTGCAGGGTTGCCGCCGCACACCGCGCACGATGTATCACCCGCCATCGCGCTCATTCCCCCACAGGACCCTTTAATGGGCTGCCGACCGAAGATGATCCCGATCGACATCGCCCCGAAGACGAGCAGCGCAACCAATACCGTCAGCAATAGCGTCGTCATCGGACCTCCTACTTCGCGACCAGACGCGGCGCGAAGGCCGCATTGTAACGCTCGTTCAACGTGCCGTCCGGCCCATGCAGGATCATGTAGACGGCTAGTCCTCTCGCATCCGCCCACGCCATGCCACGATCAGGCCCGAGCACCATCAGCGCCGTAGCATAACCATCCGCTTCGAGACCCGACGGCGCAATGACGGTGACGGACGCCAGATTGTGATCTACGGGGCGTCCGGTCGAGGGATCGATCGTGTGCGAGTAGCGCTTACCGCCGATCTCGACGAACGCCCGGTAGTCCCCCGACGTCGCAAGCGCACAGTTGCTGACCACAACCACCTCTTCGAGGTTGCCCCGCTCGATCATGGGACGCTCGATGCCGACCCGCCACTCACTGCCGTCAGGTCGATGGCCGTCTGCGCGCAACTCTCCGCCGATGTCCACCAGATGGTCGGGAAGCCCACGTGCCGTCAGCCAGGATGCAATCACGTCCGCAGCATAGCCCGGAGCGATCGCGTCGACGTCGATGGAGACGTCACTCTGCCTTCTGATGCGCGCGCCGTCTTCGGATATCTCGATGCGGTCGCTGCCCAACCGCGCGCGCGCCGCAGCGACCTCGGCGTCGCTGGGCAGTTCCGTACGCGGCTCGGCGGCACCGAACCCCCACAGATTGACCAGCGGCTTAACGGTCATGTCGAACTCACCGTCGGTATCGTCATGCAGCTGCTGCCCGAACCGGATCACCGCGCCGAGGTGTTCCGGCAGCGACCGCCACTCGCCGACCGGCATGCGATTGAGTTGCGACAACTCGGCGGCGTCGCGATAGCCGCTGAGTTGCCGGTCGAGTTCGCCGAGTTCGGCCTCGATGCCGGATCGCAGTTCGACGACATTGAGTGCCGGCGGCCCCACCACGCGGGCGCTCCACGTGGAGCCCATCGTGAAGCCTCCGACGTCATGGACCTGTGGCGCCGCGTTACGGCGCGAGAGCTCGAACGCAGCGCCGCCAAGAAGCAGCAACGCGACAGCGAAACGAATCGCCTTGCCGGTCGTCACCCCCAAAAACAAAGGGCCGGATGACCGGCCCTTTGTTTGCCCACCATCACTATCCACCGAAGTCGTCGAAGAGAATGTTGTCGCGCTCGACACCGAGGTCAGCCAGCATCTTCAGAACGGCCGAGTTCATCATCGGCGGTCCGCACAGGTAATACTCGCAATCCTCCGGTGCAGGATGATTCTTCAGATAGTTTTCGTAAACGACGTTGTGAATGAAACCGGTATAGCCCGTCCAGTTGTCCTCCGGCTGCGGCTCCGACAACGCGAGATACCATTTGAAATTCGGATTCTCGGCTTGAAGTTGATCGTATTCGTCGTCGTAGAAGGACTCCCGCATCGATCGCGCGCCATACCAGAATGAGATCTTGCGATCGGTCTTGATGCGCTTCAGCTGGTCGAAGATATGCGATCGCATCGGCGCCATTCCGGCACCGCCGCCGATGAACACCATCTCAGCCTTCGTATCTTTGGCGAAGAACTCGCCGAACGGGCCGTACACCGTCACCTTGTCGCCCGGTTTGAGGCTGAACGTCCAACTCGACATCTTTCCAGGCGGCAGCCCCTCGGTCCGCGGCGGTGGCGTCGCCACGCGAATGTTGAACTTCAGAATGCCCCGTTCGTCGGGATAGTTCGCCATCGAATAGGCGCGCGTGACCATCTCGTCCGAGGTCGAGCGCAGCTTGAAGAAACCGAACCGCTCCCAGTCGCCCCGATATTCCGGGGCGATGTCGAAGTCGCTGAAATTCACGTCGTGCGGCGGACACTCGAGCTGAACGAACCCACCCGCGCGAAAGTTCACCACCTCCCCTTCGGGCAACGCGAGCACCAGTTCCTTGATGAAGGTCGCGACGTTGTTGTTGGAAACCACCGAGCACTCCCAACGTTTGACGCCAAGGAACTCCTGCGGCACTTCGATCTTCAGATCCTGCTTAACGGCCACCTGGCACCCCAGCCGCCAACCCTCGCGCACCTGGCGCTTGTTCAGGTGGTTCATCTCGGTCGGCAGCACGTCCCCGCCGCCGGCCAGGATTTTCACCTTGCACTGCCCGCATGTGCCGCCGCCGCCGCACGCAGAGGACAGGAACACGCCTCGTTGCGCCAGCGTGAACAGCAACTTGCCGCCGGCGCTGCAATCGAGCGCGCGCTCCGCGTCGTTGTTGATGTCGATGTGCACGTTGCCCGAGCTGACCAGACTTGCTCGAGCCGTGAGGATGATGGCAATCAGCGCGAGGACAATCGCCGTGAACATGCCGACGCCGGCATAAATGATGGACATGTCGATACCCGCCATCATGCGGAATCTCCCCTCAATGAAACTGCTAGAGCTGCACGCCCGCGAACGACATGAAGCCCATGGCCATCAGACCCACGATAATGAACGTACTGCCCAACCCGCGAAGACCGGGCGGAATGTCACTGTACTTGAGCTTTTCTCTAACGCCGGCAAGGAAAACTATCGCGATCGCCCACGATATTCCGGACCCGAATCCGTACACGACGCTCTCCGGAAATGTGTAGTCGCGCTGGTCCATGAAGAGTGAGCCGGCCAAAATCACGCAGTTGACGGTGATGAGCGGCAGAAAGATGCCGAGCGCGTTGTAGAGCGGCGGAAAGTACTTGTCGAGGCTCATCTCGAGAATCTGCACGATCGCCGCGATTACGCCGATGAAAGTGAGAAAGCTAAGGAACGTGAGATCGACGTCGCCCAGTCCCGCCCACGAGAGCGCACCGGGCTTCAGCAGATGATTCAGCACCAGATTGTTCGCTGGAACGGTGATCGCCTGCACGACGACTACCGCAATGCCAAGACCCACCGCCGTCTCGATCTTTTTCGACAACGCGATGAACGAACACATCCCGAGAAAGAACGCGAGCGCCATGTTCTCGATGAACACGCTGCGCACGAAGAGGCTCAGATACAGTTCCATACGTCAGATCTCTACAACACCGGTATCAATGTGCCGAGGCGCTGCGGCTCGCCGGAGCAATCACGAACTCCGGCTTCTCCTGTTGACTCGTTTTCCACGTCCGGAGCGCCCAGATCAGCAGGCCGATCAGAAAGAACGCCGATGGCGGCAACAGCAGCAATCCGTTCGGAACGTACCATCCGCCGTCTTTTGCGAGCGGCAGTACTTCGAAGCCAAGCAGTTTCCCGGAGCCGAAGAGCTCGCGGAACGTGGCCAGCGTCAGCAGCAGCGCGCTATAACCGAGGCCGTTGCCGATGCCGTCGAAGAAGCTGATGACCGGCGGGTTCTTCATTGCGAAGGCTTCGGCCCGCCCCATTACGATGCAGTTGGTGATGATCAAACCGACGAACACGGACAGTTGCTTGCTGATCGCAAAAGCATAAGCGCGCAGCAACTGGTCCACGAATATGACCAACGTCGAAATGATCACCATCTGCACGATCATTCGAATGCTCGACGGGGTGACGTTGCGCACCATCGAAATGAACAGGTTCGAGAAGCCCGTTACGAGCGTCAGAGCGATCGCCATCGCAATCGCCGTTTCCAGCTTCCCGGTCACCGCCAGCGCCGAGCAGATGCCGAGAATCTGAAACATCACGGGGTTGTTGTTGAAGACCGGTTCGAAGAGTGCTTCCTTCGCGGTCAGTGTGTTCGCCATTGCTACGCTTTCTCCGCTTTCAGTCTTTTGAGGAATGGACCGAAACCCTGGTCACCGAGCCAATACTTGATCAGGCGATTCACGCCATTGCTGGTGATCGTCGCGCCCGCAAGCGCGTCCACCAGATGCGCCTTGTCGAATTCACTGTGAGCATCGACGCCGCCCTTCTTCAACGCCGCCACAACCTTGCCGTCGGCATCATAGATCTGCTTGCCAGGCCATTGCGCTTGCCATTTTGGATTGTCGACCTCGCCGCCGAGCCCCGGCGTTTCGCCATGGTCGGTAAAAGTGATGCCGACCACCGTATCGAGATCGTCGCCGAGCACGATGTAACCGTAGAGCGTCGACCACAATCCGTAACCCGAGATCGGCAACACCACCTTCTGCTGCGAACTGCCGGGCTCCTTGATGAGGTAGATCTTCGCGTAGTAAGCCTTCCGCTTGAGCCCGGCGATATCGGTGTCGCGGTCGATCGGTGCGCTGAGCTTCGGATCCTTCGTCGCGACGCGCTGATCGTAAGCGATTACGTCCGAGATCCCTGCCGCGGCGGGATCTGCGATTTCGCCGGTGCGAAGGTCAACCAGCTTGACTTCGATACGCTGATCGAAGACCTCGGCGACGTTCATCTTCGGCTGATAAAGGCCTGCTGCGATGAGAATGTTGCGTTGCGTATCCAGGTTCTTGTTCACGGCCTGGAGTGGACGCAACGCAACTACCGAGCCGGCTACGAAGATCGAACACACCAGGCATACCGAGATCGCGACGATCAGAACGCGCTGTATCGAATCCGGATTTGACGTTGCTTCAGACGACATGTTCGCGCGCCAGCCTCCTGCGGATGTTTGCCTGCAGCACGCAGTAGTCGATGATCGGCGCCGACAGGTTACCGAACAGGATCGCGAGCATCATTCCTTCCGGATACGCGGGGTTCACTACACGGATCATCGCAACCATGAACCCGATGAGAATTCCATAAATCCACTTTCCCGCGTCGGTCATCGCAGCGGAGACCGGATCGGTCGCCATATAAACGACCCCGAACGCGAACCCGCCCACCGTCAGATGCCAATACCACGGCAACGCAAACATGGGATTCGTATCGCTGCCAATGGTGTTGAACAGCAGCGTCGACGCCATCATACCGACGACGACGGCCGCCATGATCCGCCACGACGCCACCTTGAAGAAGACCAGAGCGACGCCGCCGATGGCAATCATCAGTGTAGAGGTTTCGCCGATCGAGCCGGGGGTGGTGCCGAAGAACGTGTCCTTCCATTGGATGCCGGCCTGCTCGAGCGCGGCGACGCTGCCGACGGCGAGATCTGCGCCTTTTGCAGTCGCAAGCGCCGTAGCGCCCGTGTAGTTGTCGACGGCGGTCCACACCGTGTCACCGGTCATGTACGCGGGATAGGCAAAGAACAGAAATACGCGTCCAACCAGCGCGGGATTGAGAAAGTTCTTTCCCGTGCCCCCGAACACTTCCTTGCCGATGACCACACCGAACGTGATCCCAAAGAAGACGAGCCATAACGGAATCGTTGGCGGTAGCGTCAGCGAGAACAGGATGCCGGTTACGAAGAAACCTTCGTTGATTTCGTGACCGCGCTTCCATGCGAACAGGCCTTCCCACAGGAATCCGCCGACATAAGTCACGACTACGATTGGCAGGTAATACACGAGGCCGTGCAGGAAATTCGCAGAGAAACTCGCCGGATCGAATCCGGTGAGCGCTGCCACGACATCAGTGCGCCAGCCCGGAATCGGTTCTGCACCAGAGCCAGCGGCAATCAACGTGTTTGCCTGCAGGCCGACGTTCCAGATGCCGAACAGCATTGCCGGCCACGCACAGAACCACACGGTCATCATGATGCGCTTCAGATCGATCGCGTCGCGGACGTGCGTTTCACCGTGTGTGACGTTCGGTGGGCTGTACAGCATCGTGTCGAACATTTCGTAGAACGTGTAGAACCGCTCGTAGCGGCCACCTTTGCGAAAATGCGGCGCGATGTTCGTATCGATATAACTGCGCAGAGACATGCTCAACCCTCGACTTCGATTCGGGTCAGCACGTCGCGCAGGATGGGTCCGTACTCATACTTTCCGGGGCAAACGTAGGTGCATAGCGCGAGATCTTCCTCACCCAGCTCGAGCGCGCCCAGCTGTACCGCACGGTCGGTGTCGCCAACGATCAGGTAGCGCAGCAGGAACGTCGGCTCGATATCGAGCGGCATTACCTCTTCGTACGTGCCGATGGGGACCATCGCACGCGCGCTGCCGTTCGTGGTGGTGGTGAATCGAAAACGATGGCCGGGGCGGAACTTGCCCGTAACCAGGTTCGTTACGCTGTGCATCTCGCGCCCTGGCTGAACGTACCGCAGCAGGTGGCGCTCGCGGCCTTCCTGCAACACCGTGATCTGCAGCGAATAGCGGCCCAGGTAGGCGACGGGCCCGTCACACACCGCGCCGTGCAGAGCTGATCCCGAGACGATGCGGTTTTCGCCGTCGAACAATTCGCCGCGCGTGAGATCGTCGCTCGCGGCACCGAGGCAGGTGCGAACCAGTCGCGGCGAGCGGACTTGCGGCCCGGCAAGCGAGATCACACGGGTCGAATCGAGCTTGCCGGTGGCGAACAGCTCGCCGATCGCGATGGCATCCTGGTAGTTCAGATGCCACACGGTCTTGTGCGCCCCGACCGGATCGAGCAGATGAATGTGTGTGCCCACGAGTCCCGACGGATGCGGGCCGTGGAATTCCTGCTCGGATGCGCGATCAATGTCCGCTATGCGGGACGCAGTGCTGCCGCGCGCGCGGCAGATGTACACGAGCCCATCGGTCAATCGCGTCAGCGCCATCACACCGTTTCTGAACGCATGGTCGCGACCTGCTGTCACGACGTCGGGATTCGCTGCCAACGGATTGGTGTCCATCGCGTTGACGAAGATTGCATGTGGAACCGTGTTCGGGTCCGGAACCTTGTCGTACGGTCGCGCGCGCAAAGCGGTCCACAATCCCGACTCGAGCAGGTTCGAAGATACTTCTTCACGCGAAAGGGCAGCGAGTTCCGCAGCTTCGTATGCGCGAAAGGTCACTTCGTCCGGTGCACCCGGGTCGACGGCAATCTCCAGTGAAATGAACGACCGCCGGTCACCACGGTTGATGGCAGCGACGGTGCCTGACATCGGCGCCGTGTAACGCACGGTTTCGTTTTTCTTGTCGGTGAACAGTGTCTGTCCACGTTTGACATGCTCGCCTTCTGCGACGTGCAGCGTGGGTTTCAGACCGGGGTAATCCGCGCCCACCAATGCAACCCGCTGAGGTTGCTTCAGATCGCCGATCTGCTGCGTAGGCTCGCCCGCTATGGGCAAATCGAGCCCGCGCCTGATGCGAAACATCACCCGCCTCTCCCTCGAGTTATTAGTCGTCGTGCACTCTATCTTATGCCACGGTCCATCCGCTACGCATGTCTCAAGCGAGTCATTTGACCAGAGTCACCGGCACACTCGAGAGATGCAGAGCCTTCTGCGCGGCCGATCCGAGCAGCAGGTTCTGGATCGCACCGGCACCCCGCGACCCCATGACGATGAGCGCGCACTGCATGCTGCTCGCCGCATTCACGAGGACTTCCGCCGGATCACCGAAGTGCCACTCGAACGTGCAGGGCACGCCTGCGGCGGCAGCCATCGCTTTGGCCGTAGTACCTGTTGCGACGGCGAGCGTCTCGCGATGCTGTCGGATTGCATCGCGCGCGAGCCCGTGCGTCTGAGACTCTTCGGGGGGTTCCTGGACATTGACGAGCTGCAGTTCTGCAGTGTCGATACGTTTTGCAAGGTCGACGGCGAACTGGGCCGCTCGATCGGCATGTTCCGAGCCATCGACCCCAACGAGGATCCGATACATAGCGCGATCTCCAGCGGCGAAGCGAGCAGTCTAACCCGGTGACGCGTTCCAGCGGAATCGTTGGCTGATGCAGTAGAGCGAAAGCGTGCCTATAATCCCCCGGTCCGCAATGGACGCCCTGGGGGAATCCAAGTATGTCCAGCTCTGTCGTGCGGGTTCTGTCCCGCGAACGAGGCCTCTTTCTGCTCGCCGGAATCGTCGCGATCGGCGCCGTGACATACGGTGCGCCGATCGAATTCGCGCTATTCGCAATGACACTCGCCGGCGTTGCGCTGTTCCATCACCAGACACTCTACGTCGCGCTGACCGGTCTGGCGGTCGTGACTCTCTACAAGTTGTTCTTCACGGGATTCAAGACAGGCACGGGCGTCATCGGTCTGGTTCATCACCTGGAACACGAGTGGGTGATCCTGACGAACCTGTTGGGTCTGTTGATGGGGTTCGCACTGCTTTCCAAACACTTCGAAGAATCGCGAATTCCAGCAGAATTGCCACGTTTCCTCCCAAGCGAATGGAAAGGCGGATTCGCGCTGCTGGTCATCGTCTTCGTGTTGTCGTCGTTTCTCGACAACATCGCCGCCGCGTTGATCGGCGGCACCATGGCGAACGTCGTCTTTCGCGGCAAAGTGCACATCGGCTATCTGGCCGGCATCGTCGCGGCGTCGAACGCCGGCGGTGCTGGCAGCGTCGTGGGCGACACGACGACCACCATGATGTGGATCGACGGCGTAAGTCCCCTGAACGTCCTCCATGCTTACGTCGCCGCGGGTGTCGCGCTGATCGTTTCCGGTATCCCCGCGGCCATTCAGCAGAACCGCTACTCGCCGATCAGCACCGAAGTGACGCGTGGGGCCCCGGTCGACTGGGCCCGCGTCGCCATCGTCGTCATCATTCTCGCCGCCGCAATCTCGGCAAACGTCGTCGCGAACCTCGAGTTTCCGGACGTGCTCGATCACTTCCCGCTGATCGGTGTGGCCGTGTGGGTTGCGCTTCTTGCCACTGCACCGCTGCGCAAGCCGGATTGGTCGCTGCTGCCCGAGACGTTCAAGGGAACCATCTTCCTGCTGTCTCTCGTCACCATCGCATCGATGATGCCGGTCGAAAAACTGCCGCCCGCGTCTTGGCACAGCGCGATGGGCCTCGGCTTCATTTCCGCGGTCTTCGACAACATCCCGCTCACGGCCCTCGCACTGAAGCAGGGCGGTTACGACTGGGGCATGCTCGCATACACGGTCGGCTTCGGCGGCTCGATGATGTGGTTCGGATCGAGCGCCGGGGTCGCGTTGTCGAACATATTCCCGGAAGCCAGGTCGGTCGGCCGCTGGGTGACAGGCGGCTGGCACGTGACATTGGCATACATCATTGGATTTTTCGTACTGCTCGCTGTGATGGGTTGGCAGCCGGCACCGAACCACAACAACTAGTTCACTAGCGCAAAGACTCACCGAGAATGTCGCGAGCGATGATATGTCGCTGCACTTCACTCGGACCTTCGCCGATGCGTCGGATGCGCATCTCGCGATACCAGCGTTCGAACGGGAAATCCTTCGTTACGCCGTAGCCGCCGTAGATCTGCATGCAGCGGTCGACGACGCGGCTGGCGCCTTCGGTGGCAACGAGTTTCGCCATCGCCGCCTGCTTGCGGAAATCTTCGCCGCGCTCGGCGCGGTCGGCCGCGGCCAGGGTCAGCCAGCGCGCGTTCTCGATGTCGATCTCGTTGTCGACCAGCATCCACTGGATTGCCTGACGACTTGCCAGTGTCGCGCCGAACGTCTCGCGTTGACCGGCGTATTGCACCGCCATTTCGTGCGCGAGTATCGCCACGCCGATGCAGCCGGCCGCGTACGGAATGCGCTGCCGCGACAGCCGGTCGTTCGCGATCGCAAAGCCGCCGTTCAGCTTGCCGAGTATGTTGGCGTTCGGCACCCGCATATCGACGAACGAAAGCTCCGTTGCGTACCGCGCGGCACGAAGCGTGTGCACGATGCGCCTGACGTGAAAGCCGGGCGTATCGGTGTCGACGATGAAGCACGTCACACCGCCGCGACCCTTCTCGGGATCGGTACGGGCGAACACCAGACCAAACTGCGCGCGATCGGCGCCGGAGATGAAGATTTTCGAACCGTTGATGATCCAGTCGTCGCCGTCGCGTACGGCGCGGGTGCGAATCGCGCGCGCGGGATCGCTGCCCCCCGAGGGTTCCGTTAGGCCGAAGAAGCCGCGCTTCTCGCCGCGCAACATCGGTTGCAGATAACGGGTTTTCTGGTCGTCGTTCGCTTCGAACAGCTGGGCGAGACCGGCGCCGCCGAAAACGCTGTAACACGGTGCATAGAGCCCCGCGCGATGCTGCGACATTTCGATGGCGATCAACGTACGCGTCGGCAGATCGATCTCCGGTCCGCCGTACTCGGGCGGAATGTCCAGACCGTAGAGCCCCATCTCCTTCACTTTGGCCACGAGGCGATCTCGGTCTGCCGCAGGCAGTTCGTCGGCGTCGGGATCCAGATTGAGTTCGAGCGGCACGATTTCCTCGCGCACGAACCGACGCACCATGGAAACGATCAGGTCCTGCTCCTCGGTCAACGTCAGGTTCATCCTTCTGCCCTCTTCATCGCATCATCCGGGAGACAGTCTGCCGAGCGTCGGCATCGGTTCGTTGTACTTCGGCAGTGCGGCGTGATCCGCCTGGTGCACCATCAGCAACTCGAGATGCCGCGTGTGATATGCGGTGGTCACTTCGTAACGGAAGGTCGCCGCTTCGGGAATCGTACTCACGCGTTGAGTCACCTCGCTGCGCAACCCGAACAGAGTGCGTGCGTCGGCGCGCCCGATGAAAATCACGCGTCCGGATGCGTCGGCCAGCTCGAAAATTCCGAGTTGTCCCGGTAGCGCTTCGAGCGCGGCGGCATCGATCGGCAACCACGGCTTGGTACAGCGAATTTGCATGCGCCCCCCTTCGCTCCGACTATATGGCAACGGGCGCAACGGTGATACGCGGCCGCGTCGGCGGATCATCTGTGCGCCGAATCGCGGTAACCGGGTGACAGAACCGGTCAAATGGGGCGAGTACGACTGACCCGTCAAGCAACCCGATCCATCACGCAAATATGGACCACCCAGACAAACTGACGAACTTTGAGCACTGGCGTGACCTGGCGCTCGCGCATCCGTGGCCGGTCGGTCTCGCGCTGCTCAGCGTCATGTGGCTGTTGATCCTCATTCCATGGCCGCACACGTCGGACTCACAGATCGATCTCGTTAGCGAACATATCGCCGAAGGGGCGGCCGACGAACGCGTGCTCGACGCGTCGAAGCAGGACGAACTGCCGAGCGACGGTGTGATCACTGCGAAGCGGATTCGCGTTGTCGGACACGTGCTCTTGACCAGCCCCGCCGTGCTGGTCGCGAACGAGATCGTGTTTGCCCCCAACAGCCGCATCTGGGTGCCGTCCGGCGATCTCGTGGTGATCGCGCCGCACATCTCGAACGGCGTGATAGATGTTTCCGGCGCGGACGGTCGCGACGGTCACGGACCGGGCGCAGCCGGAGAAGATGGCGCCAATGGCGGTTCGGCCTATATCGCAGCCGGTGAATTCACCGAGGTGACCATCACCTCCAACGGCGGCGCGGGCGGCGACGGCCAACGCGGCTACGCGGGCGCGGCCGGACGTAACGGCTTCTGCGGACCGCGTGGATTCGGATTAGCCGAACGCGGCAAAAGCGGCGGCAACGGCGGCGATGCCGGCCACGGCGGGTCGGGCGGACTCATCACGGTCTGGTATAGCACTGCAGCTCCGCATTTCGACGGTCTGCCGGGAGCTGCCGGCACCGCAGGA